>JAEZHM010000104.1 GCA_023416585.1 Bacillota bacterium
CAAATTACCAGTGCAATAATTCTTTTTGCCATCTTACCTTCTCCTTTACTTTGCATTGTCGAATTAAGAATCAACGGACAAAATTATGTCGTAAATATTTTATAACTTAAAGACACGAAATGCTTTAGTTTTATTGCTGCCTTATTTAGCTATCTTGCTGTGTATGGATATGCCAGCAGCCGTCTGGGGTTTAAAAGACCTTCCGAACTTAGGATAGGAGATATATCCCGATTCTTTCCCTGCCGCCTGAATTATACATGGATTGGGAGATATTGTCTTGCTTTACACAAGAAATTTCAAGTTTTGGAACCTTGTAATAAAATACCAAACCTCGTCCATTTAAATTTCAACAGAAAGTACAAAAAATCTAAAATTATTTCAATATATTCCCATGTTTGACAGTTGAGAAGGGTAAAAATCCTGTAAGCCATTGAAAAAGGTGGCATACAGGATTTCTTTGATTTTAAAAAAGTGCGCAATGTATTAATACCCTTTTGTTGTTTTTAAAATTTTTTTCATTTGTTTTGAAGTGACAATCTGGTAATCGGTATTAAAGCCAAAAACATCATGTAAAGCATCTGTAAAATCCGTCCTTGTATATACCGGTTCATAGCCAACATCCTTAATATCCTTAAAATTCATTTCTCTCAATTGACTGATAATCTCATGGCAGGTAAATTGCTCTTTGAGCCTTTTTTCAAGGAGCCTATAAATAATCAGTGATATAAAACAAGTAATGAAATGCGCCTCTATCCGTTCATTATCTCTCAGATATACAGGCCTTGCTTTAAACTCACTTTTCATGATTCTAAAGCATTCTTCGATTTCCCATCTCCTGTGATTAACCTTAACAATTTCAGAAACATCATCCTCCAGATTTGTACACACACCATAAAAACCATCATAAGCTTCTTCTTTATGGATTTGAGCTGTATCAATGCTGTATTTTTCTTTTTCTGCAACTTCTCCATCGGAAGTTATGCTTGTCTTTTGAATAAGCCTTTTGTAGTCGTTTTGGTGGCATTTATTTATTTTATCAGGGTTGGAGTCTATCAGCTTTAGAGCACGTTCTATTTGAGAGGCTCGGATCTTACGCTGATAATCTCTGTATTTGATTGAGTATGTTACAATAAGCCTTTGTTCAAGGTCCTTTCCTTTAATCCAGCGTTCTTTGTAGAAAACCTTGGCCCGTATTTTTTCTTTATCTTTGTCACTGGCATTTTTTATCATCTCATCAAGTTTAGAGATGTCATAGTTTTTTTTGTCGCCCGGAAGTTTCCAGCCAGTTGGAGCAAGAGACCAGTTTCGAAGGTATTCATTCAATTTTTTAATCGACTGTGTGGTGATAAAGGCACGCCCGTCCTTGTCATTGAACTTACGGTTAGCTTCGGAGGAAAGACCTGCATCAGTACAGACGACGAACTTTGAAAGCCTGAAATCAGATAATATTTTTTCTTCTAAAGGTTTCAATGTGAGCTGTTCATTCATGTTTCCCCTGTTAATACTGAAAGCTAGCGGAATGCCATCACCATCCATGAACAGTCCCATCTGGACAATAGGGTTGGGTTTGTGCTCTTTTGACGGTCCGTATTGCTTGTCACCATCTTCTTGTTCAATCTCAAAATAATAGTTGGTGCAGTCAAAGTAAAGTATACCGGTATTTCTTTTTGAAATTTTCAGGCTGTTCTCATAAAGAGCGCTTTGAATAAAGTCAGTTTCTTTTGCGAGATACCCAAGCGCTCTGTATATTTGGTGCAATTCAAAATCAGGTTGTTCAATAAACTTTTTGGATTCTTCGTATGTTGCAAGCTTTGATAAAGGGAATAGTATCCTGCCATAAATGAGTCTGGAGAGAATGGAATCCATGTTAAATTCAAATTTGTATTTAATGGCAATATCTTTGCAAAGCTTATGTAGTTTAAGTTCATGGTATATCTGCTGCAAGAAAAGATATCCACCATTAAAGCAACGACGCTCATCCTTCTCAATTCGCTTGTATGGTGAGTACTTGGCAATGATATCGGGTTCTCGCCCTTCTTTTTCAATACGGTTCAACTCTTTAACATATTCCACTGCCCACTCGCGGGGATCCCTGCCGTTTAGCTTGATTTTCAGCTCTGCATAGGTTCCAAGCTTTTCAATAATCTTGGTGCTGCGAGTACCATTATTATATACGGACTTTGTTATGTAGAAGGAAGTAGCATTTTTTGATTCAGAAGTCTGCAGTCTCATTTCATACACCTCATCATTAGTATAACACACATATTATAACACATTGCTACGCATTGCGCAATAATAATTTTTAAAATTTGACAAAAAAATAAGCCTATCTCAAGGCTTACAAGATTTTTTTTCCTATGCAACTGTCAAACACCCGGGCTTTGAAAACCTGCGCTCTGGGCAGCGTTGAGGACGCAAGAATAATAAGGATAAAAAACACGTTGGAGTTGGAAAATATCCAGGTTTCAGCCAGTGTATTCAAAGAAGCGGAAAGCAAGCTTACCGTGATCGCATAAAAACCAATATAAAATATACGAATATTTTATGCATATTTAATAAAAACGTTCGTAAATTTCATATCCCGGTTGACAAACTATTGCAGGATTTGATAGTATAATAAATGAAATCAAACGAATGATGAATATCCTGAAAATGTTGAAAACAAAGCTGTTTCGGGGAGTATCGCCCAGAGG
>JAEZHM010000114.1 GCA_023416585.1 Bacillota bacterium
GACGGTCGATCAGCTGACCGAGAGCGTAACGGGCTTTGGACTGTTCCTGCACGGTCAATTGCTTGCCGACGGGAGAAATGTCCTTATGCACGTTGAACAGCACATACCAGGTGCCAATGTAGGGCCCGAATACCAGCTCGCCGGGATAGGTGGACTGCAGGCGGGGATATTCGGTAGGATCGATGGAGTTAATGAACTGAGCGGAGTTGTTTTCATAAGCCGTCAGGATTGCTACGTTGTCTTCAGACAAATAGCAGTTGACACCGCCTAGCTTGACATTGGCAGCATCCCAATAGTTGGGATTCTTCTCGAAGGTAATCACATCATCCACGGCATACTTGGTCATGCGGAACGGACCCATGCCAACGTACTTGGCGGGATCGGTCGCCCAAGCGCCTGCATTGTCAGCCAAATCAACCTTCACCGGATAGAAGGTGGGGAAACCGCACAAATCCAGGAAATAGGCGGTCGGATTGACCAGCTTCACAGTCACGGTGCGGGCGGCATCATCGGCAACAACGTTCAAAGCGCCGGTGTCATAGCCATCAATGTAAGCATACAAATAACCATAGTCGGCACCCAGTTCCTTGGAAGCGGCACGGTTCCAGGAAGAAACTACTTCGCTGGCCTTGAAATCGCTGCCATCGGACCATTTGAGGCCATCACGGAGCGTGAATACATAGGTCAAACTGTCTTCGGAAATGGTGTAGGATTCTGCCAGTTCGGGCATGAGCTTCGGTTGGCCGTCCACATACTGATACCCCATCAGGCCAGCATGTGCAAGCTTCAAGACATTGCTGCCCTGGGAAGCGCTGTTGAGCGCGGGATCAATGGACAGCGGCGTGCCGCCGCCGAACATCACCGAAACAACCTTGCCTTGACCTTCTGCCATAGCTGTAAGGCCGGTGCTCACCAAGAGCAATGCCAGCAGCAAAGCGATTACCTTTTTCATGGTTCTCCTCCTTGCGTCCTTGTAATTTCCGGTTACTAAAATAAATGATAGCATAATGCAAGCCCAGTGTCAATGAATTTCATTTTTATCTTATCACAAATTATGGCATGCCACAAAATGCTCTGGTGCTACTTCCAGGAATTCAGGATTCACCTTCGCGCATATTTCCGTTGCCCTCGGGCATCTGGTACGGAAGGGACAGCCGGATGGCGCTTTGAGCGGACTTGGTATATCGCCGTGCAGCACAATACGCTGCGACTGATGCGATTTGACGGGATCGGGAATCGGCACTGCAGACAGAAGCGAAATGGTATAGGGGTGAAGCGGATGGCGATGCAGTTCGGTGGAAGAAGCAAGTTCCACCATCTTGCCAAGATACATTACCGCAATGCGGTTGGATATATGCTTGACCACCGCCAGGTCATGGGCAATGAACAGGTAAGCCAACCCCAATTGATGCTGCAAATCTTCCAGCATATTGATGATCTGTGCTTGAATGGATACGTCAAGGGCGGAAACAGGTTCATCGCATACGATAAAGTCGGGTGTGGAAGCCAATGCTCTTGCTATGCCTATTCTTTGCCTTTGCCCGCCGCTGAACTCGTGGGCATAACGGGTGGCCTGCTCGCTGGACAAGCCCACCATGCTCAAAAGCTCGTTGATTCGGGCACTTCGCTCTTTCCTGTTGGCATACATTCTATGAACATCCAGTGATTCAGCAACGATATCCCCCACCGTCATCCTTGGATTCAAGGAAGAATAGGGATCCTGAAACACAAGCTGTGCCCTGCGCCTAAACGATCTTAAAGAAACGTTGTTATCAATCCTGGCACCGTCAAAGTACACTTCGCCCGCGGTAGGTTTGTACAGATGAAGAAGGCTTCTGCCAACCGTCGTCTTGCCGCAGCCCGACTCGCCCACAAGGCCCAGTGTTTCCCCTCTTTTAATGGAGAAAGATACACCATCCACTGCTTTAAGTGTTGCTTTTTTCATAAAGCCCATATTGATGGTAAAATGCTGCTTCAAATCCCGCACTTCCAGGATATTCGCCGGATCCGGCTTATACAGCTCTGCCGGTTTTTGCATTTTGTCACTCATGCTTGTTCACCCGCCTTGTCCGTACCGATCCTGACGATCCGGCCCTTTTCATCCGTCTCGATGGTTCCCTTTTCTACGCCCTCCTGGACATTGACCCAGCAAGCCGAAAGATGGTCCTTGGCGACCCACGCTTCCTGTGGATGCTCGCTTAAGCAAACCTTCATGGCCCGTTCACAACGTGGTGCGAAAGCGCAGCCCTTTGGCATGTTGAGCATATCGATAGGCGAACCTGCAATGGGAACCAGCCGTTCCTTTTCATCATTTTCGATATTGGGGATCGACCTTAAAAGGCCTTTGGTATACTCGTGTTTGGGGTTGTAAAAAATCTGGTCTGCCGTTCCCCTTTCAGCCACCTTGCCGGCGTACATGACGATCACTTCGTCACACATGTTGGCAATCACGCCCAGATCATGGGTAATCATAATAATAGCCATGCCCAGCTGCTTTTGCAGCTTTGTCATCAGTTCCAGAATCTGAGCCTGTATCGTCACATCCAACGCGGTGGTGGGCTCGTCGGCAATGAGTATATCCGGCTCGCAGGCCAGAGCCATAGCGATCATCACCCGCTGGCGCATGCCGCCGCTGAGCTCGAAGGAATACTGGTGCAGCCTCTTTTCCGGCTCGCTGATGCCCACCAATTGAAGCATTTCAATAGCCCGTGCCTTTGCCTGCTCCCGGTTGCGTTTGGTATGCAGCATGATGGCTTCCATCAACTGGTTGCCCACCGTATATACGGGATTCAGGCTGGTCATTGGGTCCTGGAATATAATGCTGATCTTGTTGCCACGGATGGCGCGCATCTCCTCTTCGGAGGCGCCTACCAGTTCCTTGCCGTTCAGCTTTATGCTGCCGCCCACAATACGGCCCGGGTTTGTTAAAATCTGCAGTACGGAATAAGCGGTAACGCTTTTTCCGCTGCCCGATTCGCCAACGATGCCCAGCACCGTTCCGTTATCCAGATTGAAGGAAACACCGTCCACGGCCTTCACTTCCCCGGAGGGGGTGAAAAACGATGTTTTCAGGTCCTTTACTTCCAATAGACGCATGGTGTGCTCCCCTTTGTTATGAACGTAGTTTGGGATCAAAGGCATCCCGTAGACCGTTGCCCAGAAGATTGAACGAAAGCACGATCAGGAAGATCGACATAGCCGGGAAAATCAATAGATATGGATAAGAGACAAGGCCGCTCCTTGCATCGGAAGCCAGGGAACCCAGCGAGGGCATCGGTATGGAAACGCCAAGCCCCAAGAATGAAAGGAAGCTTTCTGTGAAGATCGCATAAGGAATCTGCATGGCAGCCGTGATGATAATGACCGATACGCAGTTAGGGATCATGTGCTTGCGTATGATTCTGGATGCCGATGCCCCCATAGAGCGGGAAGCCAGCACATATTCCTGCTCCTTGATGGACAATATTTGACCTCTTACCTGGCGGGCCATGCCTACCCAGTACAACAGTCCGAACACAATAAATATACTTACCATGCCTGCGCCGAGTTTCGTAATCAATGCGTTGTGGGAAACCCTGACCACATCCCGGATGGCCACTGATAGAAGTATCATGATGAGAACGTCAGGCAGGGAATAAATAATATCCACGAACCGCATCATGATCAAGTCGACCTTGCCGCCGAAATAGCCCGATATCGCACCGTAAATGATGCCGATGATGACAACAATCAGCGCCGATCCCAAGCCCGCCAGCAGGGAAATTCGGGTGCCGTAAATCACGCGGATGGCGTAATCCCGCCCCAGCGCATCGGTGCCCATAATATGGGGAAACACGTAATTTCCCTTATTGATCGTTGCTTGTTCTTTTTGGGAATATTCAAAGGGTCTCAAATACTTACTCAGTACATCCTGCTTGGAATAGCTGTAAGGATAAATCGTAGGCACAATGAAGGCGATCAGCCCAACTATGATAATGATGAATATGCAAGCCATAGCCAGCTTGTTTCGCGCAAGGCGGCGCAAACCGTCCTTCATGAAGGAGACGGATTCCCTCATGGTCACCTGCTGGGCTTTTTCTGCTTCTGTGGCAGGCTCAAACTTTGCAGGATCGATTTGAAAACTTAAGGGATTTTTCTTTAAAAGCTTATCGTTTTGCATGCTGACCACCTTACTTCAAATCAATTCTGGGATCCATGGCCTTGTAGAAGATATCGGCCAGAAAATTCATGAGGATGATCAGCGTTGCCAGGAAGATGGTCACGCCCATAATCATCATGTAATCGGTACGAAGCATACTGTTCACAAATAGACGTCCCAACCCCGGAACTGAGAAAATATTCTCAACGACCATGCTCCCAGTAAGAATATAGGCCAGCATTGGACCGGCATAAGTGATTACGGGGCTCAATGCACTTTTCAACGCGTGTTTGAAAACCACCTTGAACTTGGGCAGTCCTTTGGCGCGGGCAGTACGGATATAATCCTGGCCCAGTACATCCAGCATGCTGGAACGCTCCAGTCTGGTGATGTAAGCCATAGGGTACAGGCTTAATGATATTACAGGCATGATGAGCCCGCCCGGCTGGCTGCCCAAAGTAGGAAACCAGCGCAGCCACAATCCGAATATCAGCAAAAGAACAGTAGCCAACACGAAGTTCGGCATGGATACCAAGGCCGTGGTGACTACCTGAATAATCTTATCCGCCCATTTTCCGCGGTTCAGCGCCGCCAAGGCTCCCAGAATGACACCAAAAAAGATAGCGATCAAACCGGCAGTGAAGCCGATGGCAGCAGAATATCCAAATCCTGTTTTGATGAGATCAAACACTGTATTCCCCACCCAGGAGGTGGACAAACCAAAGTCTAAGACTACAACGTTCTTTACATAATTTAAAAACTGCACTCCAAGCGGCTTGTTAAAGCCATATTTAGCTTCCAAGGCAGCGATAGTGGCATCCGATTTGGCCTTTTCAGAGCTGAACGGACTTGCCGGAATGGCGTGCATCGTAAAGAAAGTAATCATAATAACCAAAAAAATTGTTAGTATTGCCATTCCGAATCGTTTGAGTGTATACATGGCAAATCTGGAGCTCATGCGCTGCCTCCTTAGCGGATCATTCTATTTCCCATCGGCATATTAATATATTATACGTTTAGTGCATACGATTGTCAACGACGCATTTTGCAGGAAAAATTATTCATCCTGCACTGTGATAGGTGGAAGATATGCTGCCAGAGGAAGAATATTCCTTTGTTTCTGCGTCTTCCTCACTAAGGATATCCCCCGAAACCTTTACGTGAGCCTCATTTTCCGTGTTGTGCATTTCAAAACCCTGCGTGCTGTCTGTCTTGAAAAAAACCGTGAGCGTTCGGAAAAGGAGTTTTACATCCATCCATATGGAAAAACTTTCTATGTACATCAAATCCATCATCAACTTATCTTTGGCGGTGGTATTGTACCGGCCTTCGATCTGGGCATACCCTGTAAGGCCTGCTTTCATCTTCTGCCGGTAGACGAAGGCGGGAAACTCCTTGCTGTACTGGGCGACGTTCTCCAGCATCTCCGGCCGCGGGCCTACCATGCTCATATCGCCTTTGAGAATATTAAAGAACTGAGGCAGTTCATCCAGCCGGAACTTGCGAAGGAAAGCCCCCACGCGTGTAATCCGCCCGTCACCCTGATGAACGGAAACCTGAGGGCCATTCCCCGCAGCATCTTTACGCATAGTGCGGAACTTGACGATTTCAAATACATTTCCGTCGATAGTCTTCCGCTTTTGCATAAAGAAGGCCGGCCTGCCGTCTTCCAGCAAAATAGCAATGGCCGCCAGCAGCATGACGGGGCTGAACACCAATATTGCTATGAAGGAAATAACGATATCCATGATCCGCTTTATCATTTGCTCATGGGGTTCCATTCCGCCACGGCCCATGGCTACAAAGGGACAATCATCTAATATCACCTGTCTGCCGTTGGCAACCATGACATCGTACAAGTCAGCGGTAGTGTAAACGTTCTTATGATTCTCATAGCAGAATTCAAGAAGCTTGAAACGGTGTTCTGCGGGCACATCCGCCAAAAATACGGCATCATTTCGGAGAACGAATTTTTTTATGTTTTTGGCGTTAAAATTGACCATATCGCGTACGGCATATTGCAGCTTGTACCGAGCGAGCTTTGCCGCCACATGTTCCGCCGCATCCCTGGAACTGGCGATGATGCAGCAATTTTCCGGTGGATGGACGGAAAAATATAAGCTGTTGCCCAACCTTGTCATCAGGATAATGACAAGGATTTGTATCGCAATGGCACATAAAAGCAGCACAAAATCCCAGCCGAATAATGTCAGCGTTCCATATTTGGCATCGTTGGCATTCATGATTTCCAGCTGAAAATAAGTAACGATATCAGTCATTCCTACAGCCAGCACCAGCGATGAGATCACCGGCTTGCTCTTGCGTTTCCCGATGTCGTAACCGCCATAGACGGATAGCATCACCGTCAAAAGCACGGTGAATGTCAGGATGGTTACGCCCGAGGTGCGGCTGGGCACCCACAGCTGCCAGTTATTGAGTCCCATGATTCCGAAAAAGGTGGCGTATATCAGCGCATACAGTGTGAACCTGAGGGGAAGAAAACGCCAACGCTTTTTCCCGTTTTTCTGCCGGTTCATTGCAACTTTCACTCACCCCATGCCCGCTTTTTTTCCGCGGCATTGTACTAATCCATATATGTAAAGCAAAATTATTATACATTTCCACGGTCCACTTGTCAAAGGCGGCGAAGGCTTTGCCAACAAATACATGATATATGTTTTCTAGCAAATTTTCTTTCAAATTTGGGGCTTGACGAGCAGATATATTAGGCATACAATGCAAAAACCGGATTTCTTTAGCCGGTTAACAAATTGAAAGGTCAAGGAATATGCATGGCAATATGTTCCTGTCCATGAACTACCACAGGCTGCACCACTTGTTTTTTCAATGTATTTCAAAAACAGTGGGCAACCCGTTCGTTCATCCGGGGCAAGCCGCGCTGCTTGGATGCCTGCTGGATAAAGGCACCATCAGCCAGGGTGAATTATGCCGCAAGCTTCAGGTGAGCGCAGCCACAGTAGCAGTTTCCCTGCGCCGCCTGGAACAGCAGGGTATGATACTGCGTTTGAGGAATCCCAACGACCTGCGTGAAAAGCTGCTGCGCCTGACACCGCTTGGCATACAGACGGCCAAGGACATCCGCATTGCCGTGGATAAGGTGCAGATACTGGCGATCGAGGGCTTTTCCAAGGAAGAACTGGAGTGTCTGACGGGCTATCTATCGCGTATTGTAAAGAACCTGAGTACATTTTTGGAATCCGACAGTCCGGAAAAAAACCGGACCAATCAAGGAGAGTGAAAAAGCCTGTGACCCGAATGCTGAAATATTTGAAGAAATCATGGCCTGCCTTACTGCTGGTAGTACTCATGCTGGCAGTGCAAGCCATGTGCGAGCTGGCGCTGCCCGGCTATACCGCGCGGATTGTGAATGTAGGTATACAGCAGCAGGGTATTGAAAGCTCCTCCCCCACGGTTATTCGTGCAAAAGAGCTGGAAACACTGTCTGTGTACATGCTTGGTTCCGATTATAACAGCAATGTATTGCCAAATTATGATCAACTGCCAATAAAAGAAGGCACAAAGTATTCTTTGCAGGCTTCAGAAACGCTGTATGAGCTTAAAAAAGTAGACGATGATACGCGCAAAAGCCTGGACAGCATCTTCTCTCACGCATTCCTGATCCGTATGATTGCTGAGGGCAAGATTCCGGAATCCATGTCGAAAGCTGGCATTGGCATCTTGCCTGCTAATACCTCGCAATTGTTAGGCGGCCTTTTAACTTTGCCTGCTATATTGCGTGATCCAATACTTACCAATATCAACAAGCAAATGGCAGCAATTCCCGAAGCGGCGCTTATACAGGTTGCCATCCCCTACCTGAATGCAGAATACCAGGCAATTGGCCTGAACGCAGGTTCCATGCAGTCCAATTTCATTCTCCTGGCGGGTCTGAAAATGTTGGGCATTGCCCTGGCCTCCATGGCCGCCTCCGTTTGTGTGGGTTTTTTAGGATCCCGTGTTTCTGCAACGCTGGGCCGCGATCTGCGCAGCCGTGTGTTTTCCAAGGTGGTGTCTTTTTCCCAAAAGGAAATGGATAATTTCTCCACTGCTTCGCTGATTACCCGCTCCACCAACGATATCCAGCAGGTGCAGACTGTGTTGGTCTTCCTATTGCGAATGGTGATCTATGCGCCAATCATGGGATTGGGAGGCGTGTTCCAAGTCCTGCGCACCAACGTATCCATGACCTGGATCATCGCGCTGGCGGTGGGATTGCTGCTTGCGCTGGTTGGAACGCTGTACTTTATCGCACTGCCCAAGTTCAATAAGCTGCAGCAGTATATTGACCAGCTGAACCTCGTTTCCAGAGAGATCCTTACCGGCCTTCCCGTCATACGCGCCTTTGGCACGCAGAAGAAGGAAGAAGAGCGCTTTGACAAAGCCAATACCATACTGAACAAGACGCAGCGCTTCGTGACCAGAATGATGTCCGGCATGATGCCGCTGATGATGCTGATCATGAACGGTGTCTCCCTTCTGATTCTGTGGGTTGGCGCCCATCAGATCAGCGAAGGCGCCATGCAGGTGGGCGATATTATGGCTTTCATACAGTATGCCATGCAGATCATCATGGCCTTCTTGATGATTTCCTTTATGTCCATCATGCTCCCCCGCGCCTCCGTGTCCGCCAAGCGTGTTGACGAAGTCATATCCTGCACCGCTTCCATTAACGACCCCGTCTCCCCCGCCGAATTTGACGACACGCAAAAGGGCATCGTACGGTTTGAAAATGTTTCTTTCCGCTATCCCGATGCCAAGGAGGATATGTTAAGCCATATCAGCTTTACCGCGATGCCTGGTCAGACCACCGCTATCCTTGGCGGCACAGGTTCAGGCAAATCCACGCTGGTACAGCTGATCCCACGGTTTTTTGATGTAACCAGCGGAAGCATCCGGATTGACGGCCGGGATGTGCGGGATGTTACCCAGCACAATTTGCGTGAGCGTATAGGCTATGTTCCGCAAAAGGGCGTGCTTTTCTCCGGCACCATCGCTTCTAACATATCCTTTGGCGTGGAAAGTTCTCCGCAGGAAGACATTGAAAAGGCTGCTGCCATTGCCCAGGCATCGGATTTTATTGCCGAAAAGCCGGAAGGCTATGAGGATTCCATTGCCCAGGGCGGTTCCAATGTATCCGGCGGACAGAAGCAGCGCCTTGCCATTGCAAGGGCTATACTAAAAAATCCAGAAATATTTATATTCGACGACAGCTTTTCCGCATTGGACTACAAGACGGATGTGACACTGCGTTCCGCTCTCAAACGGGAAACAGCAAACAGCACCGTAATCATCGTTGCCCAGCGCATCAGCACCGTACTGCATGCCGAACAGATCATCGTGCTGGACGAAGGCAAGATAGCCGGCATAGGCAACCATTCGGAACTGATGGAAAATTGCGAAGTATATCGTCAAATTGCCATGAGCCAGCTTTCAAAGGAGGAATTGGCACATGCAGAATAATAGAAATCGCCCCCGCGGACCCATGGGCGGCCCAATGGGCCACGGCCCCATGATGGGAGACAAACCGAAGAATTTCAAAGGCACTATAGGAAAGCTGATACGCCATCTGGCTGGCTACCGGCTGGCCACCATCATCGTGATTATTCTTGCCATTGCCAGCGCCGCATTATCTATCTATGGTCCCAAACAGTCAGGTCACATTGTGGATGAAATTTTTACGGGCATTGTGAGCAGCTTTAAGGGCGGTCCGGGTATAGATTTCAATGCCGTATCCGGCTTGCTGCTGGGACTGCTGCTTTTATATGCGTTCAGTTCCGCCTTCGGCATCCTGCAGGGATATGTGATGGCCGGCGTCTCTCAGAAGTTAAGTTATAATTTCCGCAGGCAGCTTTCCGAAAAAATCAACCGTCTGCCCATGAGCCACTTTGACGGCGTGACTCACGGCGAAGTGCTGTCCCGCATCACCAATGATGTGGATACCCTGACCCAAAGCCTGAATCAGAGCTTGTCCCAGGTGATCTCTTCCATTACCATAGCCATCGGCGTGTTGATTATGATGATTACCATCTCCTGGCAGATGACGCTGGCCACCCTTCTGATCGTGCCGCTATCCGCCGTACTCATGCAGTTTGTGGTGAAGAAATCTCAAAAGCACTTTGTTCGCCAGCAGCAATATCTGGGCCATGTAAACGGCCAGGTGGAGGAGGTCTATTCAGGGCAGTTGATTGTCAAGGCATTTAACGGCGAACAGCGGGCGCTTAATGCCTTTGAGGAAAATAACAAGGAGTTGTATGAATCCGCCTGGAAATCGCAATTCCTGTCTGGCATGATGATGCCTATCATGACCTTCATCGGCAATCTTGGGTATGTGCTTGTGGCCATTCTGGGCGGCTCTCTTGCTATCCGGGGTGTCATCACCGTTGGCGATATCCAATCCTTTATTCAATACGTTCGTATGTTCAACCAGCCTCTGTCGCAAATCGCCCAGGTGGCAACCATGCTCCAGTCCACCGCTGCGGCAGCGGAGCGTGTGTTTGAATTCCTGGAGCTTCCTGAGGAAGAACAACGTATTCCTAATCCTACGTCCATTGCGAACCTTACCGGCCAGGTGACTTTTGACCATGTGCAGTTCGGCTATACGCAGGAAAAGACAATCATCCGCGATTTCAGTGCTGTTGTGAGGCCAGGCCAAAAGGTGGCAATCGTCGGCCCCACAGGCGCTGGAAAGACCACTATGGTCAAGCTGCTGATGCGTTTCTATGACGTATCGGGCGGCCGGATTCTTATCGACGGCCACGACCTTCGCAGCTTTGACAGGCAGGAAATACGCAGCCTGTTCGGTATGGTACTGCAGGATACATGGCTCTTTAACGGAAGTATTCTGGAAAATATTCGCTATGGAAAACTAAACGCTACTCCTGAGGAAGTGGAAGCAGCCGCCAGAGCAGCCCATGCCCATCACTTCATTCAGACGCTGCCGGGTGGCTATGATATGACCATCAATGAGGAAGCCAATAACATCTCCCAAGGTCAGAAGCAGCTGCTTACCATAGCCAGAGCTATATTGGCTGATCCACAAATACTGATCTTGGACGAGGCTACAAGTTCCGTGGATACACGCACGGAGCTGCGCATACAGAAGGCCATGGATAACCTGATGCGCGGCCGCACCAGCTTTGTCATCGCCCACCGCCTGTCCACCATCCGGGATGCGGATCTAATCCTGGTCATGCGAGACGGCGATATTGTGGAGCAAGGTAAACACGAGGAATTGCTTGAGAAGAACGGCTTCTACGCACAGCTTTATAACGCGCAGTTCCAGCAGGCTATGTCTGCTTAATACGACAAAACAAAAAGAAGGCTTCGCAAAACAGCGAATTCTTCTTCAGAGTGTCAAAAAACCGGGTGTTTCATCGCTGAAACACCCGGTTATATCATCATCACCATTATCATTGTACCATAAAGCACCGGCAATACCAAAAAAAATCAAGGACATTTCTGCCCATGCAATTCAGCGCGTTACCAGTGGTAAAGCGTCTTTTTTATGGTTGCTCCGCCACGCCCCATTCGGGGAAGTTTGTTAAGCAGAAAAGAACCTGCCATCACCACACAGTATGCTTATAATGCACATACATCAGCCATTTAATCTACCTCGAATAATTCGTTAATGTAAGTAAATAATCCCCACGTTAAGAACGTTCCCTCGTCAATCATGTGGTTTATTTCAGCGCGGCTTGCCCACATTGCTCCGCAGGTTTCATCAGGAGCAAGGGTCACGGTTGATATATCAACATTTTGCCGGAACAGCCATACATCAGCTAAACAATGGTTACATACACATTTCCGTATTTGATGCTTAATCATTTGCCCGTTCTGTGGTTCAAGAATAATACCTAATTCCTCATTCGTTTCTTTTAATGCAGTAGTCAAACTGTCATCTCCGGCAACCGCATTTCCACCCGTACATTCCCAAATATTGGGGAACGGTTTGTTCGGCGATCTTTGCGAAATAAGGTAATCGCCGTTGTCGTTCTCAATCCATACATTAACCGTAAGATGGTATTCACCTTTGCACATAGGCTTGCCGCGCTCGTGAAGACGACCTGTTGCGTTGCCGTTTTCGTCAAGAATATCCCAAAGTTCAGCCAAGTTTATTCCTCCGTCCGTATAACGCCATATTCACAAAATATAAATACCGTGCCTTTGAACTACCAATGATACTCCTGTATCTTCACGGCCGAGAATTCATCATCGGCGCTCCGACAAAAACTGCCAGAGTAAAACCATACTGTGCTATCATTATACCAGATATACAGTAAAAGGCGATGTGCATTTGCTAAACGCTTCACCTTTTTTGTGTCCTTCATTTTCCATAAAGCATCTCCTTTTTGAACAAATTAAGCGGCAGGTACATGAGCAAATCAAGTGCGGCACATACTACAGCTTGCGGTCATGTACCGGCATTTTTGCACGCCATGGAAAGCAGGTGTTAACCTGAATGGAAAAAACAAGGTCCACCCTCGTTCCCTATACCCTGGAAACGATCCCCCGGGCAGGTGACCGGGAGATACGCATGCGGCCCATGTCTGGCACCATCCATGCGCGGCCCAGGAAGTCAGTGCCAAAGGAGAAATCGAATGTTTGACAAACAAAAGCCCATTCCCCTGCGCCAGAAGAAAAAGCAGGACGAGTACCGTGACCTTGTCTCCCGCATTTCTCCTAAATCTCCGTTGGGCCAGGGCATGTTGAAGGCATTCCTGGTAGGCGGGCTGATTTGTGTGCTGGGGCAGGCGTTCATAGACATCGGCAAAGCGTATCTGGATATGACCGCCAGCGCCGCAAGCGCCTTTGCGAGCATCGTGCTTGTATTCCTCACGGCACTGTTTACCGGAATAGGCCTTTTTGATAAGCTGGCCAAGTTCGGCGGTGCCGGCACGCTGGTACCCATCACCGGCTTTGCCAATGCCATGGTCTCCCCCGCGATGGAATTTCGCAGGGAAGGCATGGTGCTGGGGTTGGGCGCACGGTTGTTTACAATTGCAGGGCCAGTGCTGGTATACGGCATAAGCGCCTCGGTGATCGTAGGCATACTCTACGCAATCTTCCGTTGGTAAGGGGGGACCAAGCCATGGAAAAAAGAATGGGATCTGAAACAGTGCTGCTTCCCTCACGGCCCGGGATCATTGCCGGAGCAGCCTACGCCGGGAAAAAGGAAAAGGAAGGTCCGCTGGGCGATCTCTTCGACCAAATCGTTGAGGACGATACCTACGGTGAAGAAAGCTGGGAAAAGGCCGAAAGCCACTTTTTCTACTCGGCCGCCAAGACTTGCCTTCAAAAAGCAGGGATCATTGAAAAGTCCGTGCAATATCTGCTGGGCGGAGATCTGCTAAATCAAATCATGGCCTCTTCCATGGCTGCAAGGGAATTGGGCATCCCATTCCTGGGCTTGTACGGAGCCTGCTCCACCATGGCGGAAAGCCTGGCCCTGGGCTCCATGCTTGTGGATGGAGGCTTTGCCAAGCAGGTGATCTGCGGTGCCAGCAGTCATTTCTGCACCGCAGAACGGCAATACCGCTTTCCTCTGGAATACGGCAGCCAGCGCTGCCCCACCTCTCAGTGGACGGTGACAGGTGCCGGGGTTACACTATTATCCAGCGATGCGAATTTGAAACCCATCGCCCATGTAACCCATGTGACCATTGGCCGTCTGGTGGATATGGGCGTAACAGACGCCAACAACATGGGGGCCGCAATGGCGCCGGCGGCAGCCTCCACCATTGCTGCGCATTTTCAGGATACGGGGCGAAGCGCCGCAGATTATGATCGGATTGTCACCGGCGATCTTGGACGGGTAGGCCATGATCTGCTGCTGGAACTGATGGAGAAAAAAGGCTTGCCCCTGGACTATGACCACTATATGGATTGCGGTTTGCAGATTTACGATGCCAACCAGGATGTGCATGCAGGAGGAAGCGGCTGCGGCTGTTCCGCCTGTGTGTTCAATACGCTGCTTATAAGCAAACTGGCTTCGGGTGAATTCAAGCGCATCCTGTTCATGGCCACAGGAGCACTGCTTAGCCCCACCAGCAACCAGCAGGGAGAAAGCATCCCCGGTGTGGCCCATGCGGTAGCCATTGAATCAGCGCAGGCCTGAGGAGGAGTATGCATGTGGATGTATCTGAAGGTTTTCCTGGTAGGCGGCCTTTTTTGCGCCATCGGTGAGCTGTTGGTGATGAAGACAGCGGCGACACCCGCCCGCATCCTGGTAGGATATATTGTTGCGGGCGTTATCCTGAGTGCCGTAGGCTTATATGGCCCTATCGTTGAATTTGCAGGTGCCGGAGCCACCGTTCCATTAACAGGCTTTGGGCACGCGCTAAGCCAGGGTGTCATCCATGCCGTGCAGGAGATAGGCTTCATGGGTGCATTTACCGGCGGCCTTACAGCCACCTCCGGCGGCATCACCGCGGCGGTTTTGTTCGGCGCCCTGGCCGCCATGCTGTTCAAGCCCAAGGCAAAAGGATGATGTATTTATACTAATTTCAAAATCAAGCAAAAACAGCGCAACGGCACAAAGAAGGTGGCGTATGCGCTGTTTATTTTTTGCTTGACAACTTAAGATCTGTATAGTAATATTTTTCCATCTTAATTCGAGGTCTAATTATGAATGTTATGAACAAAATGTCTCCAATGTCCAGAATCGGTGTGATCTTCCTTACTTGGCGTCGTTGCCTTCAAAAGCGGATTCTGCCATACGGCATTACGCTGAAGCAATTGTACATTCTTCGCCGGCTACAAAAAAAGGAGGTGTTATCTCCATCCGAAATTGCAGTACTGTTATATTGCGACCGACCAACCGCAACCACAATTCTTAATACCATGAAGGCAAAGGGATGGGTAATGAGTGAACGGGATCCACTAAACATGAAAAAGCAGAGGATCATTCTCACTGATGCAGGCCTTAAGAAGCTATCCTCCCTGTCGGGCTTTTCGTTGGAGCCTGATTTTGATCCCATGGCATGCTTTACATTGGAAGAACGATTACAGTTTGAACTACTGCTTCATAAGCTCTCAGCTCACATGAACAAACTTCCAACTGAATAGTACCCGGTAAAAAAGAGGAGCAACATAATGAACGAAACATTGCAAAACATTAACAGCCTAAGAACAATCCACGGAAACTTCAGCCAGAGAGACGTATCGGCGGAAGACTTGCAAACGATTCTGAAAGCATGCATGTGTGCAGCCAACGCATCTGCAAGGCAAGCCTATTCCATCATTGTATTGGAAGACAGGCAAAGCATGGCAATGCTTGGCTATACAGGAAGCAAAGCATTGATTTTTTGCATTGACTACAATCGTATCATGGATACGGCGGGATATCTCGGCAAGACGTTTCACTCCAAGGATATTGTGTCCTTCATCACCAGTTGTGTGGACACCGCTCTCGCATCCCAAACAGCCGCAATTGCGGCAAAATCTCTTGGGATTGATTCCATGTTCACCAACTGTATCCATCGCGTTCCACTGAAGGATGTATATGAACTCTTGAAATTGCCCAAGGAGAA
This sequence comes from Bacillota bacterium, assembly GCA_023416585.1. Taxonomy (GTDB): domain Bacteria; phylum Bacillota; class Clostridia; order Christensenellales; family Aristaeellaceae; genus JAEWAH01. Next base: position 15,688 of record JAEZHM010000114.1, read on the forward strand.
TTGCTTTCCTCTCATTGAACTGATACTTGGATATCCACAAAACGAACCTGACTATCAAAAAGGTAGGCTGTCAGGCAAAGGGATTATCCATTACGGTCAGTATCACAAACTCACGACCCAAGAGCTTTCCGAAATTGTGTCCGAATATGACTGCAAGGAAAATCGCATAGGCATGATCGACAACTGGGATGAGTTGGGGTTCCCGCATTATCTGGTATGGTTCTATGAGAAGTGGTCCGGAACGATATTGGATGAAAAGCAGCGTGAGTTTTATGCAGCGCTGCTCGGCGCGGGCTTCTTAAGAAAAGATCTTCCATAATTCCAAATCGATCAGTTTTTTCTTTTTGAGGCGTATACAAGAACATGGCATATAAAAAACCGCTTCAATGCATGCATTGAAGCGGTCTTCTTCATATTTTATTGTGCATTCGCCATCATCTGCGTGAGATACCCCATCGCCTGCGTCAAGCTTGAAGACGAAGGATTCCCTTGATTGATCAGGCTCTGCAGGCTGTTGATAGCATTTTGCAGGTTGTTGTAACCATCTGTGCCCTGCTGGATGCTTCCCAGTTTCTCCTGTGCCTGACTTAGGAGGCGGTTGGCGTCCGGGATCAGCGTGTTGTTGACAATATAGCTGTTGTTGTCGGTACCCGGCCCGTGAATATCGCAGGTGATTGCACTGTTGATCGCCGCGTTGGCGTTGGCGTCATTGGTATAGCGCAGCGTAGCGAATTCGCCCAGGTATTTACGCAGCGTGGCATCATACTTGCTGCCAATAAACCCGTACAATGGATGCCCCTTGGGGATGACGATGACGCCCTTGTTGGCCTTCACTACGCTGGGGCAATACTGGTTTGCCAGTTTGCCGCTTTCCGTACATACGGTCATCACCTTGTGCATCTGGCATTCGGTAAGGGGCTTGGTGCCTGACAGCCAATAGTCCGTCGTAGTTCCGTAGCCCATCGCATCATTCTTGCAGGCGCTGGTGGCCAGCTGGCCGCTTACGTTGCAGGTGGTGACCTTCACCAGTCCCAATTGGGATGGATCAGCTTCTATTATATCCCGGTTGGTCAGGTTTTTGGCCGTATGTATCTTGGACATATAGGCCTTCCACAGCGGCGCCGCGGAGTTGCTGCCCGTTGATTTGGAAGACAGCGCTTTGTAGTTGTCATGGCCGATCCAAACATAGCTTACATACCAGCCGGTCATCCCCGCAAAGCCTATGCCCTTTTGGTCGGAGTTGGTACCCGTCTTGCCGGCAACGGTCTGGCCGGAGATCTTGGCTCCGGTACCAGTGCCGCCGGAGACGACGTCCTTCATCATATCCACTATCAGCCAGGCGGTGGATGGCTTGAATACCTGCCGGCGTTCCTGGTTGGCATGGCTGTCATAGATTACTTTTCCGTTACTGTCTGAAATCCCCAGGAATGAGATCGGCTCCTGATATACGCCGCCGTTAGCCAGCACACTGTAAGCTACAGTCATTTCCAGGGGTGATATGCCACTGGATCCTAACGACACGCCAAAGGGGGTAGCGTTGATATGCTTACGGTCGACGCCCAGCTTCATAAGATAGTCTACCGCGCGGTCCACGCCAACCATGGTCATCAGCGTCTGCGCCGCTGAGACGTTGTAGCTGTTCTTCATGGCCGCCCGGAGTGTCTGCGATCCCTTAAATCCGCCGCCGCCATAGTTTTGCGGCCAGGAATCCTTGTTCTTTTCATCTTTATAGCCGGCAATTGGCAAGGGCATGTTGTATACTACGCTGGCAGGTGACGCGCCACCTTCGATGGCCGGGGCGTATACCGCCAAAGGCTTGATTGCGGAGCCGACAGGCATTTCGTTAGCGGTGGCACGATTGAGTGTCTTGCGCTGTGTAGGCCTGTTGCGGCCGCCAACGATGGCCTTCAGCTCCCCTGTGTGGTAATCCATCACTACAGCCGCCGCCTGGGGCTGTATGATCTCCATATAGGTACCGTCGGCATTGCGGGCGCGGTAAATCTTATCGCTGGGATTGCGCAAACCAGGATAATTCTTCCAGGTTTCCAGCGTGTTCTCCACGGTTTCCTGAATCTGCGTGTCTATAGCCAGCTTCACATGATATCCGCCGGTACGCAGCTTGTTTTCCATGGCCAGACGGTTTGCGCTTGTATCGGGCAGGCGTTCCATCTCCAGGAATTTATTCACCACGTCTTGAACGGCATATTCCACATAATGGGCGTACTTGTACATTCCGGTCCCTTCGGAGGGAGAATTCTGCAAAACAGCGGCAGTTGCGGGATTCAGCGCCTCAATGTACTGTTCATGGGTAATGAACTGGTTTTCATACATGCAGCGCAGTACATAGTCGGTACGGTTATTGGTGATAGCGGGATAATCTACCCCTTCTGCGGAACGTGTAAAGAAATTTCTGCGGGGATTGAAATAATAAGGGCTATTGTTTACCCCGGCCAGTATGGCGCATTCCCGAAGTGTAAGCTCACTCAGCTGCTTGCCGAAATAACCCTCTGCCGCTACCTTTACGCCATAATAGTTTTCGCCCAGGTAAACGGTGTTGAGATAGCTTTCCAGAATCTGCTGCTTGGTATAGTGCGCCTCCAGCTGCATAGCCAAATATGCTTCCTGGATCTTGCGCTTATAGCTTAACTCATCGCTGAGCACCGTTTTTTTGATCAGCTGCTGGGTGATGGTGGAACCGCCCTGGTTGCTGCCCGTTGTCAGGTTGGCAATAAACGCGCCAACGATGCGCTTGATGTCGACGCCGGTATGGGTAAAGAATCTGGCGTCTTCCACTGCGATAAACGCATTTTGCAGGTGCGTGGGCATCTGATTGATGGAAACCATGATTCGGTTCTCCGTACCTTTATAATCGGTAATCAGATTGCCATCGGCATCATAGAAGAAGGAAGTTTGATCCTGTGAATCCAGAAGAGCCAGGTCCAGGGTAGGCGCCGTTTCCACATAAGCTTTGGCAATGCCAAACACCGCACCCAGCCCCGCCAGTCCGCCCAGAACGCCGATCAAAACGAAGATGCGCACTGCATTCACCAGCACAGACAGAAAAAAGCTGGGTTTTCGTACCTTGGGCTTAAATATGGTATGCCTGTATGTTTTTTCAGGTTCCGCATCCGCCCAATCCTCGTTCAACTCCTGATGCGGAGCATATTCTTCTGCATATGCATCGCCCTCCCCATAAGAACCTTGATCCTCCATCTCATAAGGCACGTCGCCTTCCTGATAGGATTCCCAATTCTCTTGTGCGGGCTGTTCGTATATGTCCTGCTCATAGTCAGGCGATACAGGCGGATATACGCCTGCACGCTTCGTTTTTTGCGGATCGTCACGCAAAGGCGGTTGATACACAGCAAAGCCTCCAAACGGCATGATGCCAAAAATCCCGTATAGCGGGAAAACACTCCCTATGCATTATACCTTGTTTATCGGCGTGCCGGTCATGTACACGGCCCGCCGACCCGCAACCCGTGCCCGGGTTGCTAAACCCATTATACCACAGCCGGATACCCAATTCAAAGTTTTACCCCTTGAGGGTATCGGCCTTCACTCCCGCATATCCATAAGACGAGGGAGGAATGAAAATGGTTGCATCTCCAAATAGAAAAATTCACCTCTCACGAAAGTTCCTGCGCTGGACGGTGATTGTTGTTTTGCTTTTGCTTGCTGCCTTCCTGGTGCTGGAAAACAATATTTCCCAGGTCATTCTGGATAGGGCTTACGCAGACGCCTATTCCCTTGCGGTTAAGGTAATTAACTCAGCAGTGGCGGATGTGATGCGCACCGGCGTTACGTATGAAGATCTGATCACTGTTCATGTCAACGATCAGGGACGGGTCACCATGCTGCAGGCAAATACCATACGCATGAACGAGCTGGCAACAAGCACTGCGCTGCAGGCGCAGGAAAAGCTGCAGGATGCAAAAAACCAGGTTATTCATATTCCTCTAGGTGCCGCGCTTGGCATCAACTTTCTGGCCGGCAGCGGCCCAAATATCTCTGTAAAGATTCTGCCGGTAGGCGCGGTTTCCACACAGTTCGTCACCGAATTTGAAACCGCAGGCATCAACCAGACACGGCACAAAATACTGCTTTCTGCCAAAACCACAGTTCGCCTGGTTATTCCTACCGGGGCCAGACAGGTGGAACTGGTCAGCAGTATTCCCATTGCCGAAAGCATCATAGTCGGCACGGTGCCGGATACATTTATAGATGTCAATGGCAAAAGCGGCATCATCAATCTGGTGCCCTGACATTTTTTTCACTTCATTTATGCCATTATTTGCTGAATAATGCGGGTTTTTACATGCTTTTCAGGAAAACTACCCCATTTTCGGCCCGGAGAAGGGCCGCTTTGCTTGACACGCAGTCAGGGATGCTCTACAATAACAGCGATAGAATATAGGATACAATGGCTGTATTGTATATCCTTGCATGTTTGTGGCATACTATTTGTGTTTCACCACCAGTGCGCGATATACTTTTTTTCGCGAGTGAAGGGAGGAAGGGTGTTTCCCCAAACACCCGATGAGTACATGAAGCAAAAGGTATTTTTGCTGATTCTGCTGTGCGCCCTGCTGTTGGGCTTTACGGGTGTTTTAGCGGAGGGTGCTTATAATCCCATCGACGTCAAAATGGATCTTTCAAAAAACAAGTTTACAGGCCCTGACGATGTCACCGTTTCCATCCGCGTCAGCAATGTTGGCGATGACAGAATACCTGGCCCCGTATATCTGTTTTATCCGGATGGGAAAGCCGTGGCCGATTTTGGCGACGGCGGTGCCGTCAATTTGGGACTGGGTGAATTTGCAACCTGGACAGGCACCTGGCGCGTAACGCAAAAGCAATTGGAAGCCGGAAAAATCACATTCACGGTAAAATATCCTGTGCCCGATGATCAAGGAAATGTCAATTACAAACCTAAATTCTTCAACAAGGCTATCACGTTCAATGGCGCGGCGCCCGGCTTGGAAGTATCCCGTGTCATTTCCCCCCAAATGGCTCAAAAGGACCAAAAGATCACCGTCACCTATGAACTTAGAAATACGGGCAACGTGGCGCTGAGCAACATCAAGATTACAGAAAACAAGAGCATCTCCTCCAAATCTCAAACTGTCGAAACATTGGCTTCCGGCAGCAGCGAACAGGTAAAGTTTGAAGTTGCCATGGGCAGCAAGAACTTAACCAGCAGCGCCACAATTACTTACAAGGCTACCGGTTCCAATGAGTCGCATAAGCAAACGGTGGAAGCCGCCTCTATTGTTCTTGGTGAGCCAAAACTAAAGGCAACCCTTGCCTCGAGCGCAACCGGCGTAAACATCAATGAAACTGTAAAGCTCACATTGACGCTTACAAACGAGGGCAACATCAGCTACAGCAATCTGAAGGTGACAGATCCGGTTCTTGGAGAAGTTTTCTCCAACCAGGAACTGGCCGCAGGCGCCACCAAAACTCTGGAAAAGGAAATTACCATGCTGGCCAACGGTGAGTATGCATTTACCGTGCTCGCCACCGACAATACCGGTAACGAAGTCAGCGTGACCACCGATAAGGTGTCCGTAAGTGCTGTTGACCCGAACAAGAAGCTGTTCCTTACCGTGAATGCCACGGCGGACAAACTGGAAGTATACAGCGAGCCGGCGCTGGTTCGTTTTGAAATCTCCGTAACGAACACCAGCGAGTACGAAGCGAAAGATGTGATTTTGCGTCATGGCAGTACGACATTATATACCTTTACCTCCATCAAGGCAGGCGAGACAAAAAAAGTAACGAGGGACACCAACATCTCCATGGCCGGAAAGTTCCAGTTCACCGCCGTCTGCAAGGATCTGCTGAAAAACGAAGTAACCTTTGATAGCAATCCTGTTACCATTACGTATTCCGTGCCAACGCCTGAACCCACCAACATTCCTCAGCGCACTCCGCAGCCCCTGATAACAGAGCCGATTCCTAAAAGTGCCGGGCTTCCTCCCGCCTTTACCACAGCCAAGAATGTAACGAACTTCCTCTTCAGCCTGTTTATTACACTTCTGGGCGGCAGTTTGGTTTTGCTGCTGATCGCCTTCTCCAGGCGCATCGCCCAGAAAAGACAGTCCGATGCCGCGCTGGATCACCTGGAACGGGGAACGCGCAGGGATTACACAGCGTCCAGCGAGGGCGATGAAGCGGATGAACTTCCCGTAACCTATAGGGAAGACGATGATGGCCGGGATGAGCCTGAGGCCGATACACTCATCACGCTTCAGGATGATGAGTTGCCTCACATGAAATATGTCAGGGGCGAGCACCGCACAGAAAATGATACATCCGCTCCCGACGAAGATCAGGATGATCTTCCCAAGGCTGAAGAAGCGTATCGTGAACTGACGGAGGAGGAGGCAGCCATCCTTTCCGGCGGCACAGGCCATTATCGCCTTGCCAGGTCGGAAAACCCCAAGGTTGATGACGAGCCTGACGATCAGGAAGATCAGCAGACAAGCTCTTCCGGCTATACCCGCCACCGCCGGACATCAAGAACCGGCACTGAAAAAACCGCGGACATGTAAGTTGAATATTCTTCGAAGGGCCGCCGGCAATGGCGGCCTTTTTATTGCGCATAAGAAGCGAAAGCGCATGCGTTTCTCTTTTTTTACGGACATGCAGTTGCTTCCAATGTAAATTCCGGGTATAATCATACGGGCAGAACACGGAGGTGTCGCATGTTTACGGGTTTTCCGGAGGCAACAATCCAGTTTTTCCTGAGCTTGCGCTTTAACAACCATATAACGTTTTATGAGGAGCACAAAGAGGATTATCTTCAGAATGTGCAGGCGCCTTTTTATGCCTTCATTGAGGAAATGGCGCCCCATATGCGTGAAATCGATAGCGGTATGGAGGTGCGCCCAGCCAAGTGCCTGGCCCGTATCCGGCGCGATGTACGTTTCACCAGGGACAAATCCCCCTTTCGCGACCACCTTTGGCTTCTGTTCAGAAAAGCGGCGGAACCAAGGGAAGGAAGCCTTATGTATTGGTTCGAGGTTTCACCGGAGTCAACCGGCTGGGGCATGGGTTTTTGGGGTGAGAACAGGCCTGTTTTTGACTTGATGCGCCGCCGCATGGCCGCCAACCCGAAAGCTTTTGCCGATATGCTGGAAAGCTGCCGTCTTACGGAACGAAAATTGCAACTGGGCGGCGAATCTTTCAAGCGCATGGCCATACCAGAACAGATCCCAGCTGAACTGCACCCCTGGTATACATCCAAGGAACTCTATATCCACCAGTCCGCAACGCAGCTCAACTGGATATATTCCCCCGACATCGTGAACCGCGTTGCGCGGGATTTCAAGGCTTTGGCGCCGATGTACAAGGCGCTGCGCGGCCTGATGGAGGAAATCTCAAATACCCCCGACCAGATGTGAACACCTTTTCCTCACCCATAACAAGGAGGTTTATATGGACTGGATGGCCCTAAAAAGCGGCAGTGACGTGCGCGGCGCAGCCTTGGGCGAGAATGCGGTATTGACTTCAAACGTGGCTCAGCTGCTCGGCGTGGCCTTTGTGCACATGCTCTGTGATCATACAGGCAAAGCGGCGGAGTCACTTACCGTTTCCATTGGCCGGGATTCCCGCATTTCCGGGCCGGAGCTCCTGTTATCTGCCGCGAAAGGCATGGCGCAGGCAGGTGCCAAGGTGCTTGATTTCGGGCTGTGCACAACACCCGCCATGTACATGAGCATCATCACCGAGGGATTCAAGGCAGATGGGGCAGTTATGGTCACCGCCAGCCATCACCCATACAACTTGAACGGCTTGAAGTTTTTTGAGGATAAGGGCGGGCTCTCGGGGGATGAGATCATAAAGCTTTTACAGGATGCTTCTACACTTTCCCTAGAAAGTCTTAAAGGTGACGGCATTATCGTGCAAAAGCCTTTTTTGCCTGCCTATCAAAAGCAATTGTCAGACCGCATCAAAAAGGGATTGGGCACAAACGGGATGCGGCCTCTTCTGGGCCTGCATGTGGCAGTGGACGCAGGCAACGGCGCCGGCGGTTTTTACGCAGGTATGCTGCAAGACTTAGGCGCCTGGGTGGACGGCAGCCAGTTTTTGGAGCCTGACGGCATGTTCCCCAATCATGTACCCAATCCTGAAAATGAAGACGCCATGGCCTCCATTTCTGCCGCCGTCAAACGGGTCAAGGCAGATCTGGGAGTAATCTTTGACGCTGACTGCGACAGGGCCGCCATTGTGGATGACACGGGGCGGGAAATCAACCGCAACCGGTTGATTGCATTGATATCCGCCATACTGCTCAGCGAAAAGCCGAGACAGACCATTGTCACCGATTCGGTCACATCCTTGGGTTTGGCGGAGTTTATCACGGAATGGGGCGGCACTCACTACCGCTACAAGCGAGGCTACCGCAACGTGATAGACGAGGCTGTCCGCCTGAACGCAAATGGCATCGACTGCCCCCTGGCCATTGAGACAAGCGGCCATGCCGCCTTTCGGGAAAACCATTTTCTCGACGACGGCATGTACCTGGTAACCCTTCTCATCGTGGAGGCCATGAAGCGCAAACAGGAGGGGAAAACGCTTGGCAGCCTGATTTCGGAGTTGCGTGAGCCGGTGGAGAGCACGGAAATCCGGCTGAAAATTACTGCCGCTGATTTCCGCTTAGCTGGCAAGGCAGTCATCCAACAGGTCCTTGATTATGCCACATCCATGGATGATTGGCATATCGCTCCCGACAACCGGGAGGGCGTGCGCTTAAGCTTTAATCTGGATGGGGGCTTCCAAAACGGCTGGTTCCTTTTGCGCTTGTCCGTGCATGATCCTGTACTTCCCTTAAATGTGGAAAGCGATGTGCCGGGCGGCACAAAGTATATGCTGGAATCGCTGTGCAAAGCCATTGAGAGCGCGCCAGGCATTGATATTCAGCCCATCCGGGAAGAGCTGGATAAACTTCATGATTAAAATACTGGAGGTTTTGCGAAAATGAACATTGCGGAAAAAACAATCAATACCATTCGCGTTCTGGCTGCTGATACTGTGCAAAAGGCCAACAGCGGTCATCCAGGCGCCCCTATGGGCATGGCTCCCATGGCGTATGCCGTATGGGCTGAGGCCATGCGACACAATCCTGCCAATCCTGCATGGAAGGACCGTGACCGTTTTGTCTTATCCGCCGGCCATGCCAGTGCACTTTTATACACTTTGCTTCACGTGTTCGGTTATGGTCTTTCCATGGATGATTTGAAATCCTTCCGTCAATGGGGCAGCAAAACGCCCGGCCATCCCGAGTACGGCCACACCGCAGGCGTGGAAACAACCACTGGCCCCCTGGGCCAAGGCGTTGCCAATGCCGTGGGCTTTGCCATGGCTGAAACCATGCTGGCCGCTAAGTTCAACAAGCCCGGTTACAACGTGGTGGATCATTACACGTATTGCTTTTGCGGTGACGGCTGTATGATGGAAGGCATCTCCGGTGAGGCTGCCTCCCTGGCAGGCACTATGATGCTTGGTAAGCTGATCCTTCTGTATGACGATAATGAAATTTCCATTGAGGGAAATACCGACATCGCCATGAAAGAAGATGTTGGCGCGCGCTTTGCAGCTTATGGCTGGCATGTTCAGCATGTTGCGGACGGCAACGATGTAAAGCAGATTTCCGCCGCCATATCCGCCGCCAAGGCGGATGAGCGCCCCTCCCTGATCGTGGTTCCCACCACCATCGGGTTCGGTTCCAGCAAGGCCGGCAAGGCCAGCGCCCATGGCGAGCCTTTGGGTGTAGACAACGTGCAGGCCGCCAAGGTAACCCTCGGCATGCCGGAAGATTCCTTCTGTGTTCTGCCTGAAGTGTATGAGCATGCTGCGGAAATCGCAAAAAAAGGCGCTGCCGGGGAGGCTGCCTGGAACATGCTGTTCGCAGCGTACAAAGAAACTTATCCGGAATTGGCAGCGGAGTGGGATGTATGGTTCTCCGAAAAGCTTCCGGAAGGCACACTTGATGGAGACGACCTGTGGCAGTTCCCGGAGAAAATGGCCACCCGCAACACCTCTTCTGAAATGATCAACCGCCTGGCCCAAAGGATCCCAAACCTGGTGGGCGGTTCCGCCGACCTTGCCCCCTCCACCAAGACGCTCATCAAAAACGGCGGCGATTACAGCACTGAAAACAGAGCCGGCCGCAACCTTCACTTTGGCGTCCGGGAGCATGCCATGGCTGCCATCGCCAACGGCTTAGCAATTCATGGGGGGCTTAGGGTCTACTGCGCCACATTCTTCGTATTCAGCGATTATATGAAAAACGCCATGCGCCTTTCTGCTATCATGAGAGCTCCCGTTACCTACGTTCTGACCCACGATTCCATCGGCGTGGGTGAGGACGGGCCTACCCATCAGCCTATTGAGCATTTGGCCGGGCTACGTGCCATTCCCGATCTGCTTGTATTCCGCCCGGCGGATGGCCCCGAAACGGCTGCGGGCTGGATTACCGCTCTTACAAGCGGGCTGCCCACCTGCCTTGTTTTAACCAGGCAGGACCTGCCCCTGCAAAGTGGCAGCGGCCCCAAGGCATATAAAGGCGGCTATATCCTGTCTGACAGCAAAAAGCAGGCTCCAGAAGCAATCCTGATGGCCAGCGGCAGCGAAGTTGCTCCCATGATGGATGCTCAGAAACTATTGTGGGAGGAGAACATCGACGCAAGAGTCGTATCGATGCCCTGCATGGAGCTGTACGACCAACAGAGCGCGGAATATAAAGAAAGCGTCCTGCCTAAAAAAGTCCGAGCCCGTGTGGCCATGGAAGCCGGCACCTCCATGCCTTGGTACAAGTATATAGGGCTGGACGGAGCGGCGCTGTGCATCGACCATTACGGCGCTTCCGCCCCTGCCGGAAAGCTGTTTGAGGCATATGGCTTCACGGCGCAGAAAGCTGCGGAGGCTGTAAAACAGTTGCTTGACAAATAAGAATATACAAGCGAAAAAGCGCCCTGCAGGGAATCAAATCTCCTGCAGGGCGCTTTTTCGCTTCAGCTTATCCTTTTAATTTCAGTACCATATCCAGTATGTCGTCCGCCAACTGCATCTTGCTTTGCAGCGGCCGTTCCATAGCGCCTTTTGCGGTAATCAAGGTGGCGATATTGGTATCCACGGTAAATCCCGCACCTGGCTTTGAAACATCATTGGCGACGATCATATCAGCGTTCTTCTTTTTCAGCTTGGCCTTGGCGTTTTCAATAAGATTTTCCGTTTCGGCAGCGAAACATACCAAAATCTGACCCAGCTTTTTGCGCTCCCCAACAGCAGCGGCAATGTCGGGATTTTCCTCCATCGCAAGGATCAGCGCCTCTCCCCCGTGCTTTTTTAACTTTTGACCGCTGGGATTTGCGAAGCGGTAATCCGCAGGGGCTGCCGCCTGTATGATGACATCGTATTCCTGGCAGCGCTCCATCATTGCTTCATACAATTCCCGCGTGGTTTCGATGTTTATGAGCTCGACTCCTTGAGGCGCGGAAAGATGCACAGGACCGCTTACCAGTGTCACCCGGGCTCCGCGCTTGTGTGCCTGTTCGGAAATGGAATATCCCATTTTGCCGGAAGAATCATTCGTTAGATAGCGCACAGGGTCCAGCCGCTCCCGGGTAGGCCCGGCGGTCACCAACACACGTAGATCCGCCAAATCCTGCTTTGTATGAAGGCAATTTTCGATTGCTTCCACAATCTCCTGCGGCTCTGCCATACGGCCAACGCCGCTTGTGCCTTCCGCCAGAAAGCCAGTGCCGGGCCCAATGGTCATAACCCCGCGTTTTTTAAGCACCTGCATGTTTTCCCTGGTAGCTTCCGCGTCCCACATGTTGGTGTTCATGGCTGGAGCCACAAGGATGGGGGCACAGGTGGCCAGTACTGTAGTGGAAAGCATGTCATCGGCAATGCCGTGGGCCATCTTCGCCAGCATGTTAGCCGTGGCGGGAGCGATACAAAAAAGGGACGCCCGTTTGGCCAGGGCGATGTGCTCCACCTCCCAGGTCTCCGGGCGTTCAAAAGTATCCGTCACCACGGGATGATTGGATATCGTTTCAAAGGTGAGCGGCGTAACAAACTCGCAGGCATTTTTCGTCATGATGACGAAAACCTGCGCACCAAGCTTGCGCAGTCTGGAGGCTACTTCCACCGCCTTATAGGCGGCGATGCCGCCCGTTACACCAAGTACGATATCCTTTCCCTGCAGTGTCATTTGTCAATCCTCGGTTTCTGCGTTGCGGGCATAGGTAATCAAACCGCGGTTGATTTCCTCCACAGCCAGTTTCAGCGGCTTCATTTCTTTGCGGTCCAAAAGCGGCTGGCCTCCAGCCACCAACTGGCGGGCACGCTTGGCTGTTTCCACAACCAGCGTATAGCGGCAATCCACCTTTTCGCTCAGTTCCACAATGGTCGGTTCAACGATAGACATGGGTCATTCCTCCTACAACTTCTATTCTTCCGAAACGGTCGGAAAAAACCGGATTGTTCTTTGCTTTTCGGCAGTCACGATACTGTACATCTGTTCATAGGCCAGGTCCAGCTTATCGTTCACCACCGCATATTGATACCGGGAAATCTGCTCAATCTCTCCCCGTGCATTACCCAAGCGACGCTTGATTTCCACAGGATCATCAGTATTCCTTGTATGGAGCCTTACCTCCAATGCCTTGTAGCTGGGCGGCAGAATGAAAACGGTCACGCAGTCCTTTTCCTTTTCCATCACCTTGCGGGCACCCTGCGGGTCGATATCCAGCAGTATATTTTCGCCGCGTTCCATGCTCTCATACACCTGGGATTTGAGTGTTCCATATCGGTGGCAGTGCACCACGGCGTATTCTAAAAAGGCATCTTCCGCCAATAGCTGGTCAAAGCGCTCATCGGAAATAAAGTGATAGTGAACGCCTTCCGTCTCATTGCTGCGGCGCGCCCGCGTGGTGGCGCTGACGGAAAACCTGAAACTTGGGTCTTCCTTCAAAAGCCGTTGTGCCAGCGTACCCTTTCCAGTTCCCGAAGGTCCGGAAATCACCAGAAGCATGCCCTTTCTAAGTACCTGCATTCCCCTATTCCTCTCCTTCATCCTCGCCGGACGATGTTTCCCGCGCATTTAAGCGGTTGGCCACCGTTTCAGGCTGTACAGGGGAAAGCACCACATGGTCGCTGTCCATAACGATGACTGCCCTGGTCCGCCGGCCATAGGTAGCATCGATCAGCCTCCCGCTTTCCCTTGCATCCTGTACAAGGCGCTTGACCGGTGCGGATTCGGGGCTGATGATGGCAATCAACCTGGTGGCGGAAACCATATTGCCAAATCCGATATTAATCAGCTTAGACCCCATTATATCCCTCTTTTCCGGCTTGGCGCCCGTCATTCAATATTTTGCACCTGTTCCCTAAGCTTTTCTATTTCGCATTTTGCAGCTACCACCCAGTTGGTGATTTCCACATCTGAGGCTTTGGAACCGATGGTATTGACTTCCCGGTTCAATTCCTGCACAAGAAAATCCAGCTTTCGCCCCGCTTCACCGTCACCTTTTAGGCAGTTTCGCATTTGCTGAATATGGGAGGATAGGCGGATCAGTTCCTCATCAATGGCGCAGCGGTCAGCAAACAATGCGACTTCCTGGGCCAGGCGCTGAGGTTCCACTGGCGAAATCTCCAATTCCGCAAGGCGCGCTTCCAGCCGTTCCCTATAAGATTGTGCCACCTGCGGAGACTTTTTACTGATTCTCTCCGCAAGCAATTCAACCTGCAGCAGATGATACTCGAGGTCTTGGAGAAGCGCTTCCCCTTCCCTTTCCCGCATGGAAATCACATCTGTAAGAACCAGTTCCAGCGTCTTTTGCATGAGACTTGTGACCGCCTCGCGGTCCTCCTCCCGCTCGGTGACACGGAGCACATCCGGCAGGGCCATCAAATGGGATAAGGCAATATCGTTTGCGGCTTCCGTAACATTCTCCATGCGGCCAAGGGCATGCTTGTATGCGCAAAGCAACGGTTCGTCCACCAATACTTCACGTGCATCCTCCCGGTTATTCCGATAATTTACGAAAACGTCAGCATGGCCCCTTTTCAATGATTCCGACAACAGGGCGCGAATCGGCTCCTCCAGAAAGCTTAAATTTCTGGGCATACGAAAGCCGATATCCAAAAAGCGGTGATTCACCGTCTTGACTTCCACCGTCATCTCACGGCCATCCGCCTGAAACTGCCTGCGGCCGTACCCTGTCATGCTTCGCATCTGATGACCTCCGATGCCTTCTTCAAGTGATATATTATACCACAGAGAAAAGTATCTGAAAAGGCATATATCGCGTTTTTCCGAAAATCATTTGATCAATCATTTGATTCCGGTTTGTTTATGGCACAAATGCGCGTAACCGTTCACGTTGACCCCCTTCCAAGGGAACACATGCCTTCTTGTCCGCATAATGTAAACATTGGATGGAGTTCATCCAAATTTCGCAGAAGAATGAGGATTGTGTATGAGAAATCCCAATTATAATTATCCGCCCCAGGGTGTCGGACCAGGAGGCTACGGACCAGTCCGCCGGCCATGCTGTCCGCCTCCCTGCTCGGCCCACGATATGCGACCAGGGATGTCATGTCCAGTGCCGCCTCATCCTCCCTTCCCACCCTTTCCGCCATGTCCTCAATCTCCTCCTTGTCCTCCCTGCCCTCCCTGCCCGCCTTGTCCACCGTCTCATGTGATTCCCGGCCCTCCTGGACCTCCAGGTCCTCAGGGACCTATGGGCTGTAGAGGGTGTCCGGGGCACACAGGAGCCACTGGGCCCACCGGACCCACCGGGCATACCGGTCCTACAGGGCCTACCGGTGCTACCGGTGCTACCGGCGCAACCGGTGCAACAGGTGCAACCGGGCCTACCGGGCCTACCGGACCTACCGGCGCAACAGGCGCCACGGGTGCTGCCGGACCCACTGGGCCTACCGGGCCGACCGGAGGTACTGGGCCTGCCGGACCGACGGGAGCCACGGGACCGACTGGAGCTACCGGAGCCACAGGAGCTACCGGAGCTACCGGGCCTACCGGAGCCACCGGCATCACCGGAGCAACAGGACCTACAGGAGCTACTGGCGTAACAGGTGCAACGGGTGCAACAGGTGCAACCGGACCCACAGGACCTACCGGACCCACAGGACCTACCGGACCCACCGGACCCACAGGCGGTACAGGGCCTACAGGACCCACAGGGCCTGCCGGACCTACAGGACCCACAGGGCCTACAGGACCCACAGGGCCTACCGGACCCACCGGACCCACAGGGCCTACAGGACCCACAGGGCCTACAGGACCTACAGGACCCACAGGGCCCACCGGACCCACAGGGTCTACCGGACCTACAGGTGGTACAGGGCCTACAGGACCCACAGGGCTTGTCGGACCTACAGGACCCACAGGACCTACAGGACCCACTGGGCCTACCGGACCCACGGGACCCACAGGACCTACCGGACCCACAGGGCCTACCGGTTCCACAGGGCCTACCGGACCCACAGGTGGTACAGGACCAACCGGACCCACTGGATCTACCGGTCCCACAGGACCTACCGGACCCACCGGGCCTACCGGGCCTACCGGACCCACAGGGCCTACCGGACCCACAGGGCCTACCGGACCCACAGGACCTACCGGACCCACAGGACCTACCGGACCCACAGGACCTACCGGAC
>JAEZHM010000148.1 GCA_023416585.1 Bacillota bacterium
TAACAAACCTAAGCTTCATTACTTTCTCCCCTTTCACTAACAAAACCATTCTTCACCATGAACACCTTATCCGCAAGCAGTTCAATATCCTCTTTGTTGTGGCTTGCAATCAGAACTAATGCACCCCTGTTTTTTTCCTCCAGTATAATATTCCGTATGTCACGGATACCATCCTCGTCCAAGGCATTTGTGGGTTCATCCAGCAATAATGTATCTGGTTTTTCCATAATGGCTTGTGCCAGAACGATACGCTGCTTCATTCCTAACGAATATTTTCTGAAAGGGCGCTTGTCATTTGGATCAAGACCAACCTTTTTGATTGCTTCACAAATATCATTATCATTAATTTTCCCATTCAATTTTGCTAATAATTTTAAATTGTCAAATCCGGAAAGCTCGGGATATAACCCAGCATTTTCAATAACAATCCCCAAATTGGGCAAAACCCTCATATCCTTATGCAGCAATTTGCCATCCAGCCAAACCTCACCGGAGGAGGGCTTCATCAATCCAGAAATTGCCCGGAACAGCATGGTTTTACCGGAACCGTTAGGACCTACAAAACCATATATCATTCCGCCGGTTAAATGAAGGTTTATGTTAGATAATATGGTTCTATTTTTTATTTGCTTGCTTACGTTATTTACCACCAACTCCATGTCAAATTCCTCCCGTTTCTTTATTGGATTCAATAAAATTATGATTGTTTACCACCATACACCCACACACCGTCACAATTATAGCAGCCATTAGAAATACTAAAACGGATAAATTCAAATCAAAGGAAATGGATTTTGTATTGATTATCCGGTCCACACTGCTTATCCCACTGCTGTGCATACTTAACACCAGATGAGCAAAAGGATTTATTTTTAACAGCCATGTGTATTTATCAATCAGAATATCCTCTGTGATAAAATACTTTCCCAATACGGCAAAGGATGCCATACTAAACAGGCTTATTCCTTCTATAATCATGAAGCCAACGTTACTGGTGAATACAATAGCCAATATATTGATTCCCAAAGTAGTAACTAATAAAAACAGCGAATGAATCAACAGATAATAGCACGCCAGAAGCCACGACGTTGTGTCAGCACTTACCGATGAAAAAAAGCTGGTAATAAAAGTTCCTGAAAGAATCATGACAATCAGATATGCTAGTCCAAACAAATACAACACGCCTGTTTCTTTCAAAAACCACAGTGTTCGACTGCAATGCCGGGAAAAAAAGTACACGCTAGCGCTGCAAAAATGTCTGTATATATACGTTCCGTAGAATATTTGAAATATTATCAGCGGTAGGTACCAATAAGTGATTATAGGAATATATTGTGGAAAAAAATCAACGTATTCAAATCCCAGCAGCATGATAACATCTGAAAATAATATGGTTGGATTTGGATTGTATCTTGTACTACCAAAAATGCAAAATGCTCCGCAAAATACCGCCATCCACAAAAACTTACTATAATACTTCATAGCGTATCATCCTTTTTTGCTTTCGCTCCTATTAAAATAATAGAAAATAATAATAGACACATTAAAAACATTGCATACAAAAGATTGTTTTTCGTTGATATATTAAACATTCTTAGAATAAAAAAATAATTCAGTGTATATTCTGGCATTTTGAATTTTTCTATTGTTTCTATCAAATAAAACAATATGTAAATAGGAAAAAAAGTAAATATTTTAAATTTGAAAAAGCGTAGTGAAGTGAGGGAAAAGTTGAAAACAGCCAGCAAACCTGATATGATGCCAAACAGTATTGTCATGGTAATGGCATATAAAAACCTGCTGCTTAATAAAATTTTTGATAAAAAAAACTGGCTTTCATTTTCTATAGTTTGATAATACGAGAAATTTGATGGATCACCACTGCTACTTAAATTGAAGCATATTGCGCTCAATGCTATTTCAATCAAAAATGGAATTGTAAAAACCAAAAAAGTCGTTAGAAAGACGGATATCAGCTTACCATACCAATACGATATATTCCCTGTTTTTGACTGTAAATATACCCTTACTCCTGTGCCCCGCTCCGTTAGAAAAGCGCACGATGTGGGAATTACCACAAGCAGTGGATAGTATTCCATCATAAAATACCCGCTGGCTGACCAATCAGAAAGCGTCAGCATTTTTATGGGGTCGAACATCTGAGAAATATACTGGACATCTCTATAACCAAGCATATTTGAAATAAAATTTGCCATGACAAAAATCAGTAAAGCAAAATATATGAATACAACAGACTTTTTTCTCAGCATTTCAGACATTTGCATCTTAATTGAATTAATCAACATACTTTCACTCCTTCCCAACATATTTCATATTCTAATTGCGTTATATATGAGGTCGCTTTATATACATATATTACTATTGTTTTTATAAATTGTAAATAAATCCATATATTTTTATATTTACCAATTATTTCAATACACCCTCAACAATTGCCGTCAAAAAAACAAACAGGCCATGCAACACATTAAGCATGGCCTATGCTTTTAAGACACTCTTAAATCTTAAAAGCTATTTACTAAGGAGGTTGGAAACCTATCTCTGAGAGTTAAGGCTATGCCATCCTCTCAGTTGGGGACAGGTTTTGAAAATGAAAAAAA
>JAEZHM010000013.1 GCA_023416585.1 Bacillota bacterium
AACCCGGAGGTCGAGGGTTCAAGTCCCTCCCCCGCAACCAATATGGCTACGTAGCTCAGCTGGCCAGAGCATTCGGTTCATACCCGAAGTGTCGTAGATTCGAATTCTACCGTAGCCACCAGCGCAAGCCCTTGAAAACATTGAGTTTTCGAGGGTTGCTTTGTTATGTGCTGTTAACTATTATTTTGGCTAGTGCAACTTTTTTAATGAAGGATACAAATCACAATCAATCTTGCCTTTTTCTATGATCAGAGCAATTGGCAGCCTCTGTGCAAACGGCACCATGATATAAAAACAGCCACCGAGGATGGCTGTTTTGGCAACAGAAGGGCACATAAAAACATGAGTGAGACAGGGAACTAGCAGTTATTTGTTTAGGTATGCGATAAGAAAAAGAACCTCTTTGCTACCAAGATGGAAAATATGTACCAAGGAATGAGGGATAAGAGAGAAAAAATTAAACCGATTGTTCCTGCAGTTGATGGAACCATCATTAATACGCCAGAAATAAGACCAATCACTGCCGTTTTTTGGGTGAATAAATTGCTTTTAAGCATGACATAGGCAATCAAGACCAGTGTGATTCCATTGAGTATATAGTAGATGTCAAAGGCGGTTCCCTGCCATCCTGACAACATGACTTGACCTGCGGCTATAAACATGCCTTTTTGCATCTCTGATCCTGCTCCAAAGTATAACCTACTCAACTGAAGCATCTCATAGGATTTGTTCGATCCCAGATATGCTGCAATGCCAAGAAAGCCCAATAGGATGGCCACTATCATTAGGCTTTCGTTTCTGGGCTTGAGCAAAACATAGAATGCCAAATACATCAAAGCCACCAATACATTGTTGATGATGTACAAAAAGTCCTGATGGATAAGGCCCAATAGCCAATTTGAGTGATAAAGGGCGAACCATTCTTCAACGCTTGTTGGAATCTTCCATATTGTAAATACAGCAATCTGTACTGGTATGATGACTAAAATGGCTATCGTTGCTGCCCCTGCAATTTTGAGCAGCATTCTCCACTTTTCTTGATATAGATGCTCTTTAACATTCTGCATACTATACTCCTTCAATTGCAATTTTGATAAAAATTTTCACAAATATACTACCATATTTTCTTTGCTTATACAACTTTTGTTAACCGTTTGCAGTATAAAATTCAGGGCATTTACTTGCTAATTATTGGTTGTAGTTTGACTCTGCAATCTTAAGAGTATGATGGAAAAATGGTGAAATGACAGATACGACCAAGGCCTAAGGCCCTATGGGGGTCAAATCTCTGCAACCCTGGTGGTCTGACCGTGCTGGGGAAACGCTCACACGGGCGGGAAACTGGAGGGGGGTCTAATCGTGGCCCTTTATCACCTGCGGGCGCTGCAAATCCTCTATCTTTCGGGGGAAATCACCCGGGACGCCATGAAATCTGCCCGGGGCAGCTACTTAGGCCAAGAATGAGCCGGAAATGGAACAAATCATGCGAGATCTCATTAGAAACGTGGGCAAACGCCATAAAAGGGAGCGGAAGGGGGGCTAATCGTGGAAATTCGGCGCATGCACCTGGCAGACCTATTTCCTGCGGATTACAACCGTAGAAAGGCCCTGAAGCGTGGCGATCCAGAATATGAAAAGCTCCGGCGGTCTCTGGAGACCTTTGGCATGGCGGAGCCGCACATCTGGAACGAAGATACCAGGCGCCTGGTTGGCGGCCATCAGCGGTTGACGGTACTGCGCGATATGGGCATCTCCGAGGTGGAGGTGTCTATTGTTCGTTTAGACGAAGCCCAGGAGAAGGCCCTGAACGTGGCCATGAACAAAATCTCCGGCTCCTGGGACAACGATGCCCTGGCCGCGCTGCTGCGCAACCTGGACCCCGGCATGGCCCTGCTGACCGGCTTTTCGGAGCTGGACCTGGAAGAGCTGCTGGGCGTAAAGAAATCCAAAGACAAAGGCACAGCGGCGGCAGAGGACCTTCCGATTATCAGCCGGCATGGAGATATATGGACGCTGGGGCCGTATCGCTTGATGTGCGGGGATTCCACCATCCAGGCCGACATGGACCGGCTCATGGATGGCCAGTCTGCACGCCTGGTGTTGAAGGACCCGCCCTACAACGTGGCCTATGAAGCCAAGGTGGCGGATCAGCAGACACAATCCGTAAACCGGGCCACATCGCGGATTGAAAATGACAGCATGTAAGATACAGCCTTCCGTGATCAGCAGGGACTTGTGGATATAGCTGTCGGGGACCTTGCCAATATAGTTGTCCTCAACGTTGGTCACGATATCCTTCTCCAGCTGGTTCAGGATGCGCACCACCTTTGCCTTTTGGAATTCGGTGGACAGGCTGCCGCCAATGGTGGTCAGGAAATTACTCCCCTGGCGATCTTCACCTTTTTCCCATCGTGGTATAGGATCAACTTCCCGGCAGCAATGGCCGAATTGGCGTGTGCGCGGGTCAGGTGCGGGCAATCGTCCACCTCCGGCAGAACCAGGTAGGTAGCGGATTCCTAAAGCTGCAGGCCCACCAGGGCGCCCGCAATGCGCGGCAGGTAATCATACGCGCTGTAGGTTTCGCCGCCCACCACGATGCCCGTGGTATCGAAGTGGATGATCGCGTAGTGATCCGGTGCCGTAGCGCTGGCCACCACGAAAAGCGCCCGCTTGCCCTTGTTGTCATACGCACCCTTGGCCCAGGTGACGAAAGCAGCAGCCTCGCCTTCAGCCAGACCGGCCACCGTGCAGACATCGAAGCGCTGTGCTTCCACCTGGATACCGGTCTTTAGTGAGCACAGACAAGGCGTTACGTACACGGTCTCGAAAAGTCAAGCAGCAACACCTCCATAATGGGCATAAAAAAAGCACCAGCCCGATATGAAGTGACCCCAAAAAGTTAGACCGAAGAAAAGAATTACGCAACCGAGAGGGCAAGCTGTCTGTGAATCGCAGGGGGCAAGCCCTCTAGCTTTGCCTTGCTGCGACGGTTGTTGTAGTAATCGAGATAATCAATGAGCTCAGCATTGAAATGCGCTAGGGAATCAAACTTTTGGAGATACAGTAATTCACTTTTGAGAAGGCCGAAGAAATTTTCAATCACTGCATTGTCCAGGCAATTCCCTTTGCGGCTCATGCTTTGCCGAATGCCTTTCTTTCTAAGTTTGCGTTGGTATTCCTTGTGCTGGTATTGCCAGCCTTGGTCTGAGTGGAGAATAAGATTGGTCCCATCAGGTATCTGCGCAAAAGCTTTGTTCAGCATTTCCGTCACCATCGACAGTACTGGCTTATCCGAGATCGAATAGCTCACGATATCTCTACTGTGCAAATCAAGAACAGGCGACAAATAGATTTTTTGCCCGAACAGGCAGAATTCCGTGACATCCGTCACCCATTTCTGGTTCGGCCTTTTAGCCTCAAAGTTTCGCCCCAACATGTTTGGTGCCACTTTCCCCACGTCACCCTTGTACGATTTGTACTTTTTCATCCTCACTCGGCAAACAAGTTCCAGAGCCTTCATCAATCGCCGCACGGTCTTGTGATTTAGGCCGAAGTTGCGCCGGCGTAATGCTGCAGTGATGCGCCGATAGCCATAGCGCCCTTTGTTCTCATGATAAATGATCGCAATTTCCGCTTTTGCATCTGCATATTTGTCAGGTTCTGCCTTGCGTTTAGCATGGTAATAGTAAGTGGCACGCGGGATTTGAGCGATGGAAAGTAACAAGTCCAGTGGATATTCATGCCTTAGCTTTTGAATCACCTGCGTCTTTTGCGCTGGTGTCGCTCGTCTTCCAAAACCAAGGCTTGCAAGTTTTTTAAGTACGCATTCTCTGCACGAAGCCGCTGCACTTCTGCAATGAGGTCTTCTTCCACCTGCTTCCCCAGCTTGGGTTTGCGCCCCTTCTGCGTGCCACTGGCCACACTGGCACGACCCCGGCGTTCCTTGTACAGCCCTTCCCGCCCTTCTTCTAAATAAATCCGTTCCCATGATGCTGCTCGATTATGCGGAAGCTCAAATTGCCGCTCTACCTCTTTGTGGCTTAATCCTTCTCGTACCATTGTCTCAACGACCATCTGCTTAAACTCGCCTGTGTACTTCTTGTTTGGTTCTCCTCTTGGCATTGAAAAACACCCCAATCGTTTTTTCAGTATATCAATACTGTCTAACTTTTGGGGTGCAGTTCAATAGGGTGGCACTTAGAAGTAGCTATACAAATTGAAATTTACTCTGTTTATTCATGTGTTGGTGCATTTCTTATCAAATATATCATAGGTATCAGGGTAAATATAAACTCCATGCTAAAAGCAATAACTAACCATAGTTGTAAATTTGATGGCCATGGCCAAATGAGCTGTATTATTACTCTTGAGAGCCATATAAGAGTAAAGAATGCATAGAATGCCTTTAATTCCTTTAAACCATCAAATAATTTCTTCTGTACTATTATTAGCAGCAAACTAAATCCTGCCAACATGAAGGAAAAGCAAAAATTGATGTAGTTAATTGATTGGATTATTTCGGTTGGCGCATTTGGTATATATGAAAACCATTGCGATAAATACGGAACAAACAAGTGCCATATCCCCAATAGGACACCGATCATACAAGCAATATTAAATAATACCTTTGAGATTTTTTTCATTTTTACCTCCAAAATTTTTATGGTCTATTAGGCCAATATAGACTACCATATTATACAACATATATCAATGTTAGAGATTTATCAAAAAGAGAGGCTCTTTTGATTTATTAATCCTAAAGTGCTATATCTAGTTTTTTTATATTCACCGTCAGGAAGCGCACATTATGTTTGCGATTTTCATACCACCATGAAACCACTTGAAAACACTGAGTTTTCAAGGGGTGCTTTGTTATATGCGGGCAACTATTGTTTTGGCTTGTGCAACTTTTTTGCAATTATGAACCCCATAGGAATGTACGATCTGCCTTCGCTCGAGACTTGTGGGACAAGCAAGTATCGTTCTATCGGGAACACCTCGATGTGAAATCCCAAGGGTCGATCCGCAAACCGGCGCGTCTGCGCGTTAATACTCCTTGCGCGGTGCTGACGTACCGCTTCGATTCGTTCTCATGCATGGGGCATGCGATGGGATGTTGTATCTATGAATTTTTGTAATGTTCTCTAAACACATGAAACCACTCCAGGTATTTCGAAGAGTGTTGGCTGTTTCTCAGGAAAACAAAATTAAGTTCATGCTGATCGTTCACGTCAGTGATGTTCAGCAGCTTCATGCTTCCTTGCGACAACTCTTTCCTGGCAGCGGCTTTGTACAGAAAAGTAATTCCCAAACCTCCTTTAACCAGTTGCTTGATAACTTCCATATTTCCAATTTCGGTGATCCTTGAGAAGCTGGTGATGGATAGATTGTATTTTTGCAGCAAATGTTCGAAAATCTCGCGCGTTCCTGAACCCCGTTCACGAACGATTAGGCTCTCTTGGGGGAGTTCCTGAAGGTGCACCGGTTGGTCTGCAAGTGGTGAGTACTCGGAGCATATACCAACAAATGGTTCTATGGAAAACAATTCGGTATGATATGCCGACTTGTCGAAAAGTCCCTCGATGAGCGCAAATTGAATTTCACCTTGATCCAGTTTTTCCAGCAGGTGATGGGTATTCTCAACCAGCATGGAAACCGGTGTATCGGGGTTTTTCAGCAGAATCTGTTCAAGGATGTCCGGCATTATGTATTGCCCGATACTAAGTGTCGCGCCAAACCGCAAGGGAGGGGCCGACAAGGTTTTATTGCGCAGTATCTCTGCCAGGGTATCTCTATCCGAAGCGACCGTAGATGCAAATTTATAGAGCAACTCTCCGTGCTCTGTCAGCGTAAGCGTTTTATCCGCATACGTAAATAGACGATTGCCGTAATATGCTTCAAGTGCCTTGATATGTTGTGTCACCGCCGGCTGCGTCAAGTGCAGCGCTTCGGCTGTTTTGGTATAGCTTCTGATTTTACAAAGCGCCAGAAATGTTTCATGTCTAAAGTCTAGCATAGCTGCCTCCAATAAGCTCAAATAATACAGATATAAATACTTATAATTTGATTTTATACGTATCTCTGGTTATAATCAAGCATGATTTGTTGAATTTATTGGAGAAAGGTATTTGTTACGATGGAAGAATACAAACAATACAGCGTTGGTTTCCTGTTTACTCTGGTACTAGGCGCTTTTTCTCTATGGCTGGGCAACCTCATTCCGGGGGACATCATTGGCTCCAGCGTGCTTGCGCTGGTTTTGGGCATGTTGCTACACCCGGTTTTAGAAAAGATCCCGCAAGTGTCTTTGGGTGTCAAATTCGTATCCTCGAAGATTCTTAAGCTCGGAATCATCCTGATGGGCATATCCTTAAGCTTTTCCCAGGTACTGATGGTGGGCAAGTATGCCCTGTTGCTCATGGCTATAACCCTCACCACAGCCTTTGGAGGCGGCTACATTTTGGGGCGGATCTTTCAGGTTAACTGGAAGCTATCCAGCCTGCTTTCGGCGAGTACCGCTATTTGCGGAGGCACGGCGGTTGCCACGCTCGGCCCTGCAATCGAAGCTGATGATCGGGATATTGCTTACGCGATATCCGCTACCTTTTTATTTGATCTTCTAACGGTTATTGCTTTTCCGTGGCTTGGCCGCATGCTAGGTTTAAGCGATACAAGCTACGGGCTTTGGGTAGGAACCGCTGTCAATGATACCTCCTCCGTTGTCGCAGCCGGCTACGGCTTTTCGGAAATCGCGGGAAGCTTCGCCGTCATAGTGAAACTGACGCGCACACTCTTCATTGTGCCTGTCGTACTGGTGTTTTCATACATTCACGCCAAAACAAAAGGCCGGTCTGCACAAACCTCTCAAAAGGTTCGCATCTCATCCATTTTCCCGTGGTTCATCCTGATGTTCCTGGGAATGGTGGCGGTAAAAAGTACAGGCTGTGTCCCGTCGAATATCGTGGCAGGACTATCCTTTCTATCAAAACTGTTTATGGTTATGGCATTGAGCGCAATTGGATTGAAAACAAGCCTCCAGGAAGTCAAAGGTGTTGGGTGGAAACCGATGCTCCTTGGGGTAAGCATAGATACCTCTGTGGTATTAGTCGCCTTAGGCGCTCAGGCCATACTACAAAAATTATTCTAGTCGATCGAACATAACATTTGGGTCCTCGCAGATAGTGCTCGTTTCCTATGGAGTGCTGCATCGAAGGAAACGTCTAGATGCTGATTTTTGTGTCAGTCAGAGCTTTCTTGGGCTTCGCTGTTGCCTTCTTGACTGGCGCGCCATCCTTGATTTCTGTTTCCGTATTGGTTTCGGGCGTCTATTCCTCGGCGGTCTGTATCTCCACCGGGCTGGCTGCTGATTCTCCGATTGCCGCCAGCCGGGTAGCTTTCTCGGGTATTCTACAGCCGGAGCTTCCTCAAGTTTTGGACTGCATCAATCAATGTCCTCTTTTCAACGCTTTCTCATCTTTTCAAAAGGACATGCTGCCGTATCAGCCTTTTACGTATTGAGCAGCACCTTTACAGCCTCATCAATACCGGCATTCGTTGGTGCAAGCATGTAAAAAAATTAGTGAACCTCTGATTAAATAAATGCAGATATATGGTAAAATAGCAAGCAGTGGATTTGGGGAGGATTGAGTAAATGCGCAGATGTATTTGTCTCTTTTTCGGGTTGATGATGGTGATCGTTTTATCGATAACCTCGGCTTCTGCAGTGGAAATCGTCACTAAGACGAGAGATGATGGCAGTACCTATAATGGCTGGTTTGCAGATAATAATCCGAATGGATTTGGTATATGCACATATCCGGAAGGTGATATGTATTATGGCCAGTGGGTAGAAGGAAAGAGAAATGGTTTCGGAATTTATCTATTTAGCGGTGGGGGAATGGCAGCAGGGTTTTGGTCCGATAATAAGCTTCAGGGAATTGGCATGCAACTGGGGAAGGACCAGATTCGCTACGAGGGGTATTATCAAAATGGTCAGCCCAATGGTGAAGGCTTTGTCATACTTGCAGATGGGACTATGACCTCAGGTCAATGGGAGAATGGACAGATTATTTCGGAAAACTCTACGATCCAGAATTGTAAAGTACCATACTTTATAGCGCAAACCTTGGATAACGGTGACATTTATATAGGTGAATTACTGGATGGAGTAAGAGAAGGGTACGGCGTATACTGTTTTACAAGCGGCGGTTATTACGTGGGCCAATTTCAGCAAGGGCAGTTCACCGGCTATGGCCTTTATCTGGAGCCTCAAACCGGTGGCTATATGGCTGGCAGTTATGTAAATGGTGAGGTTCAGGGGTATACAACTTCCTATTACTTGGATGGGACAAGCTATACATCCTTAATGGGGTCAGATGAAAATAAACCTGATCCAGGCAATGATCAATCCGTTTCGATTTCTGGTGGCGGCTTGTGCTCTGTCTGCAATGGTATGGGATGGTGTCCGGTCTGTCGTTCAGGTAATGGCACTTACAGCAATTATGGAATCTCCAGCGTATGCAGTGCTTGCGACGGGACCGGAGTGTGCTGGGAATGTGGGGGATCGCGCCTGGCAAATTGAGTATGCTTTGATGTGATTTATATACATGCATGATAAAGGGGCTGTCTCAAAAGAGAACAGACCAAAAACAAAGAAATAGCGTTCCGAGTAAACGGGGCGTGATTTCTTTTTTTTCTATTCTATTTTGAGACAGCCCCATTTTATTGTGTTCTGTAACTTGAGTTTTGGAAACCGCAGCTAATACATTTACTTGCTTTTTAGCCACTGTGATTACTCTTCTTTACGGGAATTCAAATAAGCTTTTTCATATCTGTGTTGGGCATACAAGCAATTTGTTTATGCATGGTTATTAACGTAAGCCTATGAACGTTAAAAAAAATCACAAATATCATTGACAAACGTGAAAAATAATGATAAAACGTTAATTGAGATGAATGTGATAGACACACAATCACTTCAAAATGTGGAAAGGTCGTGAGTCATATGTTTATCGAAGAACGCCATCAGGCGATACTCAAGATCGTTCAAGAAAGCGGACGGATCTCAATAGGCGAAATCCAAGAGAAGTTTGATGTCTCCGTTGATTCGGCCCGCAGGGATTTGCGGATTCTTGAGGAGAAGGGGCTGCTGAAGCGGACGCATGGCGGTGCAATACCAATTCAGCAGGTTGGCTTTTGCCCTCCCCGGCACAGAGATATCAAAAACATGGAGGTATTTGAGAATTATGACGCCATTGCTAAGAAAAGTGCTGAGTTTGTTCAGGAAAACGATATTGTTTACCTGACAAGCGGGTCCATTGGCTTTATAATGCTCAAATACCTCCCAAGGGATATAAAATATACCCTTGTCGTAAATTCTGTATCTCTTGCGGAAGAACTGAAGTTTTGGGATAACATCACAGTCTATATTGTTGGGGGAAAAATGAGAATGCATGCCACAACATCACTTGTGGACAGCTTTGCAACAGCCTTTGTAAAGAACATGCATTTTGACATCTGTTTGATGACAGGGGCTGGTTATGATGCAGATTTCGGCTTCTCAAACGGAACTGATGAAACGGCATCATTCCAACGCGCAGTCATTGGAAATTCAAGAAGAAGAATACTCATGATGCCAAATCAAAAGATAGGATTCAGAGCATTTATCAAAGTCTGTGACGCCAACAGTTTTGATACGCTTATAACAGACTGGGATACAGTTGAAGATGAGCTTATTAAGATCGAAGAGACTGGTGTAAAAGTAATAGTGGTTGACAAGGATTAAGCAATTGTTCAATTCTATCCGTAGCTGCCATAAGAAGCCAACCCTTGAGAACATTAGTTTTCAAGGGTTGAGTTAGTATACGGTGGTAATTGCTATCTTGCCGTGTTTGTGTTGGTGCGTTTCATACGCTCCTTCTGAAGGTGTGCAGAGATATTTGCTGTGACTTGATAACTGCTATGACCGGTCAAACGCATGCAACCTCAGCTTAGCGGAATGCATATGATGGAAGTATCCTCGTGAAAGGAGGATATTATGCTCATACAAACGCTATTGAAAACTTCCGGGAATCTTGTCAAAAATCCCGGTTTTGAGGATGGGCTCGAGCATTGGATACTCGCCGGCGTGAACACGGGCAACAATGATCCTGCCGAGGGAACACAAGTGGCCATTTTAGGCCCGGGCGTAGCTAGCATATCTCAGGATGTTGAACTTTGTTTATGGCGCCGCCAGCCCTTGCTTTTGAGCTTCATCGCATATGCTGCCAACGACAGTGTCGGATTCGGCAATCTGGCTGCTCAAGTTCTATGGCTGGATGGCAGTGGCAATACACTGGGCACTGGGTTTGCGTCATTTCAATCAAGCCGTGTATTCTCGGATAATTCCAGGATAACTTTCTATGGGGTCACCGACACACCGCCGCTTGGAACAGTAGGCGCCAGGCTGATCATCAGCAAGGGGGAAGGCGGTAATGCTCCTGACCTGATCGCATTGGATCAGGTTATTCTAACTCCCATTAAATCATCCAACCTGATCCAGAACCCCGGCTTTGAAGCAGGCTTGAATTTCTGGAATGCCACAGGTTTTTTGCCGGATTTTCTGAATCCCTTTGAGGGTTCAGCCAATGCCCTGGCACAGGCAGGAGGCACGTTGTACCAAGATATCCCGATTGCCTTGCTGCCATGGAGATCGTCCTTTTTGCTTAGCTTTGCCGTACAGGGTGCTGCCGGATCTTCTCTTCATGTAAGATTGGAATGGCTAAACGCCGCAAACAACATTATCGGTACGCCGGGGTTAGAGCTTTCGATCTCTGGTACTACGCTAAACCAGCAGGTTGGTTACTTGACCTATCTGAACCTCAGTGAGCCTTCTCCCCCCGGTGTGGTGCGGGCAAGGCTTCTGTTTACCGGTAACGATGTGAGAATTGATCAGGTTGTACTGACGCTTACGGAAACGAAAAACCTGGTGTTGAACCCAAGCTTTGTATCCTTGGACCATTGGACAGCCATCGGCACGGTGCCCCAGGTCATACCCACACCGTATGAAGGAAATACAGTCGCGACCATAAATCAAGGTGGAGGCGTTCTCTTCCAGGATGTCCTATTGCCTTTTGCAGCCGGACGCTGCTTCCTGCTCCATTTTGGGCTTGAGTATAGCGGTGGGCGTTTTCCCAATGGCAATATCGTGGTGAAGGTTATATGGCTGAATGGATTTGGTCGGGAGATTGGCCTTGGGCTGAATTTGGGGATTCCCTTGTTCATCTTTCTTCGCAGTGAGTGGCTGGTATATGCCGGCATCACCGAAGCAGCGCCGTTGCTTGCCGCCGGCGCACGGATACAGTTCACCAAATCTGCCGGTGGCACCGGTGGGGCCGTTGATGTAGATCATGTGGTATTTGGACGCCTGATCTGAATCAATAACTTTTGCATGTTGCTGTTGAAAAGCCGCACGCATACACGCGCGGCTTTGTTATAACCACCGTTATACATTCATCAGAACGCTTTCTCTGATGGCGTTGTTGTAAGCCAATGGCTCTTTTTTAACATACATCGGCATTAATAAATCTGCTAACTTCTCAAGCAGAAGGGGTATGGCGATATGAGTATTGATGCTGCTTTGAGGTAAAATTCCACGGTAATTTACAACTGCTGCTATCAGTAACTTACACTCGTCTTCTGTGAAAGAACAATCACTCCTATTGCATTGCGAAATCACAAAGTCCAGGTCAATAATGCTTTCCAGACTCTTGGTTCGCATTGATTCAGGGCATTGCCTAAGATCGCATTCATACTTCTCTTTTAGCTTTTGAGCAGCAGTACGGAGTATAAGATAATCCCTATGTGAAAGAGTATCGGGAATCAAACCGGATGCCTCCTAATGCAGCTGGATTAAGCGTTTGTCCAATCATTCAAAGAGGTTGGGACGCTCGTTTTCCAATCTTAGTATATAGGTTCAAAGGATGCAACGGTTTTTGGTAGACATAATGAATGGAATAAGAGCAAAAAGTGGGTTTATTTTACCTGAAATGCAATTTCCCTGCGGCAATAATTAAGGATATTGCTATTACTTGGCGAACGGTTTTGGGAGGCGCTTCTTTGGCCGGAAAGATACCTTGATGGAAGGAGCGCATCCATACGCCAGCTGGGATGAGAAAAGCCTCCCACCGCATGCTTGATTTGCGGCGAGAGGCTTTTACGTATGGGAAGCTTATCAGAATCGGAGAAGTAAGGACAAGCCGGAGACAATCAGAAGGATATAGGAGATTTTCAGGAAGACATTTTGGGATATCCGGGCATGCAGCCGATTGCCCAGCCAGATGGCTGGAAGCAAGGCCAGCAGGCATAGGAGCGTCAGCCAGGTCGTTTGTGCGGAAAAGCTTGCGTTTGCGATATGGGTGACCATCAGGATTCCGTTAAGCACCACCCAGCACATGGACAGAGTAGCCCGAAAACGGCGCTTATCAGGCAGTGCCTCCGCGGCATACAATACCAGCAGGGAGCCGCCCGAAACAAACAGACCATGAATCACCCCGGCCAGCGGAATCATCAGCCCGCGCGCCCACCTGGGCATTGTTCTGGAGTTCCCGGCCAGCAAGCGCCATAGCGCAATTCCGGTTATAAACAGCCCGTAGAACACCTTCAAAATGGGGAAGTTAACAAATCCAGCCAGGAAAATACCAACAACCATTCCGGGAAGCATGCCCAGCATGATCCTGCCCATGCATCGCCAATCCACATGGCGATAGCCCGGAACCGCAATCAGCAGGCTGGCCGTGAGGCCCATCACATTGAGCAGCGCCGAGGCGGATTTAAGCCCGATGATTTGAATGCTCGCGGGCATAGCCAGCATGGTACCGGCAAAGCCGGTCATGGCCTGCATGATATTGCTAATGAAAACAACAAGCAGCATCAGATAGGCCATGGTTTATTTATCCCACAACTTGACGATGGCGCTGAAATCCTCCCGCCCGATGCCCTCGGCCAATGCCGCCGAATATACCCTTCCGGCCCGCTCGATGCCTTCCAGGGTAAGGCCCTCCTCCTTGCACAGATCCAAGGCCAGGAATACATCCTTATGCATGTATTCCAGGGCGAAGGCAGGCGTGAAATCCCTGTTTTCCAGGGCTTTCTGCTTGGAATCCATATAGAAGTTCTGCGCGCCCCCATAGGACGCGGCCGTTATAAAATCGCCGATGGAGATATCGCCAGCCTCCTTGGCCAGCTTCATGGCGTCATATACCGCGCACTGAATCTGCGCCACCAGCGCGTTGTGGCAGATTTTCATCGTCAACCCGGCGCCGTTATCGCCAAGGCGAATCACGTTTTCGCCCATCATCTTGAGCAGCGGCAACGCCCTTTCATAGGCTTCCACGGGTCCGCCTACATAGATGCCAAGCTTGCCCGCAATGGCTGCGGGGCGCGATTTCACCACCGGCGCGTCGATCATCACCGCGCCGGTTTGCGCCACCTGCCCGGCCAAATCCCGGGAAACGGAGGCCGAGATGGTGCTCATATCGATCAGCAATTGCCCTTTGCGCAGGCAAGGAAGAATCTGCTCCACCACCTGCCGCACATGCTCGCTGCGGGGCAGCATGGTAATGATCACGTCCGCTTCCATGGCCACCTGCTGATTATCCGCCGCTTCCAGCGCACCTTTTTCCGCCAGCGAACGCAGGGCCTCGGCATTGATATCATAGGCGATCAGAGGCATGCCGCTTTTTCGGATAAGATTCTCGGCCATGGGCGTACCCATGGCGCCCATGCCGATAAAGCCCAGCTTGCTCACTATTTTGCCTCCTCCTCTTTCACCGTATGATCCCAGGCGTCACGGAAGATGCCCAGACCATAAGCGGTAAACGGATGCTCAAAGCTGTCCTTGAACACATCCAGCCCGCAGGTCACAATATCCGCGCCCACCTTGGCAGCGTCTACGATCTGCTTGCCATTGCGCAGGGCGGCTACGATAATTTCGGTTTCAAACTGGTAGGTTCGGTAGATATCCACGATATCCTTGATGTATTGGAACGTATCCTCGCCGGAGTTTTCTTTCCAGCCCACAAACGGCGATACGAACCTTGCGCCGATTCTGCCGGCCGGCAGCGCCTGGGAGGGTGAAAATACCAGGGTCACATTGGTGCGGATGCCCGCTTGCTCCAGCTTATGAGCGGCAATCAGGCCCTGCTCGGTGCATGGGATTTTTATGGTAAAGTTTTCGCACTTTTCACCTACCCGCTGCCCGGCTTCCACCATGTCCTGCCATATTTTAAGCCATGGGTCAATTTCGATGGAGATAGGGAAGCGGGCGTTGCCCGTCAATTCCATATCCTTCACCCAAGCGGATACCTCGCGGATAAAGTAATTCAACGATTTTCCGCTGTTCATCACGTGTTTGGGGTTGGTGGTGACGCCATCAATGGCATAAGCATCTAAAGCGAAGCGAATTTCATCCATCTTCGCGCTATCCAGAAAATATTTCATTATATTAGGCTCCTTATATTATTTATCCAGTACGCATTCTGCGCAGCTGCCAATCAGGGATGTCCGGGGCATGGCTTCGGGCCGCTCCAGCTGATGCGCGATGGGATGGATTTGTCCATCCTCCGCGCTCTGCCATACCCGATGGATTACCTCAAACGCTTGCAGACCAATGGCCGCTTCCAGGCGGGGTTTGCGCCCCGTGCGTATAGCCCAGGCCAAATCTACGGCACCCAGGCCGCGCAAATTCTGTTCATGAAAAGCATGGGTATAGGGCATCTCCATGGGGGCTGCGTTTCCCGTCCTCTTCAGGGCGATCCTGCCGCCAAAGAAGTTCGGGTCGTGCACGAAAAGAGAGCCTTCAGTGCCGATAATCTCCATTTTTTCTTCCGCCCCCGCGTCGCATTCGGAGGTCATCATCAGGCAGCCCAGCACGCCAGAGGCAAATTCCAGATTGGCCGTCATGGTATTGGGCGATAATTCCTTGTGCTCCTCCCCATACAGGGGACTGCGCGGGTGAAAAAAGCGCCGCTCCTGATGACGAATCTGCATAAAGCCGCCGGCCCTACGGATGCTGCCAAAGAAGTTGATAAAGGCATGCAGATAATAGCCGCCCATATCAAAGGGGATCCCGCCGCCGGGCAGGTGAATCATCCGCACCACATCATCCGGCCGATCCAATGGATAGCTGCGCGGGCAAAAGCCCAGCGCCATCACCGGTGTGCCGATCATGCCGCTGTCAATCAGATAGCGCGCCGTCTGCAGCCCGCCGCCCAGGCAGGTATCCGGCCCGGTAGTCAGCCACAGCCGCTTTTCCCGGGCCAGCGCCGCCAGTTCTTCCCCCTCCTCCAGCTTCACCGCCAGCATCTTTTCGGTATACACATGCTTGCCGGCCAGCAGAGCCGCTTTGGTGACTTCGTAGTGGGAAGTGGGATAGGTTAGATTAAGCACCAGCTCTATTTCGGGATCCAGATAGATTTCCTCATTGGTCATTACCCGCAGCCCAAATTGGCCCGCGCGAAGCTGGGCGCGCCCGGATATGATATCCGAGCACCCAACCACCTCAACCAGGTGAAAATACCGTGTCAGGTTCTCCAGGTAAATTTCACTGATTTCACCGCAGCCGATCACGGCCGCCTTCACGCGCCGAGGGCATGCCATACCGATTCCTCCTACATTAGGAAATCAGATTCGCAATATAATCATGATTGATCCGGGAGCTTTCCTCAGGCGTATGCGTGGCCTGATCCTGCTCGGCGGAGATCCAAAGCCCGTCCTTGTGTTCCTTCATAAACTGGTGTACTCTTTCAAAGGGCACGATCCCGGTGCCAAGCTCCGTAAAGGACCGGTCAACGGTGAAATCCTTGAAATGCAGGGCATGTACCCGATCCAGATGCTTCTGCAGGAATTCCACGGCGTCCGCGCCGCCTACCGTGACCCAGCCCACATCGGGCACCAGCTTCATCAGGGAGGGGTCTATACTGTCCAGCAGCAGCTTCATGCCGCGCAGTTGATCCTTGATTTCCCAGTCATGATTATGATAGCACAATACCAGCCCGCCGTCCAAGCACATTTGGCCAATCCGGGTATAAGCCTTGGCTTCGCGAAGATAATCCTCATCGGTTTTATTCTCCCGATAGCAGCCGCTCAGATACAGCGCCGGGCAGTTCAGCCTCTTAGCGAACTGAACAGTTTCCTGGATGGAGTCCAGCTGAGACTGTACCGAATCCGGATTGAGGAAATCTCCGCCAACATGGATAGCAGCCATCTTCAGCTTGTTTTCCGCCAGCAGTTCCTGATAATAGGCGGGCCGATCCATATAGAAATGCCGTGCGCCGGTTTCCACACCCTCGTAGCCGTTTTGCGCAATATTCTTTAGAATCCGCGCATACTCTGTTTTGATCACGGGATTGCCGTAAACGATGGTCTGGCAAGCAATATGGAACACTGTATCATTCCCTCCTCTATTTCATCTGCATATACTTTTTATAGGGTACCTTTTCCAGCGGCGCAATCTCCAGCCAGGCGGCCAGCTCACGGCAGGCGTCCTCATAACTCCCACGCACCAGGGGATAATGATGCTGGAAACCATAGGCCATAATGGTGTTCACCATATCCAGCGCCTTGATGGGCGTTTCATCCATGGTCATTTTGCCCAGCCAACCGCCGCTGCCATGATACACCGGCGATTTCTCCACGATGCTGCCGCTGAAGGTAAGCATGCTGTCACAATCCCGGGTAAGGCGCATGCAGGTAAGGGGAGCCTTTTCAAACTCCATGACTGCCACAGGGCCCGCGCTGGCCCAGCCGGTTTCCGGCCGGTAGGGGCCGGGGTTATAATGGGTATCCAGCGTTACGCAGCCGCCCTTGGCGAAGGTCTTGGAGCCAACGCCGCAATGCCACAGCTGCATGGTGTCATCCTGCTGGTCAAAGGCCACCAGATCCATCAGGATGGGTTCGCCGCCTGAGATTTCCCTGAGCAGCAGCATGCTCACCGCGCTGAGTACATCGCCTTCACAGGAGATAATATAGCCGTTTTGGTTTAGCAGGCCGAAGGTGGCGCAGGGGGTAAAGCCCCAATCCACCCGGAAGCGTGGCCAGCAGCTCATGGCTGTGGCCGCGGCGCCGGTTTCATCCATCATATCCCGGATCGCACGATACACCCGCGCGTGGGGCAGCAGCTTTTCCTTTGCCAATTGGCTCAGGCAGGGTGTGGCGGCAGCGATCTCGTCCATCAGCGGCTGAAGTGCCTTTTCATCATAGCTCTCGGCCTTTGCTTTCAAATCGCCGTACTCCACCTCGGTTACGCGGACACCCAGACGCGTTAACAGTTTGCGCTCGTCATAATAGAAATTGCTAAAGCCGTTGGCCGTGCCGCCAATATGCAGAATCACCGAGCCCTGAGCTGCCTTGATGGCGCCAAGCGCCTGCACGGTGACCAGAAGCCGCTCCTGGAACAAGGGCGAATCCACCGGCCCAAACAGCCATTTGTACTTGTTATCCCGGCTCATGTATTCCCGC
Source organism: Bacillota bacterium (assembly GCA_023416585.1). Taxonomy (GTDB): domain Bacteria; phylum Bacillota; class Clostridia; order Christensenellales; family Aristaeellaceae; genus JAEWAH01. The sequence continues at coordinate 17,497 of JAEZHM010000013.1, forward strand.
ATGATGCTGCCGTTGAGGTTCATGGCGCAGAAGGAGTTCTGGGGCAGGTAGCCTGCCTGGCTTTCTTCCTCCACAGCCCACAGGGCGATGGCCGGCGCGGCCTTTGCCAGCGTTTGAATCAGATGGCCTGAGGCAAAGGAAGCGCTTTGCACCAGCAGCAGGTCTACCGCCTCACGCTTCATAAAATCGTTAACATCCCGTGCCTGTGCCTCGGTGACCACGAGCTCGGGATACAGTACCAGATCAAAGCCGTTCTTTTCCGCAAGCGGCGGCAAATCCAGCACTGTGCGATCATACACCGCTTGCTTGTTTCCCCTGAAATTCAGCTGAATAATAGCAACATAACCAACTTTTAACCGTTTGCCATTCATCTTGGTTATTCCTTTCTAATGCATGCGATCCGTGGGCGGTCGAACCCGGCGATCTTCCGCATGGGCCAGGCTCCGCTGTCGCTGAGGATTTCCAGGCCTTTTTCGGTAAGCAGCGCCGTATCTTCCGCCTTGGCGCCCGGGCAGGAGGGATTAAACGCAAACGCCTGGCCCGGTGCCATGAAGCACGCGCTCTTGCCGTCCATGCGGATTTCCCGGGGCAGATAGCCTGCCAGGCCGCCTTGATGATGATGGTTGAATTCGCCTGGCATGCCCTGGGCCTCGTAGGCCGCGCACGCCGCTTCGTAGCAATTTTTCAAAGGCTGTCCCGGGACAATGCCTCCCAGCATGGCGGCCTCCACTTGTAAAAGCCGGTCATACTGGTCTTGCCATGCAGCCGTTATTTCATTAAGCGCAATGCTGCGGGTGGCCGAGATGACAAGCCCATGCCGCCTGGCGCATATGGAGGCAATCACCTTGTGATATGCCTTGCGGGCCGTGGGCACAAAATGGCGCACTTCCATGGCATGATCATCCGCCGCGATAAACAGGGAAATTGGCTCCGCGCCAATGGCCCACAGAGCGGAAGCGATCCTGCCCGCGATCACGAACTCGGAATCGCCGGGCTTTGTTTGCAGCAGGGCATCCTCAAAGGCCCGGGCCGATTCCCTGCCCAGTACCCGATACCGCTGGCGCTCCGGCTCGTTCAGGCACAGCCGCGCGCTTTGGAAATATCCCGCAAGCTGCCCGTCGTCGGCTACCTGCCCGCCGGCCAGATCCTGGGCCAAGGCGCGAAGGCCGCCGTCCTCCTGCCAGGGCAGCGCCTTAAGCTGGCACAGACCCTCGGGTATTTCTTCCTTCATCAGGCGCGGCGCCTCAATGGCGTTGGCCAGCAGATAAATCTGATCCCGTGTAATCAGCAGCATGGCGCAGGCCACAGTGGAGGCCAGCCCCAGAAAGCCCCGGCCGCCTGCAGTCATATAGGAGAAGTTTGGCTGCTGGGTAATAAGCGCACCTTGCAGCCGCTCCTTCTCCAGGTATTCTCTCAGCGCACAAGCCTTTTGCAACGCCTCTTCCAGCCGTGTCATATGGTTTTCCACTCCCTTATGCAAAAATCTGCTTTAGCGCCGCCAGGCCATCCCGAACGCAGGTTTTCACATCCGCGCCCTCAGGCACGCCCGCTTCAACGCTGCATTTTTTGTCATAGCCAATCGCGCGCACAGCCCGCACAAAGGGCGCATAGATGGCAGGGTCATCGCTAGGCTGAGGCACAATCCGGCCATTGGGATTGGCAATATGCAAATGCCCCAGCTCGGACGCGTTATCTATCAATTCTTGAATATCCGCCTGATCCGCCGCCACATGATACCAATCGCATACGTTCTTGATATACGGGCTGCCGATTTTTCCGGTCAGGTTCGCTCCCTGGGCGAAGGTGTTGATCATGTTGGTTTCCCGGGTGCAAAGCGGCTCCAGGGCTACAACGATATCATTGGCCCGTGCAATGGGCTCAACCGCCGCCAGAATCTGCTCCATCTGGGCCAGCACGCCTTCGTGCGTCAGCCCTTCCCTTACCCGGCGCGTGCCGCCATTACCAAACACTACCAGCTCGCTGCCGTGCTCCTTGGCCATGGGCAGAACCCGCTTGGCATGCTCGGTGAGCACTTTCAGATCCATTTCGGGGCCAACCAACGCCACATCGTTGGGGAACAGCAACAGATTCACCAGCATAGGAACGCCGGCATCCTTCAGCCTGCCATAGAACCAATCGGTCTGTTCCTGGGTCAGCTTGAGCAGATTGGAAAGCTGGGTTTCAAAATAATCATAGCCGGCGTCCAGAATGGCGTCAAAAATTTCACGGCTGCGAGGGTCGTCGCTCCAGCAAAAGTTCAGGTTCGAGCAATAGCCGAATTTCATAACTGTCACTCCTTAGCGTCCATGCAGGCGCTGATGGTGGGCTTTTCAGCATAGATCTCCGCCAAGGTGACCGGGCGGCCCAGAGCGCCGGACTTGATTGCGGCCATGGAGGTGGCCAAGGAAACAATACCTTCCTCAAAGGAATTCTGAATCTTGCCCGTGCCTTCCATCTGAGCGATCAGGCAATCAAACACAGTTTTTTCTGCGCAAACAAGCTCCGCCGTGTCTTCGGGCTCAACGCCCACCTTGACCTTTTCGCCGCCCTCGATCTGCACTTCCACCACGCCGTCCTTGGCCCAGTCAATGCCCATATAGCCAGTCTTGCCGATGGCCATGATCTGCAGCACGCCGCCAACCTGCGGAGGCAAACCCCAGTTCATGGTGATTACGCCCACATCGCCGCTTTCATAGGTGATGGTCATCACGCAGGTGTCAGGAGCTTTCTTATCAATGGAGGTAAGGGTAGGCGCATCATTGGCGTTGGCGCGCCATACGCAGCTGACCGTCTTGGGATCGCATCCATAGAACCAACGCATCAGGTCGAACAGATGGCACGCCATATCGGTCATGGGGCCGCCATTGCCGTTTACCGCGTCGTGCATGGCAATCTTGGGCCGCACCATACGGAAATCGTTGTAGGAGATAATGCGGTTTTCGCCCAGATACCCACGCTCGATCATATGCTTCATAGCGCGATGGGTGGGCACGTTGCGATACTGCATGCCAATGGCAAGATTTTTGCCGGTCTTCTTTTGCAATTCCCGCAAATCGTAGCATTTTTTCAGATCCAGATCGAAGGGCTTTTCGGTGAGCACATCCCGGCCGTGTTCCAGGGCAAAAGCAGCCATGTCGCAATGGAAGAAGGCGGGTGTGGCGATGACGACGATATCGCTTTTGTAATCGTTGATGGCTTTTTGCCAATCGGGTTCCTGGTGGGCAAAGCCAAAGGTATCAAACGCCTTTTGCTGACGGTCCGGCAGGATATCGCATACGCAGATCATTTCCACCTGACCCTCGTAATGATCCTTGAGCATGTTCATGTAGACGCTTCCGCGATCGCCAGCGCCAATAACCGTAATCCGATACTTCCTGTTCATTTTCAATTCTCCATATCTTTTTATTTACTGTTTATATCTCAAGGGAAATCATCCCTTGACGGCGCCTACCATCATGCCCTTCACGAAATATTTCTGCATGAAGGGGTAGATGCACATGATGGGCAAAGTGGAAATGATGATGGTGCAATACTTGGTCAGGTCCTTGTAGAAATTGATATCAGTGCTTGCCGACTCCGCCGCGCCCAGGGATTGGGTATCGCTGTTGATCAGGATTTCCCGCAGGATGATCTGCAGGGGGAAAAGTTGGCGATCATTGAGGAATAGCGATGCGTTGAACCAGGAATTCCATATTCCCACGGCATACAGGATCACCTGCACCGCTATGGCCGAGCCAATCACCGGAACATAGACCCGTACCAAAATCTGCAGATCGTTGGCCCCATCAATAAACGCTGATTCCTCCAAAGAGGAGGGAACGCCCATCATTGCTGTTTTGAGCACCACCATGTTCCACACGTTCAGTGCCCCGGGCAGCAGAATCGCCCAACGGGTGTTGATCAGATCCATATCCCGGATCAGCAGATAGAATGGAATCATGCCGCCGCCAAAGAACATATGCACAGTAATGAGAATCATCAGCGGCGCGGACCACTGCCATTTATTCCGCGATACCAGGAAGGCGGATACCAGGGTCATCATGATGGCAATCAGCGTACCAAACACTACATAGATGATGGTGTTATAGTATCCGGTAAAAATATTCTTGTTGGACAGTACCAGCTCATACCCCTTGGTGGTAAAGCCCAGCGGATGCAGCAGTCCACCGCTATGTGCCGCCAGAAGGTTGGGCTCCGACAAGGAGGCGAACATCACGTATAGCATTGGGTACACGCAGATCAGGCAAAGAAGAATCATCAGCGCGCCATTCAAATAATCAAAGACCGTCACGGGCGCATGTTCCTTTTTGGGGGCACGAGTCAAATCGATCGATGTATGCATCCTATTCATGCCTCCTTACCATATGCCCACTTCGGTGACGCGCTTGCTGATCTTATTGGACGCCACAACCAGGACCAAGCTGATCACCGAGTTAAAAAGGCCAACGGCCGCCGAGAAGCTGTAATCAGAATTGAGAATACCGCTGCGGTATACATAGGTTGAAATCACATCGGCTGTCTCATAGGTGGCGGGCGTATAGAGCAGAATAATCTTTTCATAGCCCACATTCATGATGTTTCCAACGCGCAGAATCAGCATGGTTACGATTGTTACCATGATGCCGGGCAAGGTAATGCTCCACATCATCCGTGCGCGGCTGGCGCCGTCTACCCGGGCAGCCTCATAGAGCTGCGGGTCAATATTCGTCAAGGCGGAAAGGTAAATGATCGATCCCCAGCCCATGCTCTGCCAGATGCCGGAGGCGGTGTAGAGCCCACGGAACTTCCTGGGATCGGCCAGATGGTTAACAAGCTGCGATTCCGGAACGCCCAGCGCTCCAAGCAGGCCGTTGATCAGGCCGGTGGAAGAGAAAAAATCTCGCAGCAGTCCGCAGATCACTACCAGAGAAATGAAATGGGGAAGGTAGGTGAAGGTCTGCACGATCCGCTGAAACTTTACCCGCCGTACCTCGTTGAGCAGCAGCGCGAACAGGATGGGCGCCGTAAAGCCAAATATCAGATCCAGCAGGCTGATGACAAGCGTATTGGTAATCAGGCGGCTAAAATAAAAAGAGTTGAAGAAATTAAGGAAATGGTTAAAGCCTATCCAGGGGCTGTTGAGAATGCCAAACCGGGGCATGAAATCCTTGAACGCGATGATAACGCCATAGATGGGATAATAGAAGAAAACAATCACATAGACAAAGACCGGCAGCGCCATGCCATACAGCCAGCGGTGTGCCACGATATCCTTTCGGAGCGGTGGCCTGCCGGCTACCATCAGCCCCGCGCTTACCGCGGCGGTCACCGCCACCGCAAGCGCGATCCAATACCAGGCGCTCAGCCCATGCTTGAGGATACCCGCGATCACCGGATCGAAGCGCTTCATGGAAGGCGAAGGAAATTGCAGCATAAACAGCGTGCACATGGCGCCAACTGTGCATAGGGCCGCCAGGAATGTGGGTTTGTCCCGGTTTGGTATCAGCAGGATCAGGGCGGCGGCAGCCAGCAATACGGTAAGCACCGCCATCATCTGCTTTTGAAGCCCGTATTTATATCCTTCGATTTGCCGGCCCAAAACCATATCCCAGCCGGTCACGGTATGTTCTCCCGCCTGTTCAAAGGTACCGCTGGTAAAGGAAGCGGCCATAACAGCCAGCATGATCAGCAGCAGAAGCGCCGTAGCCATGCGCCAGCGTTTTTCCCGCGGGGTCATGGCGCCTCCCCCTTGAATGGATTTTTTCAACATAAAGCGCCTCCTTGCATATGCATCCGGGTTCCCGCGGGCTTACGCCTGCGGGAACCCGGCTTTGGCTGATTTTTTCCGTGATTAGCCGGGATCAGCATTAACGCTGGTAGTAACGATCCAGGGCAGCCTGTTGAATTTGAATAGCTTCCTCAACGCCCATGCCGGAAAGGACGGAGCGGAAGGATTCGAATTCAGAAATCGGCTTGGCACCGGTGATAAAGCCGGCTACGCATTCTTCCACATATACCTTCACATCGCCCATGATCTTAGCGTAGCGGGTGCTTTCTTCAGCTGTGCGGGAAACGGGAGGCATCACGTAATCATTGCCCGCAAGGCTCCAGGTGTTCATGCAGCGCAGCTCAAATTCAGTGGCTGGGAAGGCGGTCCAATCGCGCAGATAAGAGCCGGTGTGCCGCTTGATGGATTCGCGCAGGTTGGTCCAGCCATAGCCGTCAGGATTGTTCGTCACGTATTCGGTAAACTGCGGCTTGCCGTCCACGATGGTGTAGGTCAGGCCTTCCAGGCCGTAATTGTAAAACATTGCGCCTTCTTCACTATAGCCAAAGTTAAGATACTTGACGGCCAGTTCGGGATTCTCGCAGGAGGTGGTGATAACGGCGTTGTTGCTTTTGTTGATGAAGTTGGTCTGGCGATAGTGCACTTCGCCGCCGTTTTCCAAAGGCAGATTGGGGAACAGCTCCAGGGTGAAATTCTCATCGCCGTTCTTGCGGGCGTTGGTCTGAATGCGCAGGGTGGGGCCGTAGCCGCGGCCGCTGGCGTATACGCCAACCTTGCCCTGGGTCATGATGCTTTCGGCGGAGTCGCCGTCCCGGGTGTCGAATTCCTTGTCCAGAATGCCGTCATCATACCACTTCTTCATCAGCTCCAGATAAGCCTTAAACTGATCATCCATGGCGTAATAATGCACGGTCTGCTTTCCGTTTGCATCGGGCTTCATATAGAAGCGGGGACCCATATCAAACGCGGAGATAATGAAGCCGTCTTCCACTGTGGCGGCGTCCTTCACGGGATTGCAATACAGCGGCACTTCCACGCCCTTCTCCTTGAAGGTGTAGAGCACCTGTTCCAGTTCGGCAATGCTGGTGGGCACTTTCAGACCGTATTTATCCAGCAGATCCTGACGGATGCAGGGGCCGCGCCATGAGGGCTCTTCCTTGGGCTGCAGGCAGGGGAAGGCCCAGATGTTGCCTGAGTCCGTGGTCACCTGGCGGCGGGCTTCGGGATATGCTTCCAGAACAGCCTTGAAATCCGGAGCGTATTGATCAATCAGCTCGTTTAAGCGCAGGATAATGCCCTGTTCAATGGCGTCGTCGGGGCCCTTTGCATAGGCGTCATTGAAGGAATCAATGATGTCGGGCAGATCCATGGCCGCGATCATGGTGTTGATCTTGTCATTGAGCTGGCCGCTGGGGGCATGATTCCACTCGATCTTCACATTCAGCAGCTTTTCGATTTCCTTAAGCGTCACGTTATCATTGTAGTCGTCAATGACGCTGCCGCTGATAGACGCGGTGAGGAAGGTGAGGGTGGTGGGATCGCCCTCCGCGATGGGCTGCACTTGCGCGAAAGCCGCGGAGGTGCAGGATAGCAGCATGATGACTGCCAGCAGAATACCGAGGGTCCGTTTCATGTGGGTAGCCTCCTTTGTTTTCAACAGGGCTGATGGCCCTGGTTGTTGCATTATTTCCTTTTCGATTTAATTAAATATAATTATATTCGCATGATACGTATCTGTCAATGGAAATTTAAAAAAACATGTAAACATTGGTTCAGTTTTGATGGCATTTCTATTCATACCATCCATTTCGATCTCTGAAATTTTCCCCGGACATAAGCTTGTTAATCTGCCTTGATCCATTATTGCTTTTTCGATTTTATCATGTTATACTAGTTCAAAAATACAGAATATGTATAGCATAAGGAACAGGAGCGTGTGCCGTGGTGGATACAGTATCGAATCTTGAGCAAAAAAAGCAAGAATACGCACGGCAAATTTTTACCATTATCCGTATGCACCAGCCGATCTCCCGCAATGATATCAAGAAGCTGAGCCGGTATAGCATGACCACGACACTGGCGGTAGTGGATGAGCTAATCAAGCGGGAGGCCGTGGTGGAAGTTGGCGCCGGCGAATCCAAATACGGTCGTAAGCCGATCTGGCTGACGGTCAATCCCAGCGGCGGCTATTTTATCGGTGTGGATATCAGCGCGCAGGAGATTATTTCAGTGGCGGTTGATCTGAGCGGCAAGGTACGCTATGTGGATCATTGCATGCTGTCCTTCACGCAGCGAAAAGCACCTGTTGTGCTTAACGAAATATGCAATTCTATCAAGAGTTTGATTTCCAGGCTTCCTTTGAATGCGAATATTATTGGCATCGGCTTGGGTCTTCCGGGGTACATCGATAAAGAAAAGGGCATTGTGCAGCATTACGCTTTCATTGAAGACTGGGAGTGTGTGCCTATCAAGCAGTATATTGAAGACGCTTTTCACCTGGCGGTTTATATTGAAAACAATGTCAGCTGCATGGCACTGGCCTATACCTGGCAGGAAAACATCCCCGCTGACAGCCCTTTGGTTTATCTCAGCCTGCGCTCCGGTATCCGCATGGGCAGCGTACTCAACGGCGCCCTGTATTCCGGCGCAGCCAATACCGCCGGTGAAATCGACCATATGTCGGTCGGCGGTCATCGGAAATGTCATTGCGGCCGAACCGGATGCCTGGTCACTGAAGCATCGGTGGCCGGGATCCTGGATAAGCTGACCGACGGATTGCGCCAGGGCAAATTTCTCCCGCTGATGAGCCACATTGATCATGATATGACTCGTCTTACCCTGCGGGCGTTCATCGAATGCGTATTGGAAAATGACCCCGAATGCAATGCCGTGCTGGCAGAGGCGGCAGCGGCGGCGGGCGAAGCGGCGGCTAACATCATTATGATGCTAAACCCTTCGGATATCGTGATCTCCTCTCCCTTGTCCATGTGCGGCGCCCGTTTCCTGCGGGGCATTCAAGAGGAAGCGCAGCGGCGTGTGCCTGCACAGGGCCCGTCTCGGCCGAACATCCGCTATTGCAAATTCGGCGATCATATAGGCGCCCTGGGCGCGGCCACCCTTGTGATGCGGGATTATTCCCCGTTGGAATAACAGTATGGGGGAGAAGAAGCAAAATAGATTCGATAATGAGTTCTTCTGGGAAATGGAAACGATCTTATTATTTCCAAAAAATATTAATATCTTGTGTCTTTAGGTGTCATTTCATCTGTTTGTTACCTCTATTTTAAGCAAAATCTCAAAGCAAAACTCCTCCTGGGGCGAAAGGCAGCGAAGCGTTCCCAGGTTTTGCGCTGTGTCGATGCTATCGTAATAGCCGCTGGAAGGTTCCAGGGCCGCGTTTCTATCCCCGCGATAGCCACCCATGGTGCACCAAAACCCCAGATAAGGCAGCTTTTCTACGTCATAGTTCAGCATCAGCCGCAGCTTACGGGAAGGATAGATAAAACCACATTTTCCTTCCGAAACCCGGCCTGCCAGGTAAAACTTGCGCATGGCCTCCGGCCCGGGCGCGGGCAGCGCCGTCAAATCCATATCTCCGCTCTGTACTGGCATCAGCCGCCCCTTTTCGCCAAGATCGGTGCCGGCCAGCACATTTTCGGCTACATGAGGCCCAGCGGGCAGAAGCAGCCGAGTATCCGGGTCACAGTTTACCAGGCAGTGCATGGTCCAAAGGCAGGGCATGGGATTTAGGCTTTGATTGATGATACGATAACGAAGCCGGATGCCCCGCCCTTCCAGCGCGACTTCCTTTTCATATGAATAGCTTAGCACCCTGCCCTGGCACGAAAGGCGGACACTCTGTTCTGTGGGGCAGACGTGCATAGGTGTGGACCAGATTTCGCCATGATCCGGGAAATGCACCCGCTCCTGGCCAACCGGGGAAACGGATTCTTCGATGTTTGGAAAAGCATCGTCAAAGCCAGAGGCGTCATACTCCGAAAAATTGGAAAAGAGCCCAGGCTGCCGATATGCCCCACGGCTATTCTGGAACAGGCATTCAAAGGCGCTTTCTTTGTCGTACAGGCTGATCACCTTGCCGCCCAGCGCCGGAATCAGGGAAACGGAGATCTGCCGGTTTTCAAGCCGCAGGATCTCAATGCCCGGCTCTTTCATCCCTCACGCCTCATTTTCTTTGATTTTTTTCAGCCGCCATACCTGTCCTTCCCGCTCATGGGTTTGCTGAATGGGCAAGCCGTGATGCATCAGATATCCGCCGGAAAACAACTGTTCCCCCTCGTTCAAGCGATAGACAGCCCCTTCGTCCAGTCCCTCCAACCGCAGCAGCGGCCGTGTCTGCGCCTGATGATCCAGCAGCACAATCACGGCTGCTTCCTCCGGATTCTCATACTCCCAGGCCTGTACCGCATCAGCTTTCATGGATTTGAGCCGGTATAGCGCTCCAGATTGAACCAGGGGGCGAATCTGCTTGTACAGCGCAATTTCCGCTTGAAGCGCCCGCAATTCTTCCTTGGAGCATGTATTTAAGTTACTGCCGATTCCCAGCGCGCCGCACATGGCGCATTTTGCCCTGAAATCCACCGGTGTTTGTGCGTCGTCGGTCACCCAGGCACGCATATAACGGGGCGGATAGAACAGGGAATATCCATGCTGAATGGCGCACCGATCCAGGGGATGGGTATTGTCACTTGGCCAGAATTGGTCAAACACGCTCAGGGTTTCATAATTCACCCGGGCACCGCCCCCGGCGCAAGCCTCAAAGGCGACTTTCGGATGCCGCTCCCGAAGCGCTTGGGCAATATGAAGGAAGCCCTGGGTATGATGATGCCACACCAGGCCGTCCATGCCCTGGGCGTCCAGCGCTTCGGCCAGAAAGCGATTCATATCCCATTTCACATAATCGATATCATACGAGGACAACAGCTTATCAAAAACGTCGATCAGGTACGATGAAACCTCGGGCTTCGTCAGGTTCAGGGCGTACTGATTGCGGCCCGTAATAGGCTTTCGGCGAGGATAGGCATAAATCCAATCGGGATGGGCGCGATAAAGATCGCTGTCGGGGTTCGTCATTTCAGGCTCAATCCACAGGCCGAACCGCATGCCCAGCCCATGCACTTTATCAATCAGATGATCAAGGCCCTGGGGAAACTTTTCCGGATTGACATACCAATCCCCAAGTCCGGCCCGGTCATTTTCCCGCCGGCCAAACCAGCCATCGTCAATCACAAACAGTTCCACGCCAATCATGGCGGCTTTTTCCGCCAGCTTTTCCTGCTCCTCTCCCCGCACCTGAAACTCCGTCGCATACCAGGAATTATATAAGACCGGCAGATCCTGATCCCGATGGGAAGCAGGCATCAGGCGCTCCCTGGCAAAGCGGTGCAGCCTGCGGGACATGCCGCCAAGTCCCTGATTGGTAAAGCCCAGATAAGCCTTGGGCGCTTCAAATCGCTGCCCCCGGGAGAGGGGCAAGGCAAAATCAGTATCATTCATGCCCATGAGCACGTTCAGATAGCCATAGGGCACGCTTTCAGCCACCACCTTGAAATTTCCCGAATAGGACAGGCAGCCGAAATACACATCACCCTTTTGCTCATCCGCCTGCTGATAAGCGGCAAAGCAGGGCTGGGCGGAAAAGCCTGTGGTTCCCAGCACGCTTTCGTACACCTTTTTTCCGCCGCTGATCAGATCTGCGTGGGCCTGCTGCTCCATGGCCCAAAGGCCCGATGTGTTCAGCAGATGATACCCATCCCCCGGCAGCGCCAGCTCCATGGAAAAAATCCGGTGCACGGCGACCATATCTTCGCCGATGTTATGAAGCGTCACGCCGCGCTCCAGCATATCCTGCTCAGGATAAATGCGGAATTTCAGCTCCGCCGCATATTCATAATCCATATCCCGGAGCACAAAGGTGATCTGCTCATCCTCACACTTGTATTCGCTCACCGTATAGCGAAAATCCCGGGTCCGATCCCCATAGGCCTGGCGAAGGCTGGTTTCCTTATTACGCAGGCAGCCGAAGGAAGAAAACTCCTCCATCACACGATCGGAGCCATAGGCAAAGACCGCCCGATCCAGCTCAGGCAAAAAATCCCGCATGCGCTCAAGCCGGGGGCCAAAATACAAATGCCGCAGCACACCCTTCGCGTCAATGCCCATGCCGTAGGAGGTGTTTTCGGTATCCAGAAAGAATAGCCGGTTTTCCAATACACGAATGGCCATATCAAGCATCTCCTCCATTATGTAAATGCACCAGGGCGCCCATATGCTCGGGTTCCAGAGCGCGCAAGGCTTCCAGGCATTGCTCGGCCTGCCGTGCCTGGCCCAGGCCATGATGGCCCAGCGCCTCCATAAACAGGCAGTGCACCCGATTGCGAAGGGTCAGGCTTTCATCAAAGATCTGCAGATCGGGCAGCGATACGGCAAAGTATTCAACCTGTACCTGATCATCCAAGTGGGTCTTTCCATAGTCAATCAGCCGCTCAAAGCGCTGGCGGGCTCCTTGTGAATCGCCCAGCTTTTCCCGGGCCAAGCCTTGATAATAGATCATTTCGGGGGGCTGATCGTTATAATACATCATACCGGCAGGCTCGGATAAGCCCTTGGCCGCTTTTTCATAGCATGCCCTGGCCTGGGTTTCCTGGCCCAGCATGGCATACGCGTTGCCCATCAGATAGTCAATATCATTTTCCTGAGCGCCGGTCAGCTTGCCTTCACCGAAGGAATGGGGATAGCTGCCGGCAGCCCGCATAAGATAATCCAGCGCGGCCTCGGGCTGGCGGGCGCACAGCCGCTGCCTGGCCAATTGCGTCAGCGCGATCCGCCATTGCATGGGCACCTTGCCCTCGCCGCCTTCCCAGGGATGGAATTTGCGGTGTTCCAGCTTTTCCAGCGCTTCCTCATGGCGCCCCAGCAGGTTTAGGCAGGTGATGTATTCCAGATATTGATCGTCGCGGGCGGCCGTCAGGTCCGGATACCGCGTCATGCTTTGCAGCCGCTTTTCCGCGGGGAAGCGCAGTTTTTTATACAGCTGATCCCGCTCCATAAATACCCGCGCGTCGCGCTCATCCATAGCGAACGCCTGCTCCATTTCCTTAAGCGCCCGCTCCTTTTGCCACCGCTTGTTATAGTAAGCCAGCGCCAGATTGCGATGCGCCGTGGGCAGGTCGTCCCGCAGGGAAACAGCCCGCTCCCAGCAGGCGATCGCCCGATCTGATTGTCCCTTGTCATACCAGAAGTTTCCCAGGTAGTATTGGGCACAGCCGCAATCGCTGCTGTACTGAACGGCATATTCCAAAGCCAGGCGATCCTCCAGCCGATGGGGAAAGCAGAAATCAGGTTTTGCTTGTTCAGCCTGGGCAAGCACGGAAGTATCCCCAGTCATATAAGCCAGGTGATAATACAGCATAGGCTGCGCTTCTTCCGGGCTGGCGGAGCGGCCGGCCCACAAGCGAAGCATTTCCGCTCCTTCCCGCACCATGCCCCATTCGGCATATGCCAGCGCATACTCGATGATTTCATGGGCGTTCAGCCCCGGTGCCTGATCCCAGGCCTCATCCCGGCCATGCTTTTGCGCCTCCCGGCGGGCAATGGCGTCCAAGGGATCCATGCGCAAGGATTCCTCTGCCATCGCCAGTGCCTCTTCCCGGCGATGGAGCATTCCAAGCGCCACGGTCTTTGCGTTCCGCGCTTTCATATTCCAGGTGTTGCGCGTGAGGGCCTGGTCCAGATGCTCAAGCGCCTTTTCCCACTCCTTGCGCATCATATCAATGGCCGCCACCCGATAAAAGCCCGCTTCCTGCCAGGCGGCGTTCCAGGTAGATTTATAGAAGCAATCGTAAGCCAAATCATATTGCTTTAAATAGCTCAGCGCCACGCCGCGGTTGAACAGCGGTTCGCCGTCATAGGGATTGGGATTGCGGAGGGTCAGCTTTTTGATGGCCGCCTCGAAGAAGGACAAGCTTTCCGCAACCAGCCCACGCTTCATCAAAAGCTTGCCATAAGCGTTATTGATCCGTGCGTCGGTAGGGTCCCGCCGCAGGCCTTCCAGATAATATTCGGCTGGATCCCGAGTGGCATGGCGATACTGCTCGATATGCTGGCCAAAGAGGAACAATTCCTCATTGGTGGCAGCCTCCGCGGCCGGGCCGATTTCTTCCGCGGGCTTGGGCAGCTCCTCCTGCTGCTGAGCCTCGTATGAGCAGGCGATCAATTCCCTTCCCTCCCGGCTGAGCAGCCGGAGCGAAAGATGCTGCTCCGGCGCGGAAAAGGGAATTTCCGCCGCTTGGTCGGGTGAAAGGTGAAGAAGCGTATCCATCACCGTCTCTTCGCCGCACCGGATGATCAGCCGGGCATCCGATTCCACTGCCGTTGTATACACCGCGGCCACGCCTTGGCCATTCTCCCAGCCCAGACGCACCGCCGCTTCCCGGGTAGCCTGGGTCACTGCGCCAATTTGCTTATAGGGCATGAAATATTGGGTGAATTCCTTTTTCTCATAAGGCATCAGCCAGGAGAAATCCGGCTGGTTATCTGTAAAGCATCCGGTCATCAACTCAATATACGGGCCGTCCTCATCCGTCAGGTTTCGGTCCCAGGCCCTGCCAAACTCCCCGTTGCCCCAAGTCCATTGCTTTTTACCGGGAGAAATATGATGATCTGCTACATGCAAAAGCCCTGCCTGCTTTTGATGATCATAATTGCCTACGAAATCATAATCCGAGTGGTAAGCCATATACGAGGTGGGCACCGGGATATTGCGATAGCGGGAGATATCCACCCCCGCGGAATAATCCATCTTATAATAGACGCCCCGGGCAATGGGAAATGCCGACACATCCCTTTTCCCGTGATCCATCACCGCGTGCACGTCGGGCGGGAAAACCGACTGGGTATGATCATTGACAGCCACCGCCGGATTTGCCCACCAAAGAAAGGTTTGAGGCGCAGAGGTGGGGTTATACAGCCGTGTTTTGATTTCCAGGTAAGCCTTCCCGGGATACAGGGTGAACGCGGAAACGCCCCTGGTGCGGAACATCTGCTCTATTTCGCCCATATACACAGTGGCGCTGCCATCACTGTTTTCTTCCATCCGCCATTCCACGGGGTCAAAGGTGCTGGGGCGGTGATGCTGGGGCCAGTTGAACTCAATGCCGCCTGAAATCCAGGGGCCGGTCAGGCCTACCAGGGCAGGCTTGATCACCTGGTTATAGTAGACGAAATCATAGCCGTTTGTCTTATCCGTGGCGCGCTGCACCCGACCGCCCAATTCAGGCAGCAGCATCACCTTGATATACTCGTTCTCCAGGTATACTGCCTGATAGGTCCGCATGGTTACTTCATCGCTGACCGATTCAATCACGCTGTGGGGATACACCTTGCCGCTGCTGCCCTGATATACGCGCTTTTCCAAAAACAGCGGATTCTTTTCGGCTTTTCCCACAGCATAGGTGGGAATCGTCACCTTTTCCGACCAGATCTTTACCTGACACATCATTCTTTTCCTCCGTTTATATTAATGCTTGTCGCTATGAAAATACCTTTGGCGCATTATGAGCCGTTCCTTATCCGCTTGTCTTTGCCGTTTATGACAGCGGGGGCAAAGGCATGGCAGGATCCTTTTCCAACCGATAGCTCAACGGTGTTGTGCCCGTAACCCTGCGAAAAGCCTTGCAAAATCCGCCCTCGCTTCCAAAACCGCACCGCCAGGCAATTTCCTTGCTTTGCATGGCCGAGGACCGTAAATAGTACTTGGCCGCGTTCACGCGCACCAGTAGTAAGTACTCATGGGGCGTATAGCCCGTTTCCTTCTTAAAGACCCGGGTAAAATAAAATAGGCTCATCATAGCCTGTTTTGCCAGCTTTTCCACGGTCAGAGGCTCGTCAAAATGACGTGAGATATGATTGGTCACGTCATCCAGGGCGGATGCTTTATCCGCGCGCTCGATGGGCTGCGAAAGCATCGCGGTAAGCACCGTGGAGATGGCGTGGGACATCCAGGCCTCGTTCGCGGCATGCTCCAGATGGAACATCGAAAAAATCCTTTCCATCGGCCGCATAACATTGTATTGATCGCATTGGGCCTGTACAGCGCTGCTGTTTTTTTCAATCTGCTGGAAATACTCCCGTGAGAGCACACCGTCAAAATGGCACCATAGGATTTCCCATCCATCTTTCGTACCGTATTGATGCGGTTGATAGCAGTCAATCAGCGCCAGCGCGCCTTCTGACAATGTGCATTTTTCGCCGTTTCGCAGGAGAAATCCATTCCCTTTTACAACATACAGCAGCAAAAAGCTATCATAGCTTTGCCGTTCCACGCGATAGCTGCCGTCGCACTTGTACCGCCCGGTGCATAGCAAATAGAAAAACAGGCGACGCGCCATTTCGCTGGGCGTATAGAAGTATACATCTGAGGATGCCAGAACGCCCTGCTCCTTGATTTTCATGTTGCTCATCCTTTCCAAACCGGTCCATAGAATCCAGCCCATTTATGTGAAGATATAGGATATGTCACGAAGGTCTGCTCTTGCCCTTTTCATTATATCAGATTCACATCTGATTCGTGATCCAAAATTGCTCTAACTTCATCGATTGTTGCTATTCTATCATGCTTGTGATAGGGCATAATTTCTTTTTGTACAGCACAATATTCTGCATGGGCGAGGCGCGTGGTATAGTCGGAAATATGGGTAGAATTTGCTCTTGTTGGCATATCGTTTAATAGACTTTGGTTGCCAGCCATCTGCGAAGTGCTGTTGCATTGCGTGACCCTGCTGTTAATTCGGAGCATATGACACCGGAGAACAAGAAGTCCCTGAGTTACATCACCTTCTATTTAATAGAAATACAAACAAGTAATCCGTTCGGTCATAAAACTGTTGGACCATTTTTCGTTAAAAATGAAATGAATATATGAGAAATCACAAATAAAAGTTTGATTGAGCAATTTTTTCGGGCGATGCGAACTGTTATAATTAAAACAGCTGCAGTACCGGTGATACAGGTATTGAAAAACGCATAAGGAGGCATACCATGAAACGAATCAAAGCTCTCTTCCTGGCCCTATGTTTGCTCACAGCCGTCTTTACATCTTTTAGCGTCGGTGCGCTAGGCGCCGCAGCCCCGGCAGAACTTGAATTCTTTTCCTTAAAGCCTGAAACTGTGCCCGTCATGGAAGAGATCATCGCCGATTTTATGAAGGAAAATCCCGACATCAAAATCACGCTGACCTCCGTGGCCGATGCCCGCACCGTGCTTTCCACCCGCATTGCCACCAATGAAATCCCCGATATCCTGAACGTGTTTCCCGCCGAGGACAGCTTTAAAGTCATGTTTGACGATGGGCTGATGGTTGACCTTACGGGCCAGGCCTTTATGAGCAATGTAGCCGATACCATGCTGAATATGGCAGCGTATAATGGCAAGCAGTTTGCCCTGCCCATGACGCTTAGCAGCTACGGTATCTACTACCGCACTGACATCTTTGAAAAGCTTGGCCTTAAGGAGCCTGCCACCTACCAGGAACTGCTGGATGTCTGCAAAGCCCTGAAAGATGGCGGTTATGATGCCTTCGCCCTGCCCAACAAGGATGTGGGCAATATTGCCCAGCGCCTGGAACGCACCGTAGGCGTGTTGAATCCCAATTCCGACGAAGAATTCCAAAAGATCGCCAGCGGTGAAATAAAGGTGGAGGATTCCAAGACTATCCGCGCCTTTGCCCAATTGTGCATGGATGTTGCTGAGTTTAGCACCGCCGATTCTCTTGGCTTGGACTATGAGTCCGCTGTAGCTGACCTGGTAAATGGCAAAGCGGCCATGATGTTCTCCGGCACCTGGATGCTGTCCACCATGAAGGCCTCCAATCCGGACATCGCCGTCAAGCTGATCCCCATCCCCTCCCCCCTTTCCGACAAGATTCTCGTGCCGGTTAACATTGACACATCCTTTTCCGTATCCACTGCATGCAAGTACCCAGAACAGGCTTTGAAGTTCATTGAGTATCTCTCCCGCACCGAAGTAGCGCAAAAGTACTATGAGCTGGACGGGAATGTCAACATGATCAAGGGCGTCAACTATGACAAAGCCCAGCACATGTACATGAAGGAACTGATGGACAAGGGCCAAATGTTCCTGACCCAGGTCAACTTCTGGCCTACCGGCCTGCGTGAGGAAATGCGGCCTGCCGGACAGCAGCTGTACGTGGACAAGAACATTGACAGTTTTGTGACCGCTTTCGGCGATGCCATCAAAAAGCTGTACAACCAGTAAGCGCGAAACCCTGTTGCATTAATCGGCTGCCCGCATAAAGGCGTGAAACCCTGTCCCGGGCGGGCTGGATAATAATCGGTCCATGTGCTGCGGGTCCAATGGCAGTACATGGACCATTTTGAACCTCTCCTCAGGCTTTTTTCGAATTGTAAATCACTAAAGTTCAGGGCCGGCTCCATCGCAGCCAAGAAGGAGTGAGCACCGTGCAACGTCCCGCTTTTCGCACCGCCTCCCGTTCTTCAAAGAGAAAAACCATGGATAAATCCAAAAGAATCACCCTGGCGCTGTTTTGCCTGCCTGGGTTTTTGCTGTACAGCATTTTTTTCATCTTTCCGGTGATTTTGGGTTTTTATTACAGCACTACCAACTGGAACGGCATCTCCCGCAAGATCGCATTCATTGGGCTGAAAAACTATGAGAATATATTCCGTGATAAACGGTTTTTGAGCGCATTGCTCTTTAATTTCAGGTATTGCGTGATACTCACACTTGTTATTGTGTTGCTGGGGATTCTTCTGGCTCTTTTGCTTAACAGCAGGGTAAAGCATATCACCTTTTTCAGGGCCGCCTATTTCCTTCCGGCAGTGCTGAGCATGATTACGGTGGGTTTGATCTTCAATCAGATTTATTACCGGGCTATTCCCTTGATCGGGCAAGCACTGAACATTCCCTTCTTAAGCAAAAACGTACTGTCCAGCCCCAGTACGGCGGCATATGGCATCCTTTTTGTGAATGTTTGGCAGGGGGTGGCTATGCCAACACTGCTTTTTCTTGCGGGGTTGCAGACGGTGCCGGCGGAGCTTCATGAGGCGGCTGCCATGGACGGGGCTTCCGCTTGGCGCAGGTTTTACCATATCACATTGCCTTTTCTGGTGCCTGTGCTAAGCGTTGTAATGGTGCTAACTGTAAAAAGCGGCCTCACGGTTTTCGATTATGTGAAGAGCCTTACCGATGGCGGCCCCGGCGGTGTAACAGAGAGCGTTTCGCTTTTGATTTACTCCAATGCGTTTGTGGAGAACAAGTTCAGTTATGCTGTGGCGGAAGCTGTACTGACAGGGCTTATCGTAGGCGTTATTTCCGCGGTGCAGATTTCCATCTCCAACAAAAAGAAGGTGTGAATCCCATGAAGCAAAGCAGGACCGCGCAATTGGTCATATACGCACTTTTGACGGCGGGCGTTTTAATGATCGTTTTGCCCTTGTATATTACAATCATGACTGCGTTCAAGACACCGGCTGAAAATACGGCAAGCTTCTTTACCCCGCCCAAAACATTGAATTTAGACAATTTCAAAAAGGTGCTGGAAGGCGGTAAATACTTTCAAGCACTGGGAAATACCGTTTATATTACACTTCTTGTGATGCTGGGCAACTTGATGCTCATGCCCATGCTCAGCTACGCCATTTCCAGATCCATAGGCCGCAGCAGATGGTATCGGGGGATGTATTATTACCTGCTGCTGGGCATCTTTATCCCCTTCGAGGTAAAAATGATGCCCCTTGTCAAACAGCTTACCTTTATGAACATGCTCAACCCCACTGGGCTTGCGATCCTCTGCGTGTCATCCCTCACCTGCGAGGCGGTGTTCCTGTATGTGGGCTTTTTGCATGCCATCCCTTCTGATATGGAAGAGGCCGCCTGTATTGACGGTGCAAGCACGGCGCAGACATTTTTCAGGGTGGTGCTGCCCTTGATGCGGCCCATTCTGGCCACAGTGCTGATAAGAAACGGCCTTTGGATATGGAACGACTTCCTGCTCCCTCTGATCACACTGAACCGGTCCTGGAAATACTGGACCATCACATTGTTCCAATACAACTTCCGCACGGAATATAGCGTTGACTACAGCTTGACTTTTGCAACTTTCTGCATCTCCATGCTGCCTATTCTGGTGTTTTATGTGTTCATGCAAAAGAATATTATCGGCGGTCTGACCAGCGGAGCGGTCAAATCCTAGAATTATTATCGTATGAAAGGGCATTCTTATGAAGATCAAATATCTGGGTACGGCTGCGGCGGAGGGCTGGCCGGGTATATTCTGCAATTGCGAGGCCTGCTTAAGGGCTCAAAAAGAGGGAGGAAAGAACCTGCGAACCCGCTCCCAGACTATTATCGACGATACGCTGCTGGTGGATTTTCCGCCGGACAGCTACTTCCATATACTGCATGGCGGGCTTCATCTGCCGGGAATCCGGGATATTCTGATTACACATACCCATCAGGATCATTTTTATCCTGATGACCTGGCTTTCCGCTGCGGCGGCTTTGCAAGCGGCGTGGAAGGTGTTTTGACCCTTTACGGAAACGATGCCTTAAAGGGTAAATTCGATGATTATGTAGCAAAAAGTGGCTGGGCAGAATCATTGCTTGAGCGGCTTCATTGCAGGGAGCTTAAAGAATTCGAGGCGGCGGCCGTTGGTGGCTTTTTAGTAACGCCGCTCCTGGCCAGGCATGACAGAAGAGAAAAATGCTTTCTTTATCTTGTGGAAAAAGAAGGTAAATCTCTTTTTTACGGCAATGATACAGGTGATTTTCCCGAAACTACATGGTCATTTCTCAAGGATCGCAAGCTGGACTTGGTGAGCCTGGACTGCACCATGGGCAAGTATGCGGAAGGCAGTAACCACATGGGGATCCCGGATGTTATACGCACGCGGGAGAAGATGCTGGCCATGGGATGCGTCCGGAAAAATACTGTTTTTGTCGCGACCCATTTTTCCCATAACGGTCACCTTCTGCATAACGAATTGGAAAATGCGCTGCAACCATGCGGTTTTCTGGTCGCTTATGATTCTATGGAGATCTGCTTTTGACCACGGCAAAAAGAACCGGTGTTGACAAGACACGCGGTTCCTGCGTATGATGGGCTTGTACATGGGAGGCGGATGCCGGTGGGAAAAATGCATGACGTGGGGAACCGTCGGGGCAGGATATCCGGCATTCTGCGCAGGGTGAGTATCAAAAAGCGTATGGCACTGGTTTTGGCAGTCTTGCTGTTGCTTTTGACATTGGCTCTGGCGGGCATGCTTCATCTCTCCATAATCAGCTACGAAGCTTATGTATCCCTGAGAAGTGCTCAGCTTAACGGTACGGTGGGGGAAGGTATTGCAGCAGGGCTTACCAGCCTGCTGGCGGTGACAAAATACCCCGTGATCCAGGTAAGCCAGCGGCCGACAGATACGTACAATTACCTATCCTTCCCGGACCGGTATGGAAAGAATATCATGTATGCCGACCTGGAATACCGAAGCACCTTCCTGTTTGAACAAAACAGGGATATCCGCCTGATCGCAGTTTTTGACAAAGAGGGCAGCGGCTCTTACGTTAAAAACAGCAAAAAGTATACATACCAACTGGCACCCAATCAGCAGCCGCTGGAAGAAAGGGGCATCGCCACCGAGCAATGGTTTGCGGATACCCTAAATGCAAAAGGCAGCCCGCTGGTCTGGCCAGGTGACAAGATTTTACTGCATGGCATTTATTTGCCGGATAAGGCGGATATGCTCTTTGTTTCCCGGGCAATCATGAGCCTGGAAACCTTCCGCCCCTTGGGAGTTATCCTTGCTGCGGTGGATGTGAGCGGCTCCATTTTACGTTACCAACAGGGCCGGCTTTTCTCCCAGCAGAAAATGGGCTTTATAAACAGTGATGGGACACTCCTTGCTGGCGACCTTTCTCCTGATGGCATCAGGGCGTTTTTACAGTCGGATACCAAAGAGCTTGTCGACAGGAATGACGCTTCCTTCAGAACGGCTGCCGGAGGTCAAGACAGCCTGTACAATTCCGTACAAAGCATTAATGGATATTATTGCGTTCTGGAAACGCCCTACTGGCAGGTGCTGGTCAATGTATTCAGGCAGCGGCTGACCGCTTTCATTGCGCTGATAGCAGGCTGCATATTTGTAAGCCTAGGCGTAAATGCCGTTTTCCATAGCATTGTCCGCCCGGTCAAGCGCCTGGCTGATACCTGCAACAACATTGTTCGTAAAGAGGATTTTTCCGTCGCCATCGACGACCCATACCGGGACGAATTGTCGGAATTAACCGGTTCCTTCAACGCAATGACGAACCGAATTCAATATTTGATTCACAATGTGTATGAAAAGGAAATGGAACTGAGTAAGTCCCAGCTTGAGCTTCTGCGCAGTCAGGTTAATCCTCACTTTTTGTACAACACCCTGGAAACCATCAGGATCAAAGCATATCTTTTAGGACAAAGCGAACTAAGCAATATGGCGATGCTCCTGGCCAGCATTTTGCGCTACGGTCTGTCGGCTCCCTCTGAAATGGTGACGGTGGAGGCGGAAACCGGCAAGCTGTCTGATTATCTTACATTGCAACGCTATCTGTACGACGACAGATTTCAGATTTCCGTAAACATTGATCCGGAGATCCTGAATTTGAAAATGATCAAATGCATTTTGCAGCCGCTTGTTGAAAATGCGCTGAGCCACGGTTTCCAAGCCATGCACATCCCCGGCACACTGGAGGTGCTGGGATACAGAGAGGGCGAGGATATCATGTTCAGGGTGATTGACAATGGCAGCGGCATTCCCGAGGATAAGCTTCGCGACCTTGTGGAATATATGGAAAACGGGAATGCAAAATTTAGCAGCATCGGGCTCAAAAATGTACACCGCAGGATTAGGCTTCTGTTTGGCGGCGAATATGGCGTGACCATTACCTCGCAGGTAAATGTCGGAACCATGGTTTCTGTACGCATCCCGGCCGTTACGTAATAATGTGCTTATTACCGGGGGAGGTTTGGGCTTTGCAGGAAATATTGATCGTGGATGACGACCAGACCATAAGGGATGGCCTATCTATGATGATAAGGGGTTTTGCCCAGGATGCCGCTATCCATACGGCGGGAAATGGGGAGGAAGCCCTTGAAAAGATATGCTCGAACTGTATCGGGCTGATCTTTACTGATATCAAGATGCCGGTTATGGGTGGGCTGGAACTGCTGGAAAAGCTTACACAAATGGAGTATCGGGGTGATAGCGTCATCATCAGCGGTTTTGACGATTTTGATTTTGTCCGTAAGGCTATGCGCCTTGGCGCATCCGATTATCTTTTGAAACCTGTCTCGGCAAATGAACTGAAAGCAGTATATGATGCATGCATGCGGCGAATTCGAATGAAAACAAGCCGCTTTGGCATAAAGGGCGCCTTCATAAAAAGCCAAATGGAAGAAGTCTACGCGCAGCAGGCGTTGGTGGAACGCTTGTTCTTGGAGCCGGGCAAGGTGCGGGAATATTTACAAGACCATGGTCTGCCGAATGTCCGTCAGGCATGGGCTGGTGTGCTTGGGCCTTTCGGCCGTGGACAGATCAGCATCATGGACAAGCAGGCCGCATATCTTACGGGAATCACCATTTTTGAACAATTTATGGAAGAAAACGCGGCATGGCTGATTCAGGGAGAATATCGTGGCTTATGGGTGCTTTTACTTTTTTTTGAGAAAGCTTCGCAAGATGCCGCCGCAAAGCTTTGCCAAGCGCTGCTATCCAAAGAAATCAAGTGCGGTGCAGCGCAGGATCTGTATTCAACTGAGTATTTTTCCGATGCGTATGCAAATGCCCTTTGTGCGATGGAATCGTACTTTTATGATCTTCCGGGGGAGGATACCGGCTCTGTGGAGGAGTATCCATTCCCTCAGCAAACCGAGAAAGTGGTATCAGCCATCGCTGCATGTGATACAGCCTGCGCGATGGAGGAAAGCGGCCAGCTGTTTTCCATGGTTTGCCTGAAAAAGCCCGGTGTGGACCGAGTCAGAGAGCTTTTCGCGTCCATCGTTTATACGTTGATGAATAAGAATAGGGATTATATCGGCATCATTGGCAAATACAAGTTTACGGACAAGGATATAGTTCATCAAATAGGTGATGCGCAAACCATATCCTGCATGAAAAAGTCATTTTTGAGTTTGATGCATATCTATATCGATACACTGAATGAGAAGCTTATGTCCAAGGATGAATATGCCATCCAAAGAGCAAAAAACTACGTGAATAACAGCTTTCAAGGCAATGCAAGTGTAACTGAGATTTCGGAAAAGTTAGGGCTCCATCCTAATTACTTCAGCTCCCTGTTCAAAAACAGAACCGGCCAGACGTTCAGTGACTATCTGCGTTCCGTCCGCGTCAAAAAGGCCATGGAGTTAATGTCTACCACTAATTTGAAGGTATATGAGATCGCCTGCCAGGTGGGTTACAATGACAACGCTCAGTTTTACCGCGCTTTCAGGCAGGTAACAGGTGTACCGCCAGGGCAGTTTAAGAGGCACGGAACCGTATAGTGCCGGATTGAGGGTCCGCATATATGTCCATTAAGCCCGCAACAGAACGAGAAGATCATACTAAAGACAAGCGGCAAGGTTTTTCTTCCTTGCCGCTTGGTTGTATGAATGAATCCTCTTTTAGCTTACCGGATCTTTACCTTGAAAACCGCCATGCCAACCGAAGGGCTTCCATATTTACCGTTTTCAAACGGTATGATCTGATATGGAAGCCGCAATGACAGCATTCCTTCTGCGTCTGTATACTGCTCAATGGCTGAGTTTACGGCTTCCGCGTGCGCATTGGATAAAAAAGGCTCTTCTTGTTTTGCTTTCATATTTTCGTTTTCCTGTTCCAGGCGTGCTTCTAAAATGTCCGCTTTCTCAGCTTCATAAGCTATGCCGCTATTTTTAGGGGCTTGTTCGGCGTAATAGCTATAAAGCTTTTCCTGCGTGTGCGGTCCCGCGACACCATCGTTGAAAAGTTTATTTGCCGCTTGGAATGCCATCACAGCGGCGCGCACATCTTCACTATACATGCCATCAATTTCTCCAAGGTAATAGCCCAGCTCCATAAGCCTATGCTGAAGGCTTCTAATGTCGTTGCCCGTGTCGCCAAGATGGAGGGTTACATCATCAACGCTTGCACTGCCAATTTCACTGGTTTCCTTTGCTTCATAAATCTTGGACTGTGTAGCCGGCCCCGCGACTCCATCATCGACAAGCTCATGTGCCTTTTGGAAAGCCATAACGGCGGTGCGCATACCCTCACCATACATCCCATTTATGCCGCCATGATAGTAACCCTGTGCGGCAAGGGCCTCCTGCAGCTTTGCGACGGTGCCTCCAGAATCACCTAAACGGAGAGAAATATAGACTGCTGATGGAGAGGATACCGCAGCATCGGTATCCTCCAAATGGCTGGTAAAGTCAGATTGCTTCAGGTTTATTTCCATAACGGCGATCACCGAGCCGTCATCTCCTGTAAAGCTGTCAAAGCTGTATGGAATCAGTTCTACATTGCTGTCTCCAATCAATATGTGATGACTGCCCATATCTGCTAAAAGAAGTGTTTTATTAGGATCATTCATCACATCTGCGGGTAGACCAAAACCTTGTTCAGTTGAGAGCCAGTGCTCTGTGCGGCTTTCCTTAACCTTTGGATCAAGTGTGGGCGCCCAATAGCCATCAGGGTCCATGTCCATCTTGGGATGCAGCTCGTATGTACCGCTGTCCTTTACACGGGCCGCAAGGCTTAAGGTGAACAGGTTCTGGGATGGGACCCAGGCGTAATCCTGCACGGTTACTTCCACCAAGCCATTGGAATCCTTACTGGGCTCCTGCTGGATATCGGTTTCCAAATGCGCAAAAATAGCCTGCTGCTTCTCGGGGTTATTTTCCTGATAAGCGGTGAAGCGGTTGTTGTAATACCACTCCTGTCCCTGTGTCAAAACAATGGCAAAGGCTATGCTGCAAAACAGCATGGTGTAGAGAAGAGCGACCATTACGGTGCGAATCGTAAACTTTTTCACAGGTTCATCCTCCTTTATCGTTTGGAGGACTGCGTCGACTCTGTTGATGAAAATATGAGGGGTAGGATCAAAGGCATGGTCTAGATCTTTACGCTTCATCATCGAACACCTCCTCCTGCAATTGGTTGCGAAGCTTTTCACGGGCTCGAAAGAGACGGTTTTTTACCGTGCCTTGCGGCAGAACCAGCAGTTTAGCGATTTCATTGAGCGAATAGCCGTCCAGATAGAACAGCACCAAGGGCACCCGGTACTTCACATCCAACACCTGCAATGCTTCACGCAAAAGGGAATATTCAGTTTGCACGAAAGTATTCGCTGGCGGCTCAGGCACCTCGGCCATGGGCTGAACCCGTCTATGCACTCTTATCGCCGATTTGCAAACGTTGATGACGATACGTGTAAGCCATGTGCGAAAATAGGCCGGCTCATGCAATGTGTCACGCTTTGCCCATGCGCGGGTAAGCGCCTCCTGCACGGCGTCCGCAGCATCGGTATCCGAGGGCAGGTAGCTGCGTGCAATGCGGTAGAGGCTTCGTTCTGCCGATTTGACCTCGCTTATGAAAAACTGTTTGTCCATCGGGCCCCTCGGTTCATTTGTAGAACTCAACGTTGATTTCATTCATTAGAAGCTTCATATATGGAAAAAGTTGCATTGCCTATAAATTTTCCATCTCTCCGGATATTGTTTGCGGACCTGGTGGCGGATTCGGTATCTTGCGTGTTCGTTCAAAATGACTTGAAGCATTAAGCGATTTGGAATCCATTTGTATATATCGACGGAGGATATTGCCTGAAAAGGGACTTGATTCAGCCAAGATAATATCTACGGCGGGTACGGGGATAGCCTTATGGACATTGGTAGTCCATACGGAATATCTGGTACCGGCAAATAATGCTGGCCGGTCCAGGGAGGTACAGTTGCAGATAACGCGCAGTATATACAGGATGCTCAAGCGGCTTTTATTGAAATACTGCAGATAAAAAGTATGAAAAAAATGAAAGTGAAAAACGCATATTTCGGTGTTGACAAGCAAAGAATATCGTGTTAGACTAACGTTCCTGCCTAAAACGGGCACGGAACCACCAAACCAGCTTGATTGCTTTAAGGGAGTACCAGCTGGGGAGATGGACTAAAGAACGAGACGGAGCATCATCTTTTTCGCAGTTTACGAAAGAGATGCATACGGTCATCACAGAACTCGATTCGCTTCTATATTAGATGAAGCAAAAAGCATCTGATACAGAACAACAAAAAAAGGTAGCGAAAAATGTCGAATTAAGTGTTGACAAGCGAAGTTGAGTATGATAAACTACAATTCCTGCCGCAAGCGGGCACCGGACCTTGAAAACGATACAGAGTCGAAAAGACTCAAGGAAAGAAGAAAGAAATCGACAGTCGATTCTAAGAATGAGTTTTCACTTTGTCGAGGGAAACCGAGATGAAGAGGAATAGGATTAAACACAAGAGTTTGATCCTGGCTCAGGACGAACGCTGGCGGCGTGCC
>JAEZHM010000021.1 GCA_023416585.1 Bacillota bacterium
ACAATTTCCGGTGGCTATGGCGAAGGGGTCCCACCTGTTCCCATTCCGAACACAGAAGTTAAGCCCTTCAGCGCCGATGGTACTTGGCTGGACACGGCCCGGGAGAGTAGGACGTCGCCGGATTCCATAAAGAGCATCTGAGAAATCAGATGCTCTTTTTTCGTTCAGGAATAGGAAGGTTTCAACAGGAAGCACGGATATACATTCCTTCTCCGTGGGGAGCGTAATTGCTTGCCAAATCCATTCATCTTGGCCTGCAAGCCGTAGGGGCGATTAGGAATCGCCCGCATGTTGCGGTCAGGAAATGTCACTTGGCGGACGATTCCTAATCGCTCCTACGGCATTGTTTGCTTATTGGATTAACTTCCACAAGCCAGCCAGTTCCACGCTTTTGATGGCTATGGCGGATGAATTCAACTGTTCCCATTCCGAACACAGAAGTAACGTTCACCCGTCGCAACGCATGGCACATGCTTAGTATCAGATCTCACAACTATCATTCTATACTCACTTTAAAGAAGAGCCTCCGTTTGCAAGCTCTTCTTTCACATTTAAACCAACTCAACGGTTAGCCCATTCTCTTCCAAGGCACGAATCCGTTCTGGTTCGGCCTGTGTATCGGTTATCATGCGATCCAGGGCGGATAGAGGGGCGACAAAAGCCATATGCACCTGATCAAGCTTGGTGTGGTCACACAACAAGATGGTTTGCTGTGCGTTTTGATGCATTTGCTGCTTTAGCGATGCCACCTGGATATTAGGATCGGTGATCCCATACGATGGGTGTACCGCGGAGCAACCCATAAAGAAGACGTTGGCGCGGACATGCTGCACCAGTGATTCTGCAAGCACACCAACCACTGAACCGATACCGCCAGATGAACCGCCGATATTTCCCCCGCACACGCAGACAGAGATATCGGCGTTTGCCGAAAATAGGCGATACGCAATGTAGATGCTGTTGGTTACCACCTGAATGCCTGAAAACTCAATCAGCGCATCCGCCAACACGTTATTTGTGGAACCTGCATCAATAAACAGCGTATCGCCCTGGTGGATATACGCCAAGGCGGCGCGTGCAATGCGCAGCTTTTGCTTGTGCATCTCCGGATGAGTACCCAATTCCGGTTTCAGCAGAAGGGCCCCTCCGTTCACGTACTGCAACTGTCCTTGCTCGTCCAGCTGCGATAGCGCACGGCGGACTGTAGCCGGGGATGCGTCCAGCGCTTCGCACAATGCAGGTACAGTCATGTATTGGTGTATACGCAGCAGGCGTACGATCATATCATTTCGGTCGCTCACAGAATCACTCCTGGATTATTTATCTATAGGATGATCATATTCCATTGCTTGTTTGGTTGTCAAGCGTGTTTTCATCAAATGTGTAGTATATTTGGCCATTAGGCGCAAATATAATCGAAAAATATTTGAAATGATTGAAAATGATCAAAAAACAGATTGCAATAGATCAGATTGTGAAGTATAATACAATAAATGAAGGATGTGAAATACATGGGTAACACTGAAATACTATTTCTCGGAACATCAAGCTGCCGATTCGACACCGGTAACGATACTTCCAGCTGCCTGCTTAACGGCCGCCTGTTGATTGACACAGGGTGGTCGGTGGTACAGAATCTACGTGATTTCGGCGTAGACCCTGCCAATGTGCGCCACGTATTATTCACACATATGCACCATGATCACTATTTGTCGCTGCCCGCGTTTTTGTTTTATCATCTATGCGTAAATACACCGTTAAAAGAAATCACCCTCATTGGGCCCTCGGAGGACCTGGAGCGGGTTGTAAAGAGTGCAATGAACTTCCTGCAGGTGGAAACTTTCTATCCGCATCAATCCTGGCCCATGCTTGTGCCTCTATCCCCCGGAGACCGCGTTGAAGCGTGCGGGCTGGAGATCACCAGTAGTGCGGCGATTCATCCGGTACAAGCGCTGTGCTACCGCATACGAGATCCTCAGGGCGCTACTGTTGGCTTTAGCGGCGACACTTGCTATACACCCGATCTCGGTCGCTTTTTTGCAGGCTGTGGCACACTTGTTCACGAGTGCTCCCTCGGCCCGACTATAGAAGATCCGGAAGCAAACGCGCGCATGCTGCACTCCAGCGCAGATGACGCCGGCAGGGTAGCGCGGGAGGCGTGTGTAGGTCAGCTCATTTTGACACATGGGAGTACGCGGCTACGCAACAAGTGCATTGCAGCCGCTCAACAGCAATATTCCCAACTGATCACTTGGCCTGAAAGGGGTGAAACCTACCGCCTGTGAAGCTTACTCGATTGCCACTACTCATTGCACTATGACCGATATCAAGGAGGGAAAAACATGAAACGGGTAGTATCCATTTTGCTTGTCATGCTTCTTTGCACGATGTCTGTTATCACAGCGTCCGCAACCGAAAAATCCTCTGCTGACTACAAGGCCGATCTGGTATTCCAAACCTGGACCGCTGAAGCAAAGGAAGTCTTTGAAACCCACATTGCAGCCTTTAACAAGGTGTATCCCAACATCCATATCAAATTGGAAATTCTATCTTACGATGATTATTGGCAAAAGCTTCCGATAGCGATGGCCGGAGGCACTGGCCCGGATATCTACATCATGACGAGGCCGAACTTCGACGCTTATGCGCGCGCCGGGCAAGCATATGATTTTTCCGGTATGATGACTGCCTTCTCTGGCCTTGAGGACAATCTGAGCAAAATGCTGCCGCAAGTTGCGGACAGCTACAAGTATCACGGAAAACAGATGGGTATCCCCATGACCATGGAGTCAACCGGTATTGTTTTTAATAAGACCCTGATTACCGCCGCAGGTTTGCCGCTGCCTTCGGAGATTGAGGATACCTGGACCTGGGACACACTGCGTGAATACGCACAGAAGCTCACAATCCGTGACGGCGACAACATCTCGCAATACGGATACTACGTGCCCTGCAACCGGATGCCTACTCTTGAATATCTATGGGCAAGCGGCACGCAGCTGTTCAATGCCGATGGAACGGAGTGTACCATAGCTACCCCCCAGGGCATTGAGGCGCTGACATTCCTTAATACGCTGATGAATGTTGACAAAGTTTCTCCCACACTGGCCTTCACTCAGTCTCAAAGTGCCGCTGAGCTTTTCCTGTCAGGCAAGATCGCCATGATGAGCGCTGGGTCGTGGACGATGGGCACGTATCGCGGCATTACGGATTTTGAATGGGATGTTGCTGAGATGCCTAAGAATCCGACGACCGGCGAGCGCTTTGCCTCTTCGAATGTCATGGGTTACGTCATCGGACCCAACACAAAGAGCCCTGAGGAAGCGCTGAAGTTCATTGAATTCTGCACCACGCCGGACATGCAACAGCTCTGGGGCGACAAGGGTATCTACATCCCCACGATCGTCGAAAAGCAGGCCTCCTACTTCCAGGGTGATAAACCTGCTAATCTGCTCGCGTTCCAGCGCGCGTTGTCCTACGCGAAACCCATGGCGTTCTCTGAATTCCTGCCGTACCAGCAATTGCTTTCCGTTCTGTACGATGGGCTGACCAACACCTTCAACGGAGTAGAAACACCGGAAGCCGCGTTGGCCCGCGTGCAGGACGAGCTTAACGAAATCATCGGGGAAAACAAATAGGGTTCTTTTGGCCGCCGGGGCTGCCTAGGGTAAAAAATGGGTGGCCTCGGCGGAAAAACATGCGCCTAATTCGAATGCATCAAATCGTATTGGAGGAATCACCGATGTACGGACATCGCAAGAAATCCTTCGCAACAAGCCCCAAAAGGCTAGAGCTCACGCGCAGGGAGGCACGCACGGGCTGGCTCATGGCTTCGCCGTGGATCGCCGGGTTTTGCCTGTTCTTGCTCTTGCCCGTCTTGGTTTCGATCGCTGTCAGCTTTACCGATTACAATCTGCTTTCCAGCCCCAAGTATGTGGGGCTTAAAAACTACGCCAAGCTGCTTTCCGACCGCTTGGTGATCAAATCCTTGTGGATTACCTTGAAGTACGCGTTGATATCCGTGCCATTGACGCTGTTGGTAGGTTTCTTTCTTGCTGTGCTTCTGAATCGGCCTATCCGGGCGCAAGGCGTGTTTCGTACGCTGTATTATCTTCCCAGCATACTAAACGGCGTGGCAGTCGGCCTGCTTTGGCGCCAAGTATTCAACCCCGACTTCGGGATTCTGAATTACGTGATCAATCTGTTTTTCCCTGTGGGAAAAATTGAATGGCTTAATAATGAAAGTTTGGTCATTCCCAGCCTCGTGCTTGTATCCTTGTGGGGTGTAGGCCGCACAATGGTGGTTAATCTGGCCGGATTGCAGAACATACCCACTTCGCTATATGAGTCGGCGGAAATAGATGGCTGCCCCGCATGGAAAAGGTTGTTGTATATCACGATTCCCATGATGACCCCGGTCATTTTTCTCAACCTGATTACCGGGCTTATTGGAGCGTTCCGTACGTTTACAACCGCCTACGTGATGACGGGCGGCGGGCCGAATAAGGCTAGCCTATTCTACATGCTGTACCTGTATCAAAATGCGTTCCAGAATTATCGCATGGGGTATGCGTCCGCACTTTCCTGGCTTTTCTTTGTGCTGGTGGTCGCATTGACATACTCCATCTTTCGCTCGGCGAACAAATGGGTCTATAGCGAAGGAGGGGATATGTGATGCTCCTAAGCAAGCGTAACGCCCGCGTGATTGCAGACATCATCACCTATATTCTGCTGTTAGGCGGAGTTTGTACACTTATGGTTCCGATTGCATGGCTTCTCTCCACCGCGCTCAAGGACAACCAGCAAATTTTCCGCTGGCCTCCATCCCTCTTTCCCAACCCCGTGCGATGGGAGAACTTTATAAACGCCATGACATATTCTGGGATGCCTTTTGGCAGATTCTTTCTGAATACGATCTTCGTCACGAGCCTTTCCGCTGTAGGTACGCTTTTTTCCTCGTTTATAGTCGCTTACGCATTTTCCCGCCTTCGCTGGAAAGGGCGTAACACGCTGTTCTTCATCGTCGTGCTGACCATGGTCATCCCGACAGAGGTCATCATTGTGCCTCGATTTATGATTTATAAGACGGTGCACTGGTTGGACACATACTTGCCGCTTATCGTGCCATCGTTCTTTTCATCAGCATATCCGGTCTTCCTATTACGCCAATACATGCTGTCAATACCAAGAGAGATGGATGAGGCGGCTATGATTGACGGTGCCGGGCGCTGGAAAACGTTATGGCGCATCATTTTTCCGCAGAGCTTGCCTGCGGCGATGGCAGTGCTGATCTTTACGGTACAGGGCAGCTGGAATGATCTTCTTGAACCTTTAATCTATCTGTCCAGCATGGATAAATTCACAGTATCGTTAGGGTTGAGCTTTTTCAACGGCCAATACAGCACACAGTGGGGATTGCTTATGGCAGCGTCTATCGTCGCCGTTTCGCCCATTCTGCTGCTATTCATTCTGGCGCAGAAGTATTTCATCCAGGGCATTGTGATCAGCGGGGTCAAGGGATGACGAAGCCTATGATACTTGAAGACAAGAGCGGAGGAAAAAACGTTGCGCATCGTGATTGTCGGTGATCTCCAATTTTCCTCTGATACTCGAAGCATCACCGAGCGTGCAATGGATGACGTGCGGGCTTGTAAACCTGACCTGGTGATTCCAA
The DNA here is from genome assembly GCA_023416585.1 of Bacillota bacterium. GTDB lineage: Bacteria > Bacillota > Clostridia > Christensenellales > Aristaeellaceae > JAEWAH01. The sequence continues at coordinate 5,675 of JAEZHM010000021.1, forward strand.
TGGGGGATTATGGATCGCCAACACGCATCGGCTATCCCGAGGGGCTATATGAAGCAAAATCTTGGCTGGAGCAGACTCAGTGCAGAATTCGTCCGATTCTTGGCAATCATGACCTACAGTACGAAATCGGCCTCGGTCGATTGCCACACGGTACGATGGAGGCAGCGGCGCGAGATTGCTTTGGGCTTGAGGATACATTCGGCGTCGAGGAGTATGATGATTTCCGAATTATTTTTGTCAGTTTGGATTCCTGGACGCGTGAACCTCCCTACAGTGCGAACGAATGTTATGTCAGTGACGCACACTTTTCATGGATTGAGCAGACAATCGCCCAGCGCCCGGGTAAGCCGGTTATCATGCTAACCCACGCTCCTTCGATCGGAAGCGGATTAATGACAGTACCCCAGGTGCATGTGCGTGCAACCAACGCATTTATGGATCAAAATATTCATCCACATCGCTGGAAGCGCCTGGCACAGCATCCAGAAATCGTTCTCTGGCTGTCCGCCCATTATCATTTGGGTCATGACCATCCCCATGCACTTCGGACCGACGGGAACATCGCCTACGCATTGGTCGGCGTACACAATGAGTGTAACCGCGACGGACAACGCCATTCCCGCGTACTGGATATCAAAAACGGTACTCTAGCGGTTCATACGCTTGACCATGAGACCAGGACGCTTAGAGAAACCCCCGATTGGGTGAGCGCTGGGGGAATGGATGCTTGTGTTGGCCGCAGAAGTGCAGCACAAGGGGCGGGTACATTCCTTTTCGCTCCGTTTTGGGATGATGTCATGAGCCAGACCATCGCAGATGGCCGCAAATATGTCCTCACACATGACAATTTTCTTTGGGAGATAGATCCGGAAACTGGAGCAGCAATGGGTACGTTGCACTACGCTCCGGATCGCTTGGAAGGGTTTACTGTATTTGGAAACCTCATGTACCGTTGGACAAAAGACACACTATTCGCAGCGGACGTGCAATCACCCTGGCGATTTAGCCGGGAATCTTTTGCGGCTGACGATCATCGCCAGGAGGCGAAAATCACGCTGTGCTCCCGCGTGCTTCGCGCAGACACATCCGGCAACTGCTTGCGCTTATACACTGAAGCCGGCATTTGGAGGGTATCGGGAGACGCACAAAAAATACGACTTCAGCCAGAGGTTTAAACGGAGGAGAGCACATGATCATTGAGACAATCACCGGTGAACCTCTTATTGGTGTCTGGTTCGGGAATTTTTACAGGCCGGCATTTGATGACCGGGCCTTTATAGATGAGAGTATAGCGAAAATCAAAGCAATGGGCTTTAACAGCGTGCAGCTTGATACAAAGGCATGGGAGGATTTTGCGCAGCGCTTCGCGGGTTTAGAGGCTAGTGAATACGTGGCTCAGCAAGAGTATATGATGGAGGCGCTGAAGAGCGCCGGGCTGAGCCACCAATTTTTGGCTCTTTACCTCAACGGTGACAATTTGTACCCCAATATCCGTTTCAGCCCGCCAATCTATGGCGAATCTGTTAAGGCAGCAGATGGCCGCGATGGCCACTGGTACTGCTATTGGTCGGAAAAGGCGCAGGCTTCCATGACGGCGCATGTTCAAGGCCTGCTGGAAACATATCTCCAAGGGCATACCCGTGTACTGGCGGACGGCGAATCCCGCTTGCCCATCTGCAGCATGTGGGATCCCATCGTCGCTCCAAGCTTTGACGCCGCAGGGCAGGACCGTTACAAGAACTGGCTTACGCTTCGGTATGGCGATATATCCGCATTCAACGCCGCCTACGGTACAAGCTTTACCGGTTTTGACAAGCTGCAGCCGGAGGATTACTGGTTTACCGTACAATATGGCGAGCATAGTTGTTATACATACGAGCAAATGTGTGCCAATGCGCCGGCTTTCGTGATGTGGACAGACAATATGCGTTGGCGGGCTGATGAATTAGTAAGCTTTTTTGCTGTTATGAAGACTCAGCTGCACGGTTTGGAGCCCGCGCTTTACTTGATGCCAAATATGACGCAATGGGGCTACTTCCTGAACATCGACGTCTGCAAAATGACTGGTATTGATACTAATGATCTATGGGATACAGCCACGCGCGGTTTGGACATCTATCGCCTTGCCCCGCATGTGGACATGTGTCATTTTCTGGCGGTTCCGGTGACACCGGCCGGTGATCCGGATGCATATGTGGTCAGCTGCCAGCATGCGATGATCCGGGCAATGAATCCGGGCCGGCCCTTCCTTGGCGGAGTTTACTGGGGGCGCTTTGTGTATAGTGATATATATCACTCGGTAGCACCTACCGAAATCCTGGGCAGCATTGTTGCCAGCGGTGCGCATGGCGTGCAAAGCTACGGTTTCTGCGGGCTGGACGACGGTGGTGTGCTGCATCGCATGGACGAGGGCTTTACCCGTTCGCTTAGCGTGGGTAACCTTTGGGCACGGCGGGTTATACCGAAGCTTCAAGGTGAACGGCAGAGGGATATCGCCATCCTCTTTCCGGCGGCAATGTCCCTTCTGGAACCGTTGCGTATTCGCGGCGCGGATCAGCGGCGGTTGGATTTACTGGGCTGGTACAAGCTCTGCTGCGATTTGGGATTCGCGCCGGACGTGATTCACCCCGAGGCGGTCAAGACCGGTGCCTTGGCGGATTACCGGGCGGTGATTCTGCCTGCCAATGATTGCTACCACGCCATGCCCGACGCTGCTTTTGAGGATGCGCTTAAGGATTACGTGATGGGCGGCGGCACCGTGCTGCATGGCTCTCGGGATGAACTGGCCATGGCTGCATTCAACTTAGGGTGGGAGGATGTCGCCGATACATGTTACACTTACCAGAGCGAAGGCGGGCTGCTGCTGGGTGAACCCTTTTGTGCTTACGGTGGCGAACCGCTGGCGTTTTATCGCGGCAGCGGCAAAGCCAGCGTCACCAAAAACTGTGTGGGGGATGGGGCGGTCTATAGCTTTGGCTTCCTGCCCGGTTACAACTACACATCCAAAAATGAGCCTCGTGTGCCGTTATCCGAGAAGAACAGCGAGTTGTACCCTCTAAAGCATATGCGTCATAACGTTGCGGCGGAGATTCTACAGAAATGCCTTACCGCTGCCGCGCCAGTACGGGGTAAAAACATTGAGTCGGTACGTTTTGCGGGCGGCTGGGTGATTGTTAATCACACCTCCCATCCGCTGTTCCTTCCTGAGAGACAGGGAGAATACGATTTTCAATATGACGTGGATGGCCGGACACTGATCGGTCATAGCGCGGTGTTTATCAAAGAATAGTGAGGCAATTTCGCTCGATTTACGCATAACACGATACGGGAGGGCATGTTTAGCACACATGCCTTTTTTTTGTACATTGTATTCATTTATGTTTTTTCCAGCGTGAATACAATGAAGCATCGGTCTTTTATCTATTTTGTCAATTGAAATCTCATTATCAAAACCATACAATAAAAGACAGAGGCCCGCAGATAAACGAATCTTGAGGTATATAGGCATGGAAATTTGGGATATATACGACAAAGACAGGAACAGAACCGGCAGGACGGCTGTCCGGGGAGACGGGATGGCGGACGGGGATTACCATTTGGTTACCGATATATGGATCATGAATACAAAGGGTGAAGTCCTGGTGCAAAAGCGCTCCATGGAAAAGGAAACAGGCCCAGGGCTTTGGTGCTGCACAGGCGGGGCCGCCATTGCGGGGGAGGACAGCGCGCAGGCATTTGCACGGGAGATGACGGAAGAGCTGGGCGTTGCTCCCGAGATGGAACACGCGGAGATTGCATTCTCTCATACGAGGCGGAATTGCCATAAGGATATCTGGTTTGTACGGCAGGACATACCGCAATGTGCCTTCCATCTGCAAAAGGAAGAGGTGGAGGCCGTGCGGTGGGTGACACTTGCACAGTTGGAACAGGAAGCAAGCAATGCCACAACTTGGTGGCGGCTGTCCTATCTTGGCACGCTGCTGGATTATTTAAAAACAAAGGAACAGGCAGGCGATGATTGATGCAAAAAACGTATAAGGAAGATATGCTCCTGCGCACCTGCCACTGCGATTTTCGCGGCTCCTGGCGTCCCAGCGCCATCTTTGAAGCCATGCAGGAGGCAAGCGGCATGCACTCCCACTTGCTGGGCTGCGGACGGGATGCGCTGATTCAGCAGGGGTTTGTATGGGTGCTTTCCCGTATGGAAGTGCAAATGAAAAGGTATCCAGGCGTGGGAGACAAAATTTCAATAGAAACCTTTCCCACAAGCAACCGGCGCTGGTTCTTTCCGCGTTACTTCATCTTCCGGAATATGCAAGGCGATGAACTGGGGTGCGCAGCCAGCCTGTGGGTGCTGCTGGATCTGGAAACGAGGAAGATGGCCCCGCCCGACAGGATCGTCCATCTGATTCCGGACAACAGCGACCTTATTGCTCCTATGGGCCTGCCGTCTACCGTAGCAGAAGTGGATGGTAAGGAGAGGCAGCTTATCCGCAAGCCCGTTTACAGCGATCTGGATGTGAACAACCATGTAAACAACGCCAGGTATGTGGACTGGCTTTGTGACGCGCTGGGCTATCATGTTTTGGAAAAACAGACATTGCGTATCATCTGCATTAATTATGAGGCTGAAGTCAGGCCGGATCAGGCTATAGAGTTGAAACTGAAATGTCAGGACAGCGCGTTCAGCCTTTCAGGATTTCATGAGGACAAGCGGCATTTCGGGATCAGCGGCACATTGATGAACAGGGTTTAGAAGGAAATCAAGCCCGTTCTCCATTCAACAGCTTCCTTGCCTCCCGCAAAGCGGCTTTCATGGCCGTAGGAAAGGGCAGATCGAACATTTCTGCCTGGGAGACCCAGCGGTGATCCCTGATCGGTATTTCGTTCTCCGCCATAAAATGCAGCAAGCGCATGTTCCATACGCGGTGGGTGAATATGTGGCGTGCGCTTCCCATATCGCCTGCATAGGCTGCTTTTACGCCCAGCGCCATCAAATGCTTCTCCATGGCGGCTGGCGAATCTTCGCCTTCCAGCAGCACAAAGACATACAATCCACCCAAAAGCTTTTCCCTGCGCATGCATGCAAGGATTTTATCTTTGCATGTAACCAGCCCCACCCCCATGGCGATTTGTTTGGGAGCCCGGGCCTGCATTTTTATAGGTAAAAGATCAGCATCCCCAGCCTTGTAAGCATCGCAGCATGCGGATAAGGGACACATATCACAGGCGGGTTTGCCAGGGATGCATACGGTGGCACCCAGGTCCATCATGGCCTGGTTGAAGTCTCCGGGCCGGCTGGAGGGCACAAGGGCAGCTGCTTCCTCATAGATTTGGCGTGTTACGCTGGGGATGGCTATATCTTCCCGGATGCCCGTTAGGCGGCTTACCACGCGCATCACGTTGCCATCCACCGCAGGAGTTCTTACGGAAAATGCGATGCTTGCAATGGCCCCGGAGGTATAAGGACCAACGCCGGATAGGGAACGCAGCTCTTCCAGCTTGGAAGGAAGCCGGCCGCCATATTCTGCCATGATCTGTTTTGCCGCTTTTTGCAGGTTCCGGGCGCGGCTGTAGTACCCCAATCCTTCCCATGCCTTCAGCAGTTCCTGCTCCGGCGCTTCAGCCAAAGCCTTCACCGTGGGAAAACGGGCCATGAAGCGGGGATAATAGGAGAGGACAGTTTCCACCCTTGTTTGCTGGAGCATAATCTCAGAAATCCATATGGCATAAGGATCTTGCGTATCCCGCCAGGGGAGCGCGCGCTTATGTACATCATACCAGCTGAGCAGCAGCCGGGATATAGAATCTGTGCAGCCGATGGCTAATCTTCCTTTCAAATGGCGGAACGTATTGATGAGTCATCATCATTGTACCATAAAACCTTCCGTTTCCAACGAAATTCCTATATTGGGCACAAATTGAAGAAAATATGAGATAATGAGAGAAAACATTTAAGTATTTGCATGAGTCTTTGAATTGAGGGAAAAATCAGGCTAATTGGCAATAATTCAAAATGGGAATCACTTGATATCCCTTTGCAAATGCCGTAAACTATGCACGTGCGGTTTAGCACTCACTTAATTCGAGTGCTAACAATATGAAGAATCGAAGCAGCGAGGAGGATTACAATGAACGTTAAGCCTTTAGGCGACAGGGTAGTCATCAAAAACATTGAGGTCGGCGAGACCATCAAGGGTGGCATTCTTCTGCCCGGCACAGCCAAGGAAAAGCCGCAGATGGCGGAAGTGTTGGCTGTGGGTCCCGGCGGACTGGTGGACGGCAAGGAAGTCAAAATGCAGGTAACAGTGGGACAGAAGGTTATTTATAGCAAGTATGCCGGCACCGAAGTGAAGGTCGATGACAAGGAACTCATCATTGTGCGCCAGAGCGACATCCTGGCCATTGTGGAATAATCGCAGAAATAAGAGGAGGTCAAATATATGGCAAAGCAATTGAAATACGGCGAAGACGCCCGCCGCGCCTTGGAAAAAGGCCTGAATGCCCTGGCGGATACCGTTAAAATCACCCTTGGCCCCAAGGGTCGCAACGTGGTGCTGGACAAGAAGTTCGGCGCGCCGCTCATCACCAACGATGGTGTGACCATCGCCAAGGAAATCGAGCTGGAAGACCCCTTTGAAAACATGGGTGCGCAGCTTGTGAAGGAAGTCGCCACCAAGACCAACGATGTGGCCGGCGATGGCACCACCACCGCTACATTGCTGGCTCAGGCTATCGTACGCGAAGGCCTCAAGAACCTGGCCGCCGGCGCAAACCCCATGGTATTGAAGAAGGGCATTGAAGCCGCTGTGGTAGCTGCTGTGGAAGGCCTGAAAGAAATCAGCCAGCCCATCTCCAACAAGCAGGCCATTTCCCAGGTTGCTTCCATCTCCGCCGGTGACGAGGAAATCGGCCGTCTGATCAGCACCGCCATGGAAACCGTGGGCAAAGACGGCGTCATCACTGTGGAAGAAAGCAAGACCATGAAGACGGAAATGACCACTGTGGAAGGCATGCAGTTTGACCGCGGCTATGCTTCCGCCTACATGGTCACCGATACCGATAAGATGGAAGCGGTTCTGGATGATCCGCTGATCCTGATCACCGATAAGAAGATCTCCAACAGCCAGGAGATTCTGCCCATTCTGCAGCAGGTTTCTCAAACGGGCAAGAAGCTGCTCATCATTGCCGAGGATGTGGAAGGCGAAGCCCTGGCCATGCTGATCCTCAACAAGCTGCGCGGCATTTTGACCACCGTTGCCGTAAAAGCTCCCGGCTTTGGCGACCGCCGCAAGGAAATGCTGCGGGATATCGCTATCCTGACCGGCGGCCAGGTAATCACCGAGGAACTGGGCCTGGATCTGAAGGAAGCCACCATGGATATGCTGGGCCGTGCAGGCACCGTGAAGGTGGAAAAAGAGAATACCACCATCGTGGATGGCGCCGGCGATAAAGCGGAAATCAATGGCCGCGTTGCCAGCATCAAGGCACAGATCGCCGAGACCACCAGCGACTATGACCGTGAAAAGCTGCAGGAGCGCTTGGCCAAGCTGGCCGGCGGTGTTGCCGTGATCAAGGTCGGCGCCGCGACCGAAATCGAAATGAAAGAACGCAAGCTGCGCATTGAAGACGCTCTGGCTGCCACCCGTGCTGCTGTGGAAGAGGGCATTGTGCCCGGCGGCGGTGTTGCGCTGCTGAACGTGCTTGGCAAGGTGCAGGCGCTGCTCAGCCAGTTCGCCGGCGATGCCAAGACCGGTATCCAGATCGTTCTCCGCGCCCTGGAGGAGCCTATCCGCCAGATCGCTGTCAACGCCGGTATCGAGGGCAGCGTTATCGTAGAGAATGTCAAGAATGCTCACAAGGCCGGCTATGGCTTCGATGTTCTGAAGGGTGAATACGTGGACATGGTGGAAAGCGGCATCATCGACCCCACCAAAGTGACCCGTTATGCTCTTCAAAATGCCGCCAGCGTGGCTGCCATGCTGCTCACCACCGAATCCTTGGTCACCGATATCCCCGCTCCCGAACCCGCACCCGCGGCTCCCGGCGGCGGAATGGGTGGAATGTACTGATACGAAAAAATGGCGCTTCGCGCCATTTTTTCGATTTTTACACGATTTCCTTGTATCCCTACGCACCGGTTTGGCAGCGCCAGACCGGTGTTTCGTTCCCAAATGGAAAACCATTTGAGAACTCCAGGCTCGGGGATAAATCCCCTCACCATTGGTATACGGCCAGGAAATCGTGTAGCGAATGTTTGCTCCGCAAACCTCCATCCGGCTGGCAAAGCCAGCCGGGACGATCTCAAACGAGAGGACTGCGGTCCCCTCGTTGCTCCCCTAAAGGGATAGAAGAAGTTGTGGTTTTAGTTCAACCCCGCTCATGTCATCCCTCACTGCGCGAAGGATCTTACTGCGACATCCATAACATGATGGCCTGGGACAGATATGCAGCCGGTATATCCTTGCGCTTATCATGTGTGTAGGGGTATTTTTGTTTTCTAGTAAATGAGAATTTCCCATGCAATTTCTAATTATGATCTAATTTGTATTTGGCTGGGAGCGGTGGTATGATGTGTGTGACTTGCAAAGGAGGTCAAACGTATGGAGAAGAATGCGAGCTTTCAAAAAGAAAGCATTTCAGAATTGTACTGCCGCCTGACCTGGGCGCAGCTGGAGCTGCTGGCCGACGACGTTCAGGAGATACAGGTGCTGGCTTCAGGGGACAACCAGTCGGTGACGGATCTGCGTATTGAGGAGCGGGACGGCCGCCTTATCGTGGAACAGCCGCCGTTCGCATTTTCCCTGAACTTCATTACCCACAGGTGGACCCAGGTGTGCATCCGCCTCCCCAAGGAATGGCGTGGCATTATTGATGCCCACACCGTCAGCGGCCTGCTCAACAGCCGCGGGGTAAAGGGCTCGGATATCACGCTGGATACCGTCTCCGGCGATATAAGGGCCATGGCCATATCATCCGAAGGGCTGTCCCTGCGCACAGTCAGCGGCGACTTAAAGGGCGGGGATCTTCGGGGCGAGCGGATGTCCCTGCGGACCGTCAGCGGTGACGCGCGGCTGCAGAGCATTGCTTTTGATAAGGTTCGCCTAAACAGCGTCAGCGGCGATGTATGGCTGGAATTCCGTGCGCCATTTTCCAGGGTGGACGGCAACACCGTGTCCGGCGATCTGGAACTGCTTGTGCCCTTGGCTAGCCTGGAAGCCTCATTAAAGGCTGTAAGCGGCCGGATCAATACCTCCGGCGTTGTGCTCAAGGAAGGCGGAAGCTCGGTTCACTGCAGCGCCGTGTCCGGAGACCTGACCATTATCTCTAACCTGGAAAAGCCGCAAAAAGCATAAAGTAGTTGGCAGCCTGCCGGAAATCCTGTATAATAAGGAGAAATGAAATCCCTTACAGGGTTGGAGGAATACGGCATGGCAAGGAACAATTTCGGCGGATTCGGCGGCGGGCCCAATATGCAGCAATTGATGCGCCAGGCGCAGAAACTGCAGGAGCAAATGGAAAAGGCCCAGTCGGATCTCGACACCCGAGAATATGAGGCGGCTTCCGGCGGCGGTATGGTAAAAGTCAAGGTCAGCGGCAAAAGGGAGCTTTTGTCCATAGAGTTGAATCCCCAGGTAGTAGATCCCGAGGACGTGGAAATGCTGCAGGACCTGATCCTGGCCGCGGTGAATGAAGCATTGCGCAAGGGTGAGGAGACCAGGGAAGCGGAAATGAACAGGCTGAACCCCGGTATGGGCGGCATGTTTTAAGTATGGCGCAGCAATTGGAGCCCATTGCCCGCATGGTGAGCCAGCTTGCACGGCTGCCGGGCATTGGGCAGAAAACGGCGCAGCGGCTGGCATATCACATTATCAGCCTGCCGCAGGAGGATGTGCATGAGCTGGCTGCCGCCATCTGGCAGGGGCGCAAAGCTATCCGTTACTGCAGCGTGTGCGGGAACTACACCACGGAGGACCCCTGCGCCTTATGCCTGGATGAGAAACGGCACAATGGCCAATTATGTGTGGTGAGGGACCCAAGGGATGTGGCGGCAATGGAGCGTATCCGCGATTACAAGGGCAGCTACCATGTGCTGCACGGCACACTGTCACCCATGGACGGCATCGGACCGGAGGATATCCGTATCAAGGAGCTGCTGTCAAGGGTAGGCAAGGAAGATATCCAGGAGGTCATATTGGCCACCAACCCCGATATTGAGGGGGAAGCCACCGCCACCTACATCGCAAGACTTTTAAAGCCCATGGGGCTTAAGGTAACGCGTATCGCCCACGGCGTGCCGGTGGGCAGTGACCTGGAGTATGCCGACGAGGTAACTTTGGCCAAAGCCATGGAAGGCCGCAGGGAGATTTAACTACGTTCGGGGCAGCGGCAAAGCTGCCCCGGTTTCATAATGATGAATACCAAGGAGTGCTTTCGCATATGGACTGGACGGTTTATCTTCTGGCGGGTGTGGCTTTGATGACTTTGGCGGTGCTGGTGCTTATGATCACGCTGCTCAAACGCACGGCGAACCGCCAAAGCGAGCTTTCGGACCGTATGACACAATGGGAACAGAACTTTGACCAGGTGCTGTACGACTTAAACCAGGGCAGCGCGGCCCAGCGGTCGGAAACATCCTTTCAACTGAAGGGCATGAACGACAGCCTGGTGAACACCTTGAGCCAGATCTCAGGCAACCAGGTAAGCCAACTGGAATCTATTCAAAGGCAAATGTACGCCATCTCCCACAACCAGGAGGAGCGGCTGGATAAAATCCGGGAAACATTGGCCAATAGTATGAGCAAGCTTCAGACGGAGAACATGCAAAAGCTTGAAGAAATGCGCAAAACAGTAGACGAAAAACTTCACGAGACACTGGATAAACGGCTAGGGGAAAGCTTTAGCCAGGTGAGTACCCGGTTGGAGGAAGTCTATAAAGGCCTTGGGGAAATGCAGGCACTGGCCAGCGGTGTGGGCGATTTGAAGAAAGTGCTCACCAATGTCAAATCCCGCGGTATATGGGGCGAAATGCAGTTGGGCAACCTGCTTATGCAAGTGCTTTCTCCCAACCAGTATGAGTCCAACGTGGTGGTAAAGCCAGGTTCCACTGAACGTGTGGAATTTGCCCTTAAATTGCCCGGCAGGCAGGAGGGAATGGAGAAACCTGTCTATCTGCCTATCGACAGTAAATTCCCGCAGGAGGCCTTCCTGCGCCTTCTGGAGGCCCAGGAGCAGGCGGATACGGGAAAGACAAATGATGCCCGCAGGGAACTGACGCAGGCCTTGAAAGCGGAAGCCAGGCGTATTGCCGACAAATATGTATCTCCGCCCGACACCACCGACTTTGCCATTATGTTTCTTCCCCTGGAAGGGCTGTACGCTGAGGCCATGCGGGATATGAGCCTGGTGGAGGAGATACAAAGAACGCAAAGGGTGGTAGTATCAGGACCTTCCACCTTGACAGCGCTGCTCAACAGCTTGCAGATGGGCTTCAGGACGCTGGCGATCGAAAAGCGATCCGCCGAGGTGTGGAAGCTGCTGGGAGCTGTGAAAACGGATTTCGGCAAGTTTGCGCTTGTATTGGAAAATACGCAAAAACGGCTGCGCCAGGCTACAGAATCAGTCGACTCCGCATATGTGCGCACAAGGAGCATCGAGCGCCACCTTCGCAAAGTGGAAGCGCTGGAGGAAGGGCAGACCAGGGCACTGCTGCCGGAGGATGGTTTGGAGGACACTTCGGCAGAGGAAGAAGCATAAAAAGCGACGTCTCCGCTTTCTTAAAGCATGATTGGGAAAAAATGACTGGGCAGTTTTAAAAAAAGGCGCTATACTAATTTTGGTTTGAACAGGAAGGAGGATTTTCATGAACAACAACACCATCGGCGATGATTTGAAAAAGGTACTCCTGGCGGGCTTGGGCGCTGTGGCTACCACAGCGGAAAAGTCAAAGGAACTGGTGGATAAATTGGCCAAGAAGGGCGAGATCACCTGGGAGCAAGGCAAGGTTCTCAACGAGGAGCTTACCCAGAAAATGAAAAAGACCTATGACGAGAAGATCGCCCCCATTTTTGCGGAAAGCAAAACAAAAGTGGAGAATGTGGTGGATAACCTGCGCACCATGACCAAGGAACAACTCAAAGCGGTCAAGGAACAGATTGAAGCCATGGAGAAGGCCGATGAAGAAACGCGGGACGGGGATGACGTCGGCGGCGGACAAGACGAGTGATCAGGTCCAGGGCGCTTATGGTCACCGGCTTCGGGAAATACTGGCGGTGCTCTACCGCCACGAGGTCATCAAGGGCGTCACGCCGCAAAAGCTGCGGCTGATCCTGCAGGATCTTGGGCCAACGTTTGTAAAGATTGGGCAGATACTGTCCATGCGCAGGGACCTGCTCCCGGAAGCTTTTCTCCCGGAGCTGGCTCTGCTTAGGGACAGCGTACGGCCTATGCCTTTTTCCGAGGTTCGGGAGATTCTTGAGGATAGCTATGGATCGCCTTTGGAGGAGGTGTTCGCCTCCTTTGAAAAAGAACCCATCGGCGCCGCGTCCATCGCGCAGGTCCACCGTGCCGAGCTCATGGATTTTAACCAGGCGGTCGTCAAGGTGCAGCGGGCAGGCATTGATGAAAAGATGCAAAAGGACATGGCCCTTTTGCGAAAGGCTGCCGGGTTACTTACGCTGTCAGGCGTCGCCGGCGGCGCGGTTGATTTTCGTACCGTGCTGGATGAAATGTGGTTTGTGACCCAGCAGGAAATGGATTTTCTTGCGGAAGCCCAAAATGTGGATACATTTACCACCTTCCAAAGGGAGGTGGCTTTTGTTGCCTGTCCGAAGGTCTATACAGCTTTTACTACCAAACGTGTGCTGGTAATGGAGTATGTGGACGGCATCGCCATCAACCAGTCAGAAAAGCTGAAAGAGGCTGGGTATGACCTGAAGGAAATCGCCGAGAAGCTTTGCATGAGCTTTGCCAAGCAGGTATTGGAGGACGGCTTTTTTCACGCTGACCCGCATCCGGGGAACCTGTGTGTGCGGGAGGGGAAAATCGTATTCCTGGATCTGGGCATGGTGGGCCGCCTGACGCCGCGTGAGCAGCAGCTGCTTAAGCGCGCCGTTAAGGGTGTTGTGCTTCAGGACGTTCAGGAGACAAAGACGGCGCTTTTATCCCTGGCTGTACATACCCAGGAAATCGACCATTCAAGGCTGTATGAGGATATTGAAATGGTAATGAGCCGGTACAGCCAGATGGAAATGGGTCAGATGAACATTGGCAAGATGATGGAAGAAATGCTTTCCATCTCCAACCGCCATGGCCTGCAAATGCCCCAGGGGATGGCACTGCTCAGCCGTGCTGTTGTTACATTGCAGGGCGTGGTGACACAGCTTTGTCCTCAGGTGGATTTTATGTCCATCATGGCAGCCGGCATGCGGGAAAGGCTCTTTGAAGACATCGATTTGGAGAAGGAGCTTTGGCAGGGAGCGAGGTCTCTGTACAGGTCCGGAAAGGAAGCTCTGGGGCTTCCTTACCAGCTTTCTGAGCTTTTGCAGGCGGCGGCAAAAGGCCAGGGTAAAATCAATGTGGAGCTTAATGGCTCCGAAAAGTCCTTGCAAACCGTAAGCCGCATGGTGAACCGGCTCATCCTGTGCCTTTTATGCGGCGCGATTCTAATTGCATCCGCCCTGTTATGCCAAGCTCCCATTCTGTCGCTATGGTTTGGCATACCGTGGATAGCATTTTTCGGCTTTATTCTGGCTGCGCTCCTGGGAGCGTATTTGATCTTTTCATCCTGGCGGGCGAGAAGATAGGAATGATGGCAAAAGGCCGGGCGATTGCCCGACCTTTTGCATTACGATGGTTTTGCTTCTTCTATCGGCACCCAGATTTCCACAATGGAGTCTGATTCGTTGCCGTGGAAGCGTTCGTCGTAAAACTCTACTACATAATACTTCCCATCCAGAAGCCGTTGGGTGTAATTGCTATAATTATTGTTCAGCCATTCGTCCATGGCTGTGTTTTGACTATCGTACCCTTCTGCCACATATACGTCAAACGAAGCGTACAGCGTGGCCGGAAGCGTAAGCACAGTATATTCTGCCTCCGCCTGTGGCGAGGAAATACTAAGTCCCACATGGCAGGTCTGCCCATTTTCTTCGCATATGCGGACTTCGTAGCCATCCTGTGACAAGGCTTTTGCCAACTTCTTTTTTCCTTGAAGTTCCATAAAGCTCTGCCATACTTGCGCAGTCATTCTTCCATCGCCGCTAACGCCCGCAATGTACATTTGGGGCTGTTCAATGATCCTGGGTTCCACCAAAATACCTCCTTTCAATTTGCGCCGGAATTTTTCCACCAGTTCCTGCGCAGTGAGCTGTTTGTATGTGCACGGTGCTTTTCTGTATTGGGTAGGGGGCACTCCGAGCTGATTTTTGAATGCCCTGCAAAAAGCCTGAGCTGTATCAAAGCCGCATTCCATGCCGATGGACAGAATGGAATCACTCGTTTGTGCAAGCAGTGTACAGGCTTTTTGCAGCCTCCTTTCCCGCATGTAGGCGGTGATAGGCCGGCCCACCACAGCTGTGAACATACGGTGAAAGTAGTAGGGGGAAAAATGGAACACATTGGCTATTTCCTCCAGACGCAGCGCTTCGTCCAGATGGCCGTCGATGTATTCCAGCGCCTTTCCGATACGGTCCAGGTTCTTCATGACCTTCCCCCCACGGTTGTTGTTCAGTAGGAGTATAGCATGACACTGATGGTTTGTCTTAACAGTTCTTGCGCAGTGCGCTTTTTTGCCACGATAAAGGCTGATTATATGGCCGGAAGCAGCATAAAAGGGATAGAACGGTGTGCTGGCGTATATTGTATGAGGTAATTGCAGATGAGGTGGAAGGATGGATATGATCATACGGCCTGCCGTCGAGCAGGATGCCGAGGCCATTTATTGGCTTAACCTAAATGGGCTGGGCTATGATTATCCGCTGGAAAGTACACGCCGGCGGCTTAAGCTCATTCTTGCCAAGGCCGGCAACCGAATTTTTGTCGCCCAGCTAGCGGGCAGGGTGGTGGGCTATATACACACCGCCGACTACGAGTGCAGCTATACCGATTCTTTAATGAATATCATGGCCCTTGCTGTGGATGATAATGAGCGGGGCCATGGAATCGGCCGGACGCTGCTTAACGCTGCTGAGGAGTGGGCTAGGGAAAACGGGGCAGCTGGGGTACGTTTGAACTCCGGCATGGACCGGGAAAACGCGCACCACTTTTATGAGGCCTGTGGGTATATAAACAGAAAGAATCAAAAGAACTTCATCAAGCGCTTTTAGTGGTCAGGATTTTTCATTAATTTCTGAGTAGGTTGCAGGATTTTTGTGCTATCATAGCCGGACTCCTTCCAAAAAGGATTAAGGCCGCTCCAAGAGACTGGAGCGGCCTTAAGTATGCTGTTAAAAGTCTGCGCTTCCGGTGGTGCGGGGGAAGGGAAGCACATCGCGGATGTTGCCCATGCCCGTCACATACATGATCAGCCGCTCAAAGCCCAGGCCAAAGCCGGCATGAGGCGTGCCGCCATATTTGCGCAGCTCCAGGTACCACCAGTAATCCTCCGGTTTCATACCAAGTTCGCAAATGCGCTTTTCCAGCCTTTCGTAGCGCTCTTCCCTCTGGCTGCCGCCGATGAGTTCGCCCACGCCCGGCACCAGCAGATCCACCGCTGCCACGGTCTTTTCATCGTCGTTCATGCGCATATAGAAAGCCTTGATTTCCTTGGGATAGTTGTATACGAATACTGGCCGCCCGAAGTGCTTTTCCGCCAGGTACCGTTCGTGCTCGGTTTGCAGGTCCATACCCCATTTGACAGGGTAATCAAACGCTTCGCCGCAGCTTAGCAGTATATCGATGGCTTCGGTATAGGAGACCTTTGCAAACTCGCTGTTGGCCACCAGGGTGAGCCGGTTCAAAAGCTCCTTGTCTACAAAGGCATTCAGGAACTCCATCTCCGGCGCGGCCTTGTCAAGAAGCCCGGTGATGACGTACTTGAGCATATCCTCCGCCAGTGTCATATCATCAAACAGGTCGGCAAATGCGATTTCCGGTTCCACCATCCAGAATTCCGCGGCATGCCTTGCGGTGAAGCTTCGTTCCGCCCTAAAGGTGGGGCCGAAGGTGTACACGTTTCTAAAAGCCATGCAATAGGATTCTACGTTTAATTGCCCGCTGACAGTTAGGCCGGCCGGCTTGCCGAAAAAGTCCTCGCTCTCCAACACATGCCCCTTATCGTCCCTGGGAGGCTTGTCTATATCCAGTGTGGTCACGCGAAACATTTCGCCCGCGCCCTCCGCGTCGCTGGTGGTGATGATGGGGGTATGGACGTATACAAAGCCCCGCTCCGCAAAGAAAGCGTGCAAAAGCTGCGCAGCCAATGAGCGGACGCGGAACACCGCCGCGAATGTATTGGTTCGGGGGCGAAGATGGGCCAGCGTGCGCAAGTATTCGAAGGTATGCCTCTTTTTTTGAAGGGGAAATTCCGCCTCGCAGGCGCCTACCACGGTGACTTTATCAGCCTTCAGCTCAAAGGGCTGCTTCATGCCGGGCGTTGCAACCAGCGTGCCGGTGGCCTCGACGGCACTGCCAAGGGTGATGCGGGGAACAGACTTGAAATCTTCGGTGCGGCCGTCCTCGCAGACGATTTGCAGGTTTTTGAAGTATGTTCCGTCGTTGAGCTCAATGAAGGCGAAAGCTTTGCTGTCGCGAACTGTCCGCACCCAGCCGGACACCGTCACATGTTCGAGATCTTGAGCAGGAGGATTCTGAAAAAGGGATTTTGTGGTAATAGGCATTTGCTTCTTCCTCTCTTTTCAGCCGGGCGGATGCTAATAATATACCCGGCTGGCGATGCGCTTTATTTCCCCAGCATGGCCGCGCCGATAATCCCGGCGTCGGCGCCTAAGCTTGCAATTTCGATCCTGGCGTATGGCATGGTCTTGAACAGCAGATATTGAGGCACCTCTGCCCGGACGGCATCCAGCAGGAAATCTCCCGCTTTGCTGACGCCGCCGCCCAGCACGATCACTTCTGGATCCAGGAAGGCCACGATGGTATTGATGGCTTGGGCCAGGTATTTCGCATATCGGCGATAAATCTTCAAAGCAGTTTCGTCGCCTTCCTGTGCGGCATCGAACACCAGCTTGGCGTTTACGTTTTCCAGGTTGTTATTGCACATGGTCATCATGAGGCTTTCGGGGTGGACTAGCAATGCCTGCTTGGCCATGCGGATGATGGCTGTGGCGCTGCAGTAGCGTTCAAGGCAGCCCTTGTTGCCGCAGGAGCAGGGCTCGCCGTCCAGCTCCAGCGTGATGTGGCCGATTTCGCTGCCCACATTGTGAAAGCCGCTCCAGGGCTTGCCATTAATGACGATTCCGCCGCCTACCCCGGTACCCAGGGTGAGGAACACGCTTGAATGGCAGCCGGCACTGACGCCGGCAACGCTTTCTGCATAACCTGCCACGGTGGCATCGTTATCAATGAATACGGGCTTATCGATGTATTTTTGAATTTCCTCACGGAGGGGCACGTCGTGCCAGCTTAGGTTGGTGCAGAAAACTACCACACCTGTATCTTGATTTGCGATGCCGGGAATGCCGATTCCGATACTGTGTACATCATTAAGGGTAAGGCCGGCCTCTTTCAATGTTTCCAGGCTGACTGCCGCCATATCCTTTACGATTTCCTGATAAGGCCGCATGGCCAGGGTAGGGGCGGAACCCTTTTGAATGATTTTGCCCTCTTCATTTACGATGCCTACGGCGATACCCGTGCCGCCAAGATCAATACCGATGTACACCATGCCAAGAAGTCCCCGCTTTCCTATGTATAAATATTAATCGTTACCGGAATTTCTGGCGATCATATCGGTCATACGGCGGTCCAGTTCGTGGGCCGCGCTGTAGCCAAGCCTTTTCAAACTAAGATTTCTGGCAGCCACCTCAATGATGATGGCCAGGTTCCGCCCGGGCCTGACCGGCATGATCTGATGAGGGACTTTCACACCCAGGATGGTGATTGTCTCCTCCGTCAGACCCAGACGGTCATACTCTTTGTTTTCGTTCCACTGCTCCATGTGCATCACAATGTCAATGGTCTTGTTGACGATCACGGAGCCTACGCCGAACATGGCGCGGATGTCGATGATGCCGATGCCGCGAATTTCCATGAAGTGGCGGACCATTTCTGGAGCTTCACCGGTCAGGCGTTCGTCGTTGACACGGCAGATATCCACTACATCATCCGCCACCAGCTGATGGCCGCGCTTGACCAGCTCCAGCGCTGCTTCGCTTTTGCCCACGCCGCTTTCGCCGGTCAAAAGCACGCCTACGCCGTATACATCCACCAAAACACCGTGGCGTGTAATCCTGGGGGCAAGGCAGCGGTTTAAAAAATTGATGGCGCTGAAGGTGAATTTGGTGGTGACCATGTTGGTCTGGTAAACGACGATATCCCGAAGCGCCGCTTCCTCGATCAGGTCGGGCGGCGGCATCATGCTGCGGCATATCACCACGCAGGGCAGATTATAGCTGAAGTATGTCTTCAGCATTTTCCGTCTGGTTTCAGGATCCAGCGCCTCCAGGTAAGTCATCTCCACCTTGCCGATCACCTGGGGGCGTTCATAGGCAAAATATTCGTAAAAGCCGCAGAACTGCATTCCAGGACGGTTCAGGTCCGTGGTACGGATATCCCACTCCTTTCTCGAGGAGGGGGACAACTCCTTCAGCTGCAGTGATTCGGCAAAATCCTTGGCCTGGATCATAGGCAGACATCCTCCTTCAGGACATGGCGGGCGATATACCTGGCAACGCCATCCTGTGTGTTGGGGGGGCAGACAAGGGAAAGCATGCTTTTTATCTCCTGGCGGCCATTTTCCATGGCCACGCCATATTTTACCCATGTAAGCATGGACATATCGTTCTGGCTGTCACCGAAGGCCATGGTGGTCTCGGGATCAATGGGCTCATAGGCGTTAAGCTTTTTCAGTGCGTTGCCCTTGGTGGCACCGGAGGGCATCATTTCCAGAAAGTACGGCTTGCTGATGCTGAGCGATACCGTATCGCCAAAGTATTTTTTGGCCCTTATTTGCAGCGTCCATATGGATTCAGGCTCACCAATGCACAAAAGCTTGGGAGTGGGAGAGGAGATGAACTCAGACAGCTTGTTCACACGTACGCCTCTTAAGCTGGAGGATAAGCTGTACTCCCGCCCAAAGGAATCATCACCGGCATAGTAAAAAACATCGCTGTCGTAAGAGTGGACATAAAAACCGTTTTCTTCGGCAAACCTGGCGCAGGCCCTGGCCTCTGGAGCCGTGAACATCAATTGTTCCAGCAGCTGGTGACCATTGGGGTCAATAATCTCTCCGCCGTTGCAGGCGATATAGGGAGCGGGGGACTTCACTTCATCCACATATGAACGCATGCTGGCTCCCGCCCTGCCGCTGGCTAAAATGACACGAATCCCGTTTTCCATTGCCCGGCCGAGCACCGACAGGGTATAGACGGAAATCCGCCTTTCATCATCCAGCAGAGTATCATCCAAATCGGTTACAATGGTGCTGATATGCAGTGCAAACCCTCCGTTCTGACTGCCTCATTATACCTCTTTTCAGCACCTTCTGCCAACCCCAATTTGGCTGAAAAATGGAGGAAATGTAAGGCTCACGGATATTTTTTGGGGAAAAGAAGGTTTACAATGCAGTCCGGCGATGATATATTGATACCACCAAAGAATGGCAGCATTCGGAGGGTGAGGGTGAAAAACCCGAACCTGGAGGCTTGAAATAGCCTGCTATTTCAAGACGGAACACCGGCCAAGCGCAGCGCGGGTCGGTGCGCAGAAAAGGAGGTTATTCCCATGGCTTATTTAAGCGGCCTGGCCCAAAGCCTGACGCCCTATCAGGCTGGGGAACAGCCTAAGGACAAAAAGTATATCAAGCTGAATACCAATGAAAACCCTTACCCGCCAAGCCCCAGGGTGGAGGCTGCCATGCGGGAGGCGGCGCAGTCTCTGCGGCTGTATCCCGATATGGACAGCAGCGGTTTTTGCGAGGCAGTTGCGAGGCAAAATGGCGTTAGCCCTACGCAGGTGTTTGCCGGAAACGGATCGGATGAGGTACTGGCCTTTGCCTTTGCCGCATTCTTCGCCGGCAAGCGGCTGTTGGCGCCGGACATAACCTATTCCTTTTATCCCGTTTATGCAAAACTGTTTGGCGCGGTGTATGAAACGGTGCCGTTGAACGAAGATTTTTCGATGAACGTGCAGGGCCTTTTGCAGGATGCACCAGTGGTCATCGCCAACCCAAATGCGCCTACAGGCTTGATGCTGCCGCTCAAAACGCTGGAAGGAATGGCAGAGCACCTGAAAAGCTGTGGCCAGGTTTTTTTGGTTGACGAGGCCTATGAGGCTTTTGCACCGGAGAACGCCGCAGCCCTGCTTAACCGCTTCGATAACGTGCTTATCGTGCGCACCTTATCGAAATCCCATTCTCTGGCAGGCCTTAGAGTTGGGTATGCCATGGGGCATCCCGCTTTGATTGATGGGCTGAACCGGGTGAAGGACTGCTTCAACAGCTATTCTCTTGACCGGCTTGCACAGGCTGCGGCCACTGCGGCCATGGAGGATGTGTCTTATTACGGACAAATCAACAGGCAGGTGGCGAATACTCGCGATGTGACAAGGGATGCGCTGATTAAGGCGGGTATTTCCGTTCTTAAAAGCAGTACGAATTTCCTGTTCGTGAAGGCGGATGAGACGAATGCCGAATGGGTCCTTTCAAAGCTTAAGGATAGGGGAATACTGGTGCGACATTTTAACAAACCGCGCATCGCGCCGTACTTGCGTATTTCCATCGGTACACCGGAGCAGATGGAAGTGGTGGTCAGGGAATTGATCTTAATCATCAGGAAGGATTAAGTGCGCCTTGTGTTGAAGAATTCCTGAAGAAGGGCTTTGGCTTCTTCTTCCAGTATGCCGCCCACGATCCGTGTACGGTGGGAAAAGGCCGGATCCTGGGGAATGTCATATACGCTGCCGCAGCAGCCCTGCCGAGCGTCAAAGGCGGCAAAAAAGCAGTTGTCCACCTGCGCCATGACGATGGCGCCGGCGCACATGGGGCAGGGCTCCAAGGTTACATAGAGGGTGCAGCCACTAAGCCGTCGTGTTGAAAGAACGCGGGCGGCTTCGCGCAAGGCCAGCAATTCCGCGTGGGCTGTTGGATCGCAAGTGGTCTCCCGCAAATTGTGACAGGCTGCAATGATCTTGCCGCCGTGCACCATGACAGCGCCCACCGGCACTTCGCCGGCCGCTTTTGCCAGCCGGGCTTCCTCAAGCGCCAGGCGCATGTATGCTTTGTGATCGGGCAAGGGCTATTCCCCCTTTTCAATATCAGTATCATACCATGGAAGGAAATCAGGGACAAGGAGGTAATATCCATGACAAATCAAGTACTCCAGGCTATTGATCAACGCCGCAGCATCCGTTCCTATACGGGTGAGCAGGTATCCAAAGAGCACCTTGATCTGCTGATGTCGGCAGTACTTTCTTCCCCCAGCGCCCGAAATAGCCAGCCCTGGCATTTTACCGTGGTTCAAAGGCAGGAGTTGATTGAGAAAATCAACCGGGCGGCTATAGAACAACTGAAAAAAACCGCGGACGAGGCAGGGCTTTTGAGGCTGAACCAGCCTGGGTATACGCTTTTCCATGGCGCACCTACGGTGATCTTCATTTCCGCCAAATCTGAAGGCCGCTATGCCATTGTGGATTGCGGCATTGCGGTACAAACCATCGCTCTGGCTGCCTATAGTCTTGATCTTGGCAGCGTGATCCTGGGCATGCCCAGGGCAGCCTTTGAAGGGCCTGAGAAGGAATCCTTGGAGAAGGAACTGGAATTTCCCGAGGGTTCGTCGTTCCAGATCGCCATCGCAATAGGCCATCCCGCCGCCGGGAAGGAGAAGCACCCGGCGGAGGAGGGGAAAATTACTATTCTGGTATAAAAATGTTTCAATTGGATGAAAACCGGCTATATTGAATGCGAACATAGAAATGGAAGAACGAATCAATTTGAAACGGAGAGTGAGAATATGCCTAACTTTGCAAATCCCTTTCAAGGTAATGTCCCGCGGAAACTATCAAAGGAAGAACTGATTCAGGCGATACGGCTGGACATTGCAGGCGAGCTTGAGGCGATCTATCTCTATGATGCGCATGTGCAGGCAACGGACATTGAATTGGCAAAAAAGGTAATCGGTGACATTCGTGACGAAGAAAAAGCACATGTGGGCGAATTGATGACACTCTTGTATGCCCTCGACCCCAAGGAAGCCGAATTCTTCGCCTCCGGCAAAGCGGAAGTGCAGGAAATGCTGGAGGATCTGGGCATCCCGGCACCTGACGCGGTGCCTTCAAATGGAGAAAAGGATGGGAAATCGACCGTGGGAAGCTTGCTGGGCAAGTGAAAATGATAAAAAGGGAGGCGCCATGAATGGACTATCTGGCCAGGGAATCATCCCCGATTGATATGAACGTTTGGGAGCAGATTGACGCGGCCGTTGTGAAAGCAGCCCGCAATGTATTGACAGGAAGAAGAATTTTACAGCTATTTGGGCCGTTGGGCGCCGGTGCGGGAAGCATCCATATAGATGATGCCGATGCAAAGGATGAACTGGCGGAAGAAGGCTTCATCACCACGCAGGGAAGACGGCTTGTGGAGATCCCCACCATTTATGAGGATTTCACCGTTTTTTCCAAAGATGTGGCAGCCAGTGAAAAGTCCGGCTACCCTCTTGATATGTCCAAGGTTATGGCTGCAGCCCAAGCCTGCGCTTTAAAGGAAGACAGATTGATCTTCTCAGGAAAACAAAACCTGGGTTACGATGGCCTGCTTACCGCCGCCGGCTCGGGAAGGCTTAAGAAAAAAGACTGGGCAATGGGCGAAAACGCGTTTTCAGATGTGGCGGCCGCCATTGAAATGCTGGTTTCCAAAGGCGTCTATGGCGCCTACGCTCTTGTGACAAGTCCCAATCTATATATGCAGATGCAGCGGCTGCAACCAGGCACGGGGCTGCTGGAGATCGACCGTGTCAGCAAGCTGCTGAATGGGCTTGTCTTCAAGACACCGGTGCTTACAAAGGAGCAGGCAGTGCTAGTCTGCCCGCAGCCTGAAAACATGGATCTAGTGGTTGGCCAGGATCTTGCGGCTGCCTACCTGGAACAAAAAGGCCTCAATCACTCCTTCCGGGTGCTGGAATCTGTTCTGCTTCGTATCAAGCGGAAGTCGGCGATCGTGGTGTTCGAGTGATGTGATAAGGCTGCCATGTCACCGTGATTCAACAAAAACCTACTTAAATATAACGCCCCTGCTTTCTTTTGAAGGCAGGGGTGTTGTGTTCACAGGCTATTGGTACTGTCCAAATCCGCTGGGCGGAGCGTAAACCGGTTCGGTTCTCATTTTGCCTCCCATAAGGTTTTCCCAGTTGTTCACCATCATATGCATGGGGTAGGGGAGGAAGGAGGCGAAGGGCAGCTTTTCCATGGTGATATAACCCGGCGGGGCGTTTAAAACATCAGGGATTCGGTTGACGATAGTAGCGCAGGAATGGGCGACTGTGTCCGGCTTTTGGATGGTAAAGGTGGTATCCGGTGTGCCGTATATTTTCCAGTCGCACATGTCGCCCTCGTCCGGGGCATACACCTTGCCGATGCATTGCGCCTGTACAACCGGCCCCTGATGGGTGATTGCCGTGACTACCGCCGACATGCCGATGGCATTGCCCTTGGGGATGTTCTTTTCCAGGGTGTGGCTGTACACCTCCTTGTCAGAAAAGACAGGAATGGCCTTTTGCTTGATGGAGGCAATGGTCCAGCCCAGTTTGGCACAAAGCACTTCGGTAGAGTTCCAAACGTAGGCCGGCGGCGCTTCCTGGCTTGCTATCTCCCGCTCAAACTGTTGGGGATCCAGCCCCACGCCGTGAGCGCGGGCCAGCGCGGCGCCGAAATCCTCCACATTATAGCTGACAGTACCTTCTATTTGAGAGATGCGGTGCACTCCGCCGGCGATGCATGCCACCATATTCACCCAAAACACATCCTGCATGCCGGTGCCATATAAGGTACAGCCGGTTTTTTTGCATAGAGCGTCCAATTGGTTGGTGATGCCGGGCGCGGTGGTCCAGGAATATACCGCTTCATCGCAAGTGGTGATCATATTGATGCCCCGGATGGCACATTCCGTCATGGCTGCATGCATATCCTGCATAAAGCTGTGCATGGTAAGGATGGCGATGTGAGGGCGGCAGCCATCCAGAATGCCGCTTACATCCTTAACGATTTTGACGCCTGTTTCAAAACCCAGGCCTGCAAAATCGCCGATATCAATGTCGGTGAGCTCAGGGTCTGCATCGATGGCGCCCACCACCCGCGCGCCTTTGTCGTACAGATATTTAATGATGACCTTTGCCATTTTGCCGCAGCCGTATTGGACGACGCGGATATTTTCCAGGGGGTGCCTGCTGGAAATCATATCAATTCCCTCCTTTTTCATGGGTAGGGTGCGCCCTTTTGGGAAAAACA
>JAEZHM010000156.1 GCA_023416585.1 Bacillota bacterium
GTTATAATAGTTTTTTGCAACTGTGTCTGTATATGCTATATCGCTCCATGTCTGTTTCGCATCTTTTAGATCTTTTGTACTATCTCCTATCGTTATAGTTCCAGTATGCGGATCATGGGAACCATTAGAATGGGCGTAATAAATTTTAGTCACAATTCCACTAGAATTTTATCAACTTGATAAATGACAAGCACATGTTCGCCGCCATCTGCCTGCATTGTACAACCAACAAGCATATCCTGGGCCCTTGTTTTTTGTGTTCCGCTGCTTTTACCTGAAAGACTGCTGGCGAGTACTCCGTTTGCATAGCTTTGCTGAAATTGAGAATAAAGCGCGCCTTTTGTCATATCATCATTGACATTTGGTTTTGTGGATTCATTCAGCACGAAGTAAACCAGACCTGAACAATCCATTCCATAATTTTTCTTTTCACTAGCAGGCGCGGAATTTATCTCGGATTGTATGGTAGCCGTCGATTTATTCCAATGTCCGGTTTGGGTATTGAAATATTTATTCCTGATAGCGTTTTGTATGGCCACATACGAACTTTTTCCCCCATAAATCCCAGCATCGGATTTAAAATAGGGTAAATTAAGGTAAATTGTTTCCGGTATTGTTCCTCCCGGTGGTACAGTTGACCCGGTTACAGAAAAATTGGTATAAAAGCTCTGATAAGTACTAACTAATTCTTTGAAACCCATAAAATCTCACCTTTCTTTATAATCGATTTTTGAACAGGCATTCATTGATAGAGATAATTTGGACGTAACGGACTAAAAGTTGTCCAGGCTTTTAAACCGTATCATCTACCAACAGTTGCTCACTTCATACAATAAAGAGAGAGCATCACCGGATTTGTAAACTTATATTTTTAATTCATTTGGTATTATTCAGCTGCCGCATTACTTCCTTGAGCTTCTGAGGAAGTGGAAGACCCATTTTTCCTGCGTTCTCTATGATGCTGATGCCCTCGTTGGACAGGTAGAACATAATCAGCATGCATCTGAGTGTGCTGCCGTTTCCGATAATCAATTGATCTATGATGTTTCCTAAAGCAACCAAAACGAATATCATCATTTTCCTGCCTATGCCTTTAAAGCCTATATCGCTTGAAACCTTTTTCTCTAAAACAGCCAGCCAGACGCCTGTGATGTAATCGATTGAAACAAATGCAATCAGAGCGTAAATCAAAGTATCAAAACCACCTAAAAACCATCCTAATACACCACCTATAAGTGCGCTTACAGTTTTGCAGCTATTGATGATTGAGTTCATGACTTTGCCTCCTTAACCGGCTTGTCCAAAAACATGGTCTCCAGTTTTTTCAAAGCTCTCTTTTTCATCTGGTTTACAGCCTGCCTGGAAACACCAAAAACAAAAGCGGTCTCTGCGATTGTGTAGCCGGAGCAATAAAGCATTTTTACGATCGAAAATTCAGTTTTGGTTAATAATAAGGAAATACCCGGTAATTCACGAAGGAAATATTCATCCGTTGAAGCGGATAAAATACTTACATAATACAATTGATTTTCAGTTAGTTCCGAATAAAGGATGCAGCTGTGAAGCTTTTTTATAGCCGTTAACTTTTTTATATAACTGCTATTTATAGATTTGCATAGATAGGACACCATTTTCCCTTCGCCCTTATCTTGAATACGGTCAAGGTCAATATTGTGAAGCAGCTCGACAAAGTCAACAAGAAGGTCGTTATAAGCATCTTCATAGTAAAGCCTATACGCATATTTTTTGAGTAAAGGGTTAAATTTCTCAACCATTTGTAAGGTGGCATTGCTATTGCCATTTTGAGATTCTTCGATTAAAGCGCTGATCATAAACATCCCACCCTTCAAATGCTAAAGAGATGGGATTTTGGTATCTGTAAACATAAAGGGATGGATAATCTTAATTTTTCTGCATGATTGTCCACCTTCCTAAAAAATAAAGTAAGTAATTGCTGCGATTAGCTATAATAGCCGATTCTACTTTTTTCTTAAAAATTATTAAATAAATTACAAATTTTCCTTTTATAAAGATAAGACAACCCTTTGCACAATTTGCAACATCAAAACAGAAATTTTAAACAATTTGTAATTTCTGCTGCAATATATATGCTGGGTTACCTGCCTGATGGCGTGCACAAAGCCAATGGATCTAAGGAATTGCATGTGGCAGAAATGCGGCGGCGCTTAAGATACATGTATGGCCGCATGTATCTTTTTCGTTTTGAAGGTTACGTCAAATAAAGGGACCGGGCGGGTTTGAAGTAATGATGGTACTTTAGTACGATGTGCAATTTTGCCGTCTGTGTTACCATTAAAATATTTGACGGAATAAAATTGAATTTTATGTAGTTATATGAAAAAAGTGTAAAAAAGTGATGCAGATAAGGAGTAGCAGCATGTGCGTAAAAAAGCCGTGGGGATTATACCTGTCGACCCTGATTTTTTCGTTGTTAATATCGTTGTGGATGCAAACTTCCGTGGCTGTGGCGGAAAACGGACAAATGCCCTTCACAGACATCAAGGGAAGCCCGGCAGAAAAGCAAATAAATGACTGGGCCGCCAAAGGATTGGTGCAAGGT
>JAEZHM010000010.1 GCA_023416585.1 Bacillota bacterium
ATCCAAGGATTTGGGTACCTGGGTTGTAATAAAGTAGTTACTGCTGCAAGGAAAGGTTTCAGACGAGAATCAAAAATAGGCTGTTTCAAAATACTAAGACAGCTAAGGCAATGATAATAGGCATCCCTCACACACAGGTTGCCGGACATCTAACTGTTTTGTAAGCCATGATCAAACAGGTTTGTTTGCTCTTGTCTTACAAAATCAGCAAGCTGTCCGTCAAACAGTGCATTTACGCGAAAGCAAGTGAGCATATACAAACTTGTTTGTAAATATGCGAACGCGCACGCGAACCTGATAGCGAGTTTACAAGCTAATCAGGTATGGGATGCCTATTGTCCTTACCTTAGCTGTTGACAAGTATTTTGAAATAGCCTTCATTGATACATTTCTTTATCTACTTACTTAGTCCACACCTTCAGTTCTTCGTCAGTCGCCAGCACATAATGCTGTCCGCCGACATGCTGCTGTATTCCCTTATGGTAGTCAATACCGGATTCCTGATAATCATATCCGACTGCCACACGCTTCTTCTCAGCCATAGGGTTCGGTTGAGGGATCGCAGATAGGAGGGATTTCGTATAGGGATGGATCGGATTGTTGAATATCTCATCCTTTGTACCGGTCTCGACCAGGTGTCCCAGATGCAATACTCCGATTCGGTCGGAGATATATTTTACCATGGACAGGTCATGGGCAATGAAGAGGTACGCCGTATTGGTCTTGGTCTGAATGTCCTTCATCAGATTGACAACCTGTGCCTGGATGGATACATCTAATGCGCTGATGGCCTCATCCGCAATAATCAGCTCCGGATTCATGATCAGGGCTCTTGCAATACCGATACGTTGTCTCTGCCCGCCGGAAAACTGGTGAGGATAACGATCCGCATGCTCGCTGGCAAGTCCCACCATATCAAGCATCTGATAGACCTTCTCCCTGCGCTCCTCCTGCGTCTTGTACAAATGGTGGATATCCAGACCCTGGGCCACGATATCCATGACCTTCTTTCTGGGATTTAAACATGCCATCGGATCCTGGAAGATCATCTGCATCTTGGTTCTTAAATACTTGGTATCCTTCGCCGATAATCTGCCTGAGATATTCTTCCCATTGAAGGTTACCTCTCCGGAGGTCGGTTCATAGAGACGGATGACGGAACGTCCGATGGTGGACTTACCGCTCCCCGATTCTCCTACCAGACCATAGGTCTCGCCGGGATATATCTCAAAGGTTACCCCATCCACAGCTTTGACCGTGAATTTTCGGTTAATCCTGAAATGCTGTTTTAAATCGTTTACCTTTAACAGAGGCTTTCTTTCTTCCATTATCTCGCCTCCAATCTGTCCGCTTCTTGTGCACCTTGAAGCATAAGTTCTATTCTTTTCTTTAGTTCTGCCGGCATCTCTACCTTCGGCGCCTTTTCATGCAGCAGCCAGGTTGCTGCATAATGAGTATCCGTAATCTGAAACATCGGCGGCTCCTGCTTAAAGTCTACATTCAGCGCATAGATGTTACGAGGAGCAAACGCATCCCCCTCTACGCAGTGTAAAAGGTTCGGCGGGCTTCCCGGTATCGTATAAAGCTTATCCTCCGAGCTGCTCAAATCAGGCATCGCGGATAAGAGTCCCCAGGTATAGGGATGTCTGGGATCATAGAAGATCTCATCGGTGGTTCCTCTCTCGATTACCTTGCCGGCATACATTACCTCTACGTAATCCGCCACCTTGGCTACAACACCCAAATCATGGGTGATATAGATAACCGAGATACCTGTCTTACTCTGGATATCCTTGATCAGCTCCAGGATCTTAGCCTGTATGGTAACGTCCAAAGCTGTAGTCGGCTCGTCACAGATTAAGAGCTCAGGGTCACAGGCAAGAGCAATCGCGATAACCACCCTCTGACGCATACCGCCGGACAGCTGATGGGGATAATTCTTCATTCTCTTCTCGGGATCTGTAATGCCGACCAGCTCAAGAAGTTTGATCGCTTTTTCATAAGCATCCTTTTTCGGAGTATTATAATGATATCTCATACCCTCCATAATCTGGGCTCCGATGGTCATCGTCGGATTCAAAGAAGTCATAGGATCCTGAAATACCATGGCGATTCTTTTTCCGTTGATGTGCTTTCTCATCTCGGTCTTATTCAGTTTCAGAAGATCCTGTTTGACC
Organism: Bacillota bacterium; assembly: GCA_023416585.1. Lineage (GTDB taxonomy): Bacteria > Bacillota > Clostridia > Christensenellales > Aristaeellaceae > JAEWAH01. Next base: position 2,178 of record JAEZHM010000010.1, read on the forward strand.
TCCTGCCCATCTCTGTGGTAGATAAATTCAATACTTCCGCTGTTGATTTTTCCGTTATTGCTTAAGATCCCCATGATTGCCTTCACGGTTACGGATTTACCGCTGCCGCTCTCTCCAACAATAGCAAGGGTCTCCCCTTGATACAGGGACAGGTTTACCCCGCGGATAACATTGACCACACCTGCTGAGGTGGTAAAGGATATGGATAAATCCTTAATTGATAATATTTTCTTCCGTTCCATACGCCACCTCCTACATTTCCTTCATCTTAGGGTCAAAAGCATCCCTAAGACCGTCAGCCATCATGTTGAAGCTCAGCATGATAAGCGCCAGTACAATTACCGGAAAAACTATCATATAAGGATGTGTCGTAAAAGACTTAAACGCATCACTGATTAACGAACCAAGAGAAGCCAGCGGTGCCGGAACTCCGAGACCGATGAAGGCAAGGAACGCTTCCGTAAAGATTGCGTTCGGAATGGAGAACATGGACATGATAATCAACTGGCCGAAAATATTCGGTAATATTTCCTTAAAGATAATAAATATATTTCTTGCTCCCAGCGTCTTAGAGGCCAAAATGAATTCCTGTTCCTTCAGCTTCAGCACCTGGGCACGGGCAATTCTGCTCATACCGATCCAGCCGGTAATGGCAAGCGCCAGTGTGATTGTAACAAGGCCGGGCTTAAATACCAGAATCAGCAGGGTTACGATAACCAGGGTCGGTATTCCGTTCAGAATCTCTGAGAACCTCTGCAGTACCATATCGACCTTGCCCCCGAAGTAGCCGGAGATCAGACCGTAGATCATACCGAAGCACATGTCCACGATTACTGCAACCAAAGCTATGTAAAGGGAGATTCGGGTTCCCGTCCAGGTACGGGTAAAGATATCGCGTCCGAGCACATCCGTACCAAACCAGTAGTAGACATCTTCCAGACCTGTCTTCACGGAGGGATCATCTGAGATATATTTGTTCTGGGTAATGGAACCGGAAGAAGTGTGCATCTTCTCGGAGCCGTTGAAAATTCCCAGTTTCTCAAGACCCGGTGCTCTGGGAGCAAGGTTCTGGTGTTCTATAATCTGAGAATCGTAAGTATGTCCCGTCATATGCGGACCTACAATAGCCATAGTGATGATAAGTGCAATAAAGATCATACCGATGACGGCACCCTTATTCTGCGCGAATCTGGATAGGATGTCCTTCCAGATCGGCTTGCTTGGAAAGGTCTCGTCGATACGGGAGATTTTCTCTGCTCCGACGAGCTCAAAATCTTCCGGTGTAAATTCATATTCCGAATTATTCATGATGATCCCCCTTTGCAAGTCGAATTCTTGGATCGATGACGCCGTACAGGATGTCAACGACCAGCATGATACCGATGTACATAATACTGTAGATAAAGGTCAGGGCAACGACCACATTATAGTCATTGGACTGGATCGCTGATACCAGAAGGCTTCCGATGCCCGGGATGGAGAACAGTTTCTCGATGACGAGACTTCCTGTCATCAGACCAACCACCAAGGGGGCCAATACAGTAATGATCGGGATTAATGCATTTCTTAACGCATGCTTAAAGATCAGATGAAAGCTGTTCAGACCCTTGCTTTCCGCCAGTAGCATATAATCAGAGCCAAGTACCTCAAGCATCTCCGTCCTGGTGAAACGGGCCACCGTAGCTACCGTAAACATACAGAGCGATATGGTCGGCATGACAGAGGAATAGAGCGGAGCTTCCACCTGGTATAACAGCGGAAACCATTTCAAACGAAATCCTAAGGCATATATAAGGGCCATCGCAAAAACATAGGAAGGTAAGCTGACACCAAGCACCGAGATTACAGTGGTAATTGTATCATAGATGGTATTGTGCTTTAATGCCGCTACGATGCCCAGAATCAAACCGATTACGGTTCCGATCAGAATTGCCTGGCCTCCGATTCGGAGAGAGATAGGCAGTCTGGTCTGCAGTAAGGCAGTAATCGGCGTATTTTTCGATATCGTATAGGAAACCCCAAAATCCCCGGTCAGCATTGCTCTTATATAGTTAAAAAACCGTATCAGTACGGGTTTATCCAGACCGTACTTCGCATTGATGATCGCACGCTGGGTATCTGTCAGTTTCTCATCGTTAAACGGTGAGCCCGGCATCAACTCCAGCATTAAGAAAAGAACCAGTAATATGACCAAAAGGGTTACGACCGATATGATAACCCTCTTCATGATGTACTTCTTCACAAATTCACGCTCCTTACCCTGTAAGATATCAAGCAATTTCGATCCATGCATCCGGCAATTCCAACATATGGAATATCCTCTATAAATCGATAATAACCCGTACTGAATACAGCGCGGGTTTTTAACTTGCAACGATCGGAAAGCAATCCATCTTATCGATAATGATGCCATGGATGGCCGTATCGGCCATCCATAGCGCCATTACTTCAATTGGGTTGATTTCTTATTCTTAGTTCATAGTCGCATTCTTGTAAATTCTATTGATACCTACGGAGTGGAATTCGATGCCTTCTACACCCTTTTTAATCATAACTGCATCACCCTTCTGGTATACAGGAAGGATTACTGCGTCATCCATAACCATGGATTCTGCTTTCTTCAAGGCTTCCCATCTTGCAGCTAAGTCGAGTGCTAAATCACCCTTCTTACAGGATTCAATTAATGCATCATAATCAGCATTGGACCAGAAGCCATAGTTGTTCGGGCTGTCTGTGGTCCACATGTCAAGGTAGGTCATCGGGTCTGCATAGTCAGGACCCCAACGGGTTAATCCAAGCTCAAAGTCACCGGCCTGTAATCTTTCTACACGGTTCTTCTTCGGCATGCTCTGAATCTCGATCGTGATACCCGGTAAGGTAGTCTGGATTTCAGATTGAACGAACTGAGCTACATTGATTGCTGATTCAGTATCTTCTACGATCATGGTATATTTTAATTCGCTTACACCTAATTCAGACTGAGCAGCCTTCCAGTACTCCAGAGCCTTTGCCTTATCAGTGGTCAGATAGGTTCCGGTGGTTTCACGGAAGTCCTTACCGTCGGGACCGGTAGCAAGCTTGGTGGGTACAGCAAAGTCAGCTACAATAGAACCATCCTTTAAGATGTTCTTTGCAATTGCTGCTTTATCATAAGCAAGTGCTAACGCCTTACGAAGGTTTGCATTCTCAAGGCCTTTCACCTTCTGATTCGGAGATATGTACCACAGATAACCTGCCATAATATTATGGAACTCAGGGTCAGCCTGGAACTGCTCAACCTGCTCACCGGATAAGGTAGCTACATCTAAGTCACCATTCTGATAGGACAACATAGCCTGCTGTGAATCCTTGATTACCTGGTACTGAATTCCGTCCAAGGCAACCTTGGATACATCCCAATAGGTAGGGCTCTTGCTAAGACTGATCGTCGTAGCTGCGGGCTCATAAGCGGTGATCATAAAAGGACCGTTGCTTAAGATCGTCTCCGGAGAGGTTCCGAAGCTATCGCCAGCTGCCTTAAAGAACGCTTCGTTCACAGGCAGGAAGGACGGGAATGCCATTAATGATTCAAAGAAAGGAACCGGAACGTCAAGATTAACCACCAGGGTCTTATCATCCTGTGCAGTTACACCCAACTGATCCACCGGTACAGTTCCCGCTGTGATTGCTGCTGCATTTTTAATACCTGCAATATCAGCGATAAACGCATATTCACTGGCTACTGTCGGATCAACCAGACGTCTCCAGGCAAATACGAAATCATTTGCGGTCACTGCTGTTCCGTTGGACCACTTCGCATCGCGGAGTTTAAAGGTATAGGTCAAGCCATCTGCACTCTTATCTACAGATTCAGCCATCGCTAAAATCGGTGATCCATTTGCATCTACGGAATATAATCCTTCTGTCACTGCGGCAAGTACCTCGAAGGATGTCCCGTCGGTAGCGATCTGGGGATCCATGGATGCTACCTCCACATCAAAGTGCACTTTTAGCACTTTTCCTGCGGCACTGCTGTCACTTGTCTGCTCTGTGGCCTTATTATCGGTTGTAGCAGCAGTATCGTCTTTCTTCGCATTGCTGCAGCCTACCAGAGAAAAGGTCAGTACAAGTACCAGCA
>JAEZHM010000033.1 GCA_023416585.1 Bacillota bacterium
GTCTTCCTGTGTGAGCGTGCCCTCCAGATAATCCGTCAGAAGGGCTTCAAAGCGTTCGCAATTCAATTGTTGGCCCTCCTTTCATTTCTTTGGACGGTCACGCTGGAGAAAAGTTCCGCGTGTTCCACAAGAATTTCTTTTAATTTCAAACGAGCGCGGTTGATCCGGCTTTTGACCGTACCCACGGGCGTGTTGGTTATCTTAGCGATCTCGTCATAGCCCATATCTTCCACCTGGGATAAAAGAAGCACGGTCCGCATTTCTTCCGGCAGTTTGTCAAGCCCCTTCTTCAAAGCCTCCATGCGCTCTTTCTGCTCCAGGGCGCTGTAAGGGGTCTGGCCCTTATCCTCGGGAGTAAAGCCGTTCTCCGAAAGCGCATCCAGGGATTCTGCCTGGATCCGCTTGCGCCTTCTTAAAGCGTCCAAACAAATATTGTAGGCGATGCGGTACAGCCATGTTTCCAGCTTGGCTTCGCTGCGGTAGCTGTTCATGGCCCGGTAGGCGCGTAAAAGCGCTTCCTGTGCGCAGTCACCGGCATCCTGTTCGTTGCCCATAAGCTTAAAGCAGGTCAGATAGATCCTGCGTTCAAAGGGTGCCACCAGCGCCTCAAAGGCGGCCGCATCACCGCGTTTGGCTCGGGCCACCATCAACTCGTCTGTCTGCACGGTATCCCTCCATTTCTGCGTCGTCCATAGGATGAACGGTACATACCCTGTTTTTCATGCCCCGAAGAATCATAAAAGAAAAAACGGAAGAAAAACATAGCGCATTTGCTTGACATGTTCTTTTTTACCATGGTATCATACCTTCAATCAAATATCCACAATAAATGCCAGAACGGAGACAAGCGTTTCCCATTCCTGCTTATAGAGAGCCGGCGGTTGGTGCAAGCCGGCAGCAGCGGGTCACGCGCATCACTCCCGAGCAGCCGGGCTGAACAGGGGCTTTCCCCCAATAGGTCCGGACGGCGCCGCGTGATAGGCTAGGGCTTGTTGGAGCCGAAGCATAGGGGAGGGATGTACCGTTTCCCCAAAGTGGAGTTATTCGGCATACAAGCCCCGCACCATAAGGTGTGGGGTTTTTTGTACTACACAACAAAAAGGGAGGCGTTCCTATGAACCAGATCGAGCTGATTGCCATGCGAATTAGAGATTTGAGGGAGATCAATTCCCTCACCGCCCTTCAGGTGGCGCAAAAGGCCGGTATTCCCCAGGAGGAATACGAGGCCTACGAATCCGGGTTAAGGGATTTTTCCTTCTCTCACCTGTTCAATATTGCGGAAGTGCTGCAGGTGGACATCTCCGACCTTTTGACTGGGGAAAGCCCAAAGCTCAAAGGGTATGTACTGACCAGAAGCGGCAAAGGCCTTGCCTTTGACAGGCGGAAGCAATACCACTATCATCACCTGGCTTACAACTTTGCCCACAAGCTGGCGGAGCCCTTTGTGGTGACCGTGGAAAAGGATGAGCCCGATGCCAGGAAGCAGGCCCACAGTCATGAGGGCCAGGAGTTTGATTATGTGCTGGAGGGTATGCTGCGCCTTACGCTTGGCGGCAACGAACTGGTTTTGGCACCCGGAGATTCCATTTATTATGACAGTTCGCTGCCCCATGCCATGTATGCCGTGGAAGGGGACTGCAGGTTTATCGCGGTGGTCATCAAAGGGCCCGAAGCGCAAAAGTGAAGGAGGTAGCGTATGCAGCCGCTGTATAAAAAGTATGTAACCGTTCAGGGAGACTTTCTTTCCTATGAGGATTTCAATAAAAATTTTAGGCTTCGGCGTCCAGACTCCTTCAATTTTGCTTTCGATGTAGTGGATGAACTGGCAGCATCGGACCCCGAAGGCCTGGCACTGCTATGGGTAAGCCCCGAAGGGGAAGTCCGCCGCTTTACCTTTGCGGACATGAAGCTTTTAAGCGACAAGGCGGCCAATTATTTTGCCTCCTTGGGCGTGAAAAAGGGCGACAAGGTGATGCTGATACTAAAGCGCCACCATGAGTTCTGGCCCGTCCTCATGGCGCTGCACAAGCTGGGTGCCGTGGGCGTACCCGCCACTCACCTTTTGACCGAGAAGGATGTGGTGTACCGCTGCAATGCAGCCAAGGTCATGACCATTGTATGCACCGGCCATCACAGCACCATCATGGACGCGGTGGAGGCAGCCAAACCCCACTGCCCGACGCTTAGGAATCTTGTGGCCGTACGGGAAGGCCGGGCGGGGTGGCTGTCTTACAGCGAGGGCATGGAAAAAGCATCTTCTGTTTTTGCAAAGCCGCAAGGGGATGCATACGCCCATAACGAGGATCCCCTGCTTCTATACTTCACCAGCGGAACCACCGGCATGCCCAAGATGGTGCTCCACGATCATTATTACCCCCTTGGCCATATCATCACCGCCGTGTACTGGCTTAAGGTTCAGCCGGGCGGGCTTCACCTGACCGTTTCGGAGACCGGCTGGGCCAAGTCCGTATGGGGCAAGCTGTACGGCCAGTGGCTGGGCGGATGTGCGGTGTTTACCTATGATCTGGATAAGTTTGTGGCAAAAGAACTTCTGCAGCTCATACAGGACCATGGCATCACCTCCTTCTGCGCGCCGCCTACCATGTACCGCTACATGCTGCAGGAGGATTTCAAAAACTATGATTTGAGCACCCTTCGCCACTGCTCCGTGGCTGGAGAGCCCTTAAACCCCGACATGGCGGCGGAGTTTGTAAAGCGTACCGGCGTAGAGCTGCGGGAAGCCTTTGGCCAGACGGAGCTTGTGGTGACTTTGGCCACCTTCCCCTGGATGAAGGTATGCCCCGGTTCCATGGGCAAACCCTCCCCTCTGTTTGATGTGGACCTGATCGATGAGGAGGGCAATTCCTGCCCGCCGGGAGTAAGCGGCGAGATCGTGGTAAGAACCCATCATGGCAAGCCCATCGGTATGTTCCATGGCTATTACCTGGATGAAAAGCTCACCAGATCCGTATGGAACAATGATATTTACCACACCGGGGATACCGCCTGGCGGGATGAGTGGGGCTACTATTGGTATGTGGGCCGGGCGGACGATGTGATCAAGTCCTCCGGTTACCGCATCGGGCCCTTTGAGGTGGAAAGTGCATTATTAGAACATCCCGCCGTGCTGGAGACTGCCATTACCGCCGCGCCCGACGAGCTTCGCGGCCAGGTAGTCAAGGCTACTGTAGTTTTGAAGCCGGGTTACACCCCGTCCGATGCATTGAGGCATGAGCTTCAGGAGCATGTGAAGAAGATCACCGCTCCCTATAAGTACCCGCGCATCATAGAGTTTGTGGACTCTCTGCCCAAAACCATCAGCGGCAAGATCCGCCGCACGGAGCTTAGGCAGCGGGATGCAAAGAAGAAGTAAGGAAGAACATTAACTCATCTTGAAAGGCTTTCTTTTCCGAACAGGGCCACCCATATGGATGGCCCTGTTTGCTGCTGTCTGCTGTCGTTGATCCTTTCCTTACGTACGCTAAACGCATTGATATTGAAGCTGTACAAGCCCGGAGGGAAACGTTTTCGAGGAGACAAGCTTGAGTTTCGTTTCCGGCAGCCCATCCTGAAACAACCTGATGCCGCCGCCAAGAATTACCGGAATGATGGATATGACGCATTCTTCTATTAAATGCTGCGATAAAAGGGCATGGACTACACTTGCGCCGCCATCAATAAAAATGTGTCCGTTTTCCTTTTGCTTTTCCTTTAATATCAATTCCTCCAGACTTCCGGAATAGAAGGTCACAATTTCGTCGTTTCCGGTTCTTTCATTGGAAAGGATATAGTTTGTTTTATCCTTGTGGAGATAACCGGCTCCGAGAGACAATACCTTCTCGTATGTTTTGCGCCCCATGATAACGGTACCGACACTATGGATGAAGTCGGAATATCCATAATCTTCTCCCGGCATATCTACCATGGATAGCCAATCTATCCCGCCGTCTTCTGTGGCAATGCAGCCATCCAGACTCATTGCAATGTACAGGATTACCTTGCTGCTCATCATAGACACCTCCAGCTTTTGATAGGAATAATATATACATAATTTCCACCCGTGAACCACTGGAAAACAATTGCTTTTATGGCATGTATGTCGATGCGTCTAAAATGAGTCATGCTTGTATTTTTTGTATATTACAGGTACAATTGACCGGACAGAACGTAAGGAATGCAGGTGAAGCGGATGATTGGCGAAGCGGAATTTGACAGGATAAAGACGGCTGCGGGTACGTGCAAGTACTCGTCTTTGGATTATGCAGAATTTGACGACTGTCGTAACGCGGATGTGATCATAGATGACGGCCATCTCGTGATTCTTTGTGACCGCGGAAAATCACCGTCCTTTCTGTATTTTGCTGCGGATGATTTCAATTATGTCATTGAACAAATCAAAAAGATAAGTGAACCGCTACGCATCAATTTTGTGCCGCATGAGCATGCGCAAAAGCTTTGTGATATCGGGTTTGAGACATGGGGCGAGTATAATGATTATTTCAATAAGGAGCTGAAAACGGCTCCCATCGGATCATGCAGCTATGGTGATATTGAGTTCTTGCATCCTAATGATTGCCCGGCCGCCTCGCTTGTGTCAAAGAAGTGCGAAGGCCAGTCCAGAGGGTTTGGCGGCGAGACGGCCGAATGGTTTGCCGAATGGATTGCGGAAAACGACGCCATCATCGTGCGCGAAAATGGGGAGATTGCCGGTTTCTGCTGCGTTGCCATCTATTCCGAAGGTACCACGCTGTGGATCAGGGAGATTGCCGTAGAACCTATGTATCAGGGCAAAGGGTACGGTAAAAGGCTGATAGAACAGGCGATATGTTATGGAATTGAAAATGGCGCGGTGAAAGGGTTCCTTGCGGTGGATACCATGAACGAAAACGCAATCCATATCTATGAAAAGTACGGCTTCAAGGCAAAAGGCGATGAGGGCGAGCTGCAAATGGTCAGGCGCTGCATATATTAAAGCCTGACCAATTCCTGATTTAAAATCCAAGCTTGAAGGAAAGGCCTTCCTGTGGCAAGATAGTGTCATCCATTTGGGTGGCTCTATCTTTTTTTGCATTTCATTCCAATCATGAAAGAATCCTTCCGAAGCATGCGTCTAAAAGGTGAAGGAGGTGAGGGGATGCCCTCTGTGGAGGTACCACACAGAGCCGGAACCCAAGACATCGAGCGTATGATGTCGCTATATGGGCGCGCCTTGCTTCGCATGTGCTATGTTTATCTGCAGGATATGGCCTTGGCCGAGGATGCTGTTCAGGATACATTTTTCAAAGCCTACCTGCATTTTGGCAGCTTTCATGGCCTAAGCTCTGAAAAGACATGGCTTACGCAGATTGCCATCAACACATGTAAAAGTATCTTAAGAAAGCCTTGGTGGAAGCACGTCGACAGGAGCAAAGGCCTGGAGAACATGCCATTGCCGGTAAGCGATATTGCTCCGGCGGATGGCGAAGTTTTGCGTGCTGTCATGAATTTGCCTGAAAAGTACAGGGGTTCAGTACTTTTGTATTACTACCAGGAACTGAAGACGGATGATGTTGCAAAGATTTTAGGCATCGCCCCATCCACTGTATTGGTGCGCTTGAAAAGGGCACGGGAAAAGCTGAAATCTCAGCTGGAAGGGTGGTATTTTGATGAATAGGAAGCTAAAAGATGCCATGGACCGAAGCCTTTCCGGCATTGATTTTGATGCGCGGCTATCGGGTGGTGTGATGCGGCGTATTGAAAAAGCGGAAGGAGAAGGGGATATTATGAAACGAAAAATGGCAGTATCGCTGGTTGCGGCTTTGATACTTGTTCTGATTCTGGCGGCCGGGGCTGTGGCCGCCGCGTATCTTAGCGGGACCATCGAAATCGATTGGTTTGGAAATCCTGTGCAGTGGATGGAGACTGCGCCTACACCTGCGCCGACTACTTTGCATGTTTCAAAGAACATGAATGACGATGCGAGAGAAAAGCTGCTTTCAGGAAAGCCTGATAATGAGATATGGTTTTTCCAGTATGATAACGGCAACGGCGAAATGCATGGCACGATTGAAATGATTTCTGCATTGGATGAACTAAAAAAACGTATCAGCGAAGCGAATTTGCCTTTTCTGGTTCCGGATCCGCCTGCGGGATATGCGTTCAAAGACGGCTGGCTGACGTTTTTCATAGATGAGTTGGCGTTAAAGAGCGTTGCATTTTTAGGAACGAAAACCCCATATGAGGGCGTGACGCTAAGCCGGATTCGAACTGGTGAGGATATAAAAAGGAATATAGAATGTTATAATGTCCAGTTTGAGGATGCGAATGGAAATCAGATCAGTGTGACTGCCCAGTTTGACACCACAGAGGCAGAACATGGGTTTGGCGCTACAGAAGGCGATATATATGAACCGGTGTCTATCCCTGGCATGGAAAAAGCGCTGTACATAAAAAGAAATGGGATCGATGAAGCGCTGTATTTGCAGCAAACGGGGTTTGAGCCGATTCAGTATGCTGCGCTCTTTGACTTTGATTCTGTTTATCAGTGGGGAGATAATACCCAGATTTACGATGCAGTGTTGTATGATATCAACTCCAAGACTGCGCAGAAGGATGTATTGCTGTCTATGGCCAATCGTATGAAATAGCAAGTGCATGCGGTTGTCCACGTCTTGATCTTCATAACACATAGAGAGGGCAGCCTTTTCAAAAAGGGCTGCCCTCCTATTTCTTGCCTGCTTATTGTTAATACATCCCATCATGTTGTATACTGGGCCAAAGCAAAGGAGGAGAAGTATGGCCATTTATCATGAATCGTTTGATATACAGGGAAAGCAGGTGGTGCTTCGCAATCCCGAACCCGGGGACGCGCAAAGCATGATCGACCTTGTGAACGCGCTGGATACCGAAACGGTCTTTCTGGCCCGGGAGCCTGGCGAGTTTGAAATGACCCTGGAAAAGGAACAGGCATTTTTGGCAGAACAGAAAGAATCTGAAAATACATTGTTTTTAGTATGCCTAGTGGACGGGATAGTGATGGGCTCCTGCCAGGCATCCTGCTTAAGCCGCCGTCGATTCCGCCACAAGGCCATGGTTGGAATTGCGTTGCGTCAGTCTGTCTGCGGCCTTGGCATTGGCAGAATAATGATGAACACCCTGATCGCCTGGGGCAAAGAACGCGGCCTTTCCCATCTGGAACTAGAAGTGGACAGCGGAAACCTGCCGGCGCTGAAGCTGTATATGAGCCTGGGCTTTCTTGTATGCGGACGCCAGTACCATGCGCGGAAGCTGGCCGACAGCACCTATCGGGATGATTACTACATGTACCTGCCGCTGGAGGCGTGAACAGGAATAATCCGTTGTTTGTAAGACAAGTATATTTAATTCCTAATCACAATTCAACAGCGGATCCGCAGGCCTCATATTGTTAAGCCTGCCCCTGCGTGGTATGATAAGCGCAATGGTTTTCTATGTTGGAAAGAAGGCGGCGCATGGCACAGGATCAATCCATCCCAAAGCTTCCGGCTCCCGTCCGCGGGCGGCTTACCTATGTGGATTTGGGCCGGACCGTGCCTTTTTTTCTGCCCTGGGAGCAGGACCCTTGGGGGAGGCTTCGCCCGCCCTTTTCCCAGGAGTTGATGCGCCTTTCACTGGAGCTTTCCTCCACCGCCCAGGACCTTCGCGTCGGCGACTGGATGCGGGCAGGCTGGACCGATTTCAACTTTCAGGTGGACAACAAGCTCCTGGGGGGCGTATCCCCTGCGCCTGTGAGCGAGACTCGGCAGTTTTTGTACAACAAATGGGCCGTATATAGGGCCAGGGCGAATTTAAGGCAATTGAATCCCGTACGGCAGGTGTTTTCCGCCATCCGCCAACGGGAGCAAAGCGATACCGGCAAAGCCGTAATGATGATAAAACCCGCCCAGGATGGCTGCTATGTGGTAGCTATCGGTTTTCGCAGCACGGGAAGCCGCTTTTACGACTGGTTTTCCAACTTGCGCTTCGCCAGCGAAAACGGCATACACCAGGGCTTTTTGCAGCTGGCGCGGCAATTTGACGGGAACGCGGAGCGTGTTGCTTTTCCCGATACAGCCAAGGCGCTGGGCTTGGAAAATTTAACGCTGACCCATATCCTTAGGGAGGCGCGTCAGCATGACAGCCGCTTTAAACTGTGGCTTGCCGGCCACAGCCAGGGCGCCGCGGTAATGCAGGTGCTGACCCACTTGTGGATTCAGGAAAGCGGTGTTCTTCCGGAAAACATCATAGGCTATGGCTTTGCTTCCCCTACGGTGATGATGGGCACCGCACTTAATGACCCTGCGGCCTATCCTCTGTACCATGTGCTCAACGGTGACGACTATGTGCCAAGGGCCTGCGCGCAGATGCACCTGGGGGTATGTCTTTTTTATCCTGCCGGTGAGGAATTGTGCCGCGCAGCCTATGGCTGGCGGGAAACATCAGAAGCACAAAATGCCCGCGCGGAAGTAAGAAGGCTGACCCGGCCCATGGTGGATATGCCTACGTTGATCGAATACGGCATGGCCTATCTGCAGACGCTGGCCGGTATGTCCATGGCGGATATGCTCTCCGCTCTGAACCTGATACGCTTCCGCATACTGCCCATCAAGCAAGTGATGGCCGTTGCGGGAACAAGCCAGCAAGGTTTATTGAAATCTGTCCGCCGCAGGGTGGAGAAGGCATACAGGACGCTGGCCGGGCACGACCTTGACCAAACGCGTTTGAACTTGCTGCAGGTGGAATTTGAAGAGGCTATGGCGAAGGTTGGCCCCGGGGAGTTTACACGCGCCATTGGCGAGATGCTCTACTGGCCCCATGTATTAAAGAACAGCCCGGGGAAGAGCCATTCGGCCTACCAGTTCATAGCTCTTCGGGGCGTGTCCACACTTCATCCCGCCATCTGGCAAAGCGGTTCTCCGCCAAGACTTAAGTGGCTTACGCTTCCCGAAGAAGCCGTCGCCTTGTCCGTCTTGCATGAGGCACTGCCGCTTGGCATGTTAATCAACCGCCGCAGGCTGCCATCTCCCCGCAGGCCCATGCGCCGCCGTCATCAGGGTTATTCCGGCCGGCGCGCTGCCTATCGCTTATAATCTTGCATTGGCGGGGCCTTGTGTGCTACAATCATCCTGTTCTATTATGGTCTGATGAAAGCAGGGCGAGGGCGCATGCGTATTTTTGTGGATGCCATGGGCGGCGATTTTGCCCCCAAAGCGGCGGTGGAGGGAACGGCGGAGGCGCTGCACGCAATGCCCGATCTTCATGTTACGCTGGCCGGGGTGCAGGAAGCCATGGCCCCATATATGGAAAAGCTCAAAAATGTAGCAAGCCGGGTAAATATCATGGAAACCCCTGAGGTCATATCCAATCATGACGCTCCCGTGATGGCCATCCGCCAGAAGAAGGGCTCGGGCATCGTTATGGGCATGCTGGCCGTGAAGGAAAAAGAGGCGGACGGCTTTGTTTCCGCCGGCTCCACCGGCGCTGTGCTGGCGGGCGGCATGTTCCGCCTGGGGCGCATCCCCGGCATTGAAAGGCCGGCACTGGCGCCTTTGATGCCTAACGGCAAAGGTTATTTCCTGCTCATCGACTGCGGCGCCAATGTGGACTGCCAGCCGGAATGGCTGGATCAGTTCGGGCTGATGGGTTCCATTTACATGCATCAGGTAATGGGGATTCATGATCCCAGGGTGGGGCTTGTGAACATCGGCGCGGAGGCGGAAAAGGGCAATGCGCTGGTAAAGGCTGCCTATCCCATCATGGAAAAGGCTGCTTACAATTTTATCGGCAATGTGGAGGCCAGGGATATCACAGGAGATCAGGCGGATGTAATGGTATGCGACGGTTTTTCCGGAAACCTGATTTTGAAGTTCATGGAGGGTGTGGCCGGCACGCTGATGCATATCATCAAAAGAGAGCTTATGGCTGACCTGCGCGGGAAGATTGGCGGCTTCATCTCCAAGCCCGCTTTCCGCAGGGTGGCAAAGCTCATGGACTATTCCGAGGTAGGCGGCGCACCCTTGCTTGGTGTACAGGGTGTTGTGGTGAAAGCCCACGGTTCCAGCAATGGCCATGCAATGGCATGCGCCATCCGCCAGGCATCGCTGATGGCCAAGGGCAACGTGGTAGGCCTTATCGACAAACAAATTCAAGCAAGCATACCCCAAGCTTGATTTTTACAGCACTTATCCAAAAAATGCAGAATCATCTACAAAAATAGGAGGAACAGATATGGTATTCGAAACGGTAGCTCCCATGATCGCAAAACAACTTCGGGTGGACGCATCAAAAGTGACCCGCGACGCCAAGCTGGTGGAGGACCTGAAGGCCGACAGCGCTAACATTATGGTGATGATTATGGATTTGGAAGACAAATTCGGCATCATGGTGGAGGATGAGGTCATCGTACGGCTCAAAACAGTGGGCGATGTGGTGGATTACATCGAAGAGCACAAGAAGTGAGATGCCGGTCGGGAAAGGCATCCGGCGTTGCCGATTGTTCGGCAGCGCCTTTTCATGATAGGAGGAGTTTGGTTGAAAAAACTGATGGATAGCCTCAAATATACCTTCAGAAACGAAGCGCTGCTCCGCCGTGCGCTGACCCACCCCTCCGCCGGAGCGGAGGACAACCAGCGGCTGGAGTTTCTGGGGGACGCGGTGCTGCAGTACTGCATGTCCTGTATTCTGTATGAAAAGTATCCTTCCATGAGCGAAGGCGGCTTGACCCACCGGCGGGCATTGCTGGTGTGCGAAGCGGCTCTCGCCAAGGTGGCAGGAAAGATCGGCCTTAAGGATTATCTGATCATGAACAAATCCCAGGAGCAGGACGGGGGAAGGGAAAATCCCTCCATTCTGGCCGATGCTATGGAAGCGGTGCTGGCCGCTGTCTGCCTGGACGGAGGTATCAATACGGCGCTTATGCTGGTAAAAAGGCTCTGGCCGGAGGAAGAGAACCTGACGCCTGCGCTGGATGCTAAAAGCGCGTTGCAGGAATGGGTGCAGTCAAAGGGCCGGGAAGCGCCAACCTATGTGCTGCTGGAAACGGAAGGCCCGCCCCACAACCGCGTGTTCACCGCGCAGGTGAACGCCAGCGGGCTGCCGCCCTTTTGCGGCCGGGGAAAAACCAAGCGCCAGGCGGAGCAGGAAGCCGCCAAACTGGCGCTTGAATATGTCAAGGGTTCGGGAGGGTCTGCATGCGGCTGAAGAAGCTGGAGATATACGGGTTCAAATCCTTTGCCCAGCGCACGGAGATCGTGTTCAATCAGGGCATCACCGGGATTGTGGGCCCCAACGGCAGCGGCAAAAGCAATATTGCCGACGCCGTTCGCTGGGTGCTGGGCGAGCAAAGCGCCCGGCTTTTGCGTGGTGCCAAAATGGAGGATATTATTTTCGGCGGCACGGAAAAGCGAAAAGCTATGGCGTACTGTGAAGTATCCCTGGTGTTTGACAATGAGGACAAGTCATTGCCTGTGGATTACGTCGAGCTGATGGTTACCCGCCGGGTTTACCGCAATGGTGAAAGCGAATACTATCTCAACAAGGCCGCCTGCCGTTTAAAGGATGTGGTGGACCTTTTTAGGGATACCGGAATCGGCCGGGAAGGTTACTCCATCATCGGCCAGGGCCGCATCGACGAGATCCTTTCCCAGAAGGGGGAAGACCGTCGGCAGGTGTTTGAGGACGCGGCGGGCATCATGAAGTACCGCGCCCGCAAGGAAGAGGCGGAGCGCAAGCTGGAGAGAACAAGGGAAAACCTTACCCGTGTGGAGGATATCCTCGACGAGTTGTCCCGCCACCTGGAGCCGCTGGCCAAACAGGCGGAAACGGCCAGGGCCTATTTGATGCTGGCGGAGCAATTGAAGGGGCTGGAGCTGAATATATTCCTGATTCGCCATGACAAGCTGAAGGAAAGGCTGAACAGCTTGATGGAAGCAGCCGCCGGAGTGCAGGCGGTACTGGACCAGAACACTGCGCGGTTGGAGGAGAAAACGCAGCTCCGCCGCGAGATGGAAGATACCCTGGAGCACATGGAGGCGGACCTTCTTGCGGCCAGGGAACAACTTACGCGCTTGAATGACGAATGGCATGAGGAGAAATCCAACCGGGAAAAGGTGAATCAACGTCTGGAAAACAGCCGTGAAAACAGCCAGCGCCTTCAGGATGAATCGTCCAGGCTGGACCAGCGGTATGGGGAACTTTCGGCCATGGAGTCTTCCGGGGAGGGCGGCCTGAATACCCAGGAAGAAGCGCTCAAGCAGGGCAGGGATACGCTTGTAAGCGAGCAGGAGCAGTTGAAGCAGCTCCAGCTGGAAGAAGCGGACCGGGAACAGGAACTGGAAGAGCATAAGGCGGCCATTCTGGCTGCCATGAACCGCCTGAGCAATGAGCGTACCGCCCAGACGCGGCAGCAGGCCATCATGGCCCAAATGAAGGAGCGGTTGGCAGAACTCTTAAAGAGTCAGGCAGATCTTTCACAAAAGGAAACAGCGCTGGAAAGTGCCTATCAAAAGGCGGTGGAGCAGGGGGAAGCTACCCGGCAAAGCTGGAAGGAGCTTTCCAAGGAAGCGGAATCGCTGGACGCTCGGGTGCAGTCGCTGGGCGCATCCATCGGGGAGAAGACCACTGCTTTGCAGCAGTCCGCCGGCCGCCAGCAGGCCATGGAAAGCCGGTTGAAGCTGCTGGAGGAAATGGAAAGGGCATACGAGGGGTACGCCCAGGCGGTAAAAAGAGCCCTCACCTATGCAAAAAACCAGGGTGACAACAAGGTGCGGGGCGTTGTGGCCATGCTCATGCGTGTGCCCAAGCATATGGAAACGGCCGTCGACATGGTGTTGGGCGGTGCGCTGCAAAACATGATCACCGAGGATGAGCCCACCGCCAAGCGGGTGATCGAATATCTTCGGAATAATCAGCTGGGCCGCGCTACCTTCCTGCCCATGAATACCATACGTGGCCGTGTGCTTACCAGGGAGGAGCGGTCGCTGCTTACCATGCCGGGCTGCCTTGGCGTGGCCAGCGAGCTGATCTCCTTTGATCCCGAGTACAGGGAGATCATGGAAAATCTGCTGGGCCGTACAGTGGTTGCGGAAAATCTGGATGCCGGCATTGCCATCATGCGGGCGGGGCGCCAGGCATTCCGCTTGGTTACGCTGAATGGCGATGTCATGCACAGCGGCGGTTCCATGACGGGCGGCTCCGTGCAGGCGAGAGCGGCCAGCTTACTCGGCCGGGAGCGGGAAATAGAGGAGCTTCGTGTATCGTCCCGCAAACTCGCGCAGGAGCTGCAAAGCGCGCGCCAGGCACTGGAGGAAATGGAGAAGGAGCGGGCGGAACTCAAGACGCTTAGGAATGAGGCTATTGGCCGGGTGCATCAGGAAGAAATCGCCGTAGCCCGTGACCAGGAGCGTGTGACAGGCGCCCGCCAGGAGTGGGACGCGCTGAAATCACGCCTTCAGATGACTTTAAGCGCCCGCCAGCAGCTGGAGGAAGGTATTGTAGAGATCGAGGAAGATCTGGAGGCCATCTCCCGCCGCACAGGCGATGTAGAAACCGACCAGGAGGCCATGCAGCAAAAAACGCAGTCGCTGCAGCAGGCACTGATCTCTGCCCGCCTTCAGGTGGAAAAGCAGCGGGACACGGTCACACAGCACATGCTGGCCGTTACAGGACGGGAGCATGAGATTGCCAGCCTAAAGCGCGACCGCCAGCGGCTGTTGGAAGAAGTCAAAAACGCCGGGGAGGACCTAAACCGGCTGCGCAAGGAAATGGCCGCCGTGCAGGAATCCATACTTCGGGACGAGGCTGCACTTGAGAGCCTGGAGGAGTCTGTTTTAAGCCGCCATCAGGCAGTGACTCGTGCTCAGGCCGGCGTTGACGAAATGGAAAGCAAGCGCCTTGCCCAGCAGTCTGCGCTGCGCACGCTGCGCGACGAGACGGAGAGTCTGCAAAAGGAAGCGGCAGATCTTACAGAAAAGCTGCACCGTACGGAGTTGAACCGCACCCGTGTGGAAGCGGATCTGACCGCCATGCAGGAGCGAATCTGGAACGAGTACGAATTGACCTACGGCGGGGCGGAAGCCTACCGTGCGGAGAGGTTCGACCTTTCCGCCGGGGAAAAGGAAGCTTCGTATCTCAAGGAGCAAATTCGCGTCCTGGGCACAGTGAATGTGAACTCTATCGAGGAATATGTTTCCACCAAGGAGCGTTTCGACAGCCTCACTACGCAGCAGCAGGACCTGAAAAAGGCGGAGGAGGACTTGGGAATTCTCATCACGAAACTGCTGGGGCAAATGGAGCAGCAGTTCGTGGTGCAGTTTAACCTGATGAAGGGGTATTTTAGCGAAACGTTTGTGCGTCTGTTCGGTGGCGGTCACGCGGAGCTTTCGCTCACCGACGAAAGCGACGCGCTGAACTGCGGCATTGAGATCAGCGCCCAGCCGCCGGGGAAAAAGCTGCAATTGCTGTCGTTGCTTTCGGGCGGCGAGCGGGCGCTGACGGCTATCGCCATCCTCTTTGCCATGCTGAAACTAAAGCCCACGCCCTTTTGCATCCTGGATGAAATCGAGGCTGCGCTGGATGAGGCCAATATCAATTATTTTGCCGACTACCTCAGCGAATACGGCAAGAAAACGCAGTTTGTGGTGGTCACCCACCGCAAGGGCACCATGGAGCGCTGCAACGCGCTGTACGGCGTGGCCATGGAGGAACGGGGCATATCCAAAATGGTTTCTGTGAATTTGACGGAGTATGCGGGATAGGCGCTGCCTATTACACTAGCGGACTTTCAACTACAGATGTTTCGGTATTCACAAGCCCCGGTAGAGAAGTCAACAAACAGACGATGCCGTAGGGCGGGGGCTTGCTCCCGCCGCTGTTCCTAGGTCTTATGATACCGCTTCTTACGGCGGGAGCAAGCCCCCGCCCTACGGCTTTAAGGCAAGGCTGAATGGATTTGCCAAGCAAGCACAATCCCCGGCAGGTAAGCCAACTACTACTTAGCAGAGCAATTCATAATGCCAGTTAAATGGGGGAGAGGCATACATGGAAGAGAAAGAAAAGAAGGGCTTGTTTGCCCGGCTTCGGGAAGGGCTGCAAAAGACCCGCTCCAACCTTACCGCCAAGGTGGACGACCTGGTGGAGAACGCCGGTGTGGTGGACGAGGATTTCTATGACGAACTGATGGATATACTCATTTTGTCGGATGCTGGTGTGGCCGCCTCCGAGGAGATCCTTGCAAAGCTGCGCGCGCAGGTGAAAAAGGAGAACGTAAAGAGCGCCGCAAAGGCCAGGGAGATGCTCAGCGAAATCATTGCGGAAGAGATGAACATTCCGCGCCCGCCGCTGAAGTGGCCCATGGTCATGCTGGTGGTTGGCGTCAATGGCGTTGGCAAGACAACCACCATCGGGAAACTGGCGCTGCGCTTTCAAGCCATAGGCCGCACGGTGATGCTGGCCGCAGGGGATACCTTCCGCGCGGCGGCGGCGGATCAATTGTCCGTTTGGGCGGACCGGGCCAGGGTGCCCCTGGTGCGGCATGCGGAGGGCGCTGATCCCGCCGCAGTGGTGTTTGACGCGGTACAGGCAGCCAAGGCACGCAAGGCGGATTTGCTGATCGTGGATACGGCCGGCCGGCTGCACAACAAGAAAAACCTGATGGATGAGCTGCATAAGATGCGCAAGGTCATCGACCGTGAATATCCTGAAGCGGACGTGCGCTGTATACTGGTGCTGGACGCCACCACGGGTCAAAACGGATTGCAGCAGGCTAGAGTCTTCAAGGAATTTGCCGAGATCAACGGCATCATACTCACCAAGCTGGATGGCACAGCCAAGGGCGGCATCGCCATCGCCATCCGCCGGGAACTGAACGTGCCGGTATGGTACGTAGGCGTGGGCGAGGGCATCGATGATCTTCAGCCCTTTGACGCCAATGATTTTGCCCGGGCGCTGTTTTGATTTGATTATGACAGATGGAACGATGGAAGGCGGTTTTCATGCCCCCGCTCTTGCCCATGCATATTCCCTATGCTAAAATGGGGATGTATGGAAGGGAGTGGGGGCATGAATTATTCCGATAGTTCCACCTTGCGCAGGCGGGGGCTTTCTGCGCTCAACAACAACTGGCAGACTGCGATGATGGTAACCTTTGTGGCAGGGCTGCTGGGCATGGTGCAAAGTACGTTCCAATTACGCCTGGATGCCAATACGTTCATGAACAGATCAGTTTGGGATACCTTCGGACATATTGCATCGTCTGTGGCACCCTATAACGGATTTTTGACACTGATCGCGATCCTTCAGTTTTTGTTTGCCCCGGCATTGAGCATAGGCTTGAATACCTATTTTCTGATGCTGCACAAAAGCGAAAATCCACCTTTTTCTCTTTTGTTTTCCCGGATGCATGTCTGGCTTAGATGCCTTGGCCTCATGCTGCTGATGGGCATCTTTATCTTTTTGTGGTCACTGTTGCTGGTGGTGCCGGGGATCATTGCTGCATACAGATATGCCATGGCCCCCTTCCTGATGGCAGAAAACCCGGACATTGATGCTTTCGAGGCCATCCGGCGCAGCAAGGAAATGATGGATGGACATAAGGCCAGGCTCTTTAGCCTGCACCTGAGCTTTATCGGCTGGGCGCTGCTGGCGGTTGTAGGCGTTGGTATCTTAAATACCATATTGGGTTTTATCGGTACCGCATTAGGCCTTTTTGCTTCCCTGGCTTTGCAGGTGTATGTGAATTCTTCCGTGACCGCATTTTATCTGGAGCTTTCCAGTCAAAACAGGTGAATGCTCCCTGGTGGAAACGTGAAAGGGTGTGGATGGGGTGGCTGAAAGTTCCCTCCTTCGCCGGCGTGGACTTAAGGCGCTGCAGGGTCACTGGCAGACGGCTCTGCTTATAACCTTCGGGGCGGGTATTTTTGACACGGCTCTGCGCGTATTCCAGATCCGCGTCAATCTGCCATCAATGGCAGGTTCTGATCTGCTCTCTATCCTGGGGGCTTTTCAGCGGCAGGATAACAGTTACCCGTGGATATATTACATACTGTTTTTTCTGGGTTTTGTTTTTACATCAGCTTTGGGAATTGGGCTCAATAACTATTTTCTGTGTTTACATCGCGGTCAGGCGACCGGCTTTTTTCTGCTGTTTTCGAGAATGCGCATTTTCGGAAAGTGCCTGGGCCAGGCGCTTTTGATTGCGCTTTTGATTTTGCTGTGGAGCCTGATCCTGATACCCGGCGCATACCTTATTGCTTTGGCGAGGGTGACCAGCGTGGTAGTTGTCACGGTGCTGGTGATCCTGTTGATGATTCCGTCGATCGTTGCAGGTTTCCGGTATGCGATGGCGCCATATCTTCTGGCGGATAATCCGGATATCGGCGTCATAAGCTCCATACGGAATAGCCGGGAAATCATGAAAGGCAACAAGGGCCGGTTGTTCTGGCTCGATATCAGCTTTGTGGGCTGGTTTTTACTGTCTGTATTGATTGCAGGTGTCCTGACAGTAATATTGCCGGTACTCGGGACGGTGGCAGGGCTTTTTACTTCCCTGGCGCTCCAGGTGTATGTCAATTCCGCCACTGCCGCTTTTTATCTGGATCTGACCAGCCATACGCCGCAGCCTGAAGAAGAAATGCAATAACGAGCAATATAATGCAAGAGTGGATAAAGAAAACCGCCCGCCTTCCGTATGGGGAAAGCAGGCGGTCTTTCTTCTTCTATTTTGAAAACGCGTTGAGCAGCGTTTTTGCCATATCCTCCTTGCGGCAGGTGATTGTGTGGCGTACAGGCAGCGTGCGCAGGGAAGAAACCTGGTTGGGCATGGGAATACCCGTCTCTGTTTCCAAGTGCAGCGCGCAGTCAAAAGCGTCCAGGCCCAATGCCGCCTCTTGACCGAAAAGAGCATCCGCCACATCTGTGGTAAACTTGTAGGGGTGGGCGGTGGCTACCACCACCGCGGGGGTATGGTCCCTGGTGCGAGCCCTGTACATATTCAGCACATGGCTGGCCACGGCGGTGTGGGGATCAAGTAAATAATGATGGCGCTGCCAGACACGCTTTATTTCCCTGGCGGTGGCCACGTCGTCGGCATAGCCGCCTTCCATCATCTTTTGGATGCGGCTTAAGCGTTCCTCCCCGATATCGTAACTGCCGCTTTCCTTCAGTTCTTTCATCCATTGGGATACTTGATCCCCATCCCTGTCAGCCACCTCATACAGGAGGCGCTCCAGGTTGGAAGAAATCAGTATATCCATGGAGGGGGACATGGTCTTGTAAAAAGTACGCTGGGCGGTATAAATGCCCCGTTCCAAAAAATCGGTGAGCACATTGTTGCGGTTGCTGGCGCACAGCAGCCTGCCCACGGGCAAACCCATCAAATGGGCATAGTATGCCGCCAGAATATTGCCGAAGTTGCCGGTGGGCACCACAAAGTGTACGGGGCTGCCCAGGGTAACGGCCCCCTTGTGCACAAGGTCGGCATAGGCAGAAAAATAATAAACGATTTGAGGCACCAGCCGCCCGAAATTGATGCTGTTGGCGGAGGACAATACTTTGTTCAGCCCGTTCATTTTCTCCTCAAATTCAGGGCTGGAAAACAGCATTTTGACACCGGTTTGCGCATCGTCAAAATTCCCCTGCACGCTGATGACCATGGTATTGCTGCCGCCTGTGGTGGTCATCTGCATCTCCTGCACGGGACTTACGCCATCCCTGGGATAAAACACGGTGCAGCTTGTACCCATAACATCCTTGAAGCCTTCCAACGCCGCCTTGCCAGTATCACCGCTGGTGGCAACCAGGATGCTGATATCCCGGCTCTCACCGTTTTTTTTGGCGGCCAGCGTGGTCAAGTGCGGCAAAAGCTGCAGCGCCATATCTTTAAAAGCCAGCGTTGGGCCATGGAACAGCTCCAGTATGAAAGTGTTGTTATCCAGCTTCTTTACTGGTGCCACATCCTTATGGTTGAACCGGTTTCCGCCATAGGCGGCCTTGGTGCATTGATCAATCTCGGCAGGCGAATAATCCTCCAGGAAGGCCTTCAATATGCGCGCCGCGCGCTGTGGATAGGGCAAAAGGCCCAGCCCGGAGATCTCCTCCAAGGAAAACCTGGGAAACATGGCGGGCACGTACAGCCCGCCATCCTTGGCCAAGCCGTACAGTATGGCCTGGGAGGCGGTTACGCAGGCGCCGCCCCTGGTGCTGAAAAATGACATATCATCACACTCCGGCTAAATGGTAGAAAAAAGGGCAGCGGCCCGGGCCGCCGCCCCATTGCGACAGATCAATTTGGAAATCAGGCGATGTACTTTTTGACGAACTCGGGGAGGCTTTCCGTATCCTCACTGACGGACAGTACAAAATCCACTCCGTGGCGCTCACAAAGCCCGTCCAAACGCTCGAAAAACCAACCTGAATCCTTCAATTCCATCTTGACCAGCTTAAGGAATGCATCAATAAATATGGTGCCCACATCAAAGTTCTGTGCCAGAAGTCCGCAAAGGAAACCCAGGAACATATCCGCGCTGATAATGCCGTATTCCCCGGCGTTGATAAAACGGACTTCGTGACGCAGATCAAACATATAGCGGTTGTCGTCATCGATAAAAAGCACATCGCTCTTGGATTCCTTGATGGAGTGGTTTGCCAAATCTATGATGCGCTTTGTCTTGCCCGAGCCCTTTTTGCCATGTATGACCTGAATCATGGAGCAGCGCCTCCTTCGTTCAATTTCCTTTATTGGTATTATAACGCAATCTTTCCTTTTATGCAATCTAATCTCCGCTTAAGCCGCCCGTG
>JAEZHM010000120.1 GCA_023416585.1 Bacillota bacterium
GTCACCCGTATGCCCTGCTTGCCACTTTTGTTCGCACACAATATGCTATAGATACATATCCAAGGGAACATCATCAAGGCACTAGGTTGAGGAAACCATTTTTGCGGAGCTAGTTTATAGCTGACTACTCGTCTACATTAGCCTTAATCGTAAAACATGAGGTGATTATGAAAGAATGCAAGTGGTTACTATACCCTATATGTGGCAATAAAACTCGTGATAAAATACGGGAGGATACTGTGCTTGAAAACTTCCCTTTGTTTTGTCCGGAGTGCAAACAGGAAACGCTAATCAGCATTAGAAAATTTAATATGTCAGTTATCAAAGAGCCAGACGCACAGCCGCATAGCTATGTCTATGCCCGATTGAAGTTAATTCAGTCGGGCATTTTTGCGTTTATAGAGCTTCATTGCCGTTCTCCACCCTCACCCTTTCGATTTCAGCAAACCCCCAAAAATCGAAAGGATGGTAAAACCATGAAAAAAATCAATCTTAAAGATTATTATCCCTACTACAAACAAGACAACCTTGTAGAAGTATCTGATGAACTATTAGCTATCTTTCAAGAATCTGTAAGAACTAAGGCAGCATATGAGAGAAAGAAATACCGCTACAAAGCTCACTACTCTCTTGACCGTAACGATGGAATTGAACATGACATCTTGTTTGTTTCTCTCTCACCCGATGAGATTTACGAACGTAAGCTCACAAGTCAGCAACTCCACGCTTCCATTGCTTCTTTACCGGACAAGCAGGAAAAGCAGATCTATGCTCATTATTTTATGGGTATGAGTAAGACATCCATTGCCAAAGCAGAAGGTGTAAGTGAAAAAGCTGTCCGCATTGGTATAGAAAGAGGCAAAGACGGTACATATAAAGAGATTTACTATTATGTGTGTAGTAAAGCTCGAACAGCAAGGGGAAAAAGCTGTGACTATAAAGCTATGCTCAAGAAAACTAACATAGAGCCGCTTGTCATTGAGGCAATCAGAGAGCTGATTAAAAATCAAGATTTTGCAGCAGAAATCAAATCAAGGATAGGCAAGGAAATTGATACTTCCACATTAAACAGAGAACTCAAAAACTATGAAAATAAACTTAGAGAAGTGGAACTCAATAAAACTCGTCTTGAGAATGAAATTGACAGCCTGCCCGAAGATACTAGATTTAGAGAACGCAAGTTCCATGATATGACCCTTCGGCTTGATGGGTTGTATTACACCATTGTAGAACTGGAAGAAAATATTGATGATGTAAAGCTGCGCCGCAAAGCCGTGGAACAAGATGCCATTACACTGGAAAACATCTACACCCTACTGGCAAATTTTGATAAGGTGTATGATAAAATCAACGATGAAGAGAAAAAATCCCTAATTTCTTCACTAATCAAAGAAATAGAGATTTTCCTATGTGATAACTCAGAGTTGCCGCTAAAATCTATTTTTTTGAATTCTCTTCATCTCCTTGATTATTACCTTATTTCTTCGTTAGTAAACAAAGGCTTTCACAATGCCTTGTTGCTGCAATTCTGATGACCGTCGAGCCTGATACCCCCTTGGTGTCAGGACATATTTCTGGAAAAATCCCTTTTCGAGGTCAATCTTTTCAGAATTTTTCATCCACCATTTAAGTTAATACCTGAATTCTGTCATCACTATTCCGGTAATTCGGCATATGCAATTCTGTTAACATATTTTGATTTTTTATAATCAAAATTGCAAACAATAAAACCTTCAAATTCCTATTTAACTTGAAGGCTTTACTCATTACAATTTACTTTGCTCCCTTGTGCCCTCATAAAAGGCTTTGAAACACAACATATTGACGTTTATCACAATTTATTTCCAAGCTAAACCTGCAACATATATTATGATATATATAATGTACAACAGAAACCAGTAACTCGTCGTACTACTATAAAAGAACTTTTCTAAAATTATTTTTAATAATTTTAGAAATCTCTTCTAACGACAG
The DNA here is from genome assembly GCA_023416585.1 of Bacillota bacterium. GTDB lineage: Bacteria > Bacillota > Clostridia > Christensenellales > Aristaeellaceae > JAEWAH01. Next base: position 1,975 of record JAEZHM010000120.1, read on the forward strand.
ATCTCTTGTTTTAGCTAAATAAGCATATATTTCATTTACAAAAAATAAATCATATCTATCTTTTAAGCCATACGTAAATGGAGCATCACTCTCTATCAGTATTTTATCTACTGGAATAGCATCAATTATCCTCTTGCCAGAACTGCTACGAACCATTTGTTGGTTTATAGAAAAATAATAGCCTCTTTCAAGTGCAATATTTAGTTCTCTAATTGCTCCAGAATACCAATGTAAAATAACAGCCCCTTGAAAGCCTTTCAAAACATCCATTACTTCTTTATGCGCTTTTCTTGAATGAATGCTAAGAATTTTATTTTTATGCTCGCTACAAATCTGAATAATATCTGAAAATGTCTTTACCTGACTCTTTCTGTTATTCAAATCAGGTGTTGAAAAATCCAATCCTATTTCCCCTATATATCTTGTTTTATCAATATTTTTTATAAAAATAGATAGTTGATTCTGATATTCACAAGCAAGTTCTGGATGAAATCCGAGCGCCAGCTTCATATACCTATAATGTTGATAATCTGGATAATACTTTTCAAATAGAACAGGTAGGTTAGTAACAGCTATTGTATATGATCTCATGCATTCGATATAATCCGCTACAGCCTTTCTATCTTTATATAAGTCAAAGTGCATATGTGCATCCATAGAAAAGGAAATCATTCTATGCCCTCCAAATATTCCATAATCTCGTTCATTCCCCTAATGTATAGCTGTGTGAATTGGTCGATATTTTCCATAATAGCTCCAGATTTCTGAATAGTCATAAATGCATACTTAGGATTAAATTTCTCAATTCCCATTCTATACGAGTTTAAATTCATTTTTGCAGTTTCACCACTAACAAATTTATTATCTCGATAAGAACTTTCATCATGCAAACCCGACTTTTTAATTGCTGCCTGTCTGATTACACACGGCAAGCAATAGCCACAATGCCTTGCCTGAGTTTCTTTTAACATTCTCCCGTTATCTGGATGTGAACATGACATTGTGTTATCCAAGTTCTTTTGTAAAAAATCTTGATTCTTACAATCCAATAACATCTCACCTTTTGTATAGAATTGATAAGGATTCTTTAATGTTATAAGAATTCCTAAATTATTTAACAGTTCTTGAAAAAGTTTCAAATAATATGGATGCGTAGTTCTTGTACTGCTGGTACCAAATCTTGAAAATGTGAGCGGAATATTTAATGATATCAAACCATTTTCGGGAATTAATAAATCTATTGGTTTTCCTAAAGAAGAGGCAACAGTAATAGCATGTGCAAAGAACATAAATGAGCGTGTTCTTGTTGTATCTTCCACTCCATTTACTACTTTCGCATAATATTGATGAAAATCCCGTGTTTCTATATCATATTTTTTAATGATTCTTTCTTTTAATATGTCTTGGTATTCTCTTGTTCCTTTTCCACCACCATAATGGCTAATGAATAGATTATTACCATGACTGTTTTCTAAAAGATCAACCGCTCCAACAAAAGAATCCAAACCACCTGAGAACATACAAACTCGATCATAACTCTTTGCTATTTTTTTAGATTTTTCCATTTTTTCTTTATGGTTAATCTCTTTTGCTGTAAGTTCTCTCTTTCTAAAATGAAACGTCCAGTAATCACCACTTAAAAAACTAATCATTTTTTCGAGTAATCCACAATTTAACTCCCATTTTTCAATTTCCAATACGGGGATATATAGTTCCATCTTTCTGCTCCAGCCATCTATCGAATTACTACGTAACACTAGTCGATCAGCTGCAAAGACTGCTAAGGAGATGTATAGCAAATCAATGGATTCCAATCCATACCACTGCGGCATTTTATTTTTATTGTTCCAGAAGGTAAAGGAGAAACTACTGTCATTTGCAAAGTTTATTATAATATCTTGATTTTCTGGGATAAATTCATCGTTACTATCTGTTCTAAAATTTATAATCATAATGTACCCTCCAATACTTCAAGGCATTTACCATAAAGTTCTGTAATGGATGTGCGAACATCCTGATTTATAATATCTCCTTTTTTCCCAAACTCAACTCTCACAGTACTAAATATATACCCTTTGAATTCTTGTTCCAGTGATTGAGTTTGTCTAGAATCATCTATATATTTTTCAAATCTACTTCCCAAATCTTTCATCATCAGTGACCATATATATGCTCCAACATATTCGTAAAGAGCCTCATTCATCAAATTGAGCGGCATCTTATCTAAGCACTCCAAATCCATCTTATTATTCTCAACATAATCATATACTTTCGACAATGCTTCTTCTGCAGCTTCTTTTGCAACAATATCTTCTTTTGTATTAGAAGCCGGAGCAAGAACATTTATTAACTGAGAAAATATATCCTCTACACTTCTACCTGAGAATTCTATTCCCAGATTTCTAAATGTTGTAGCAAATCCATCGGTTCGGATACTATTTAAAAATGTCCCTAATCCACTACCCGTACGAATGCCTGAAGTTGATTGAGCTGCCATCCTATGGGAACCACCAGACGCTTTGATATACTGTTTTGCAATATGGCTTGCAGAACCCCTTTGGCCACCACTATTAATAAACTTTGACATATCCGATTTTACAGCCTTCCATTTCACCGGAGCATTTTGAATAATATCACTTTTCTCGTCTCCATCATAGTCATCTGGCAACAATGGATTTCTATCATTTTTACCATGATATATACTTGAAGTTCCCATACACGTCCCCCCTTATTTCAATTCCTTAAACACAGCCTTTAACCTGTCGTTGTCTAGAATCCAAGCATCTGTAATTTCTTTCATTTCTAAAACTTTATGCGCTTTTTGGGCAAAAGTAATTATCATTGGTGCGAACCCCATTGTAATCTGACTTCCTTTAAGTGATTTAAGATATGCAAATGTTTCTGCATACAAGCTTTCTCTTGAACCTCCCCAAGCAATAAAGGCATCAAATTTAACTTTATCTATACTGGTGTCTGCAATTATAGAATTAAATACTGCTTCCAAAATTTTCGCCGCCTCACTGTCACCAATCGTATTGGCTTTACTAATAGCATTCTTCAATTGTAAGTCAGACTTAGAAATTAACTTATCAAATATATCTTGTGCTGTCGGAGACAATTTTGAACTCATATATTTTACTTTTTCATCAAGTGATGTTCTGGTAAAATAAAAATATAATGTTAAATCTTCATTGGCTAATTTAGGTTCTATTTCACACCAGTTTTGTACCCATACATCATCCTTCCAAATTTTAAGAGCTTCTAGCTCTTCTGCCTTTTCTTCTTCAAATATAGATAACTCTTTAGATAGCATACCAGTAGCGGACAATTCAGCAATAGACTTAAATAAGCTTGGCTTTATGTATTCTAACATCATGATTTTTGCCAGCACTTTACGATCCAGCGTTTTGTGCTTATAGTTAGCCATTTTAATACGCATATCAAGGGAATTCAAAAATCTTTTGCACTGTCGTGGATTTCCACTCAATCCCCTGGACAATACACTTGCAAGCTGTTTTGCAACGACCATACCTTCTGTAGCTTTTCCTTTTAATTCTCCTTCTTCAACAACTTCATCAATAACTTTTTTAAGGGAAAACTGTGTAAAATCTTCAAATCTGTCATTATTAATTTTTTTTATTATGGCGTTAAATATTTCATTTGGCAGCTCTTCCTGAAAAAGTAGACATGCGATATAAATTTCAACCTCATCTTCATTCAATTTTGGTATTCTGATCGGATATTGAATTAGTTTTTCAAGATATTCTTTACCAATACTAATCTGACTGCCTTCAATTTCTTTATACTTACTATTTACAGCATAAGAAATATGACGTTCATCTGCCCCAATGACGAAGGCTACTTTACCATGGAACATAAATAGTTTCATCGCTTCCAAAGTATCCAAAATCGTATTAGGGTTGCATCTATCTAATTCATCAATAAATACGACCAACCTTGAAATTTTTGTAGCCTCTAGTAATTTTTCAAATTCCTGCTGAAACTTACGAATATCCTCACGCAATTCTTTATTATTTAATTCATCATTAATTGCTGATCTAACTTCATCCAAATTAATATCATCTGCTTGGTCTGATATCTGCTTTAATACAGAATTAATTGTTATATCAGCAAGAGTTCCTAACCCGCCTGTAAGCAGTAAATCTGCCCCCATTTTAATTCCTTTTCTTACAAGTTTAAATTTGTCAACGCTATCATATAAACCTTTTAAGATGCTTTTTGCCTTTGAAGACATTCTTTTTTGTTTTGCTATCTCATCTAAAATAGTACCTAAAATAGCAGACTTAGCATCGTCATAGCTTTCAAAGAGCCATCCATTAAACACAAGGCATTTAATTTTTTCATCTTCTTCCTCAAGTCTTTTCTTACACATATACATAAGACTTGACTTACCACTTCCCCAATCCCCATAGACACCTATACTAGCAGGAAGTAAATTATCATCAGTAATGGTATCTTTTAAAACATTAATTAAATAATCATAATCTAAAAAATCAAGCTCCGTTTCATTATCTTTCCACATAATACCATTCTCCTACTCCATTAATAAATGATAAGTTTTCCGCTCAAATCTATTAAAATACTTTTGCTAAATAAATCTACCATAATTGTATAACTTTTTCTTCCATTTCACAACATAAAACAGCATTTGACAAGAGTTAATAATATTTTGTTTTACAACGTAAATTGGTAACCGGAAAATCTTCAGTGTACTGAGAATTTTCCAGTTACCAACTTCTACCTCCAAAAAAACAGCCTTCTGACATTCGCACCTGTTTAGCATTCTTCTTTGAAAATTGGAAGTTATCGCTCCCATTTCAGATAAACCATATCAGCCAGTTGTTTTCCATCTTCAAACATTGGGTGGTCGTAGTTATCTATAAAAAAGTTCTTTATTCGATGTGATTCTGTAAAACCACATTTTTTATAAAAAGTAAGTGCAGAGGGAACATCCCCTGTCCCAACAAGCATAGTGTTACAATCAGTGTAAGAGGAAAACAGGAACTCTATCAGGCTTTTTCCATAGCCTTTTCGTTGACAATCAGGTAAAACAGCAATGTTTTTAAGCTCATAAACACCATCACCTTCTTGTGTAATCACACATTCAGCTTTTATGCCATTATCATCCAAAACGAACATTTCACCACGCTCAAGATACTTATCTATCATATCTTCTTGCTCGTCGGCCAGCAATAGTAAGTCTATATATTCCTTTTTGTTGTCTGCAATTTTTCTTATATTCATAATATCAGAATGTACTTCGGCATGGGTCGCATCATAATCTTTAATCCCTTGAATCAATTTTTGCTTAGCCAATTCTATCTCTGTATTCGACTCAGCTTTTTTATCAGATAAATATTTATGTGCTTTTTGAACAACTACAGTAGTCGCAACTCCAACTGCAGCCGCTACTCCTAGCCACGGAAACATTTTTCTTTTTCCTGAATTAATAAGTAAGTCTACCAATTTTTCAGGACCACCATTTGCTTTTGCCATTTTTGATAATTCTGCATAATCCCATGCCATTTTATATTCCTCCGCAAATTCCAATTTGTATCTTACTCCGCATCTTCATCCTGTTGATGCAAATGTTTTATTACATGGTCATCTTTCATTTCATTTTCTTAGCAGCTTCCTTTGTTTTCCGATCTTCGATTCTGGTAATATAGTTGTTAGCTTTATTTGAATAATAGGACCCCTTAGTTTTCTTTATTTTCTGTACAATAGATATAGCATCATCGTATCTTTTGGCCTTAACATACAAATCTGGCAACCTGAACATCCATCCAGAGCCTTCAAACTTGGGACCACCATCTTTCCATATTTCCTCCCAAAAGTTGATAATCCAATCAAGATCATTATCTCCGGCATACTTCTCATCGGCAGCCTGAACAGCTTTTATCTGCTTATCCTGACTTTTCAATAGCCTATAGCCTTCTGGATCTATTACTTTCAATTCCTTCATAAAAGTTTTATTGCTCTCTTCATTTCTATTGTCAATCTCGGCCTGTTTTTTCTCTATGACTTCCACGTAATTACTTTTATCATCAGTACCTAACAATTGATTTAAATCCCATACGGTAAATGTAGTGTATTTGCTGTGACTATGCATATATGGCACATATGCATTCTCTTCAAGTTCAGTTTTACCGAGATTTGTAAGCTCGTATTTACCTGTTTTATTATTGATTGTTAAAAAATCTCGATCCACCAAAGATTCATAAACGGAACTTACATTACGAATACCATATTTATACCACCAATACCCAGGATATCCGCTCTTAGGATTAGGGTATTTTTTGCAAAAGTGTAGCATTAAGATTTCAGGGACATACAAACCGTTATTAGATGGGATAGAGGTTTCCTTTCTCTGTTCAAAGTATATTACTTCACTTTCAAAAGGAGTCCCTTCGTGTGACTTCGCTTTGTAATAGGAATCCGGCTGATAATATTTCTTTTCGGATTCTGGGATAATGGCTGTCTGATTTAATAGCGTTTCCTGTACTGTTGGTACTAAATTTTTCTGTTTGGTTTTCTTTTTGAATATATCAAATAATCCCATTTCTTCACCTCACTGTTTCTTGCATGAACTGACTATTAAATTCAGCTTTACTTGGCTAATGGTTTATATTTTTATCACAATTGCAGTTTTCAAAAGCCTGTACTGGGATATTTTTTTACACTATTACCATATTTATCATAACACAAGAACTTCCATTTTTCGATGTATTATTTAATAAAGATAAAGCTGCCAACAATAAAACCCTCAACATACTGAAGATTTTAGTCTTAGCAGTTTTTTCAGCAGGAGCGGAGATTTCCACCCCTGCTTAATTCTTCATACTGCATCTCTCTTTGTTGCTTGTCACTCTCATTGGTGGTATCAATCTTCATAAAATGCCACTTCTTGTTCCACGATGATACCTGATTTAAAGTGGATTTCTATTTTGGATTCACTAATTACCTTGATCCTAAGTATCAGACGCCTGATTAAATCCTCATCAAACTCTCCGACCCTGCAGCTTACCCTACCAAGGCAGGAGTCCATTCCTTCCACCCTTTGCCCATATTCGCCAGCCAATTTCTGCTCTCTGGCCTGCTTTAGTTTTTTCATTTTAAGGGCTTGCATTTCTTCGGCAATTTTCCTATACTGCTCGTCAAAATCCTCATTGACGGCTCCCTGCTTGGCATTTTCTTCGATTAGGGTAAGGAGCTGTTTTTGAAGCTTGGCAATTTCCTCATCAAACTCTGTCTTTATGTTTTTAGTTGTGTAGCTGCCAATCACTCGGATCACATTTTCCCTGAAAGCTCCTACAACCTCTCTTTGGTTTTCTACCACGCTGTCCACAGCCGTCATAATCGCTTCTTGCAGGGGTTTTTCCTTTAAGGTAGCGGAATGCTTGCAGGTTTTTGTTCCGTTTAACAATCGGCTCTCACATCGCCACACGGGGGTAAGATTTCCGTTCCTTGACCATGTCTGCCTGCGGTAAGGATGGGTGCATTCTCCGCAGACAAGTATGTCCGAGAGTACATATTTCGAGCTGTACTTGCTTTTTTCTTTCTTTGCCCGTCTTGCAATGGATGGCTTATGGAGGCTTGCCCGTCTTGCCCTTTCTTCCTGTACTTGATAAAAAAGCTCTTTAGGGATGATTGCTTCATGGTTATCCTCGATGTAATATTGAGGTACGATACCGTCGTTCTTCACTCGCTTTTTTGTAAGAAAATCCACTGTAAAGGTCTTTTGCTGCAAAACATCTCCCATGTATTTTTCATTCTGGAGTACCTTTGCGATGACCGTATCATGCCATTTATCTTTGCCGGTTACCGTCTTAATGCCCTCTGCCATGAAGGTATCCGCTATCTGCTGTGTGCTTAAGCCTTCCAGATAAAGGCGATAGATTCTTCGTACTAACTTCGCTTGCTCCGGTACGATAATCAACTCACCATCTTCATCTTTTGTGTATCCTAAAAACTTTTTATGGTTGACCAGTACCACACCATTTTCATATCTTCTTGCGATTCCCCAGCGTGTGTTTTCACTTAAGTTGCGGCTTTCTTCCTGTGCTTGGCTACTTAAAATGGTAATTAAAAGCTCGCCTGTCGCCTCCAGTGTATTGACACCTTCTTTTTCAAAAATGATGCCAATGTTTTTCTCTTTGAGCTTTCGTATGGTTTGCAGGGAATCCACCGTATTTCTTGCGAAGCGGCTGACTGATTTAGTCAGTATCAGGTCGATTTTTCCGGCCAAGCAATCTTCAATCATGGCATTAAAGTCATCTCTTTTTTTGGTATTAGTTGCAGATTTTCCATCATCAGCATAAATGCCTGCCAGTTTCCAGTTTGGGTTCTGCTGAATTTTCTCTGTATAATAAGATATTTGCGCTTCATAACTGCTTTCTTGCTGTTCCAGCAGAGTGCTGACACGGCAGTATGCCGCTACCCGCAAGGCTTTTAACTGTACCTTGATGCTCCTGTCATACGCTGGCTGTGAGGGTATGACGGATATGTTTTTCTTTCTGGCCGCCTGCATATTTTCCATCCTTTCTTTATGTTTTATAGGCTTTCTGATTAGTCCATGGATAACCTCTGAACGGTTTCGCTGGCCCCATCACTGCCATCTTGTAGCTGCTTCCGAGTACCGACCCTGCAGTACACTGCTACCCTTAACTTTTTAGGTTGCACCTTGCTATTTGAGTCATCTTCTGACTGCGGCGGCATGATGGATATGTTCTTCTCTGTTTCCGTTTGTATATGTTTCATTCTCGTTCCTCCCATTTTTATAAGTTTCATGGGCTGTCAGCCCATTGATAAATTCCACATCGATGCGTCCGTCTGCATAAATGACCATCCGTTTGACTGTCTGTAAAAACAGTTCTTCATGAAATTCTGTTTGCAACTCCTTATCGGAAAGAACCTGCTTCATGTTTTCTGTATGGTGGTCATAATCATGAACCTGTGCGGTCTGGTAGAAGGATCTTGCCCTTTGAAAAATTAGTACCGCCAGCTCCTTGGAGGAGAACTGTTCGTCTGCTTCCATATCCTTTATCTTTTGATCCAGTTTCCGAAATTCCGGATTGTAACGCTTTGGAGCTTCCTTTGTTTTTTTCTCCAGTAGGGAAGGGGTTTTTATTACCTTGTTTACTGCAAGGATAAAAACTTCTTTTATTTGTTCCTCTGTGATTACCCCGCAGATGCAGTGGACTCGGTTCTTATAAATGTAATGCTTACATTTCCATTTTCTTTTTTCTGAAGGTTTCCCGCAGTTCTCTACATATGTCCGAAAGACCTCACCGCATTCTCCGCACCAAAGTCTGCCGCTGAATGGGTTTTGGGTATTCATGCTATTGGGCTGTATGCCCCTCCCAAGCCTTTGGCGCAGTTCCTCTCTGTGGTTTTGTACCTGTTCAAAAACTTCCGTTTCTATCATCTGAGGGTACATCTCATCGCCCAAATATTTGGTATTTTCTAAAATCTTGCCGACGGAGCCGTGATTCCAGGATGGCTTATTGTTTGCGTTCAGGATTCCATTCGCTGTGAGCTCCTTGGCTATGGCATAGGTAGAAATTCCCGAAAGGTAATCAGCAAAAACCTTTCTTACAACCTTTGCTTTTTCTTCTTCAAGAAATATTTTTCCGTTTCGCATCCGATATCCCATCGGCGTATGTCTTTGCATCATCGCAGTCCTCCTTTCCGCAGTGCTCTGAAAGCTCCAGCTTGTTCTTTAGGCGGAAGGTTACGGTCTTTCCTTCCTTGATGATAATCTGTTCCACACTTTGTAAAAACAAGTCCTCACGATAGGTATCCTGTATCCCCGGATGACTTTCAAGAAGTCCGATAAGCTGTTCCGTATAGAAAATCTCGCTCTCAAATCCGCTCTCATCCAGCAGGGCTTTCCTCTTTTTCCGCATGGCATCCAGCTCTATTTGCAGGGCAGTCTGTTTCTCTATAAAAATAGCAGAGTCAAGATATCCTTTTGCGACTACGCCGCTTAAGATATGACTCTGCTTTGACAGTTCCATTATTTTTTCATTACACTCCCTGATTTCCTTTTCCTGCTGTTCATCCGCACGCAGTCTTTTTAAGGATTCCAGCATAGGGGAGAGCATTTCCGTATAGTTACTGGAGAGCTTATTCCACATCAAGGTAAATGCATCTTGTATAATATCCTCTCGGATTGCTGTCATGCTGCACTTCTCTTTATGCTCAATGTGCTGGATACAGCACCACTGCACTTTCTCATAAGGCTTTCCGATATAGATTTTCTGTCGTCTGAATACTCCGCCACATTCCCCGCATATGATCTTGCTGCTGTATGCGTACCGATTTTGTGACTTTGTGCCATCGAATTTCATCTGCTTGCGGCGGTATTCATAAATCTCTTTGACCGCTTCCGCTTCCTCCATACTGATGATGGGCTCATGGTTTTCAGAAATAAAATACTGAGGCAGCTCCCCTTTGTTTTTTTTTCGTTTAAAGGGAACCACCTCAGCAGAATATGTTTTTTGCAATATTAAATTTCCGGTATAAACTGGGTTTTGAAGAATTTCCTTTACCACGCCATCGGACCATTTTTCAGCACCCCGTATGGTCTGGATTCCATTCTCGGTCAATTCCCTGGCAATGACATAGGAGCCTTTTCCATTTAAATATTCCTTGAAAATGTAGCGAACCGTTTTAGCCTCTTGCTCATCAATTGCTAGCTCACCCTCTACATTCGTGTATCCGTGGGCTGGAGTTGATACGATAAATGTACCCTCCTGAAACCGTTTGACCGCCGCCCATTTATTATTGGTCGAGGTGCTTTCTGACTCCCCTTGGGCAAGAGAGCTTAAGATGGTCAACAACATTTCACTGCTCTCAGATAAGGTATTGATATTCTCTTTTTCAAAAAACACCGCAATGCCAAGCAGTTTCAATTTTCGGATTGCTTTAATGCTGTCAACGGTGTTTCTGGCAAACCGGGTAATTGATTTTGTAATGATCATATCAATTTTCCCGGCTTCGCAATCTCTCATCATCCGCAAGAATTCATCTCGCCTTTGCAGCTTCGTTCCGCTCCGTGCTTCATCTGCATAAATTCCGACGTACTGCCAATCGCTTCGACCGTTGATCATTTCTTCATAATAAGCTGTCTGTGCAGTAAATGAATTTTGCTGTTCCCTGGAATCTGTACTGACACGGCAGTAAGCGCAGACACGTTTTTTTGGCTGAAGCTGCATCATTACCTTGGGTTTTACAGGATTTATTTTAGTTATCTTTTTTACTTTTTCCTGCTTGCCTGCCATAGCTTTTTCCTCCTTTCTAACAGGATTTCCTCCTGTTAGCAACATACATTACCACACAAGTTTTACAATAGCTACTGTTATTACACATATACTTTCGCAAGTTGAGGAAGAAAAGTCTGGCGGTTCAAATCATCAATTTTTTCATATTCTTCACTGGTAATCAGACCGTTACGAAGCAGGATTCCCAAGAACTTCAATGTGATTTTATATTTGACTTCATTGGCTGCTTGTTCCTTTGACATAAATAATCCCCCTTATCTCTGATGGAATTTTCCTTTTTTATAACTGCATCATTCCGACTGTATCATTTCAGCCATGGTCAGCCCAATACTGACCGCCAATGCCCTGTCCACCGAAAGCATCCGCAGCCTGCTTACATTACCTATGTATTCCAAAAGCCGAATGCAGTCAATGGTGCGTATCTGCTCCAGCAGTACCACCGAGTTTTTCTGTAGGGACTCTATACACCCAATTTGAACATGAGTGGGAAGCCACTTTTTGGGCTGACTGGTTATGGCGGCGGCAATAATTGTAGGGCTGTAACGGTTTCCAATATCATTCTGTAAAATAAGAACGGGTCGGATGCCGCCCTGCTCACAGCCTACCACGGGACTTAAATCAGCATAGAAAATATCCCCGCGTCTTATGTTTCTTTTTTGTTCATGCAAAATACGCACCTCCTTTTTATGTTCTTAATGGCACAAATATAGGGACCACTCATTTTGCTCCAATAAAAAGCAAAACTGTTGAGTGATCCCCATCGCTTCTGACATTAAGTCTTTATAATAAGACTTTTAAGATCTGTGCTTAATTAGACACTACTCCCCAAGCACTGTGTGCAGAGCATATGATGCTTTACACAACAAAGGCGACGGCCTGAACTGCGGCTGGCTTCACCGCATCATGGGAATTTCACCCCCGGCAGGATCTCTGTCGGCTGCCCTCATTGCGTGGTCCCCTGTTCAAAGGGGGCTGTGACTGGACAGAAGTATCAATATAGGCTGACGGGGTCATTGCGAGACAGGCTGCCATAGCCTGTTTTCTGGTCGGATGGGTACCGCTTTGCACCTTATTTGGCCGTCTTTTATAGGGACAGAAAGAAACACGCGAACAAAAATAAGTGATTTCGCTTTTCTTACTGCCTGCCTACAGGTGGTCTTGGCGCATCCCCCAGGGTCGCTTTTCCTTTTAAAGCCCGTCAGCTAACGTATTCAGGTCATCGGATATGAAGTTGTCAAGGAACCAAGAGGGGAATAGAAAAACCCCCTCACTACTAATCCGGTTTCGTGAGGGGGTTGGACCAAATTATTTTTTATTTTTCCATAAGTTTTTTCAATCGAGACAGTATCCGGTTCTTCCTATTATGGATTGTCATGCGGGGAATACCTGTTTCCGCAGCCATCTGATGCTCGCTTTTATTCTGAAAAAACAGAGTAAAAATCAGCTCCTGTTCCTCTTTAGAAAGCTGGGCAAGACACTGATGGAGTTTTTCAGCAATCAGCTTGTCCATGACAACATCCTCCAGAGGAAGAGAAATGAAGTCTGGAATCGCATCTTCTCCATTGATTTCTTTGGTATCTAAAGCGCTGTAGTGAAATACGCCATGTGCTTTATCCTTTTCCTCCAGATGAAGCTCCCGGCGTTTCATACGGTAATAGATGTAATATACTTCCTCGCTAACCGGTACAAGCTGACCCTGTACCTTAATCTGATATTCTTTTTTTTCTGCCATATGGCTTGTCCTCCGTTTCTGAATTTTGATAGTGAATCAAAATGTCAGAAGCGGAGGGGAACGGCAGCGTGGTTCGATAATCAGATGACTGCCCAGCTCTATATTTGGGTTAAATTGGAAAATAAACAGTTTTTTTGTCGAAAAAAATAAGCCAGCACTTCGCCCTTGGCAAAATACTGACTTTTTTAGAAAATCACTATGAAATTGTATAAATGGAGTGCCGTATGTACGTCTAGCTTCGTCTTTATTTCGACCTCCAAAAAGGATAGAAACAGGGTATACACATCAGAGAGCCTCTTTCGCCAGAGCACATAGCGAAAGCCGATACCTCGATATCCTGATTTATCAGTCAAAAGCCGTAAAGATAACAAGAACCTACCCTTTATGTAAAAGGGCAGGCTCCGCACGGTTTTTGGCAGCCAGACTATCATAGCGCGTAAGCGCCTTAGATCCTCAGCTTTGCGTCCCCAACTTTCGATGGGTTTGCCCTTGAGTCTATTATTATGTTAAGGTTATTTTATTTTCCTAATAACGCTTTGATCCACCTCGTAACCGTCTACCTTAGTACTTCGGGCAAGGCACCGTCGGCGTTGAAGTAATACCACTTGCCGTCAATATCCAGCCACTTGCAGGATACCATCAGACCTCCTTAGGTGATATAATAGTTCTTTTTCTCATCATCGCTGTCTATGTATTGCATTTCCATTTTCTTTATCAAATAAATGGATTTTATTGATTTCTATATAAACAGGCACTTGCCCAGATATGTTTTTAGCTCTTGAACTATCCATTCGGGCAAGCAGCATTTGTTGTCCGCAATTAAGAGTGACAAAAGAATCTGCGCCGTGCATTTCGACTGCTTCCACCGTTGCATAATTCCGGTTCATGTTATTTGTAATATGAACATCCTCACAACGCACGCCCAAAACAGCAACCCGTGCATTAACATTCAAAATAGGCGCAACAATCTCACAATCACCCCATTTTAGGGTGTTTCCTTGGATTTCAACATCAATAAAACTCATAGCTGGTGTACCGATAAACCCTGCAACAAACATATTGGCAGGGCTATTATACAAGTTCTCTGGAGTGTCCGCTTGCATTATAACGCCATCTTTCATAACGACAATTCTATCACCCAAGGTCATAGCTTCGGTTTGGTCATGCGTAACATATATAAATGTTGCTTGCAGACGCTTATGCAATTTTGCAATTTCAGCCCGCATTTGCACACGGAGTTTAGCATCCAAATTGGAAAGAGGTTCATCCATAAGAAAAACTTTGGGTTCGCGCACGATAGCTCGCCCCATTGCTACACGTTGTTTTTGCCCTCCCGAAAGTGCTTTGGGTTTTCGCTCTAATAGCTCTTCAAGCTCCAAAATTCTACTGACTTCAAAGACTTTTTTTCGTATTTCTGCTTTAGGCACTTTGCGCAAGTGTAATCCAAAAGCTATGTTGTCGTAAACCGTCATATGGGGATATAAGGCGTAACTTTGAAAAACCATTGCTATGTCGCGATCTGCAGATGGCACATCGTTCATCTTTTCATCACCGATATAAAGCTCTCCTGCACTTATGCTCTCCAACCCCGCTATCATGCGGAGTGTTGTGGATTTTCCACAACCAGATGGCCCAACAAAAATAACGAACTCTTTGTCTTGTATTGCTAAATTAAAATCACGAACGGCAACAAACCCGTTATCATACGTTTTGTTTATGCCTGAAAGCTCCAATGATGCCAATACCAACACCTCCAATAAAAAATGCAAAAGCTGAATCTGAATATAGCGAAAGTTTCTGTAAAGCACTGATTTTTCCGCCAAATGCTAATGTCGATATGCCTTCTAGCGCATTGGCATATTTACTCCAACTTAGGAATATTTGCGCTGATTGTAGCATTGCATAAATTCCTATACCAATTCCCATTAAAGCACCAATCGCAAATAGCATGATTTTTCGCACTTCACACGATTTTATAACTTCGCCCAAATATTCTTCTTTGTATAGTCTTTTGACTTTATGCACTGATTCCCCGATAACTTTTACACCTTTTATCGATAGAAAACTTGAAACCACTAATGCTATAAGCCACCATGCAAGTGCGAATTTTGATTTAATAACTTTTGTAAATTCGCCTAAATTAGCTAAATAAAAACTATTCTGACTAACTCCTAAACTCTTCAAATTCGCAAGCGTTGCCTCCTCCGTTTCGATAACTTCTATAAAATTGGATATACTCGTATTGGTCAAAATCGCTGGAACATAAACTGCGGTTTCCTCTTTATTATCCTTGATAACCCCTACAATGACATACATTTCATTGTTCAGGCTAATTTTGTTACCAGCGATGTCAAAACTTCCAAAACTTTCCATCGCTAATGTTTCATTTAACACAGCTACTTTGCGTTTTTCTTGCTGAGCATTCAGCGTAAAAAAGCTGCCACTCGTCATTGCGTAACCCATAATGTCATTATAAAAATGGTTCGTTCCGATTTGTCTAGCATCAATGTTGACGGCAGCCTTAACCCGAACTGTATCGACTATTTCGTATGTTAATTTAGCTTCTGTTTCATCAGCTTTTTCAATCGAAACAGCTTCATTCACCTGCGGGCAAGCGAAAAACAAATTCTCGTTCCCTTGCGCATCCATCCCTAAAACAAGCAGGGTTATCAATGCTACCCCACAAATAGTTAAAGCAATTACAGTCAAATTAATCCTTTTCAAAGAAATCACCACCGTTTTTAAGAACTATCGTATCCCCCTCACTAAAAGGCTTATTGCTCGACAGAACTACTGGCTCAAAAAAGCCTATATCATTTAATATAACTGTGTTCGTGTTGTCTGAATCGCCAATGTATATCGGCAATTTTTCAGTATAATACTCATCGCCCAATACACCTTTCCTACTGCTGATTTTGTAAAGGAAGTAACCCGAGCTATCCTGCTGAATTGCTCCGTTGGGCACAAGTTTTTCTGTTTGTTTGCCCTCTTTTGAGAATGTTATGGAAAAGCTCTCGTTTGGAGTGATATTCCCATCGCTAACAGTGATACTAACCGCCTTTGTTTTTTCATCTGAAAGGATTTTGTCAACTATCCCATCAAAAGAGTGGCTGGAGTTTGTGAGTTTGCAAGTGTCGCCAACCGCTACAAAACTGTTTTCAAGCGGTATGCTGCATTCAATCGTAAAATTTTCGCCTATACCTATCGTCATAACAGACTGGTTTGCTGTTACAATATCGCCTTTGTTAATGGCAATTTCGCCTACTATTCCAGCGGTTTCTGCTTTGATGTTCCCGTTGGTTGATAGAATGTCATTATATCGCGCAAGCTGAACGTCATTGTTTTTGAGGTCTAATTGCTTGCCTTTAATATCTTGATTGTATGTCAACATCAGATTTTTCAAATCCGCAACTAGCTTGTTATACTTGTCTATTGTGGATTTTAAATTATATTCCGCTGTTTCCCATTCCACCTGCGCTATTGCGCCTGCTTGATACAAACTATTCATGCGGTCGTAATTGTCCTGTGCTTTTTTTATCTCTTGTGCTTGCTCTGTTTTCAATGCTGTCAAGTCTGCGTTTGCTTTTCCGATTTTTATATTTATATTTTCAATATCAAGGTCTAATTTGGCGCGGGCAATTTTCAATTCTTTGATTTTATTCATTTCATCATTATTAACAGATAGACGCACAAGCTCCTGCCCTTTGTAAACAGTTTCGCCTTCCTTAACTAGCACTTCCTCAACTTTTCCCGCAACTTCTATACAAACGGACTCTTTTTCTGCCCAATTTGCAATACCATTAGCAGTTTCCGTTTTGTTTAGTTTCCCGTTAAAAGGGATAGTTGCTGTGATTTGTGGCATGTTAAATGAATATATTGTTTTTGACAAAAACAAACACAACACTAAAATTGCCAAAATTGTTATTCCTATTGCTTTAATGTTTAGATATTTGCTCATTTATTTTACTCCCGAAAGTTCTATGCCTTTTTCTAGATTCCGCTGCCCCATTGCTAAAAACCACAGTGGCAGAAACATAAACACACAACTTGCAGCAAAAATTAGTCCTATTCGTCCATCAGCAATTCTTGATAAAAACACCGAAAGCGGTTCCCTAAAATAGTCTTTTATAAACACAATAACTTGTTCAACCAAATTCCAATATTCGATGAACACCAGCATACTAAGTGCGGCGATACCTGATTTCATCTGAGGCAAGACGATGTAAATGAATATATACCAATCGCTCGCACCGTCAATTTTTGCCGCCTCGAAGTATTCTTTGGGTATCGCTTTCATGCTCTGCCTAAGCAAGAAAACTCCAAAGGGAGAAAAAATACCGGGAAGTATGATAGCAAGGTAACTCGTTTTTATATTCATCCAATCCGCAATTATGTAATTGGGAACTAAAACAGCTTGGAGCGGCATCAGCATTACAATTATATAAACGAAAAAAATTTTCTCTTTGTGTTTCCACTTCCAAATTGTGAAGGCATATGCACAAAGCAGGGATACCGCCGTATTGCCTAACACAACTGGCAAAGTGATTTTTATCGAGTTCATGAGCAAAACAATAAATGTAGGCTGTTCAAATAAAACAGCTATATATTGGCTAAGTGTAACACTTGCCGGAATCAACACGAAATTAACAAATTTTTGTGTGACTCCCCCTACTACATCAAAAGTTGATAACTTTGTGGTATAGTTAAGCGCAATTTCTGCTTCACTTATAAACGAATTTGTAATAGTTATAAGCAGAGGCAGAATGAATATAACGCTTAAAACCATTAAAATTGCATAGCTCTTCTTCATGCAGCAACCCTCCGCTCTATCTTAAATAACCCCATAGTTATAAATGTTATCGCTATCACCAAAACTGTCGTTGCCGTGGTGAGTTTCTGATAATTTAGCGAACTGAACATATTGTTCATAAAGTGTTGCAACATATAAATGCTCTCATGCGGATAGTCGCCGGTAATTAAATATATTTCCTTAAACACCTTAAACGAGTTAATGATAGACATCAATGTGGTAAGCACGAACGTGGGCACGAGATAAGGGAGTGTAATAAACTTAAAACTCTGCCACTTACTCGCGCCGTCCATGCTTGCCGCTTCGTAATAATCTTTAGGTATTGTACTTATTCCTGAAATCAATAACACTATGTTGTATCCTAGATTCTTCCATATAAAAATCAGAACTATAACGAATAACGCCCAACCCGTTTCCAACCAATGTATTGCCGATCCACCCAAATTCACTATTATCCCATTTATAAAGCCATCGTTTGCAAACATCATTTTCCAAAAGAACACCATCGACCCCGAGGGTATCACAAGCGGGATAAGGAACACGAGCGTGAATAACTGCTTATATCGTTTCACATTGTTTATCACCATACTGATTCCAAGCGAACATAGTATATTGAGTGGTACGCAGAGCCCCATAAAAATTGTCGTGTTTCGGAGCGCCTTCTGGTAGGAAGAGTTTTGGAATAAGCTTATAAAATTTTGAAACCATACGAACTGCCCGCCTACTGGCTTATCCAAAAATGCGTAGCCCAGCGAGATAATAAAAGGGAAGATGAAGAAGATTATAAAGCCTATCGCACTCGGAAGTATAAACCATATTGCTTGGTCTTTGACTTTCTTCATAAGCCCTTATTCACCTCTATTCGTTTAAATATAACTCCACTTTGCTTTGAAGCGTTTTTGCAACCTCATCGGCTGTTTTTTCACCCGTGAAGAAGTTTTTTACCTCCGTTATTACCATATTGTCTATTTTTTCATCGTGAACATCATATTTGTTCAACAATTTTGTGAACTTATCCAGCGTTTCCATGTAATTACCCAATGCCTGCTGCTGCTCGGGCGTCAATTCTTTCGATACTTCTTGCTCATTGCCTGCAAGTCCACTTGCTGCCGCACGCTTTTGCATCGCCTCACCGGTTATAAGCATAGATGCTATTTTTCCCTTTGCATTGTTGTTTATTGGGATACTGTTTGGAGAACCCAAGCCACTTGACTGCATTTCGTCACTTGCTAAAAATTTTACAAACTCCCATGCTGTGCGTTTATTCTTTGAATTTGAATTTATGCCATAGCTTTGAGCGTATGAGAAATGAACCTCACCTTTATCATTTGATACCAACCCCGCTATTTCGTCATTTTCCGAACTGCCACTGATACCAGCTTGTCGCATAATGCTCATTTTTGTGCCTAAATTTCGTGTAAATTGATTAACGAGATTAAAATTGGAGTTAAACTTCGCAAAGTATTTTTCTGCATTATCAGCTGCGAATTTATCAAGGCTATTTTCACGCGATGCCTCCTTATCTGTCACATTTGCAGGGTTAATATACCCGCTGTCCTCATAGCTTTTTACGGTTTCCAGTAATTTCGCAAACTCACCGCTAGTGAAATCTACCTTTTTATTTATAATGTCCACAAAATTTGTATAGTCTAATGAATATACCTTTTCAAAGAAACTGGCTCCTTCTTGAGAAGAGTATGCACTTTGGCCGAAAATTTTGTTATCTGTACTTGCAGATGCATCCTCTGCAGCATTTATCACATCTTTATATGTAAGTTTATCCTGAGTTGGGAAGTCAGCCATAAGCGAACTATCATAAGCGAAATAGTCAAAGGTATAGTCCATTGGGAAAATATACTGTCCGCCTTTATAGGCAATTGCATCTAAAACATTTCCAGTGTAATCGGCTTTATTGTAGTCGGGGTCATTTTGTTCGAAGTTGTTCAAATCTTCTAGTTGACCATTATTGGCATATTTATAATAGGGCAAGACATCCATAGCAAGAATGTCTGCTCCACCGCCGCTCATTATTTCTGTGTTTACCTTGCTCACATAATCGTCTTTCGCTTGTTGGTCATTGTCGCTGGTTGTTACCACCGCCAAAGTTTTACCGCCATCTTGCTGAGTTTTCACTTCGGGCATAGCTCCTACGCTCTCTACATTAACCTTTGTACCGGGATATTTTTCTTCAAATAGATTTGCCGCTTTCTCTAAATAGCTTTTGTATGTTGTGCTGTCGTAACAAGAAACTGTTATCTCGCCTGATACATCGCTATCCATAATTTTCTTGTAGTCTGTCACCGTTTTAGTACCACAACCAGCAAGCGTGGTTAATGCAATGGTAGCGACCAGCAGACCACTAACAACTGTTTTTTTCATAGTTAAACCTCCTAAGCCTGGATAGTAACAATTTATATTTTGTGACCATATTCTACCAGGCAAATCTAACTCCAATCTAACTTTTGCCAAAAAATTCGATGCTGTCCTGAGATTATGTTATGACACTTGTTTTAAAGCAAATTATTGCTTATATTAATATCATAAATTAGATTAGAGTTAGATTCGCATATTATAATGTAGTCGGAGGTGATTACTGTGAGCATACAGATTCTTGTCGTTGAGGACGACGCACGTTTACAGGATATGGTTTGCAAATTTTTCCGCAAAGAGGGCTGGCTTGTTGATGCCTGCATTGATGGCAATTCAGCGCTTGAGCGTTTTTATGACAAAAAATATGATCTCATAATACTCGACATTATGTTACCTGGTATAAACGGGCAGGAATTGCTTCGCGAACTGCGAAAAATTCACGACACCCCGGTGCTGATGATGACCGCGCTGTCGGACGATGACAATCAGCTACGCGCTTTCGAGGGACAAACGGATGATTATGTGACCAAGCCGTTCTCAATGCCGATTCTCGTTAAGCGAACGGAGGCACTTCTGCGGCGTAGCGGCGTTCTGAAAAAGGAAATTCAAGCGGGCAAGCTGATTTTGTACCCGGAAACCTACGGCGCGGAATATGACGGCGAGAAAATCCTACTTACACCAAAAGAGTTTGAAATTCTGGAGCTGTTCGTACGAAACGCCGGGAAGATCGTTTCCCACGAAACGTTTCTGACCCGCATTTGGGGATATGGCTTCGAGGGTAACGAAGGCATTATTCATGCCAGTATAAAAAAACTGCGGGATAAACTTCCGGAGAAGCTAATCCGCACAGTCAAGGGCGTAGGATATTACTTGGAGGCAAATAACAATGAAGAGTAAAAAAAGATTTTTCGGCATATTCGGCAAAGTGTTACTTTACACAATGCTGATTCTGCTAATTGTCATCAGCGGTATGTTTGCGTTTTTTTCAAACCAAATCAAAACCGCCGTCACCTTGACTCAACAAAAGCAAGCCACGGAAAACTTCCTTCCATTGTTGACGCAGTTGAAGGGGAAAACAGATGAGGAAATCACCGAGTTTGCGCGGAAGTTCCACGAAGAAAACAGCTCGTTTAAGTTTTGTTTTCAAAATGCGGATGGGAAGATTCTATTTCAAACAGAGGATTTTAAAATACCCCCGGATTTTGACAAAAAATTTTTTACATCAGGAAAGCTTATCACACAAAAAAACAACATAGCCGACAATGGGTTTGATATTGGCTCGACAGGCAGCATTCCAGGGCGTATAGTTCTTCTTTCAGAGAACGGCGTAAAGCTATTCATTATCACACCATTTACGAGCAGAACCGTTTATGGTGAAATACTTACTAAAGCGACATGGATGTTCGGGCTGATTCTCGTATTGAGCTTCTTAACCGCTGCGTTGTTCGCCTGGCTCATCGCAAGCCCAGTACGACGTATCGCGGCGGATACGCGAAGTATGGCGCAGTTACGCGACGTTGCGCCGCCGCTCCCGCGCAGTGACGAAATCGGGCAGCTTGCTGAAGATGTTTATTCGATGTACGTCGAGCTGAAATCAACTATTCGCAAACTCGAGAATGAGATGGAACACGTTAAGGCTATTGAAGAAAACCAAAGATATTTCTTTTCTGCCGCCTCGCACGAATTGAAAACGCCGATAGCCGCAACAAGCGCAATTTTAGAGGGTTTGCTAGGAGATGTTATTACTCCCGATGAATATCCCGCGTATCTGCGCGAGTGTATGAAATTGAATATGGAGCAAACTCGGCTTGTATCGGAGATACTTGATATAGTGAAGCTCGGCGACAATATTGGCAAACGGGAGCTAGTACTAGTAACCCTAAGTGATTGCGTAAACGATGTCCTGCCTCCGATAATTCCCATCATTGAGGCAAAAGGGCAACAATTGACTGTTGAAATCAGTAAGGACATTACCTGTACACTTGATACCAGGCTGTTTTCCAAGGCTCTATCCAACATAATCCTAAATGCAGCGCAAAACTCACCCGAAAACTCGGAAATCCGGGTTTGGGCAACGGAGCGGGTTGGAAGTGTTCGGCTTTCTGTTTGGAACGGCAATTCGCACATTCCGACAGAAGCACTATACCGACTCTATGAGCCGTTTTATCGTGCCGATGAAGCGCGAACGGCGGGCAGCGGACGCAATGGTTTGGGGCTAACTATTGTGCAAAAGGCACTTCAGCTACAAGGTTTCCCGTTCGCAATCGAAAACACCAGCGGTGGCGTACTCTTTTGGGTTGATATTGATTCCGCGCGGTAAAGCGAAGCGGTTCACAAATGATAATATTATAGTTTGATACGTGTTAGATTACCCTCTTATACTTGGAACATATTCCAAGTAAGAGGGCATTTTTATGAATGAACAAAAAAAACCTATGTATATTTTAGAAAACGCGTCCCGCAATCTCCTGCGGAACAAAGGTCGAAACCTAATCATCTGCGCGACGATTTTTGTCGTTATAGTCGTAACCGTCATCGCACTGATGATTTGCAGCATAGCAAGCGGCATATCATCTTCAACTACTAATTTTACAGCTGCAACTTTAAATTGTTTATCATAACTTCTTCTCATCAGTAGACCACCTTTCAGTATCACCACGTATCTTGAGCCGTGTTTTGTTGCCACAGACCGGGCATAATATCCACTCGTATTTACTCACTGTACCATCCCCTTTACTTGATGTTTTTGTTCACTACTATTATTATAATGCCTGCAAACATTAAGCTGCTTTGCGTTTATAAACTCTCATCGCAAAGTTATAAGCCACGAGCATAATTCCGACGCACCATGCAAGCGCAATCCAAATGTCATTTCCGACAGGTTGCCCTGACAGGAGCGTGCGGATGGCGTCCACTATCGAAGTTACCGGCTGATTTTCGGCAAAAGCGCGGACAGCCGACGGCATCGATTCGGTAGGCACAAACGCCGAACTGATAAATGGAAGGAAGATAAGCGGGTAGGAAAAGGCACCTGCACCATCCACAGATTTTGCGGACAAACCAGCAATCGCCGCGATCCATGTTAAGGCCAACGTAAACAGCGTAAGTATACTTGCCACGGCAAGCCATGACAATACTCCTGCCGACGAGCGGAAGCCCATTATGAGCGCTACAAGAATGATGACGACAACAGAAAACGCATTGGATATTAGTGATGTCAGCACATGCCCCCACAGCGCGGCCGAACGCGCAATCGGCATGGAATGAAACCGCTCAAATATGCCGCTTTGCATATCCATAAACAGACGGTAAGCCGTATAGGCTATGCCGCTTGCAATCGCAATGAGCAGGATGCCGGGCAACAGGTAATTCACATAGTTATCCGTGCCGCTTTGAATCGCGCCGCCGAGCACGTAGACGAATAGTAGCATCATCGCAATCGGCGTGATGCAAACCGTGATGATGGTGTCCATGCTGCGGAAAATATGACGCATGGAACGTCCAAGCATGACGCCTATGTCGCTGAAAAAGTGTTTCTTAGTCGTTTCCATTTACTTTTCCTCCTTTTTGCCGATGATTGCGAGGAATATTTCCTCCAATGTCGGCTGTTTTTCCACATACTCCACCTTAGCGGGCGGTAACAGCTTTTTCAGTTCCTCAAGGGTGCCGTTCGCAATAATTTTCCCTTCATGCAGAATGGCGATTCGATCCGCAAGCTGTTCGGCTTCCTCCAAATATTGCGTGGTTAGAAACACCGTTGTGCCATGATCAGCAAGCTCTTTTACAGTATTCCAAACCTCGATACGCCCTTCGGGGTCAAGCCCTGTGGTCGGCTCATCGAGGAAGATAAGCTGAGGCTTTCCTACAAGGCTCATAGCAATGTCGAGTCTGCGGCGCATACCACCCGAATAGGTGGAAACCCTGCGGTCGGCGGCCTCAGTCAAGCTGAAGCGTTTCAGTAAATCGTCAACCACTTGACGCGAATTGGCAAGGTGCCGCAGTTTGGCGATCATGATGAGATTCTCCCGCCCTGTCAAAATCTCGTCCACGGCGGCAAACTGTCCGGTAAGGCTGATAGACTGCCGCACATGGTCGGGCTTTGCCGCAACGTCGAAGCCGTTTACGGCGGCGGTTCCACCATCCTGTTTCAGCAGCGTGGTGAGAATTCTGACAATCGTTGTCTTACCCGCGCCATTGGAGCCGAGTAGGGCGAAAATACTAGCTTTTTCCACCTCAAAATCAATGTCCTTTAGAACATGAAGTTTCTTGTAGGACTTTTGCAGCCCTTTCACTTGAATTGCTTTTTCCATTCCGATATCCCTCTTTACTTTGTTTTATCAGTATCCTTTTTTATGGCCTTGTAAACTTCATGGTCAACAGATTCCTGATAGATGTCAGCGTAAGTTTTTGAATCTTTGACCAGATCGTCGCAGAAAGCCGCTACGTCACTGCCCGTCACTTTGAGAACGCCTTTCCCCGAGGCCGCGCCCTCCTCAAAAAGATCGACTATCCCCGAGAGCAAACCCGTTCCTTCAGTTAGCCCAACAGGGCAGACCTTAAAGAGATATTTTTGAATCTCTTTATAAACAATCTGATAATCTTGCGGGAGCGCTTTGACACGAGCCATGTGAGCTCGCCACTCTTTTTTGCCTTCGATGATATCTTGTATTCTCATTTTATCCTCCTATTTACCTAATTTTTTTGCGATATTACTGTTGAGTTGCTTGCGCCACTTGTCGCGATAAGACTCTGCCCCTTCTTCACCGGCCAGTGCTGAACAGAAGCCTTTTATATCGTCACCCAAAACCGCTTGAACATGCTGACCGTCCGCCGCCGCTTCTTCGAGAAGGCCAAGCACACCGTCAAGAATTGGCATGAGGTTGCGACCAGTGAAATCTGTGTGCGGCCAAATATTGAGCTTAATTTTCTCCCATGCCTCTTGATAGTCAGCCGGCAACTTTTTCGCTCGCGATTCAAAAGCTTTCAATTCTTTAGTCATGTCACTGCCTGTAATTTTTTCATAAAAATTCATTATTTTTACTCCCTTAACTCATTAATTTTCGATGATAAGAACTCCCATTTTTCCCAAAACCTCCGCAGCTCCTCGCGCCCCGCATCGTTGAGAGCAAAAAACTTTCGCGGCGGTCCCATGTCGGAGGGCTTTTTAGTGATCTCTACCAGCTTGCTTTTTTCAAGCCGGATCAGGATGGTGTACACCGTCCCATCTACAACATCTGTAAAGCCGAGGGCGTTCAGCTGCCGCGTGATTTCGTAGCCGTAGGTTTCTTTGCGGCTTATAATTTCAAGGACGCATCCCTCAAGCACGCCTTTGAGCATTTCCGTTAGGTTTTCCAGCACAATCACCTCCTTCACTATTTTGTATAACTTGTATGCAGTATTGCTTACTACCGCTATATAGTATCACGCAATAGCTCGTTTGTCAATAGAGATTATTTTAATAAGATTCCTTGTCTGAACTATTTTTGATAATGTCCTAAGTATTTTCAAAGAGCAACGAGAGAGAATGGGAAAACCCCCTCACTACTAATCTGGTTTCGTGAAGGGGTTGCACGGAAAAATTTTTACTTTTCCATTAGTTTTTTTAATTTACCAAGAATTTTAATCTTCCGATCATGGATTGCCATATTGTGCAGGCCAGTTTCAGCAGACAATTGGCGTTCGCTGATTGCCCGGAAAAACAGAGCGTTAATGACTTCTTGTTCCTGTTGGGTAAGCTGGGCAATACACTCGCGGAGCTTTTCCGCTATCAGCTTGTCCATAACTACATCCTCAACATGAGGAGAAACAAGGTCTGGAATCGCATCCTCTCCATTAGTATCCTTGGTATCTAAAGTGCTGTATTGAAACACGCCATGTGCCTTATCCTTTTCCTCCAGATGAAGCTCCCGGCGTTTCATGTGATAGTAGGTGTAATATATTTCCTCGCTGACCGGTACAAGCTGACCCTGTACCTTGATCTGATATTCTCTCTTTTCTGCCATATGGCTTGTCCTCCGTTTCTGAATTTTGATCGTTAGTCAAAATGTCAGAAGCGGAGGGGAGCGGCAGCGTGGTTCGGCGATCAGACAGCTGTCAAGCTCAGTATTTGGGTTAAATTGGAATATAAACTCTTTTCTTGTCGAATGAAAAAAGCCAGTACGTTGCCAATGGCAAAATACTGACTTTATAAAAAAATCGCTATAAATTTGTATCGTTGAGCGGTGGTATGTACAAGCAGCGCTGTCTTTATTTGCGCCTCCGAAGAGGATAGAAGCAGGATATACGCATCAGAGAACCCCTTTCGCCAAAGCACATAGCGAAAACCGATATCTTGATGATTTATCCGTCAAAAGCCGTAATAGATAGCGAAAGCCTGCCCCTTTATAAAAAAGGGCAGGCTCCGCACGGTTTTTTGGCAGCCAGACTATCATAGCGCATTTGCGCCTTAGATCCTCAGCTTTGCGTCCCCGGCTTTAACCGGGTTTGCCCTTGACATTATTCATTTTTTATCGTAGTTATTTTGTTTTCCTCACACCATCCGATCCTATCTCACAGCCATCAATTTTGGTGCTTTTAGCAAGGGAGCCGTCGGTGTAGAAGTAGTACCACTTCCCATCAACCTGGAGCCACTTGCCGGAAACCATGATGCCGTTAGCGGTGAAATATTAGGTCTTTTTCACATGACCGCTGCCAAACGTCCCCGTTTAAGCTGTCTCTTATTCAAGATTACGGACTCTAAAGAACGAGGCAAAAAACACAACTGAAATTAAACTTATCAATAAGGTAACTGTCAGTATAGTCCATTGTACCGGAGCACAGCTGAGAATAACTCCATACACCAGTGCACCGAAGGGCATACCGCCTTTACTGATCAGCCCAACGATTGAAAACATTCTGGACATGTATTCATCCGGCGTCTCCTTTTGGATAAAAGTCTGTACGGGAATGTTGATGAACATGATAGCAACGCTTAGCAGGCAAAGAACTCCTGCAAGCAAGGAAAAATACAATATCGTGCCTTTACCTAGCTCTGATAAGCTTTGGGGGAAAAGTAAAATTGAAAACCCAAGCATTGTACTAAAGAGGAGACTGCATCCGGTCACAAGCGGTTTGGTCACTTTTTTCTCTTTTCCAAACAACATTGCTACTAGAATACTTCCAAGCAATGCTCCAATAATTATTATCATTTGCAGGTAACCATATTGACTGTCGGAGTATGTAAGCTGGGTTTTGAAGAACAGAGGTAATACTACAGTGAATATGGGTTGGATTAATGCATAAATCAACAGAAAGAAAACACACAGTTTGGCGATTATTTTATTAGCAAAAATAAATCTGATACCCTCGGACAAATCGTTTATGAAGCCCGGTGTACCAACCGCCGACTCCCGTTTAACATGCATATACCTGATTAATATGGAGCAGCAGCCAGATAATAAAAATGAGATCCCATTAATGAAGAATAATACAGCAATGCCCATTTTTACGTATAACGCAGCCCCAATGACAGGACTTAGCAGTCCGGATAATGTTCTAAGTGATGCAACAGTGGAGTTGGCCCCGGTCAGTTTTTCCTGATCTACCAGCTGAGGCAGCATACCTTTCGTGGCCGGGTCAAACAAACCGTTCAGCAAGGATACAATTACTTGCACAGCCAATAATAAAGTCAGACTCATTTTATTGGAATATGCAGCAAAAGCCAGCCCTAATATAGCCAAGGCACTGCTAATGTCTGTCATTACCATGATTGTCTTACGGTTTAGTCTGTCTCCTATTACTCCTGCAAACGGGTAGGCTAAAAGAGTGGGCATCAAGGAAAGGAAGGAAAACAGCCCGACAGTTGATGCAGAGCCGCCTGCATCAATAATGTACAGCGGCATGATAACAATTTGGATGCCCGTCCCCATATCTGATATCATCCTTCCAAGTAATAGCAGCAGTAGATTTTTATTTGTTTTCTTCTCTCTCGTCATGAGTCACCACCTTATACCTTATAGGATTTCAACATACCCTTCTGTTCCATTTATCCGTATCCTCTGCCCTTCTTTAATCAACTTCGTAGCATTTTCTACGCTTGCGACAGCAGGTAGGCCGTATTCCCTAGCAACCACAGCTCCATGGGTCATCATTCCCCCAACTTCTGTAACCAACCCCTTTATGGATACAAATACCGGTGTCCAGCTGGGATCGGTAAAAGTAGTAACCAGAATATCACCCTCCTCGATATTGGCATCCTCTATTCGGAGTATTACTCTTGCCCTTCCCTCAATAATTCCCGATGAAACAGGTACCCCTGTCAAAGCACCTTCGGGAGTGTTTTTCGTATCATATTCACCGCAGAAAATTTCTCCATCGGAGGTAATTACACGCGGAGGTGTAAGCTTCTTAAAAATCTCATACTCTTCTTTTCTTTTCTTTATAATGCCGTAATCTACTTTGTTCGTTTTAATAACTTCTTGCAGTTCCTCAAATCGAATATAGAATATATCATCCTTTTCTTCTATTAGTCCCTGCTGCAACAAAGCTTCCGCCTCTTTCATGATAACTTGCTTTACAATCCATTCATACCAAACTAAGGTATATTTGTTGAACTCACGATAACCTGCATAATTTCGAAGAACGCTGATTGCTTTCTTAGTTTTTTTAGCCTTCCTGCTTCCTCCCGGCATTTGCTGAAGCCTTCTTAAAACATCCTGCTCCTTCCGCCTGGCCTCCGCTAATCCCTGCTCAAATTTAGCAGTGTGAGCATTGGGCGGATAGACTTTTATATTGTCAAGGATTAATGGAACAAGTATAGTAGGCTTTTCATTCCATCTAGTCCGCATAATATCTATTTCCGCAGAGCATCTCATACCGTATTTTTTTAGGTATCCTCTAATTGCATCGCTAACCCCAAGCCCTCCCGGGAGTTTCGAAATGTCCTCAAAAAAACTGTCATCGTTGGGATTCTCTAGATATTTCATAACTTCCGGGTGTTTTCTGACTACATCCGATACATCCAAAAGCTCAAGACCCATTTGGGAGGTTACATTATTGGATACGGATTGGGCAAGAGTATCCGCTGCATTCTTTTCACCCAGCCATTTCTCCAAACTCTTATTCAGGCGGCTTGTTGCATAGGCTCCGGCAAAAACAACTCCATAGGTGTCCATCATATTGTCCTTTACTTGAGCCAGACTCTTATAAATAAAATTTAAGAGTTCCTTCCCAGAAATATCTTGTGCCTGCTGTTCCAAGTCCATCAATAATGCCCTGTTACGTGCCATATAACCTTCCGCTATGGCCGGGTCATTTTTAAGGTAGCATTCTATCGTCTTAAGAACCCATAAGGTGATCAGCTTGACGCCCACCATTGGTTTCTTTGCCTTATATAGATTTTTCATAATATCTTCCCGTTTGATGACATTATATAAAGCATTCATCATAAGAACATCAACCGTTGCCATTCCTTTCACAAAGCTCTTTCTAAAAGGCGATCTAAGTTCATTTGAAGTATCTCCATATATTCTTCCACCGGCCTCGCTCATTGGTGTGTCTGATATATACTTAAATAATACCTGAAAGAAGGTTATGCTTAGCGGCGACATTGCCTCCGTCATCATCTGGCGGTGGGCAAAGGAGTAGAATACATGGATTTTGTCATCTGCAACAACCGGTACGGGATATAAGGTGGTTATGGGGCGGCTCTGAACAATATAAAATGCGTTTTCATACAGGCACCATTCAATATCCTGTGGACGGCCAAAATAGCCCTCAATTTTTCTGCCCGTTTTTTCAAGCTGCAATATCTGCTTATCTGTCAGAGTCTGATTATTTTGCTGGCCATGCTCGATGTCCCGTTCTTCCGTACCGCCTTTTTCCAAGGCGTAAATAGCCAGTTTCTTGGCGGATATCTTTTTATCAATAATCCTTCCATCCCGAACCTTATAGATATCAGCATTCACCAAACCGGAGACCAATGCCTCACCAAGCCCAAAACTAGCATCAATGGATACAACTTTTCGGTTGGATGTAATTGGATCGGCTGTAAACATAATTCCGGCA
This sequence comes from Bacillota bacterium, assembly GCA_023416585.1. GTDB lineage: Bacteria > Bacillota > Clostridia > Christensenellales > Aristaeellaceae > JAEWAH01. The sequence continues at coordinate 32,237 of JAEZHM010000120.1, forward strand.
GCCTGTGGGAATACCATACTCTGGATGACCACAGATAAATAGACTTTGCTGTGGTCAAAACCGTTTTGTATGCGGTAGGTTACAGCGCGATCAGTAAACAATGATGCCCAGCACCTACTTACATGTTTAAGAATGGAATCTTTTCCTTTAATATTCAAATACGTATCTTGCTGACCTGCAAAAGAAGCTGTTGGCAGGTCTTCCGCCGTGGCGCTGGAACGCACGGCATAGGCTTTCTTATCACCAAGTTTTGTGAGATGACAAGTAATCACTTCATCTATATCCTTTGGAATTGTTATCTCTTCGATAATCTTTCGGATCTCTCCGCTGACCTTAGCGATCTTTTCTCTGTCTTCCACCTTTAGAGAAGACAATTGATCCATCAGTACTTTTAGTTCAGTCGATTGTCCGATGATTCTTTTATATGCCTCGGTAGTAATGCAAAAGCCTTCCGGTACTTGAATTCCTGGAATCCTCGACAGTTCCCCCAGGTTGGCGCCTTTACCTCCTACTATCGTAAGCTTTGTTTTATCAATATCCTTAAAATCAAGAACATATGAACTCATAAAAATTCTCCTTCCTATTTACATCAGCATATATATTTCTCTTTGTAAAAGTTGCTTTTAAATAGATTCAAACATTCATCGACCTCTTTACACAAAGCATCAATATCATCCCCCACATTAACTTGCACTTTAGCTAAATACCCATCGACAAAGCAGGTAAGTATTTTCAGAACAAACTTCGGATCAATACCATCTTTGAACTTTGAGGCATCCATTCCATCAAAAGTAATTCTGTTTCTCATATCAACACATCGACTGCTTGTGAGAATAGTTTTTATATCATCCTTCACTTCGCTATCGTTTTCAAAATACATGCTATTTAAAAAAGAGAGCATGGCTGGGTGTTGTTTCATAATTGAAAGCTCAATACTCGTCGAAAGCCTAATCCTGTCAAAGAAATCTGTAACGCTGTTATCAAATTTTTCATTGATTTCATTCATTAATACCTGGAGGCAGAAATCAAGTAAATAAAAATATAAAGCCTTTTTTGTACCAAAGTAATGAAATATTGATGCTTTTGCAATCCCGGCAGTAGTTGCGATATCCCCAATAGATGCCTTTTTATAACCGTTAGCGCCAAAGCAGGTAAGGGCAGCATCAATAATCATATTTTGCTTCTCTGTTGATAGACTATAAAATTTCTCCAAAATAATCACCTCTTCAATATGCGTAATCAAATCGGTCAATAAAATCAGCAGCGAAAATAACCGATTCGGTCAGTAACATAACAATAACATAAATAACCGAATCGGTCAATATCATGTTTCGAAATAATCTCGATAGGCTATTTTTTAGTCGATTTGGGTTGATATTAATTCCGCACGGTAAAGCGAAGCAATCCACAAATTGTTTACATTATAGTTTGATACGCGTTAGATTGCCCTCTTATACTTGGAACATATTCCAAGGTAAGAGGGCAATTTTATGATTAAACTAAAAAAATGAGCGAACAACCTATGTATATCTTAGAAAACGCGTTCTGCAATGTCCTGCAGAACAAAGGTAGAAACCTAATCATCTGCGCGACCATTTTTGCCGTTATAGTCGTAACCGTCATCGTACTGATGATTTGCAGCATAGCAAGCGGCATATCGACTGCTATAAGGGTCAGTCCTTTTTGTGGCATAATAATGCTCCCTTCAAAGTTTTCAGATTTTTTTATTTCATCTGTCCACTTTAAAGAGAGCATATCATTGGTGTTTGATCTGAGCTAAACAACCAGTTTTTTATAAAGTCCGTCGTTTATATCCGGCTGTAATATCCGTCAGTACCCATTTGCATGACAGATTTTCCTTCCAGCATATAAATTTTTAGCAAATAGTCGTTTTTTTCATACTTGGATTTGCGCTATAAGAAAAATGTATATTACTCCTGATAAGGATTATACTCGTTTTATTCAATAGGTAAATTGTGCTGTCTTAAGAAAGATAGTTTATCCCAGTAACCTCTTTGAAATAAGATCTTATTATTCACTATTTGAAAAAAACCGCAACCTCTCAAACCTAATGGGTCACGCCACTCTAAAATTGCCCATTGACCATCTTCAAAAATATTTTCAACGATACAAACCATTTTTGCTTGAGAAAACTCTTGTTCAAACATTTTCTTTATAGCCTCTTTTCCAACAACTGGTTCATTGGCAACCTGATGGTTTATTGCGTTGTCATCATATAAATTTGAAATTATTTCTGCATCTGCATTGTTAAATGCATCAACCCATTGACAAAGTATTTCTTTTGGCTTCATTTATTTTTACCTCCTTTATAAGTAAATCATCTTTATTTCACTTCGTAAAATTCTACGAATTGCCCGAATTTATCTATTCTTCCAATCCCTTTGTGATCAATGACGACGATATACGGAATGTTTTAATCCTGCGTATGAGCAGCGTGTGCTGAGCAACCCCATTTTATTTTCGTTGGGTTTGGCTCGTCCTCAGTTAAGCAATAGATCTCTGTATTGTATGCCTTGAACGGTCAAAAAAGATGCCGGCTGAGCCTGGCGGGGCTTCAGTAGCAGGGCATATTACTGAAATCCCAATTACTAAAATAATTCATCTAGTAAAATATAGTATTTTATTTTCTCCCAATCAGGTTCTATACTCAGCAAGTCAAAAAACAACTTAACATACTTTTCTTCCCCAATATCCTCTCTAATAGACCTGACACAGAAGGCAATATCATACCACTTGTCCGCCTTACCACTTCTCCCAAGATCAATAAAGCCGCTTATTTTACCATTCTCCACCAAAATGTTGCTGTCTCCCAGATCTCCATGTGAAAAGACTAATTCCTCTTTGGGCTTTTTCATCTTTAAAAAATCATACAGCTTACGCGGATCTTTGAATGGAGTATCTTCTTCCCAATTTTCGCAATCCATATCAGCCAAATTGTTATTCAGTAAATAATCTAATTCGGCTAGCCGATTATCTATATTATTATTAAAGGGACAATCCGATATGTCGATGGATTGAAAGAGCTTGATACACTCAGCATATAGCTGGATAATCTTCTCAGCTCTCTGTTCTGTTTCATACTCTTCTGAGCATATGACACCATCGGCCTCGCTCATGAGCAGATTGTTCCACCCTTCGTGCTTTTCAAAGTACAAGACCTTTGGAATAGGCAGCTTTCCTTGTAACCATAGCATCATGTCCTTTTCACGTTCCACATCATATGTGGTCCCTTTATACCGGCTGTCTGTCATTTTTAAATATAAGTTTTCATTTACTCCGACTAATTTATATACTTTAGCAGGAGACATTCCTTCCGTATCTTTTACGCAACGGTATTTTTCAATCAGCTTTTTCAATTGCGGTGATATTCTTAATTTAGCCATTTTTTCCCTTCCTTATATAAATCTGCTGCTGAAGATAAAAGGATCAAACAAACTCCAATTCGCTTGTCAAACATCTTAAAACTTTAAATACCAAAAAACAGCTTTTTCAAAATTGTTTTCAAAGTTAGCGTATAACATAGTATCGACGGCACCGATTTTGAAACCACATTTATGATAGAATTTACAAGCTAAAAGGTTATTGTCCTGGGTTTCTAGCATTAGTCCGTGCAAGTATTTATGTTTTGCCCATTCAATAGATTTATTAATAAGTGCATTACCTATACCCTGTCCCCTGAAATCCTTACAGACAGCAATATCTTCAATATAGGCGAACTTATTCCAATTTCTCCTCAGCTTAACTTGCCCAACACATTCATTATTTTGATAATAAAGGTAAACTTCCTTTTCAGTATTTTTAATATATTCAAGATAATTTGTCTCTTCATCCTCTTCATCTTGGTAACTTTTTAAATATGGTTTTTTATAGAGTATTTCTGTAAATGTCCAGTCATCATTTTCATATTTAGGTATGATTTTCCCTATAACCTCAAATGGCTCGTTGGGTTTATTGATATCTTTCAGATACTCTACTTTCATTTCAGTAATCATTGTTTCCACCTCGCTTCTTACATTCAGTGCCATGTGTATTCGTTCCACCGCCCGTCTATTTTGCGGGAGCCCATGCCGAGAAGATGAACATCCGGCATCATATACCTTATAAGTAATATAGAAAAGTATTCGCCAGCAATTGATGGCATAAAAATAATGCTTCCCATACATTTTCATACGAATCCACTCGATAAGTAGACAAAAGGTTCTTTCAAATCCTCGGACATGTACTGGTCAATAAACTTATAGTTCTTACCGACGCTTAATTTAAATTCTGTTTCGATTCCTACCTTCCATGATATCATTCTCTGCAGCTCATGACAATCTGATTCAGCTAATCAATTGCATATAAAATTTCCTTATGACACAGGCCCTTAACCACATATGTGAGGAAATACATTTCCCTTTACTTTCAAAAGCATACTGCTCCAAGACTCATGCGCATATCCACCCTTCATTAAATATTAAGAGTGCATTCTGTCACTCTTGATGGAAAGTGCATAAAGTACGATTACCGGTGTTAACAAAATTGCAGTGCATGCAATACCAAAGCTTACAGAAATATTTGCCGCTAAAACACCGATAAACGGACCGCCTATTATTTGCCCCAATGAATTTATTTGCCCATTTGTTGAAAGTATTGTTGCTCTCGCATTATCATCAATATGTCTGTTAATCCACGCATTTAAGATAGGCTCATTTACGGAACGGAACATGTTTGTAGACAAATATGCTATTAGCATAATACTAAAGTCACGCGTTAACGCAAATACAGCCATGCTCATGATAGAAAATGTATTTGTAATTAATAAGATTACTGCACTTCGTATTTTGCTGTTTGCCCTCAACCTTTTTATGATGAATTGCATTGAAATTGCACTTAATACCATACCAGCAATACCAAAAATACCAAACCATGTTACGGGTTGAAGGTTCCACAACTTTGGCAGTGTTGTATCCCTTAAAAAGTGTGCTGTGGAAAGTCTGTCGTATCCTTCACTGGATAAGCCGTAGAATAACGTTACCAAAAGAAGGAGTGAGATAGTCGGCTTGCTTTTTATAAATCCTACACTTCTTTTCATGGTGTATACCATTTTTTCGTAAGTATTAATATCTTCCGGTGCACACGGCCTAAAGCTATTTTCTGGCATGAAAAGGACTAAAAACAAAGCAAAAACAACAAACAGAACTCCGCTTAAAAGGATAGGGATTCTGACAGAAAAATTGCCCAGTATTGTCGCAAGAATGATTCCGATTACAGAACCTATTTGCCCTGCTTGTGCAGCTCTGAGGTATATTTGATTAAAATCCACATTTTTATTTTCTTCTTCTGCAATCCAAGCATCAACAGATCCACTCGTAAAAGTCGACCCAATGCCCCATACTACTTGTGAAATAATAACCGCCGAGAATATTGGGATTGACCCCTCAATGGTAAATCCAATGCCTATCAATATAAGGCCAATAATAATAGACAACTTACGGCTGTATACATCCGCAACAATTCCTGTAGGAATTTCAAATATAAAGCAAACAGCTTCAAGAACTGTCCCAACAAGAATCAATTGGAGCGGATTCATATGAACATTTTCTATATGGTAAACGATCATAACCGTAGTAACCAAGGAAAATAGCAATGCTGTAATACCGGAATACAGTAAATAAATCTTATATGCAGAGATCTTCTTAATCATCATTTGTTCACCTCCATTCTTATACATTTTCTTTCAAAAATAAGTGCCTTGTTTTATCTGTACTGGCGCTTTCTTTTCTTGCTTTATACAAGGGCATACCAACGTAAATATCATAGCCGCAGGGATTGGTTAAAAACACACCTTTCCCATTGGTATATGATGTAAGCTGTACTTGATAGGTCTTTGATGTTTCGGTAGGAATCCTGCCATACATGATAGTTTCATCCTTTTCTGCGTTGAATCGTTCAATACGAGCCCGCATTTGCTGCAAATCATACATCGCCTTGCTGCTGTACTCCTTCGGAATGTGAAGTTCAAAGTCCATAAACGGCTCCAATAGTTCGGTTTCTGCTTTTATTAACGCCTGCTCAAAAACAAGTGGGGTAAGATGCCGAAAGTCTGAGGGTGTGCTAACAGGACTGTAATACAGACCATAGGTAAAGCATACCTTCAGATCAGTTACCTCCCATCCGAATAAGCCTTGTTCACATGCACTTTTCACACTGTCACTAACAGCACATTGGAAAGACTTGTTGAGGTAGCCATAGGAAACCTTACTTTCAAAAACAAGTCCAGAACCAAGAGGAAGCGGCTCGATGGATAGTCCTACAGACGCCCAATAGGGATTTGGGGGCACTTCGATATGGATAACGGCATCCGCAGCCCGCTTTGGCCGCTCTTTATATATGGTCATTAACTCACCGAATTGAATGTTCAAATGATATCTTTCCTCAAGCAGCCCCTGAATTACTTCCATTTGAACCTCTCCAAACAGCTGCATTGTAATTTCCTCTGTATATTTATCAACCTCGCAGCGAAGAAGCGGATCTTCCTCTGTCAATTCAAACAGTGCCTGTATTAAACGGCTTCTATGTTCCTGATTAAAAGGCATTACAGAAGCCCGTAAGGAGGGTTGTACCATGCAAATTTGCGGTAAATGTTTTTTGCGTGATCCAATAACATCCCCAATCCGAATATTTTGCACATTGGAGATCACAGCTATATCTCCACATAAAACACTCTCTGCAGACACAATTTTCCCATTTCTAATATATTCAAGCTTTTTTATTTTTAATTTTTCTTCACAGCCTTCAACCGCTACGGTGTCACGGACTTTTAGGCTTCCTCCGAAAACTCGTGCAAAAGCCCTTTTGTGCATTTGTTCATCTCTGTCTATTTTATAGACAAAAGCACAAAGATCACCTTGGTCAGTTACGGTATTCACCGGAAGATAGTTTGTAATTGCATTTAAAAGCTGTTCTGTACCAATATTCCTCAGAGCAACTCCGTGTAAGACAGGAAAGAGCTTACATGATGCGATATTAAAAAGAAAAGATGTATTATATTCCTTTTCGGCTATAGGCTGATTCAAAATAAACTTTTCCGCTAGTGATTCATCTAAATCCAGAAGCTTTTCTGCTGCTGTATCTGAAATACTTGCGTAATCACTAATTAAAATATCATTCGAGGCCATTCCATCTAAAATTTGCATAATGGCAGTATCAGGGGTTAATTGTTCTCTAATATCGGTATAGAGTTCATTTAGGCAAACACCGGTTCTATCTACTTTGTTGATAAAAATTAGTGTAGGAATTTTCAGTTTGCGTAAAGTCTGAAAAATCACTCTTGTTTGCGCTTGAATACCTTCTTTTGCTGAAATCACTAAAACAGCCCCGTCTAGTACACAAAGAGAACGCTCCACCTCAGCAATGAAATCCATGTGACCGGGTGTATCGATGATATTTATCTTTGTTCCATTCCATTCAAAAGAAATGGTTGATGAACGTATTGTTATTCCTCTTTGCCGTTCAAGAGACATAGAGTCGGTTATGGTAGTACCTTCATCAACTCTGCCAGCAGAACAGATCGTACCGCTTCTAAATAGCATGCTCTCAGTTATCGTAGTTTTTCCTGCATCTACGTGGGCTAATATTCCTAAATTTATTATTTTCAATTTCATTATCCTCCTCTGGTAAATAAAAAACCCCTGTGACGATACTCTCATCACAGGGGGCAGCTTTCACTTTGATTATTCCACCAGTAGAAGCATACCAAAAAAACGCTAAAGTGCTTTTTTAGAAATAGCAATATAGCAGATGAGTATTTCTTATGAGAGTATCCTTAAATTTAAAGGCGCAACAAATAATCCTACTTCAAGTAGGACAATCCATAGAATGTTAGTGCCTTTCATTATTCAATTGAATAACTATTTAAGAATACCTTGCCGCATAAGATAAAACTCCTTTTGGGTCTAATACTAATATACTAATTTATAATACCAAGCTATATAGTAAATGTCAATAATTTCATAATTTTCGTTAGTGTCAAGTAATCGTTGGCAATTTTTTCTCGTTGTCCTTGCCCCGTCTGAACCTACTTTATATCTGTCCACCTTGGTGTCTTCGGCAAAAATATTTATAAAAGCAATGGTTTCCAAAATATAACCGGACACCAAAGGAGTACCATGGAGGCTCTACTTCGTTCCATTTCAAACTGCTAAAAATTCTGAGGACATTGACTTTGATATTTTAAAAAAGTGGATCTATTCTGCCACACTATTAAGAGCTAATAGACTTTTTTGTAATGTTGAACAACATAAATGTACCTATGAAAACAATAGCTCCTGATAAAAATGGCACTGCGTATCCAAGTGAATCATAGAGCATTCCTGTAACTAAAGGTCCAATAATACCCATGAGGCTGCTTAGGGATGTAGAAACTCCTGCTATGCTGCCTTGTTCATTCTGAGGTACTGATTTTGAAATCAGGGCAGTTAATGTGGGCCACATTAATCCATTGAATGCAGTACTAATCAAAATAACAAAATATTGCATCCAAAATGAAGGTACTAATAATGTAAATACAAGCATTATCGCTTGCCCAATTAAACTAAGGCTCACCACAAGCTTTTCTCCAATGACACGTACCAAGGGACCAACAAAAAAAATTTGTGTAATAAGATTTCCGAATCCTGAAATTATCAAAAGAACAGCAACTGATGCGGGAGGTATATTGTATTTGTTAATCATAAAGAGTTGATAAATAGCATTGTTTCCAGTGAAAACAAGCTGAAATAGCATATGTGTTAATAGCAGAACCCATAAATGGGGTTGGCGAAAATATTTAAAGACGGATTTCAACGGGTAAAAATCTTTTGCATTCATTTCAGTTTTAATACGTTTTTCTTTAGGAAGTGATTCCGGCAGAATGAAAAAGCCAACAATAAAGTTGATAAGAGAAAGGATTCCAGCAGCATACGCAGGGGCAGAAAGGGCGAAATGGCTCAACAATCCTCCTACTGTAGGGCCCAATATAAAGCCTACCCCAAATGCTGAACCGACAAGTGCATAACTCTGTGCGCGGTCTTCATCAATTGTAATATCCGCAATGTATGCATTCGCTATAGAGAAATTGCCTCCACTAATACCATCTATAACCCTTGAAAAGAACAATATCCATAATGCACCGCCAATTCCAAATACAAAATATCCGATCGCCGATCCAAATATTGAAATTAGAAGTAAGGGGCGTCTCCCATATCGATCTGAAAGTAAGCCTAATATAGGTGCAGCTAGAAACTGTGCTGCTGCATAAATAGCAGAAAGCAAAGTCACGGCAAGAGCACTAGTACTGTATTCACGGACGATATATGGACTTACCGGCATCAGAATGGTAAGTCCTAGCACATCCATCATAACTACACAGAATATAAAAATTTTTATTTTACTATTCATATTTGCTATATCTCCTTAAACATTTTTTAATATTATCTAAGGACTGCTTTTTTTGTTTTTGCCAAACGCTCAAATAACTGGGCTGCTTCGGCTGCACTATCATGCGAAGCAAAATCAGATTGGATAAACTTTGCTTTTTGACGATATGACGGCTCATTCAATATTTTAAAAACAGCTTGTTTTATTTGAGAGGAACTTGGGCGACCTGTTCTAAGGTCAATTCCTGAACCAGTGTAAGCAACACGAGAACACACATCAGGTTGGTCAGATACAGATCCTGCACCTACGAGTGGCACCCCGTATGCAAGTGCAACCTTTACACCGTTATATCCTCCGCTTGTGACCATAACATCAACAAAAGGAAGCAAAACAGAATGCGGAATCATTTTTTCTACACGAACGTTATCAGGAAGTTTCCCTAATTCTTCAGGATTTGGTGTGGTAACTACAAGTAGAACATTCTCACCCCTCATTGCTTCTATTGTCGGCATAACCAATTCATTGATATTGGTCGATACAGTTCCTTGTGTTACATGAACGACAGGTCTACCCGATTTTAGGTCATTCCACCACTTAGGAGGTTTAAAATCTACTGGCATTGGAGGTAACATCGGTCCTACAAAATGTACTTGTGGTGGAATATGTTTGTATGGAAATTCAAATGCTTGAGTCGTACCCTGCAGATGGAGAAACGGCGAATTAAGACAATCAAAAACGGTAAGCTTTTTAGGGATAGCATTTAACCCCACGCTATTTCTATCATTATTAAATCTAGTTGTAACATCTTTCAATATTAAATGGTTTCCTACCCAATTCATCATGCGATTGTTGAATCTAGAAAATTCATTCATTGCCGGAGGTTTTCCAGATCCAAACATTGGGCTGTCAGAATTTTTTAATGGATTGATTCCTACACTTGCCCAAACCGGTCCTCCTTTTTCATATAAAAGGTGTGCGCCCAAGCTGCACATATCTGCGATTACCGCATCGGCAGGAAAGTCTTTTAATATTATCTGATAATCTTTCATCTGACCAAGCATTGGTTCGACAAAAAGGTTTGTAATTGCTGTTATTGCTCCATTTAACCCTTTTAGCTCCTGAGCCGCCATCGCTTTATTAGTAATGTCAGGTGTATGTTCAAAGGGGACAAAAACTGCACCGGTGGCCTTGATTTTTGTTTCCATTTCCTGCCCTGAATGCCATACCACTTGGTGTCCTCTTTCCACGAGTTTTGCTGCAGTTGCCAGAATTGGATTCACATGACCAGTAGCAGGCATTGTACTAATTAAAAATTTAGCCATAATAATTACCTCCTCATTTTACTTCCTTCTTTTATTTAAAGAATCTTGATAATGTAAGCCCTTTGTGTTATTCTAACATTGTTAAATTCATTCTAACAGTGTTAGTCATTTATCTAACACCGTTAGAATAGCACTGTTAGATAGTAATGTCAATATAATCTTTTATATATTTTAAGGAGGAATTCAAATGGCAACAAAGCGAAAAAAAAGCGATAAAGATTCCATTGATATGTTAAGTGAACAATTGAATATAGAAAGGATCATTCAAGAGTCAATAAATTTACTTAATAAGGAAGGCATCATTCAGCTGAAAATGCGAAAGCTTGCTGATATTCTTGGAATACGTGCAGCATCATTGTACTACTATATCAAGGATAAATCTGAACTCTTACAGTTAATTGCGGAAGATATTTGCAGCAAGGTTCAAATTCCAGATCCTCATCTTCCGTGGCATGAACAATTGTTACACATTATGAGCGAATATCGTTCTACCTTGATGTCGGTTCGTGATTCGGCAGAAATACTACTGGACACAATCCCTTTTACTCCAAAGAGGCTCCAGCTTATTGATACACTCTACAGAATATTTTTGGATGCAGGCCTTCCTCCGGAAGAAGTACAGATGGTTTCCGCATCTATTAATAATTACGTTTTATGCTTTGTTATGGATGAAATGAAAATAATTAACATGGCAACAGAGCAGGGGTTAACAGTTGAAGAAATAATTGCACATGGAAATGAAATGTTCAGGAATTTACCTGATGACCAGTATCCGAATGTTATTTTAATGTCTAATTTTATCCCGAGAGTAGATAAAGATAGAGAATTCCAGTACAGTCTGGAACTAATGATTGATGGCATTAAGAATAGAATTGTTGGTTTGAAAAGTATATAGGCTTGATGGTTGTCATTAGTCTTATTAAATTCAGCAAAACCAAATAGTTGCTAGTAAATTTTGGTCAGTAAGTCCCAATAGGTCATCTTATTTTTTGCTTTTAGGTGTATTACATAACGTGCATGGTAGAATCTACAAGGCTACTTTATTTTCTTTTTCTGTGATAACCTTTTCTCAGAGTGAGAGGTTCTGGTGGGTTCACAATGAACCGCACCTGGGTTCAGCAAAAAGACAGTCGTTCCCCTTGGCGGTTAGACTGTCTTTTTGCTATCACAGCTATTTTCTTAAAATGAGCCTGTTGCTGGTATTGCTCCCATTCTCCCGATAGCGAACTTCCTTTTCAATGAGTCCGGCACTTACCAGATCGTGGAGGGCACGTTTTACGGTACTGCGGGATAACTGCAAATGGTCAGCGATAGTTTTTACTGCAGGCCAGCAGTCCGACCCTTTCCCAGCACGATCACAAAGATACATATAAACGGCTCTCGCCCGATGGGGAAGCTCATCGGGCGAGGCGGAATAAAGATGGTTAAAATAGCTCATGGATACCCCCCTTACGTTTTGAGCATTGTGCGGCGACGCATGGTATTTTCAGTAGGCTCTGCTGTCAGCGTATGAAGTGTTCCGGTTCCAGACGGCGGTTCTATAACCTCCCCGGTTTCCTCATCCACCATTAGACAGGCCATATGCTTGCGGACGATGTTTTCCTCCAATATATTCTTATCGGCATACATGACTTTTCTGTGAGCTTTTTCTTCCACGGTATAAGGCTTTCCGAATCGGATACCCCAATCAAGAAAAAGACGTAGCCGTGTTTTCATGGGATAGGTGCCGGTTTTCATGACAACAAAGTTTCCCTTGGGAATAGATTTCAGTTCATCCGGTGTCATGAGGGGGCGCTCCATCATCTGTAAGGACTGGCTGGGGTCATTTTTTCCACGGTTCACGCTGCCGCTCATGACAGTTCTGGAACCCAGCGCCTTGCTCAGCACCTCGGCAGTCTGGCTATTGGGAGCGAAGCCGCCGAAGATGGTGTCCTGGCAGTTGTCTATGATGATTTCCGAACCTTCTTTGCCGTAATTCTTTTCAAGCTGGCCGAAGGATTGTATGATCGGCACCATGGAAAGGCGGCGTGAGCGTGAGGCTGAAAAAATCAGCTCCAGCGACTCAATGGCTGGAAGGGTGCCCAGCTCGTCACAATAAAACATGACCCGGTTGCGGAGCTTGCCGCCGTTATCATCGGCAACCGCAAGAATCTCCCGGTAGAGCTGCTGAATCATAAGGGACACCATAAAATACTTGGTCAAATCTTCTTCAGGCAGTACGATAAACAGTGCGGATTTTTCCTTACAGAACTTTTCCGCATCAATGGCTGTTTCAAAACAGAGGATTTGTTCCATCTCACTGTCCAAAAAGGAGTTGAGTCGGGAAAGTACGGTGGAAAGCACCGATGCCATAGCCTGCTCTGCAGAGTTAAGGGCGGCGCCTGCAAACCAGCGTGTCTTGTGGTTGGAGGGAAGCTTATCCATAAGGAGTTGGAACTGGCTTTTGCCCTTTACCTTGCTTGGGGTAAGCAAATCCTGCACCAGCTTGAACACGCTGATAATATGACGGCAGTCAACTCTCTTTCCATCCATTTCAATGGGCGGCAGATATTCGGCAATCAGCAGAATAACCGAGGTCATAAGCCCTTCAGCAGCATCATAGAAAAACTGATTTTGCCCGTAATTCTCACCGCTGGCGTTGATGATGGTTTTGGAGATAATTTTGGCGTATTTCTCTGCCTTTGCCTTTGCTACAAGGTTATTTTCATCAGCAAGGTATTGATCCATATAGGTGTTGACCAGGTGGAGCATATTGTTGCCGTCTGAGCGGGTGGGATTTCTAAGATCAATGACTGCCACATGGTAGCCATAGTGGTCATGCGCAATGGTACCGTAATTGCGGTAGAGGTCACCCTTGGTATCGGTGGTCAGAAAGCTCATACCGGAGGCACAGGCATATTCCAAATTGGGGTATAGAAAAAATGCCGTCTTTCCCACGCCGGAGGCGCCGATCATAAGGCAGTGAATATCATCAGTATCCACCAGCGCCGTCACCTTGTTCTTTACTCCTGTGCTACCAAGGATGATGCCCTGCTCATCTGTGGCAGGGAGACATTGCCCCTGCCTCCATAGCTCTGGCTCAAATGGAATATGCTTGTAGATTCTTTTGATTTCCTGCTTGGTGGAAAAGCGTGCCGTACCATGCTGGCCGTCACCCACCGTGCGGGATTTGATTCCATTTAAGGTATAGTAATGCGCTAAAAGAGAAAGGCCGCCGATGACGAGAAACATCACGGCGGCCGCTGCAATCAGTATATAGATTTGTGATGGCATGAGAGGCTCCTTTCTTTTCGGGGTATTTCGTGATAAAATAAGCTGCATGCTTTAATGATCAAATAGCTGCGGTAAAACTATGGTACAAAGGGGGAATACGCGTTGAAAAACAATCTTTTTATAATAGGCAACGGGTTCGACCGTGGACACGATATGTCCACTTCATATAATAATTTTAAGGACTGGCTGATTCAGATGTATCCCGAATCTCAAGATACCGAGCACTTCATGGTTTCTGATGCTACGCTGATGCCAAAGGGTGATATGTCCATCTCTGATGAAGATCTGGCTTCCTTTTTGGTTTATTGCATTAACGAAGCGGCAGGGGGAAATTGGGCAAACTTTGAAGAAACTCTCGGCAGAATAGATTGGGAATTATTCTTCGATGATGTTGATGATGTAACCGGCAGAGATGGAGACATTGACCTTTGGAAAACAGCATACACAAGAGAAGACTTTACATCCACGCTGAGCTTTAATGCCTATGGGTTTTCCAAGCTGTTTTCACAGTGGATCAATACCATTTCATATCCGAAAGCTATCTCCTGCAACAGCTTTTTGACGGATTCTTTGAAAGGCTCAAGTATTTTCCTGACCTTTAACTATACCAAAACTCTTGAGGATATTTACCACATCCCATCGGGACAAATCTGCCACATACACGGTGTTCAAGGTAAAGAGATTATCATTGGACATGGCGTAGAAAAATCTCGTGCAGCTACAGAGGCCTACTCAGATGATGAGTATGATTGTGAAGCTGATTATGAATCGGATTATGATTTTGGAATGGAAGGCATCGACGACATACATGATTCACTTCGGAAGCCGACAAAGCAAATTCTTGAGCAGACGTCATTCTTTGCGAGTCTAAAACACAATTGCATTAAAGATATATTTTCATGGGGCTTTTCGTTTTCAGCAGTTGATCTTTGCTATATAAAAGAAATTTGTAAAACTATTGACACAGGGAATATTATCTGGCATCTTCATGACCGGGGAAACGGAGACCCTATCCAATTTGAACAAATTCTTCGCCAGTGCGGTTTTTCAGGTAACGTCACAACCTTTAAGGCATAATATTTTGCATCAGAGGTATCTCTCTTTGATGATAAGGCAGGGCAGCTTAATAATTGCCCTGCCTTTTTGCTACGCCATCTTCATTTCAAATCCATCCTGCCTTTGCTGTGCCATTGTCAGGTCATCATTCCAATCTTTGGCCTGCGGGACAAGCCGCTGCGGGAAATATCCTTTTTCAACAAGCTGATTTTTTAATCGGTCACTTGCTTTGTGACCAGCTTCATCGTTATCCAGACACAGTGACACATTGCATAGTTTCGGGCACTGCTCCAGCATCCACAACATCGCCTGTCCACCGACACCGCAGAGAGCCACATAGCTATGCTGCTGCCAATTCTCCGGGTGCAGGGTAATAAAGGACAGCATATCAACCGGAGCTTCAAAAACATACAAGGTATCGCTTTCTCCGAACCAGTGAAAGCTGTACCAGGGATCGCAACCATCCACATTTCCTTTGAAGCCAATACCCTCGGTATAAAGCCCTCGCTTGTGGGCATGTCTGGCAGTACCGGTTTCATCTATGCCCACAAATACAGCATTGTGGTATTCCTTATTGCCATCCTTGGATTTCTCACAGCTCTCATACAGGAGCTTTGCTTTGGCAAAAAAACTGACCACCTCCCGATCAATGAGCCGGGTTTTGACCAGATAAGCATAGGCACGGCGCATATCGCTGTGAGGATTCGGAAGTGCAAAGGGCTTTTTCACTTCCAGTTTCCTTTTCTCTGCGGGACGGTAGGCTTCGCCCTGTTCACCGCCCAGCAGCATGGTTACGGCCTCGGGAAAGGAAAGACCATAAAACTGCTTTACAAAATCAATAGCATACCCACCGCTCTCTGCGGAGTGATCGTACCATTCGTTTCCTCGGACGGTGATGCTGTGATCCGATGCAAGACGTTTTTCTCTGCCTGACTTGATTAGCTTTTCACCCCTCATTTCCAAAAAGCTCACAAGGTCAACACTGTTGGCGCGCTGTTTCTGCTCATCCGTAAAATGTACATATGCCCCCATGGAGACACCTCCTATCTGTGGCGGCAGCCGATTCGATGAAAAAGCACCGGACGTTTTCCTGCCCGATGCTGATTTTGATTTATCATTATCTTTTTGGTAGACTGCTGGTTACATTTCTTTTTCTGTTTGTTCATCGGATTCCTCCAATCGTTATAAAGACATGGTTTGCTCCTGATCATCCCTTGCGTGACCCTGTGCCTGCTTCTTCTCCCGGAGCTTACGCAGGAGTTTCCGGTCTGTCCGCTGACCAAGCGGTTTCAACGGCGGTGCATTATCTGAAAAAATACGGCTCATATGATGCAGCAGGCGGGTGCCTGCCATAATGGCAGAAGGGTCTTTGAAACTGTCCATATGGTCGAGGAAAAATTGGGCATAAATATTTCCCAGTGCTGCCGAGAGGGTAAACCATCGGACAGCGGCAGCCTTGTCCTTTTGGACTTCTTTTCCCATCAGATACAGCTTGCCGAGGGTGTACTGCGCATATTGATTTCCCTGTTCAGCGGAAGCTGTCAGAAATTGCAGGGCAGCCTGTATATCCTTGGGCGCATCCTCGCCCATGAGATAAATCTTGCCCAGCCGGTACTGTGCAAACTGGTTTCCCTGACCGGCAGACCCTTTCAGGTATTCCAGAGCTTTCGGGATATCTCTCGGAACATCTTCCCCTTTGAGGTAAAGGGTGCCGAGGGCATATTCGGCAAACTGATTATTTCTTTTTGCAGCAAAGGTGAGCCAGCGAATGGCTGACTCCACATCTTTCAGCACACCATCACCGCCAAGATACAGCTTTCCGAGCCGGTATGCAGCAAAGTCATTTTCCTGTTCTGCTGACATTGTATAGAGCCGTACTGCCTCGGAGATATTCTGCGGAACGTGCTTTCCCTTTTCATAGAGCTTGCCGAGAAAATATGCGGCATAGGGATTCTCAGCCTCCACCGCTTTCCAGAGATAGTCGAGGGCTTTCTCCACCTCCTGTGGCTGTGCCCTTTCATCGGACAGAATAAGTTTCGCAAGCTGGTAGCAGGCAAAGGGATTTCCCACGGATGCCGCCTTTTCAAAGTATTCCTTTGCCCTGGCTTCATCCTTGTCTGTACCTACACCGTTCAGAAGCATCCAGCCCAGCCGGTATTGGAGCTTATCATCATGGCTCTGTTCCTCCATGGACACAAAGCCGAGAAAGGCTTCCTTGAAGCGGCGGTCAGAATTCTGCTGATTTTTCACACAGCCGATTCCTTCCCGCAGCATTTTTCCCAGCTCAAAACTGGCATAGGGGAAGCTCTGATCCGCAGATAGGGTGTAGAGGGCAAATGCGGTTTCATGATCCTGATCCACGCCTTTGCCATGGTAATACAGACTGCCAAGGGAATACTGTGCGTATTTATAATTTTCATCCGCAGACAGGGTGAGCCAATCCGCTGCCTGCAGATAGTCCTGCTCCGTGCCAAGTCCTGCGGCATACATTTTGCCGATACGGTACTCAGTATATTTCCAAGGCTTTTCTTCCTCTGAGAAATGGAAATCAGCAAGGGCCTTTTCGTACCAGCGGTATGCTTCATCGGCATCCGCTTCGCAGCCAAGACCATCCGCAGCCATTCTTCCGAGGTCATACATGGCGAGAGGATTTTCTTTTTCCGCTTCTGCGAGAAAGAGTTCGAGCGACTTTTGAAAATCCTGCAAAATCCCAGCATCCCCATCACCATATAAATATTGTTTTGCCAGCTTATACTCGTCTGTCCACCAAGAACCTGATGATTCCTTACTGGCAGAGGCTTCATTCCGTTCTTCAGCAGCCGGTTCTCTGAAATCATCATCAGGTTCCTGATTTTCGTCCTCTGTCATTTCATCGGAAAGTATCTTCCGCTCATCCTCTGGCTCCGGGAGAGCCATATCCAAGGATGCCGTTTCCTCAAAGGTCATGGAGCCAATCAGCAGTGCTTCCTGAATAACCATGTTCCGTATGGCTTTGAACTCATCACAGTGTGAAAGAGACGGCGGGTCTGACGGAGTTTCGGTGTAGATGGATTCAATTCTACCCCTGACCTCCCACCACAGGCCGTAGGCTTTTGCAATACGGTTGTCCCTCCCAAGCTCATCTACGATTTCGTCCACCACATTTTTAAGATCCGCCTTGAGGTAGCCATATTGCTTTTTTCCGTAGGTGTTCTGTAAGCGTTCCGCAAGGTGGATGATGAGTTGCTCCATACGGCTGCTTTGCAAAACACCGTTTTTCATTTGCCGGATGCATTCATGCATTGCTCCGGCAGCTTCTTCCTTCAAGGCATCCCGCCGCTGGGTCTTTTCTCCGTAAAGGGGAATGAGCTCTTGACGGAAGATTTCATTTGCAAGAGAAGATTTCAATTTTCTAATACCCTGTCTGGTGAGGTAGCCCTCCCTCGGTTCGGTGCTGTAGCAGATCATGTGGATATGGGGATGATGGGATTCATTGTGAAAAGCTGCATACCACTTCAGATGGTCAGGATGAATTTTTAAGTTCTCGGCAAGCTCCATGGCTTTGGAGGAAAGCAGAGCTTTCCAAGCAGCAGCATTGTCATAGCCGATTCTGGATGCATCCTCCCGGCGCAGAGAAATAATCGGTGTCCATACATTTCCTGTGTGTTCTGATACTTCTTCGGCAACCTGTGACAGGATGAGTGATTCATCCCCGGCAGTGAACAGACCGTGGCAGTCAATTTTTTCGACACGGGGACGGTTTGCAATGTAATCCAGATACTTTTCCCGGCCGCTGATTTTATCAAGGTTCTGTTCCAGTGCGATGGTGATAAATTCAGAAGCATTTTTCCGTTTGGGATTTTCGCAGTAGTCCTCATATTCAAACAAATCCCTGGTATCGGGAAACTCCCGGAGGATCTGTACAATCAAATCCTTCTGCTTGTTTGTGGCATGCCAAAGCTCTCGGCCATTTTCCATCTTTTCCACGCCGTCGCGGGTGGCGATATACTTGACGAGGTTATGCAGATGGGCGGCTGTCTTTTCGCCTCCTTTGAGATAGGGGCACTTTAAAATGATTCGGGCCATTATTCTTCCGTCTCAGGACTGCTCTGGAAATCCACCGCATCATCCAGACGGATTTTACCTCTGGTTCGTTTTACTTCAGCAACGCACCGCCCACGGAGCCGATACAGTTCCTCATCGGTAATCTCCAGCGTGGTTGCCAAAAGATGCATCATCATACTGATTTCCACTGAAAGCCTGAATAAATTATTTGCCACCCGGTTTTCGGTGTTCTGCAGCGTGCCTTGTATAGAGCCCAGTAGGGTTTGGGAGAGGAAGGTTGTACTGCTTTTGCTGCCCAGATAGCCGATGTAGAAATCCACTGCCTTTGAAATAAATTCGGTATGATTCTTCATGTCATTTGCCGCCATGAGCGATTCCATGTTGGCAATCATTTCGGGATAGAGCCATGCGGTGACTCTTTGCTTCAAGTCATTATTTATCTTTTTCATCGCTTCACCTCTCCTATTTTTTGATGTATCACCTATAACAGCACCTTGCAAAGCCCTCTAATGCAGGGACTTTTGGAGGATTACAGCACCCTCCAGAGCCAAAATCCCCATTTACAGCACCTTTTTTAGGTTGGGGAAATACCGCTCACCGTATCTGAAAATCCTTGGTTTCTCCGTAAAATGCGGGCGGTACTGCCGTCCGCTGTGATCGCAAGGGGCAGTTTACAGCTCCTTGCTTTATCCTGCTCTTTTTTCGACCATGGTGAGCTGCAATATTCGGGAGCTGATACGCTTATTCAAACGTCCTGTACAAAGCCCTCACGTTGCTGTTTGAGCCGGGGACAGGTGCATGGATGCCACCCCGCCTGTCAAAACGGTACATAGGGGCGAACAGGGGGGGCAACGGCGGCAATACATCTGCTGTGGCATATCAAATCTCAGATGCTTCCTTCGACTGGATTGGCACTGCCGTCTTAATATTTTCCTTCTGCTTTTTCGCCTGAGGTGCAGGTGCATCATCCGTGGTTTCATCAATGTACTCTCGCACCGGGGCGGGCACATATTTTTCATAGAGCTTTTGCAGGGCATCTGCAAGCTCCTGTTCGATGGACACATCCTTTTTGTCCATATATCGCTTGGTTGCCCCAAGCTTTTGAGTCTCCATACTAAGCGTAATATTTTCCTTTTTCACTTTACACATCCTCCTGTTAATCAAAATCCGATAAATCTCATGTGTGGTTCAAGCTCTGGTTCCTGTCCGCTAAAGACAGGAATCTCAGAAAAAAGCTGACTATATTCTGCAATTTTACTTTTGCTGAGAGAGGAAAACTCCCCTTCCGGGGTGGTGTCACAAACGAAAAACGAACCGCAGATGATGTCTGCGCCAAGTCGTCTGTTCGGCTGCATACCGTTTATTTTACCTTCCTCATTGCAAACCACGACGCAGCCGTTTGGGAAGCTGATGCATTCAATCAGCCCTCCCACCTCTGCCTGCAAACCAGAAAGGTCATTACAAATTTCCTTTACAGCAGGCGGCTGGCCTGGCTCAATTTTCAATACTTTAATCATATTTGCCTTCATAAGCGCATCCTTTCTTATGGTAAATAGCTTCTTGGATTTTTCTTTTCTCCGTTTATCCGAACCTCAAAATGCAGATGGTTTCCGGTACTTCGCCCTGTCGAGCCGACCTCGGCAATGATCGTTCCGGCATCGACACGCTGCCCCTCAGTCACCAGAATTTTAGAGCAGTGTCCATAGAGAGTAACGAAGCCGCCGCCATGATCCACCATCACATGATAGCCGTAACCACTGCTTGCGTAGCGTACCACATACACTGTTCCCGGCAGTACCGAGCGGATGGGAGTGCCTTTTCCTGCGCCGAGGTCAAGACCACTATGCCCTTTGGTCTGTCCGGTGAATGGGTCTTTGCGGTAGCCAAACTCCGAGGTAACCATGCTGCGCCAATTCTCACCGAGCGGTGAGCAGAAACCGTCTGCCCCGATGAACGGTGCAGACGAAAGGGGCAAGTCATCCGACCACTTGTCAAATTCATCGCCGTAGGTCGGTGCAGGTCTGCCATACAGCACACGATAATAGATTTCCGTGGCGTTGATTCGGTTTTCCTGTGTGACTGCTATTCCCATGGCAGAGGAAACATTTGCATACACCACGGACAGTTCTCTAATGGGAACCGCCACGATATAGGTTTCTTTATCGGTTGTTCCATCTTCATTTGTGACAGTGCGTGTGCGCTGCTCATAGGTGACAAAGCAATCCACAAATTGCCTGTGCCCAAGCCTTGAGGGACTATCTGCGCCGAAGAACAGAGAATAAAAAATAGCCTTAACCCTTACCGAGTCGAGGCTATCCCCAGCTTCCATTTCAGCATTCACTGCAGCAATAGTGCCGTCCAAAAGAGTGAAGCTTCCACGCATATCTTCAATATATCCACGATAATCCTCTGGAACATTGCCGGAAATCGCACCGCCGTTAAAGCACAAGCCCACTGCAGTATTATTGTGGTCTGCTGTGCTTGCAAGCAAAGAACAGATCATAACTATTGCTAAAATAAGGGGTGACAGCACTGCGGCAATAATCCAGAGGGCGGTTTTACGAAAGCGTTCATCCGAGAGTGCGGCAGCGGCGGCCTTGACTGCGACTGTAATCGTTGCGGGATCAGCCATATCTTCACCACCATTTCAATCCGCTAAAGCCGAATAGATTCTGCTGCTCAGGCTCTCTTTCCATAAGCTGTTCAGTGTACTCAACTGCCTGTTCTAAAACTGAGGTATCAAAGCCTGATGTCTTGTAGCCTTCACGGATGGTATTGTAGTAAAAATCGGAAGGATAGCCCAGCCGATGCCCCGGTGTCATCACATAGACCATAGCCGAAACAGTCTTGCCGTCCAGGGTCAGCTCCATGGTCTCTTTATCATAAAAACTCGGATAGCCTTCGTAAATATCCAGAGCCGCCTCATCCTTCGGTGTAATCTTCCACAGCAAAACAGGAACAGATGCACCCTCGCAAGGCTCAACGGTAGCTACAGCCCCATTTTTTCCACCACGAAACAGCAGGGCGTAATCCTTTATCTCGGAAGCTCCCACCACCTTGGCAGCAGGACATCTTTTTGCCATCTGTGGCAGGTTGAGATTGCTGCCGTAGGCAATATACAGTTTATTTTTCATAGTGCCTCCTTTACATTGACATAGTAAAAGCGGAGGACTGGTTATCCTCCGCTTCTATAATAATTTCTGTTATAGCTTCTTCTGGTGGTGCCTGCATCTGTGCCCGCTCCGCTTCACGCTTCTGCCGCAGCCGTTCTCTCCGTCTTTGGGCCTGTGCAGGGTCTTTCCATGCAATACATCCCTCCAGATGATCCAGCAGATGCTTACGTGCTGTTTTGAATTCATCCCCGATCATACCAAGACGCAAAAGCCACACTCGGAAGGTATATTTTTCATTGCTGGACTGCGTTTTTACAGGGCTTGCTGACCGTTGGTTGAGCGCCTGTGCGGTAATGGCAAGGCAGAACTGAACATATGCCTTAATCTTTCCGGCATGCAGCTCCCCATTAAAAGCGCGGAATTCCACCGTGCCTTTTTGGAACACGCTGTGCAGATTGAGACAGTGATAACGGCTGGAATGATAGTGTTCCCGGCTTCCGTCACTGCCGTTGTACCAGATACGCTTTAGTTGTTCACGGGTTGCAGGCTTCTGACGGTTGAGACGCTCTAAAAAGCTCGGGTCGATTTTCTGACAGTAGCTGGTTTCCCTTCCTCGCGAAACCTTCAATGCCTTGTAGATCATGTCCTCCTTGGCCGCCATGATGTTAACCAGATTTCTGAGCTTCGGAGCTTCAAAGGGGGCGGCATTGATGTGGATATGGATACCGCAGGAGGAATTAACAAAGGCTCCGGCTTCCCTAAGCTTTCGTACCAGCTCCTGCACTGTTTCGATATCTCTGTACTGACAGATAGGACTGACCAGCTCCACGCTGTAGCTTCTGTCAGCACTGATTTTTCTGCGTCCCTCTTTTCTCTGACAGTCAATGCTGCCGTCGCTCATGACCTTCCATTTTCGGTCAGTCGTATCCTTTGCAAAATAGGCATCGTAAAAGCTGCCCTCATATTCCTTGGTTGTACCGAAATATTCGGCAATCACATCGGCGGCTCGGCTTCTTGTAATCCCGGTCATTTCAATTTCTATTCCGAAATCCTGACCCTGTATCTCCATTTACCCACCGCCTTTACCACATCCTGTGCTGCAGGGTAAGGTCTTCCTCCTGCATGAGTCCTGCTGTTTCCGCAGCGGAATTGATAAAGCTGCAAAGCCTTTCCCTTCGCCAGGTATCAATCAAGCATCGGCCGCATTCCTCATTAAGCGCATTGATTTTTAGAACCGTATCGCGCAAACATTCTGAAATGGCGGCAGGATCACCTTCTGCGGATACGAGATCATCAATGTACTCATCCAGAATATTTCCCATCAAGGACACATCCTCCGGGGTATAATGATAGCTTCCGGCATAGGGATTGGGGTATTCCTTGCCGTCCATGCAGTAACGCAGATGCTCTAAAATATAAGGGCGTTCCTCATTCTCTGCCTTCTGGTACTTCTCCATAAAGGCTAAAATATCCGCTTCCCTGTTTGGGGTGTAGCGGATAAAAGACAGCATATCTTCGAGGATGCCCGCCTTGTTCTCTTTCTGATTTTGAAGCTTTTCCATGGTTTTTTCTCCCTTCTTCATTATCTGCCACCCGCCTTTCCAAAGAGCTTCTCCTTGTAGTCCGGAGCATGGACTGCAAGGTTATACCGCTCAATGCCGCATTTATACAGGCAAACTCCCCGCTGGGGAAAGCGAATGAGATTGTATTCGCTTTCTTCAAGCTGGAGGGAGTCAATATAAAACTGCTTGTCGATATTGCCCGCATTGAACAAAAAGGCATGGGTCGGAATGGAAAACAACGGTTTAGTCAGCTCCCTGATGCCATCAATGTTGAAGTCCTCCAAATTCTGAGATGCCAGTATCACCGCCGATTCCTTCTTGCGGACACGCTTCATGAAATTGCGGATATATTCAATTGCAGTCAGATTGGTCAGGAACAGATACAACTCATCAATGCTGGCAACGGTGTTTCCTTCGGTCAGCAACTTGTCGCTCATAAAGGACAGCACGTTAAACAGCAGGGCATTTTTCACGTTCCGGCTGGCCTGAAGCAAGCCTTTCACACCGAACACGATAAAGCGGTCAGAGGTTACGTTGGTGTGACCGTTAAAGAATTTACTTTCCGCACCCATGCACATGGAGTGGAGCCCCAGCAGGATTTCCTGCAGAAGTTCAGCGGTATAGAGCTGATACTTGGTCTTGTCGTATCCTTTATACTCATCCTCAATCAGTTCGTAAAGGTCGGACAGAATGGGATAGTCAGCGGCTGACAAACTTCTGAAATCAGTACTGTCGCTGATCCCGAACTTTCCGTACAGCTTACTTAGCATGATTTCAATGGCGTCGATATGGCGGTCGGAAAAATCCTTATAGCAACGGAAGAAATCCTTAAGAAAGCTAATGTGCTGACTGAGCTTGGTGGACTGGCGGAACGCCTGGGGTGCATCCGTATCCTCCGGACTGCCACCCTCATCCCATGTTTTCGGTTCAAGAGGGTTTATCCGGTACTGACCGCTCATCAGGTCGATAAAGCACTCGCCGAGGTTTTCGGCAAGGTCAACATACTCATGTTCCGGGTCCAGGCAGACGCACATTTTGCCCGATTCTAAAATGTTGCACAGGATTAGCTTTAAGAGATAGCTCTTGCCCTGACCGGAGTTTCCGAGGATGAGGATATTGGCATTGGTCTTGTCATCGTCACGCTTGTCAAAATCCACGATGATGTTGCTGCCGAATTTATCACGCCCAAGGCAGAAGCCCTTGGCATCTGTTTTGCCGCTGTAGTTGAAGGGATAGAGGTTTGCCACAGAGCGTGCCGGAAGTACACGTTCAAACTGGTTGCCGAACACATTTTTCCCCGCAGGGCCAACAGACAGAAAGCCCTCTTGCTGGCGCAGGATGAGGCGATCCACATTGAGCTTTGAGCGAACCAGCTCAGTCAGGACATCTGTCTGAAGGAGTTTCAGAGCGTCCAAATCGTTCGCCGTCAGCTCAATAAATACAGCGCAATGCAGAAGTGGCTCCCGGTTTCTATGCATGGAAGACACCACCGACACCACATCCTGCAAGTTGCTTTCAGCGGTGACGGTCTGTTGCAGATTGTTAGTATTACTCTTGTCCATGCGGTTTTTATTGGCCGCATTGTGAATGATTTTTCGTTCCTCGGCTGCGGTTACCTGTCTGGTATAGATGCGCAGAGTCACGCCGTCTTTCTCCCCAAGGTGGCGCAGGATGGCCTGCTCCGAGGTGCTGGTAGGGTATTCTCTGAGTGTCCATACACAGCGGTAGGTGTTGCCGCAGATAAAGTGATCTGTATTGAATTTGATGATACCCGGCGCGATCATGTCAAGGAAATCCTTGATCCTTGCACTTTCAGCTTCCGGCATTTCTTTTTTTCTGATTTTACTCACCGAAAATCACCCACCTTTCTCCGTCATAATCCTCATATTTTTCTGTGGTCACGTTCTGCTCATAGTAAACCCCAAGCAGACGCTTGATGTCGGATTCAGCCGCTTTGTGAGCTGTGAAGCCCTGATCCTTGAGGCTCTTTTCAATGCGGGAGAGGTAAGGCTGGACATCGGATTCCTTTTCGCCCCGCAGACGGATGATGATTAAAAATTCCCTTGCGGTCGCCATTTGCACCTGCATACGGTCAAGACCTGTTATATCCTGTACCAGCAGCTTTCGGATGGCAGGATTCTGTTCTGCGTCCATCCGGTTTCTCAGATGGGCCTTTACATCCTCAAAATTCTCCCTTGAATTCAGGCAGAGCATCTCAATTTCCGCGATGCCCTTTAAGACATTCATCAGTGCGTAGATTCTCGCACCGATGCTGATGTCGGATAGCACACTGATATTGGTTGGCTTAATCATAAAAAATACCAGCTCACCATATCCGGTCACCAGACTGTGCGAGGTGATGTCCGCGATGCCCATTAGCTGCCGTGTAGAGGATTTCTGCCTGTCCTGTTTCTTTTTTCTATTCATGCGTTTACCCTCCATTCATAGCTCTGCTGCTTCCCAATGAAGAAGCGGACAGCGTTTATAATAAAATTAAGGATGCTGGTATCCTCGAAACGTATGGTCAAAAATGCGTAGAGGGCTGTGATGACAATGGGCGGCAAGAAATGAAGCTGCGCCAACGCAAACACAGAGAGTAAAAGCCCAATGCCTATGATGCCGATGTCACGTAGCTCCCAAAGCCACAAGGTAGCCTTTGCCGTCAGGTTGTCGGGGTAGATGTACATGATGTTGATTCCTCCTGTTCTTTATTGATTTTTCGCAAAAATAAGCGATGCCACGGAGGATAAAATCCACACATGATATCGCAACGCTGTTGCCAAGCGCCTTATATCGGGCAGAGTCCGATGCGCCGGGAATCAGAGTCCAGCCATCGGGGAAGCCTTGGAGCCGTTCGTACTCCAAAGGAGTAAGCCTTCGGATGAGGTTAGGCTTCTTCCTTTCTGCGTTATTTTGCCACTGCCTGCACGATGGTACGGGTAGTACTGACAGCCGCCTGTGCGGTATAAACGGCAGACATTAGATTTGCCTTTGTACTGGTATCCAGTCCGAAGGCTCCTGCAATTCTCGGAACCTCCCCGGCGGAAAGCATTAGTCCAAGCCCAAGCAGTGCATGGGTTCGCAGCACCATAAGTCCTGCGGCGAGTATAGTAGCCTGCAAAAACGTGGTAAGACAAAGCCCGATGATCTGCTTGCTCCACTGGACGAAACCATCAATATAACCACGGGGGACAGAGAACATGTATAAGCTGCCAACAGCAATCTGAATCAGCAGAATACCACCGCGCTTTAGGTTTGCGAAAAACACCTTAATTACCGCATACCCCATCATGACAACGATAAAAAGCATCATAAGGGGGCTAGTAATGGCCGACAAGCCCCCAAAGATGCCGGAGCCCATCGCACCGCCAAGGTCCGGTGAGTTGCCAAGCTCATCAATAATCTTTCCTGCAAGTTCACCGAAGCTGGTGCCATAACCGGTAATTCCTGCGGTAAGGCTGCTCTGGAGATTCACCGAGAGCTTGAACAGCTCCACCGGCACAATGGTAAAAAGAGACACCGACATAAAGCCCTTGATAGCATTGAGGGCAGTCTCCTTTATACTGCCTCGGCCATGCTGATATTCGATACCGGTTTCAAATGCCGATACCACAAGTCCTGTTCCATACAGCGCCCAAGCCAGATAAGAAAAAAACAGAACGATAGACTGTACCCAACTCATTTCGAACAGCTCCACGCCCATGTTTCCCATCTGTGCAAAAAAATTTGCAAGAAAGCCGACTACCTGTCCGTAGAGCCATTCGATCATCTGGTCCATGACGGTTCCAAGGACAAAATCCCATATAAACATTGGGGTTACACCTCCTTCAATACATAAAAATTACACCATAGCAAGGCTTGTGGTGTGTTTGTCCATCTTGTTTAACAGATTTCGAGCAATTACCAATGATTGAGAAAACTTCAAATATGACTTGACAATCAGCTCTTTCAGAGTTTCAATACCACACAACGGTGGCCACCGAAATAATTTTAGGAGGTCTATGGTGTGGCAGACTACAAAAAAATGTACGATTCTCTGTTCAATGATGTGACAGATGCAATCTCGCTACTTCAGTGTGCACAGCAAAAAACGGAGGAGCTTTTTATCTCTGGCGATGACGGTATCGTACTGGAGCTTAGAAAAGAATTGCAGCCCGAAGATAACAAAGAATAACGAAATGATTTTGGAAAAGCAAGGAGAGCAGCACGGGCTACCCTCCTTGTTTTTCTGATGTAAATGCCATCATAAGCTCTAAATATTGGATTGTCATATTTCCTATATTCCTAAAATCGTCCAAATATACAGCGGTGCAGTCAATGTAAATACAAGGCAGGCGAATAAAATCGCCGGCGCCGCCCACTCAAACTGTCCGCTTTTCCGATAATCAAAATATGCCATACCGATTTTAGCAAAAAAGAATACAGCTAAAATCAGGTCAATGGCGGGGAACACCACCTTGTTGACTACCGTTTTGATCTGCCCGGAGGCATCCTTCCATGTGCTCTCAATCGCTCCTGCCACATCGCCTGATGGAGCCGCATATGCGGTCATACAAAACGCGAAGGATACCAATATTGTAAGACTAAGGGCGATTGCAAATTTTCTATACTTTTTCATATAGCCCACCTTTCTTTGATAACCAAAGACCGCAGATTGTTCCCACGGTCTTGTTTCTTTTTCTGGCTTTAAAGCCCTTGCTATGGTTTTTTCGGGCCGGCATGCCAGTCCTGCCACAGATTCCCCCGAATTGTCAAGCTATCTGTTAGATTGGCGGACAGCATTCCTTCTGGCGTCCATGCGTCTATGAGCCATGTATTGACGGTATAAGCACCATCCGGCATCCAAATGGGTGAAAAATGGGTACGGTTCTTATAGGTGGAGTAATTGTTTTTCTGAAACTCAAACCGTCCTGATCCCATACGTTCCAGCAGCCGCCAATAGGTTTTATAACCGAATTCAGGGAAATAGCTGACCGCATTCTGAGGTTGAGTCACCGCAGAGCTTTGGTTCGAACTGAGACTTCCGGTGACGGTCTGGTTGATCCCATAGCCTGATTTCATCATACGACCACTTGCCGTAGGGTTCTTGCTGTCACACTTTATGCTCATGGAGGAGGTCAGAGTTGCGCTGTAACGGTCGAGATCAAACTCCCACCATCCATGATCACACCAGTATCCTGAGTCCTCTCCGGTGCTGTGCCACACCCAATACTCCTGCCACCAAGGACGCCAGATACTCCAGCTTGCAGAGCCTTTCACGGCCCTGCCCGGAACAGATACTTGGGAGAAGCTGTCGTTTCTATCATCAGCTACAGGATTCGGCGGCGGGTTTTTATTCAGATCCACAAGCTTGACATTGATGCTGGTCTTAGCCGTACTGCCTGGGCCGGATACTGAAACATTGATTACCATGTCCTGTTCAGTGGAGGGTGTTGTCCATTTCACCCATGCAAGCTGACTGTCGCCGCTTGGATAATAGACATTCCCAACATTGTAGGTTTGCCCGCCGATACTAAAGCTGATGCGAGTTGGGTGGTCAGGATCCGACTGACCGCCACTGACTCTAACTGCCGTGATGACCTCGGTATTAACCCGGTACTCATAGTCATAGACAGACACTACAGGGGGCTCAGGCTTCTCGGTAAAGCGGACAATGCCAATTCCAAGAGCTGCCTTAATGTTCGCATTCGAGGCAGCCTTACTCCGGCTTCCCGACCATACCGGATAGCCGAGATCAGCCAACTCCAAAAACATGGCAAGAGGCAAATTCTTGTGTGAAAGCGAAACCATTCTCTTTCGCAGGAGACCGCCTACCTGTTCATCATACATAGCAGCTTCCGTTGCGGTAGTAGCAATCATTACTCCTTCAAACTTGTAATAAGCGATGGGTTCTAAAAGAATTTTGTATTCACCGCCGATTAAAATGTCAAAATCCAGGCCTACAAGCCCTGCGATAGATCGAATGACCTGTTCATCAGTAAAATAGCTTTTTATTGCAGTAATGTTATTACTGCCGTTGGTGCTAATGATTCGAGGAATTGTTTGCGATGGCTTAATTGCCGTGTAGCCACCCTTGACAGGCGATAATCCTCTACCACTACTATATTGCATTTTACTCACTTTACCAAAGTTATAAATGGATGAACTTGGCGGCCTGTTTGTTATATCAATCGGAGTGGTGATGACAGCGTGATCACTCGCTCGAATCACAGTTACACGCACTCCCTCATTTCCTGAACTCCATGAGTTACTGGAGGTTCCACTTCCCATTCCACCGCCACCTCCGTCTACATTTCCATCGCCCACAGCGCAAACAGAGATGGGCGAAATAACACAAAATATTAAGGTTACCGACAGAATAACGGAAAATACTCGTTTCATAGACTCTCCTTTCCCACAACAAAAAAAGCACGGTATAACCATGCTTTTTGTTGCGAATATTTTATTAATCCATGTTGCCAATCTTGTTTCCATTTTCATACATATCATCGGCATTGATCACTTGATTCGCTCCACCATCTGGCACATTATCAAAGCCGGGAAGACTACCACTCTGCGTCTGTTTCTCAGTTTTGGATATATCCTTGGGCTTTTCCACCTTATCATGATCCACCGATTTCGGCGGTTCCGTGACCTTTTCGCCGTTTGGCTTCTGCGTAGGATCGGTAAGCTGGTTTTCTTTGTATTCCGGCTTGCTGATATCCTTCTGTATAGTCTGCTCTGTGCCGAAGGAAACAGCAGCGTTATCTGTATTGTCTGGGCTTGATCTGTCCGGCGGGGCTACCGACACATCATTTTTTGTTTCTGCCTGTGGCGGCTGCACCGTTACATCTGTCTGCTTGGTTTGTTGAGACTGTAACGACTCGTCTGTGACAGTCTTCTTTTGAAGCTGGGTGCCTATAAGCACTGTCAGCAATACGCATACCGCAAGGCATCCCGCCACGGCTATCCATTTCTTTGTTTGATTTTTCATATTATTCATAAGAGCGTCCTCCTAATTGTTAAATTTTGAGAGTTCCTTGTTAAGTCACACCCTATCACAACTTTTACCGAAAGTCTATCAATATTGTAATAAACTATTAGAACCTTGGTGTATAGCCTGCGCTGGTCTTGACTTTGATTTGCATAGGTGGCAGCAACTTTCCACCAAAGGATACGGGAACCTCCAGCATTATGGTGCTGTCAGCTTCAAAACGGGCAGAGGCTTGGTCGCCTGCAGCAAAGGGCGCATTTCGAATATCCACATCCAGATTCCATACCTTAAACTCCAGCTTGCCGTCTGAGGTAAGCTTTTCATGGTAAAAGCCGTTCACGGACAGACCAAGGATAGTGTCCAGCCTTTCATAGATATCGCCATAGTCAAGGCTTTCATCAAAATTACCGACCATGGGCTGGTAGCCGCCGCTGTATCCCTCACGGACACCATGGTATACATCATCATAATTTTCCACTACGGTAGAGATAATTGCGGCCTGTACCGAATCACGGACTCCCTGGGCTATTATGAGCAGATGGAGGTATTCAGAAACACCTGCCAAAAGAATGACAAGGGAGAGTGTAATGGCAACAATCATCGGAAAGGATGCGCCGCTTTTGTCTTTTATTGCTGCCTTGATTTTTTTTGCTACTTCCAATATACCTCACTCCTTCCTGCCCCGTCCGCTCTCAACATAATGGGAAATGAGCCAAACCCGCCAAACAGCCCGATGTCGGTTTGATAGGTGACCGTTACCTTGATTTCCTCATTCAGCTGTATCCTGCCGGTTTTTGACCATGTTATCGTAGGAGTAAGCCCTGTTTTTTCACGAAGCATCTGCTCACGGCGGTCGGTTTCACTGCCGACCTGTCCTGCAATTTCCGCTTCCCGGATGAGCTCCGTGGCAAAGGTATCAAGCTGCTGCTTGGCAATGTATACCGGAAGCACCCGCACGGCAAGGGCGATGACAAGCATAGCACAAAGCATCAACACTACCACATCAACATATCCCTCTCCGCGCTTGGATTTCAGTATTTTCTTCATGCTCACCCCTCCCTAAAACATTCCACTAAGGGATGTGAGAATTTCATAGACTATAATCGCCATGTAAGTCAGCAGAAAGCACATGAGCATGGCAAAGGAGAACACGCGGATTTTCGGCGGTATCTTCATGGCCTGTGCCTTGAGTCTCTGAAGTTCAAGCTGCTTCATGTCGTGGGTGAGCATCTGGAAGTAAACAGCCGCCTCATCGCCCCGGAGTACGCCGATAAGTCCTCTGGTAATATCCGAGAGCATGGGAGAATTGATCCTTGCCTCGAAACGGGTCAGTGCTGCTTCATAGCTTCCGGAGCGCATATCAGCAGTGAGGATATCCAGCTCGGCGGCAAAATCCTCTCCAGCATTGCCTTTGAAATGCTCCAGCATAGTCAGCACATCCCGGCTGGCTTTCAGCTCTTGGGTGATGGTTGCCACAAACCTCGGCAGTTCCTGTTCAATCTTGCCCCGTTTGGCAGAAAGGGCTTCGTTGGCTTTCCTGATCTCCTTGAAGTACACTAATACGGCGAGAATAAGGATAATAGGTGCAAGCAGCGGCAAAACCATAAGGGAGGGAACAATCCCAAGCCCCACAGCTCCCGCTTTGACAATGGCGAAGGCCGTGAACAGCTCCGGCGTCGTATTCAGCCCTGCTGCTGACAGCACGTTTTGCATACGGGTTTTCTTATATTCATCCATACGGATGTATCGGGACAGCCTGACAGCGGCGCCTTGCAGCAATGTATCTGTAAACTTGGGTTTTGTCTTGGCCTGCTTGCCTGCCGCCAGCATTGCCTTTTGGGTGGCAAGGGTCGGCAGACGCAGCAGGTCGGCGGCAATGAAAAAGAGCCCTGCAGCAAGGAGGCCTCCGAATAAAAAGAGATAAATTGTCATCGGTTTCCTCCTATCTGCGATATTCGATTGGCTGGGTGAGCTTGATAACAAACGCCGTGGAAATAAAAATCACAGCAGCACAAATGGTGAGAATGATTTGCCCCAGCGGTGTGTGCATCAGCGTATGATACCAATCTTTATTCAGAAAATACATCAGCGGGATGTTGCCCACCACCAGAATCTGCATGATAATGAATTCCTTCCTCGGCTCAAACACCATGTTCTCCAGCTCGCCATTTACCACACGCATATCACTGAGCTTTGATACAATAGGCGTGAGGGTAGTCTTTAAGCTGCGGTCATGCTGACAAGAAACTAAAGCGTCGCACCATTCATGAAACACCGGGTTTTCAATCTGACCCTTGAGGTCCTGGAGAGCGGACGTGATATCCGGATTCACCAGCTTCACCCTGGATACAAAGCCCTTAAATACCGCTAATACAGGTGGATTGAGATAGTCCATATTTTCCTCCACTGCAGTGAGGATGTCCTCGTTGCGAAGATAAGCGGTAGTGATGATGGACAGTGCGGTTTCCAGCTCTGCCGCAATATCCTTTTTGAAATGGCTTGCTGTGAGCTTCACCCACCAGAAGGGTAGGAACAGAAAGCCTGCCGCCATCACAGGAACGAGGAAAAAATTCGAGAGCATAATGGCAAGGGACGCCCCTGCCGCAAACAGCATAAGGGATGCCGCACAGAGCATGGGAAAGTGTTTTTCCCTGCCTGTGACCTTTAGAATTGCCTGCACCTCTTGTATCTCACGGCGTAAATAGGAGGGCTTTTTTCTGCGGGTTGTTTCGTCCACCTCGTCACGCAGGGACTTTGGCTTGTCGGTAAACCGTGCAAATACCGCGCCTGTAAACTCCATAGGCGACAGTCCAAGCAAAATAAAACAGCCTGTAATCATTCCGATACAGGCAAAAAGTAAGATGGTATTCATGCAGGTTTAGCCTCCTTTCCCCGGAGCTGATTGAGAACAGTCTGCGGCATTCCGTTTTCCAGCAGACGTTTGGCAAGGCTGTCTGAAATGGTATTAACCTGTTCATGGTGCCCCTCGATGATGAATTTGCCGTCCTCCATACGATTTTCGCTGATGATGTACTGAAAGAGCGGCCGGTAGTTTCTTGTGCCGTCCGGCAGGATCTCACATTCCTGAATTTCCATCATGCGGCGCTGCTTATTTTCAAGCTGCTTGCAGAACACCACGATGGGATAGGCTTCGGTGACATAGTCCATCAGCGTCTGATCGGACATATCCACGGCACGCTTGCACAGGGAAACCATACGGCGGTAGGTTGCTTCACAGGAGTTTGAGTGAATGGTGGTCAGCACTGCCACACCGGTTCGGGCGGCTTCCTGTGCGGCATTGGCTTCTGCACCCCGCATCTCGCCCACCACGATGATATCCGGGTTGAAGCGGAGCGCATAATCCAAAAGATTGGTCTGGTCGATCCGCTGACGGTCGTTGTCGCTGTCACGGGTCAGAGTATGGATCACAGAGTTTATAACCTTACCGTCCTTTTCTCTGACCAGAGCCAGCTCACGGGAGCCGTTTTCAATGGTATAGATTCTTTTGTTATCCGGGACAGTAGTCAGTACCCAGCCTGCCACGGTGGTTTTGCCGGAGCTGGTGGCTCCCGCCACGCAGATGGAAATACCGTACCGGATACAAAGAGATAAAAAGTCCAGCATCGGTTCGGTCGCCGTGCTGCTTTGCACGAAATCGGATTTTTTCATGCTCTGGGGGTTGACGATACGGATGCTGGCTGCTATTCCCACATCCTCATCCACAATGGGGTTTTTCAGCACAGCGATTCGGATGTTCTTGGAAAGATGCCCGAGGACGATGGGGCTGGCATTGTCTAACACCATACCGCTGATGTGGAGCATCCTGCGGATGACGTTGACGGCGTGTTCAGGGCTGTCGAAGTGTTCCTCCAGCTTTACGGTGCGTCCGTCAGAAAACTGCACTTCGATATCCCTCCATGAGTTGATATCTATTTCCTCAATGCCTGTACCGAAGATATACTTGGTCAGAAAACTGAACTCAGCCATCTCCGTGTAGATTGCATCCACCAGACTGTCCCTTGTCATTCCCTGCACCGCAATGCGCCGGTCCTGAATATATTTGTTGATATACCGCTTCATCTGTTCCTTGGCATCTGTACTGGTTCCTGTAAGCAAGGCGCTGTAATTGGCCGAGATGTGTTCCTGCACTTCGGAAAGCACGGAGGAGAAACTTCTGCCCTCGGCATCCGGCGTAAAAAACAAGGAGTGCATACTCATATTCCGAACACCTCCTTTGCTATTTTCTGTGTTTCCTGACGAAACTGGCGGCTGTCCTTTAGGGACAAATCCGCAAGCAGATTCCCCGCTAGATACTGTTCCTCCAGCTCCGGGGAATACGTCAGAGTGAAGCTGGCGGAGCCAAGCGCCTGTAAGGCCATTTCACCTGCCTGCTGGGGCTTTACATTGGATGCCACCTTGTACTGCTTATCCGCATCCCATTTGCTGTCGCGCAGGAGGGGAAGCTGGCTGGACAGGTAGCTGACGGATTTCAAGTCGGCATTGGCAAGGCGCAGCACACTGTCCGCTTCCATAAGCGCCACGGCAGAGAGAATGTCGTTGGCAATATAACTGCCGCAGTCTACCACCACAAAGGGGGCAATCTCACGGAGACCTTGCAGAAGCTCCCTCGCCTGTACCTCGGAATAAGGCGGATAGCTGTATTCGTTCTCTCCCTTTTTCATGCCGAGGAGTGTTAGACGGCTGTATTTTTTTAGCGTCACCAGATTGTGTTTGATGAGTGGCTCTGACACATGAGCGGCGGCAAGGACGCTTCCCAGAGAACGCTCACACGAGAGCTCCGAGGGCGGGCAGATACAGGGAAGCATGGGTGCAGTCATGTCGCAGAAAAGTAGCACTACGTTCTGCTTTCTATCTGCCAGCAGCTTTGCGAGCTTCACAGCGGTGACGGTTTTGCCGGAACCGGGAGATCCCCAGACAGCCAGCATTCCGCCCTGCATTTCCTGTTCCTTCTGAGTATCTTCTCCTGCAGATTGGCGGGTGAAAATACTCTTTTTCTTAAAATTCAGCATCACTGCACCCCGCTTTCTGCGGGCGGCTGTTCAGCGTTTTCCCCCATAGGTTTAGATTTTTCTTTCTGCTCTGTGGGATACAGCGCCGCAATGACCTTATCCTGGGCTTCTACAAACTTTGCAGTATTGGCAGGCGTACCGCGGTAAACAAGGGAAAGATGAAGCTTGCCATCTGCCTCCAGCTCCGCCAACACCTTGCTCTGTTCGGGGGAGACCAGCAGAGTCACGGTGGACGGAAGCTCACGCTCGTCATCCTCGGACTTGGCTTCACCTGTGTTGGCGTCATAGCCGGAGGAAGCGGTCACACTGATGACCTCCACATATTTCAACTCAGCGGGAATAACGGTTGCGCCTTGTTTCCTGTAATCAGCGGCAATGATGGACACGATGTCGCCGCTCTGGAGTTTGCCGGACAGACCGTTTGCGAAACTCTTGATCGTGACGGATATTGCCTGTTTGGTGCCGTCCAGATGATACAGATAGGCATTTTCAGCAGCAGGAGTATCGGACAGCTTGGTATTTAAAATATAATCTCCAATGGAGAGGTTGGCGGCGGCATACTTGCCAACCGCTGTTTCTGCTTGCCGGATGACATTCTCAGGCAGACCGTAGCTGCCTACCTCCACAGTCTGTACCATGTCCTTGGTGATTTCATCACCAGCCTTGATTTCCTTTGCGACACGGACAATCTCCGTTTTCTGGCTGACGGATTTATTGAACAGCGGCGTGATGCCGAAGCAGATCAGCAGGGACAGCATAATGCAGATCACCCCGACAACCGTGCGGTTTTTGAAAAAGCTCATGATATTGTTACCTCCTGACTTGTTTTCGATGGATTAAATGGATTAAAGTGATGCATATTTCCTGTGTTTTGCTGCCTTGACTGCCTTGGATAGAAAAGCGGCAGTGGCGGCAGACACGGCAATGCAGACTGTGACAATAGCGAATTTCTTATTGATGCTAATTTTTTTTCATAAGATAAGCCCTCCGAAATTCATAAAATATACAGTGATAAAGCCTGCGGATAAAAAGGGAGCCATCGGCAGAGCTGTTTGTCCTGCCGATGGCTGTGAAAGATTCCTGATTTTGCAAAAAACTTTAAGAGCAACATAGCTTCCGCAAAATGCGGTAAGTCCGAGTATCAGACCAGCGGTTCCTGCAGAAATACCAAGGACAAAGCCGCAGGCGGCGGTGAGCTTGATGTCACCGCCGCCAATGCCGCCCATCTGCCGATAACCGGCTAACAGTGCGCCAATCAGCAGCGGCAGTCCCAGAAGGATTCCCAGCAGTCTGCTGGGGGTAAAGGTCAGCAGCCCGGTGCAGAAAATTAGGGCGGACAGTGCATCGGGAATGATCCGTTTCCGTATATCCCATACAGAAGCCGCAAGAAGCAGACAAAAAAACAGCACCGCCTGCACGATGAAGTTAACGAGCCCCGCCATAGTTGAACATTTCCTTGATGCGCTGGGTCAGGGTGGGCATGACCGTTTCACCAAATAACGCATAAAGCCCAGCCAATACCAAGGCCCCGATGACAACCGCCATCAGAATCTTCACTGCGGTGTCCACATAGCCCTCACCGCGCTGATTATTGAGCGTCCGATAGGCTGCCGAAGTCATGCAGCCGAACTTGTATTTCAGCTTATAAACCAGATTCTTCATATTCTTTTCCCTCCAATTATTCAAAATGATAGGTTACTGAGTAGGTGATATTGCTCTTGTTGTACATACAGTCGTGATTTGTATAGTAGTAAAACTCCAGCTTGGTGTACACACCTGTGCCAAGGGTACGAGTAAATGCAATGCCGTTTGAGGTAGTGCCATAGTCAAGCTGATCCCACGCTCCTGTCAGCTTATTGTATCCGCGTACTCTGCCAAAATCGGAACCGCTATGACCGCTGACAGGCGGCACGGTAAAGGTATACTCAGTAATGGTTGCACCGTCTAGACCGTTTTCCAGAATGACAGAATCAGGACCAGTCAGCGTCATGCCACCGCTGCCGTTGGAGTCTGCGACGAAAAAGACAATTGCCGCCCAAGGCGATTCCGCACCGGCTGCGTCCACAGCCTTCACACGCACCAGATTTCTGCCCAGCGTGTAAACCTGCGTTTCAGCGTTTCTGTTTTCCCATACTAAGGTGACTGCATCGCCGTCCGGGTCAGAGCTTGTTGCGGTGATGGTAACAGGTGTTCCCGGCGCCACACTGTTGCCGCTTGGTGTTCTGATGATGACCGGCGTAGTAGGTGCTGAGTTTGCAATAGTGAAGGTTTTGGTAACCCATTCCGAATGCAGCCCGGTGCTGTCCTTCGCACGGGCACGGACGGTGTGGATGCCTACGGCATAGCAGTTATCCGACGCCTTGTTTTCCCATTCCAGCGTGGTTGCATCACCATCCGCATCGCTGGCCGCTGCACTGATGTTAACAAGGAATTTACCGTTTTTGACTGTCCGGGTGGGCGTTGCCGTCAGCGTAACGGTAGGCGCAGAGCTGGTGATGGTGAAAGTCTTGGATACCCATTCCGAATACGCACCAGCAACATCCTTTGCACGAACCTTGATGGTGTGGGTGCCTACGGTGTAGTAATTATCCTGTACCTTGTTTTCCCACTCCAGCGTGGTCGGATCACCATCCGCATCTGAGGCTGTGGCGCTGATGGTTACAAGGAATTTGCCATCCTTCACGGTACGAGTCGGCTCGGCCGTCAAGGTGATGGTGGGGGCCGCATTGGTCACGGTGAAGGTTCTTTCCGTCCACGCAGAGTACGCTCCTGCGTCATCCTTTGCTCTAACACGGATGGTGTGGGCGCCTATATCGTAGTAGCTGTCGGCGGTAGTTCCATCGTATTCCAAGGTCACGTCATCCCTATCGGGATCGGTTGCGCTGGCTGTGATGTTCACGAGAAACTTACCCTCTTTGGCGGTTCGGGTGGGAGTCGCTGTTACACTCGGTGCGTTGGGCGGCGTATTAGTGACGTTGATGCTCTCCGAATGGCTGGCAATTCTTCCGGCACTATCGGTAACAGTTGCGGTCAGCGTAAAGGTTCCGGTATCACGGATAGCAATGCTGCCGCCCTCATTTTGAAGCGTACCCTGATACTCTACCGGTTCGCCGTCTTTTTGCAGTGCCCATGCTACAGAATAGTTGCCAAGATGCTGCACATCCTTGGAAACCACGCTAAAACCGGTGCCATAGTGGACACCCTGGGGTATGGTGAATGCATACTGCACCACCGGCAAAATAGTTACTGTTTCGCTGTGAGAATAGCTGCGCTTTAGGTAGTCGGTCATGGATGCAGTGAGTATATATTCTCCGTGAGATTGGAAGGTGATTTTGCCGCCCTGGGCATTGAGGGTTCCGTCAAACGCCTGGGCAAGCGGGATGGCTTTGCCGTCCCTGCTGACCGTCCACTCCACTGGTAGCACATTGTTGTTGCCATGGGTGCGCAAATTAGTGACAGTATCGGTATAGGCAATGGTCGGAAGCTCAAAGCCGATGGCCAGTACAGGCAGAACCTCACATTTGCCGCCCGATTCAAAGAGAAATATCCGGCCAGTTTCATCGGTGACTCTCGCCACCAGTTCATAGACACCAGCTCGCTTGAAGCGGATCATACCGCCTTCATCGGTGAGCTTGCCGCCGACATAGGTTGGTAAGTCTTGAAAGCCATAGGTGTTGTCCACCAGCCATTCAATGGTGAGTCCGTCCAAATCGGCGGTTTTGGCTTTCACTTCAATATCGGAGTCGGTATGGGCGTACTTGGGTAGGCTGTAATTCACTATGGGTACGGGGTATACCTTGAAGTCCTGCTGATAGCGGTAGGTTCTGCCGCCGTCATCGGTAAATTCAGCCTTGAGAACATAGCAGCCCTTGATTTTGAATTGCAGATTGCCGCCGGTGTTGCTGAGGTTGCCTTTGGCTGCATCGGCAAGGGATATTTCTTTGCCGTCACAGGACAAAGACCAGATGGCAGCATGGTTTCCGATTTCACTGAATACCGCCTCCACAGTGACCACTTTATCGGTGTGGAAGATTTCAGGGAGATAAAATCCCGCTGAGCCTACCGGGTAGACGGTGATGACCGCAGTATCGGTAAACACTCTGCCTGTCGCATCGGTCACCGCTGCGGTCAGGGCGTAGACGCCCTTTTCCTTGAAGCGGATTGTTCCTTCGGAAAGCTCACCCTCAATGGCTGTATCGATTTCCACAGGCTCCCCGCCCTTGGTCAGGGCGTAGATCAGTTCCAAACCCTCCGTTTCTTTTGTTTCTGTTTTGATGGTGACACTCTTATCGGTATGGGAGGCGGAAGGCAGGGATAACACTATTTCTGCCACGGGATAGATGATGATGGTATCTGCGGCAGTGACTGTTTTGCCGAGCTCGTCTGTAATAGAAGCGGTCAGCGTATATTTTCCTTTTTCACGAAACCGTACCGTACCCCCCTCTGGAGTCAGCTCACCCTCCAGTGCATCCGAAGCGGCGATTTCCCTGCCGTCCTTGAGGATACTCCATACTACACTGTTGCTGCCGAGGTTCTGTACTGCCAGCTCTACCGCAATGGCTGTATCGGTATGCGCCGCTTCGGGAAGTGTGAAGCCGGCCGTTATTACAGGATGAATGCTGACCGTCTGCCCATGGGTCACGATAATACCGCGGCTGTTTTTTGCGGTGGCGGTCAGGGTGATACTGCCAGTCTGCAAAAACCGGATCTTCCCACCACCCTCGGTCAGCTCGCCTTCCATGACCTTAGAAAGCTCCACAGGCAGTCCATTCCTGATAGCAGTCCATGTAACGCTGCTGACATAACAGCTGACTGGCTTAAATTCCAGCTCATCCACTGTGTAGGCGGTTTTGGGCAGTGTGAAGGAAAACTGCGGAGCCGGAACATAGGATGAGCCGCCACCGGAGCTGCCGCCACTGGAACTAGAAGGTTTGTCCTCTGGCTTGGCGGGCACAGACGGCTTCGGTACTTCCTCCTGCTTGATCTGCTCTTTGGCCTTTTCTGCATCCACCAGCATTTCAAAGGCTTCGGCACGGGTAGCGTCCTTATCAGGGCGGACGGTTCCATCGGGGTATCCGCTGATGATGTGATAATGCTTGCCGGTGCAGATATATTCCTTCTGTTCCTGGGTGAGCTGACTTTCGTCTAAAAAGTCCAGCACACAGGTACAGGAAAGATCATGATTGCCCTTGCCGATTGCCCGCACCAACATACGGATCATCTCCATGCGGCTGATAGGCTCATCAGGCAGGAACTTAGCTCCAAAGTCATCCTTTTGGATTACCCCCGCAATGATAAGGGCTTCCACATCCTTTTCCGACCAATGGCTGGCAAGGTCGGTGAAACGGATGGGCACCTCTTTTTCATCAAGTTCCGGCAGTTCCAAGGTTCTGGCGACCAGAGCGGCGAACTCGCCTCTGGTGATGATTTCATCAGGATGGACTAACCCATCAGGATAACCATGGACAACTCCGCGCTCTGCAAGGGTGTTTATGACTTCCTCTGCCCAATGTCCCCTGGCATCGGCAAAATATCGATTTACCGCATAGGCACTTCCGGCAAGCAAAGAAAGCACAAGGCAAGTGAGCAGCAGAACGCTTATAGATTTTTTCAGTTTCTCTCTCATTGGCCGCCTCCTACATCCCTGCCATGACAGGTTGACTCTGTTCCTGCTCGGTAGGCGCTCCTTGTTTCTGTGCCGTACTCTGGCTTTGGGTGAGAACCTGCTGGTAGGCGCTGATAACAGCCTTGTCAAACTCGGCCTTGGCCTCCTTAGTGCAGGGGAAGCAGATATCCTTATATTCGCCGTTTCCTGCCTTGTAGCTTGGCATGGAAACAAACAACCCCTTAGATCCCTCCATGACCTTGATGCCGCGCACGGCAAAATCTCCGTAGATATTGACCGAGGCATTCGCCCGGAGAGCCCCCTCCGGATGAATGGAGTGAATTTTCACATCGTACTTGGGGGTAATTTCTTTCACGTTTTTAGACATGGTTTCATACTCCTTTCTAAATGTCCGGCAACTTTAGCCGCCGTAGTTGAACATTT
The DNA here is from genome assembly GCA_023416585.1 of Bacillota bacterium. Classification (GTDB taxonomy): domain Bacteria; phylum Bacillota; class Clostridia; order Christensenellales; family Aristaeellaceae; genus JAEWAH01. The sequence goes on from JAEZHM010000120.1 coordinate 74,079, forward strand.
CCTTGATGCGTTGTGTCAGGGTCGGCATCACCGTTTCACCGAACAGTGCATAGAGCCCGGCCAGCACCAGCGCACCGATGACAACCGCCATCAAAATCTTCACGGCGGTGTCCACATAGCCCTCACCAGTATTACCAGCGAGAATGCTTTGCGTGCGTCGCATGGCACAGCATACCCTTACGGCAAACTGTTTTACCTTGTTTGCAATCTGCTTCATTTGATCTACCTCCATAAATTTGTATTGGACATAAGAGAAGACAGCCCAAGGGCTGCCTACATCCCCATGCTCATGTTTTGGGTTTGCTGCGGTGCACCAAAGTCGATTTCCTGAAAGCCGAAGCGGTCGCAGTAGTGGTATTCACTGGAACTGTCATCATACAATTCCACCACATCGGACATGGACAGGGAGTGCCCGGCATAACCGGCCGGGTGGTTCATATTGCATCTTGTATAGATGGCTTCAAGGTCGTTTGTGCCAAGCTGCCCGTCATATGCGACGCGGTAATGCTCTTGGTTGGGTTCTCCAAAATCTCTTATCATATCGTTAAGGCTAATGAATTTCAGGCGGACATCAGTTTCGGGCTTGAGCTGCCAGATTCGGACATTCTTAAGTGGAGCTACAGCCTCTGTACCGCCCATTTGCTCCCCTGCAAGAAGCCGCTCCATCACACCATCCGTCCACTCAGGTATTAGGGAGCGGCTCTTCAGCCAGCCGGTCAGCTCTTCATTTTGAAAGATGCTGTCCACTACTGCTTTTTCCTTTTCTGTATATCCCGCCGGATTCCCATAGTAGGTAATCAGACCATTTTTCAGAAAAATGCCCGGCATATCCTCACCTCCCAGACAACGTTTTGGAAATCAAACACGGGTTATTTGCCATAAATGATGCTATCCTGCAGAATCAGCTCATCCAGTTCTGCAAGGCAGATGCCGGATGCTGCCAGCACCGACAGGATACCGGGAGGTACATCATTGATATCCTGCTGGATTTCAGCTCCTGTAACCGTGATTTCACCGCTTTCTCTGTCTGCAAAGGCTTCCAGCTTAGCGCCTGCAGGGATACCCGCTTCTTCCAGTACATAATCAGGAATGCGGATACTCTGGCTCTCGTCCAGCAGATCATGGCAGAGAGAACAGCAAGCTACCCATTCAGCAGGACTGTTTTGACATCTGCCACAGTCAGTGTAATCAGTGTTATTCTCATCTCCGCAGTTATCGCAGACACCGCAGGCGGCGGCAAGAATGACAATGAGTTCCGATGCCAGGCTACTCAGGCTTTCGATTGTATTTGCCACCTCCAGAACTGTCATTCTGTCTTTCAAAAACACAAGGATACCCTCTGCTGCATGAAGCTCCAGTGTGTCCTTGTCTGTAAAGCCGGACAGCTCGCAGGCATCAGCAGGGAAAACGATTTGAGGTGATTTTTGATTGTTTTTCATGGATTGTTCCTCCTTTAAAGATTGAGACCGCCCACATCGAACAGGTTAAGCTGTGATGGGGTATTTTTCTCACGTTCACGCAGGTCGTAATTGGCAATGAGGATTTCGGGAAACTGTGCCCCATTGTCATACCTCTGCTTGATGTTGTTGATACGGGTAAAGGCTTCTGTCCGGATGCCCGGTGCATCGTAGAGATTACGGATGAATTCGCAGTCGTTATAGGACAGCAGGAATTTGCCCTCTATTCGCAGCAGTGCATCTCTCAGACGGATATGGTCTTTTTCTGTGAAACCGTCCTCTCCTACATTCTTGTAGTAGCCCTCGGTTTCAAAGTATGGCGGGTCGCAGTAAAAGAAACTGACGGGACGGTCATACTGTCCAATCAGCTTCTCAAAGTCCTTATTTTCGATAACCACCTTAGCAAGCCGTCTATGAGCCTGCTCAATGAGCGGAAAGTTTGTACGAATATCGTGGGGCTGGCTGCCGTAGCTGGTCAGCCCTGATGCATAGCTGTACCGGATGAGCTGATAAAACCGCGCCGCCTTTTGCACATCGGATGCAGGACTGTCGCGGGCAAGAGCATTTTTTACAAGCTCGAAATCCTCACGGGAATTAAGGCAATAGGAAAGAGCCTCCATGAGCTCCTGCGGTTTTTCCCTTACACAGCGGTACAGATTAACCAGCAGGCCGTTGAAATCATTGTAGACCTCAAAGTCATTGCCAGGCGGCTTATGGAAAAGCACCCAGCCGCCCCCACCGAAAACCTCAATGTACCGCTCATAATAGAGAGGGAAAAGCGTGACGATCAGCTCACGAAGGGATTTCTTTCCGCCAATCCATGACATAAAGCTGTTCAGAAATCATCACCTCCCTCCAGTGGCAGGCGTATCTGCGTATCGTCAAATGCTGCCAGCGAACGCCTGAGACCTGAGATGGCGGCACTGATTCCACTGATACGATTTCTCATGTGTCGGATGGTCATTCGCACTTCTGTTTCGGTTTTCGCATAAAAATAGCCGCTTTGGTCACTGGCGATTGGAATACCATCACGACGCAAGGCATTGACTTGGTCTCGCAGCTCCTTGCCTGAAACACAAAAGATGCCTTCCAGCGTCTTGCTGGTGGCGGCATTCTCTGCACCGTGATGATGTCGGCGCAGATACTCTGCAAGCTGCTCCTTGTACATGGTTTCTCCTTTCCGGCCGTTTCCCCGGAAAGGACGGAATAGCAAAAAAGGGCACAAAAAACACAGGGCCGCATCCTGTATGGGGAAACGGCCCTATTTTGATTTTAGGGTTTAAAAAAGCACAGACGAAATTGTCCGTGCTACTTGATGACGCCAAGCTCTCTTAAAACTTCCACGCAGTCCTTGGCGCCCTGAATGTATAGATGGTGACTATATTCGCCCAGCAAAAGCTGCATGGCTTCAAAGTATGCGTCCACCGCCTGCTTCATCTCGTCATCATACTTCGGATGATCTTTCACCAGCATTGATACATCCCGCTGCTGTTTCACTGCTTCCCGAACATCGGTATTAGATTCCGCCAGCTCCATAAGTGCTGCATCAAGCCGTTCGTCCAGCGCAGTTTGCAGGGATTCTTTCCACAGTTCCATCCTGTTCACCTCCTCAAGCACAACACAATGCCACAGCTTGCACAGGAAAGCTATACCAAAATCAAATATAGTTTTTCCCTTTAAGGGTCGTTCATTTGCATAAGTCGAATACGGATACCAGGCGGGTACTGCTCCATCATGCTTGCATCTTCCTCCTTTGATTGATTCTCTGCATATCAGTTCTGAGGCAGTCTCCTTCAGAGCTGTAGCAGATGAAGCCGTGGGAGGGATAGGGACAGTCACCGCAGCTTGGGAATGGTCCGCGAGGGCGAGGCTGTGGTTCAGGCTTGCCGACGGATACAAGGCTGTCCGAATCATAGCAGGCCGACTTTTTATTTTTCTTATATTTCACTAGCATGGTTTCTCCTTTCCGAAAACAAAAAAACCAGAGAATCAGAGTGCTGCAAACGCACTTCAATTCTCCGGCTCTATCTGTTTTTCTGTTATAATTTTATTTCATAATCTCTTTTACCAAAAAGTGGTTTCGGTATCATTTTGGGGGCTACATCTAAAAAATCAGCTTCTGCATCAGTATTTTTCGCTGAAAAAGGGGGCTAAAACCGTGCATTTTTCGCCTCGATTTTAGCCCTTTTTTTGCCTTCAAACCACAACATATTGTGGTCAAACTTTATTTTTCGTTTCCCGAACCACAACGCTGCATCAGAACCACGCACTCAACGTGCGTCGTCCAGGGAAACATATCCACCCCCCACGCCTTCTTCGCCTCATACCCCTTTTTCTTAAAATACTCCAAATCCCGAACCAACGTTTCCGGCCCGCAAGACACATACACCACTTTATCCGGCCGCATTTTAGATACTGAATCAATAAACTCCTCCGTGCTACCGTTTCTTGGCGGATCCATAAACACCACGTCCACATGCTCTCCGGATTCTGCCATATTGACCATAAATTTTCCTGCATCATTGCAATAAAAACTAGCATTCTTTATATGATTTAACTTCGCATTTTCAATTGCATCCCGCACTGCATCCTTATTTAGTTCCACACCAATTACTTCTTTTACGTGGCTGCTGGCAACAATTCCGATGGTTCCGATCCCGCAATAAGCATCAATGATCCTTTCTTTTCCGGTCAGTCCCGCCGCTTCAATGGCCTTCTTATAAAGAACCTCTGTCTGCACCGGATTTACCTGATAAAAGGATTTGGAGG
>JAEZHM010000121.1 GCA_023416585.1 Bacillota bacterium
GTCATGGGAATTTTGGAGCTGCTCATCAGCAGGCTTTCCATTTGATCAATGATCTCCCGCGTATGCTGATCCATGCGTCTACCTCCTTTACGTCGGCTCAGATGCCTTTAAGCGGGGAAATTTCTGAAAAATGTCCTGCAGAATTGAAAGAGGTACCAGGGATGATATGTCCCCGCCGAAGGCGGCAACCTCCCTGACAACACTGGAGCTTATGTAACCGTGCTGGGGCGATGTCATCATGAACAACGTTTCCAGTTCCGGTGAAATTTGATGGTTGACCTGGGCCATCTGAAACTCGCTGTCAAAGTCGCTTACCGCTCGAAGCCCCCTTATCACCACAGTACCATGTTTTTCCTTCATGTAGTCTACCAAAAGACCTTCAAAACAATCCACCTGCACGCCAGGAATGTTCATACAGGCCTTTTCGATCATCTCAACACGCTTTTCTATGGAAAAACAGCCCAGCTTGTTGGGATTGCGCAGCACCGCAACCACCACCCGCGGAAAAATGAGGGCGGCTCTGCGGATGATATCCACATGACCCAAAGTGATTGGGTCAAAGCTGCCGGGATAAACGCAAAGCGTTTCCATCAGTCCGCCTTCTCCTTTACTGATAGTGTGCAAAACGTAATGCCCGTATCGCCGTATCGACGGAGGTCCTTCGCCTTGAATTCCGGGCCGAGCTTAGGCGGTGTATCCAAGGCATGCTCCACAACAATCAACACATGCTGGGCAAGGATACCGTAGGACAGCATGTAGCTGCAAATCTCACCCGTGTTTGTCATGCTGTAAGGCGGATCCAGAAAAACCAGGTCGAAAACATTCCGGTCGCAATAGGCTTGGGTCCCGATAGCACTTTTCCAGTCATCCCGGACCACACGCGCCTTGCTTTGGTAACCCAAGCGATCCACATTTTCCTGTATGATCTTTGCCGCATGACGGGATACATCCACGAATACCGCGCTATCCGCCCCGCGGCTAAGCGCTTCCAAACCTAGAGCTCCGCTGCCGGCGAACAGGTCCAGCACTGATTTCCCTTTGATTTCCCATTGGAGTATGTTAAACAGGGATTCGCGTACCTTGTCCTGGGTTGGTCTTGTATCCATGCCCTTGGGGGCTTCAATCTGCCTGGAGCGGGCCTCGCCGCCTATGATCCGCACGATGTCCTCCTGCAAAGCAGCATTATATGAGCTGCTCTGGACCTTTTTGCTGCCTCCGCTGCCGTTCCTTTTTATCTTTGTTCTTTTTCTTGCGCCGGCTTTGGGCAATGCTCGTATGTACCCTGGTACGCAATTCCTTGCCCCGCAAATATCCCAGCGCATACCCCGCTGGCACAATCAAAGCCAGAATAGGGCTGAGCCTTTCCACCAAAAGAACGTTCTGCGCGTTTCCACTTCCTGCGATCGTTATAAAAGGCAGTATGATCAGCCGCACCGCAAGGTTCACAAAGTCCAGCACGCCAAGGGAGACGGTGGATTCATAATACCGCAGCGCATCGCCAATTTCGGCCTGCCGCCGGTAGGTGGACAGCCATTCTGGAAGTGCACCCAGGGCATATGTTTGCAATTGCGCTGTGACGGCGACGATCAGGCATAAAAGCACGAAGGGCAGCGCGCCCAAAAGGGTGGTACACACGCCCTTGATGGGTGTAAAGCAGCGGGCCCTGTCGCTGTCTGAAACCGTTTTGCCCTCGGCCTCCCGCTGATACATGATCTCCCCAAAGGCAGCATCCGCCTCCCCGTGGGTAGCACCACTCATGTATATAAACCCGCCGCACATGAGAATCAGTGCCGTATTGGCCAGAAGCCTCAAAAACAAATTGTCGAAAATCAGCAGTGAGCCGAACACCAGATAAATGAAAACGGCTACCAGAGCACTTCCGGCCACCCGCAAAGCGCGCCTGAACGTCATCTGATCCACAGCCCGGCCCGTAAGCATGGGTTTGGTAACGATCTTGGGCTTCTTTTTCCCCGGAACGCTTTTTTGCATGCAAACAGTTCCTTTCTAGCCTAATCCTAAATATTAACCGGCAGTATACCATTGCCTGTGATAATCCATTGTACCAAATAATCCCGATCCCCGCAAGGGACGGCGGGGACAACCTGCCTCCAAAGCACCAACGCTGCCAGCGGGCAGTGTGTTTGGGGAAGATACCTGTCATAATAACCAGCGCCCTGGCCCAGGCGGCAGCCCCGGTCATCCACCGCCAATGCGGGGATCAATAGAAGTGACAGATCCGCAGGCGGAATGGTTTCCGCTTCGTCCCCAGGCTCCGGTATATTCCATCGGCCGGGGTGCAAAAAGGCCGGGTCCAACACCCGGCGAAATTCCATGATGCCTTTTTCATAAGTCCTGGGCAGTGCCAGCGTTTTCCCAGATTTTAAAATGGCATTCAGCACCGGCAGGGTTTCTATTTCCCAGCTCATGGATACGTAGCAGCCCACGGTTCCCGCTTCCAAAAAAACTGGCCAGTCAGCCAAATACTTGGCTGCCGCTTCCCCTTCCTCCATGCGTTCCACGGGTTCGGGCAGCGACCGCATGGCCTTGCGCAAAGCTGTCTTTTCCTCACTCGTCATGCTCATATCTTCTTTTCACCCGCACGGTGGGGGCAAGCAGCACCTCGTAGCTGATGGTGCCGGCCCAATCCCCCATCTGGTCTGCCGTAATCTCGTTTTGCCCCTGCATGCCCAACAGCATAGCTTCTGCGCCGGGGACTGCGGCTAAGATCTCCGTTACATCCACCATAGTCTGATCCATGCACACCCGGCCAAGGATTTTAGCAAATTTCCCGCCGATCAGCACTTTTCCGCGGTTAGAGAGCATGCGGTGGTAACCGTCACCGTAACCTACCGGCAGCGTGGCCACCCGCATATGTTTTTCCGCCGTAAAGGTGCGGCCATAGCTGACGGTATCGCCGGGATATATCTCCTTCACATGGATCACCTCCGTCACCCAGCGCTGGGCAGGGCGAAAAGGCACATCCGTCTTCACAGGCGGGCAGCCATACAAGGCGATTCCTGGCCGTACCATGTCAAAATGCGTTTTTGGATAGCGCAGTGTGGCGGCGCTGTTGGCGGCATGCCTTAAAATGCCCTTTGGCAGTATGCCGGTGATGCGCTCAAACGATGACAACTGCTGCATGGTGAATTCTTCTTCAGACCCGTCTGCGTCGGCAAAATGAGTATAGGCCCCGGTAAGCTTCACTTGCGGAGACGCCTGCAAAGCCTCCAATACCGCCTTTGCTTCCTCTTCATTGCGCACACCGATCCGGCCCATGCCTGTATCCACCTTCAAGTGGACATAGGCGTCCTTCTTTTGGCGCTTGCACTCCTGCGCAAGCCATGCTATCATATCCGCCCGGCAAACGGTCTGGGTAAGCTCATACTGTACCGCCGCTCCGGCGCCATCCCTATTCAGAGCACCAAACACCAGTATGGGCGCATCCATGCGGTTCTCCCGCAGCAGCACGCCCTCATCCGGCGTAGCCACCCCCAGGAAGGATGCGCCGGCAGACAAGGCCGCCCCCGCCACTTCAAGGATGCCGTGGCCGTAGGCATCCGCCTTCACGACGGCCATCAATTGAACACTTGGACCTATTATCTGTTTCAGTTCATGTACGTTGTCGCGGATGGCCTGCAAATCCACCACCCGCTCGTTTTTCCGGTATTGCATGCACTGGCCTTCTTAATATAGGATATTACAACAGCCTGACTTCCTCCTGGCTGAGCAGGCGAACCCCGTTATCCTCAAGTACCTGCGCGGCCTTTTCCAGTTCCTCCACCCTGAAGATGATCAAAGCGTTTTTCCCCGCATTTCTGACAAAGCTGTACAGGTATTCGATGCTGATTCCGCTTTCGGAAAGCATCCCCAGAACTTTCGCCAATCCGCCCGGCACATCCGGCACGGAGGCAGCCAGAACGTCAGTCAGGCGAACGGTATAGCCCGCCTCGCCGATAAGCTTCTCCGCCCGTTCATAGTCCGCAACGATGCCCCGCAGGATGCCAAAGTTGGTGGTATCGGCAATGGACAGGGAAACCAGGTCGATTTGGTTATCCCCCAGCAGCCTGGTAAAGTCCGCCAGGCGGCCGGGCGTGTTCTCGATGAATACGGAAATCTGCTTGACGTACATGGTTCCGCCTCCTTTATGATCCCTGCTTTGTCTTCAGTATACTCGTTTTTTTCCATTTATGAAAGAAAACTTATAACTTTCTGCGGTCGATGACCCGCTTTGCCTTTCCCTCGCTGCGGGGCAGACTGCCGGGCTGGCAAAGCTTCACTTCCGCGTGGATCAGCGCGCCGGAAGCAAGCTGTGCCGCAATCTTTTGCTGCAAGGCCTCCAATGATTTCACGGTGTCACCCACCAGATGGGGGCTTAATTCCACCTGAACTTCCACCGTATCCATGGCTCCTATGCGGTCGACCAAAATCTGATAGTGCGGCTCCACACCGGGCACCTGCAAAAGCGCATGCTCGATCTGGGAGGGGAACACGTTGACGCCCCTGATGATCAGCATGTCATCAGTGCGCCCGGTGATGCGGCCCATGCGCACATGGGTGCGGCCGCAAGCACAAATCTCATCGGTCAAAGTGGTCAAATCATGGGTACGGTAGCGAAGTAGCGGCATGCCATGCTTGGTGAGGGTGGTGAAGGTGAGGTCGCCTTCCTGGCCATAGGGCAGGCTTTCCCCATTAGGTCCTATCACCTCCGGCAGGAAATGGTCCTCCCAGATGTGCATGCCCTTCTTTTCCAGGCATTCCATGCTTACACCGGGGCCCATGACTTCGCTCAAGCCATACACGTTCAACGCATCGATCTGCAGCATTTCCTCAATCTTGTCCCGCATGGCCTCCGTCCAGGGCTCCGCGCCGAAGATACCGGCCTTGAGTTTGATACGGTCCAGGGAAATGCCCGCATTATGCAGCGATTCCGCTAGATTGACGGCATAGGAAGGTGTGCAGCACAACGCCGTGGAACCGAAATCCTCCATCAGCATCAGCTGCCTTTGGGTGTTGCCGCCACTCATGGGGATTACGGCAGCCCCCACCCGCTCCGCGCCGTAGTGGGCGCCAAGCCCGCCGGTGAAAAGGCCGTAGCCGTAGGCAACCTGTACCACGTCGTTCTTGGTGACGCCCGCGCAGTACATGGCCCGCGCCATCAGCTCCGCCCAGCGATCGATATCACCGCTTGTGTAACCCGCCACGGAAGGCTTGCCTGTCGTGCCGCTGGAGGCGTGTATGCGCACGATCTCCGACTGAGGCACGGCAAACAGGCCGAAGGGATAGTTGTTGCGCAGGTCCTCCTTCTCCGTAAAGGGCAGGAGTGTGATGTCCTCCACACCATGTATATCCTTGGGCGTGATACCTAATTCCTGCATCTTGGTGCGATAAAAGGGCACATTCTCGTAAACCCTGCGCACCACGTCGCGAAGGCGCTCGCCCATAAGCTCGTGAAGCTGCTCCCGGGGCAAACATTCCATGGTTTTGTTCCAGTACAGATGCATTTTTCTCACGCCCCTCTTCTTTGTTTCGTTACTGTGCGCCCATATCAAAGGCTTCAAGATTGATTTGAAGCGTTTTGGGCGGCACGCAGGCGGCAATGGCCTTGTGCCACACATTCTTATCCCACGGCAGGTACTTTGAAAGCGCCCCCAACAGCACCAAATTCACCGCCCGCTGGCTGCCGCTCCTTTCGGCCATGGAAAGCGCGTCCAGCCTCTCCACATGACAGGCATCCTCCAAGGAACTCAATGGCTCCTCGGGATATTTTGCAGCGCCTGTAATTACAGGCATGGGCAAAATCTGCTGGGCGTTTACGATCAATATACCGCCGGGCTTTAAAAAGTACGCGGCACGGGCGGCTTCCAGTTCTTCAAAAGCTAAAAGGTAATCGGCATTTCCGAAAGATACCAGAGGTGCGTATACCTTTTCTCCCACCCGGACATGGGTGATCACGCTGCCGCCCCGCTGGGCCATGCCATGGACCTCGCTGACTTTTACGTCGCAGCCTTCTTCCAGTGCGATTTGCCCCAGCATTTTGCTGGCCAGCAGCGTTCCCTGGCCGCCCACGCCTACAATCACCAAATCAAACACGGGGTTTTTCATTTGCTTTCCCTCCCCGCATGAATCGCCTTGAAGGGGCATACATCCACGCACAGCCCGCAATCCACGCACAACGCGCCGTTAATGCAGATTCCCTGCTCTCCCCGCTCGATGGCCGGGCAACCTAGCCCTAAGCACACGCCGCAGTTACGGCAGTTCTCTACCTTGACAGGCGTCGTTTTTTCCTTTAAGAGCAGCACGCAGGGCCGGCGGGCAATGATCACAGACACCGCCTCCCGGGCCGTCTCCTCCTTCAGCGCCATTAACATTTCCTTTTGGTCAAAGGGATCCACCACACGAACGTGTTTCACACCGCAGGATAAGCACAACGCTTCCAGATCAAGCTGCGGAGCGGGCTCTCCCAAAATATTTTTGCCAGTGGCAGGGTTTTGCTGATGACCCGTCATGCCGGTGATGCGGTTGTCCAGAATCACTACAGTAATGGTACCGCCGTTGTATACCGCGTCGATCAAGGGTGTGATGCCGCTGTGGATGAAGGTACTGTCCCCCAATACCGCCACGGTATGGCGCGAGAAATCCCTGCCATGAGCCTTTTCCACGCCGAAGGCCATACCGATGCTGGCCCCCATGCACAAACATGCATCCAGCATGGAAAGGGGTGGAAGCGCTGCCATGGTGTAGCAGCCGATATCACCCATCACGTTCAGCTTCAGCTTTTTCATGGCATAGAAGGCTCCCCTGTGCGGGCAGCCGGGGCACAAAACCGGCGGCCGGGCGGGCAGCGTATCCTGCGGCTCTTTAGGCGCCTCTTGGCCAAACATACGCTTCAGACGGCTTACGGACAGATCCCCCTGCAAGCCTGTAAGGTTCTTTCCCTCCACCACAATACCCCAGGAGGCTACCTGCTGCTCGATCACCGGCTCCAGTTCCTCAATGACCACCAGCCGGTCCACCTTTGCGGCAAAATCCCCAATCAGCTTTTGGGGCAGGGGATGTACCAAACCCAACTTCAATACGCTTATGTCGGGAAGCGCCTCTTTTACGTACGTATAGCAGGCTCCGCTGCAGATGATGCCAAGGGATTTATCCTTAATCTCGATCCTGTTGACGGAAAGGGTATTGGCATCCTCCGCCATGGCATTCATCCGCTGCTCCACCGCCACATGGCGCTTTTTGGCCATACCGGGCATCATGACATATTTCATGAAGTCCCGTTCGTACGGTTTAACCTCCACTTCCGTCCGCTCATCCAAGGACACAGCGGAACGGGCATGAGCGATGCGGGTGGTAAGCCGCAGGAACACCGGCGTGTCGTATTGTTCGCTGAGTGTATAGGCCAGCTTGAGATAATCCTTGCATTCCTGGCTGTCAGAAGGCTCCAGCATGGGAATATGGGCCGCCCTGGCATAATAGCGGCTGTCCTGTTCATTCTGGCTGGAATGCATGGCCGGATCATCGGCGCACACCACCACAAGCCCTGCGCGCACACCCGTATAGGCTGCGGTGAACAGAGGATCTGCCGCCACATTCACCCCCACATGCTTCATGCAGGTCATGCTTCTAGCTCCGGCCATGGCCGCGCCATAGGCAACCTCTGAGGCAACCTTTTCATTGGTCGCCCATTCGCAGTTCATTTCCTCGTATTGGGCGGCATATTCGGTGATTTCAGTACTGGGGGTTCCCGGATAACTGGATACCACCCTGACCCCCGCCTCGTAAGCACCCCTGGCTACAGCTTCGTTGCCAAGCATCAGTTTTTTCATGAGGACAATGCACATCCTTATTTTTCTATAAATAATAAATCATTTTCGAAGATCAGTAACACGTTTCGCCTTGCCTTCAAAGCGCTTGAGGGTATTGGGCGAGGCGAATGTCACCTGTACATCAATTCCCAAAATGGTACGCATGTCCCCTTGGATGCGCTTTTGCAGCGATTCCAGTTCGCTCCATCGTTCCAGCAAGCCTCCATCGACGAGTTCGGTTTTCACTTCCAGATGATCGGTATAATTCCGGCGGTCCACCACGATCTCATAATGGGGCCCGATGCCCGGCTGATTCATCAGCACACTTTCAATCTGGGATGGAAACACGTTCACACCCCTTATGATCAGCATGTCGTCGCTGCGTCCCTTCACCTTTTCCATGCGCACAAGCGTCCGCCCGCATTCGCAGGGCTCGTATATAAGGCGCGTAATATCCCTGGTGCGGTAGCGGAGCGTCGGCTGGGCCTCCTTGGTGAGGGTGGTCAGCACCAGCTCCCCTTCTACGCCTTCCGGCAGCACTTCGCCCGTATCCGGATTGATAATCTCGGGCAAGAAATGATCCTCGTTGATGTGCATGCCCTTTTTACAAGCGCACTCCCCCGACACACCGGGCCCGATAATCTCCGTTAAACCGTAGTTTTCAGTAGCCAATATTCCCCAGCGGCGCTCAATCTCAGCGCGCATTTCCTCGGTGGAGCCTTCGCCGCCGAAAAGGCCTACCCGCAGGTGGATATCCTGCATGGCCCCCATTTGCTCCGCCGCTTCGGCCATGTACATGGCATAGCTGGGGGTACATATGAGCGTCGTCGCGCCAAAATCCCGCATGATGTTGATCTGCCGCTCCGTATTGCCGCCAGAAATGGGTATAATGGCCGCGCCCACCTTTTCCAGCCCGCCATGCAGGCCAAAAGCGCCGGTGAACAATGTATATCCGAAGGAAATCTGTGCGATATCCGCATCCGTAACCCCTGCGGCTGCAACAATGCGGGCAATGTTTTCCGCCCACATATCAAGGTCAGCCTTCGTATACCCGGCGGTGATGGGCTTGCCGGTAGTTCCGCTGGACGCGTGGATGCGCACCACCTGCTTCATGGGTACAGCCAAAAGCTTGAAGGGATACTGCTCCCTAAGGTCCAGCTTGCTAGCAAGCGGAATCATGGAAATATCCGAAAGCGAACGGATATCTGCAGGCTCAAGACCGATTTTCTGCATTTTTTCACGGTACATTGGTACGTTGTCATAGGCATGGCGAACGGACCATTGAAGCCTTTTTAGCTGCAGGGAACGCATTTCCTCCCTGTCGCACATTTCGATATGAGGATTCCACATAGAATGATGCTCCTTCCATACTACAAGGCCCAAACGAGAGCCCCTTCCTACCAAGCCTTCTGAATGCGCGTTGATACTGCTTGTCCTCTACTGCCCTTCAGTATAACAAAGCCATTCCAAAAATGAAAGTACTCACGTGTATTTTCATACAGCATGCTTAATCCTGGGCTGCCTTTTTTTTACCCGTAAGCGTCCAAAGAAGCAAGAACAGGCACAGAAATCCCAGCGCGGGATAAAGAACGCCCACCAGCTTTGCAAAGCCAACCGCCCCAATGAGGAAAAAGAGGCCGCCTGCCACAACGAAGTTCAGCCAACCCGGCTTGCAGTACCCAAGCATGTTGAAAAGGCTTCTGGCCGCCGCCAGTAATGTTGTAAATATAGCAAGGTAAAGACCAATGATGGCCACCCAAAAACCAAGTTTACCGAATTTGTTGAGCAGCATCACAATAGGCAGGGCAGCATCGCTTAGCTGAGGCTGCCGCACAAGAGCAACATTGCCAAGTGACAATAGTACCAGCAGACACATGCTCAAATACAATGCTGTGCGGCTGGCCCGCCTGTTGTTCATTCCCCGGCCGATTTCACACAGCACTCCGGCAGACAATGTGATATTCAACGTCCCGTAGCTGACGCCGAAGAAGATAACCTCCACAACCTTCCGCCAAACTGGCAAAATCATTTGCGGCGTAGCCGCAGCACCTTCAGGCGGAATCAGGCACAGAAAGAAGACAATGATGATAGCGGGCACTAGAAGCATGCCCACAAATGCCAAAGGTGCCAGGCTCCTGCGGGACAGGATCAGGCCAAGGAGCAGCGACCCCAGAAACACGATCCAGTAGGCTCCGTGCACCGGCAGTGCCAGAGCACCTAACTCCCCCGCGGCCGCCGACATGCTTCCGCCCGTGGTCCCCAACAAAACAGTAAAGGCAATGGTCCCCACCACTCCTGCTGGGCCAAGATAGGCGCGGCAAAGCCCACTCAATGAGACAGCGTCGGCCTCCCTTGCTTTTTTCATGATGGCATAGGCAAAAGAGCCCATCACCGCCACCGCGAGGAATATGCCTATCCAGGAAAAGGAACCGTACCGGCTGAAAAACCGCATGATTTCCCTTCCGGAAGCAAACCCGGCCCCCACTATGGCTCCCGTGCACTGGAGCACCGCGTCCCGAATCCGGTAATCCATCAAGCCACCCCCTCACTCCTACAATGTACAAAGGGGATGGCACATTTATGAGTCATTCCATCAAGTTAGTCTCAAGCATTTTCCTTGCCTTTAAGCTTCATGGCAGTATTATCAGGCACAAAACCATACCGTTCATATACAGGCCTGCCCATTTCTGTGGCATCCAGCGAAATTTTATGAATGTTCCTTTTGTGCGCTTCCGCGACCAAAAGATCTACAACCTTCGTGGCGATCCCCTTTCCCCTGTATTGGGGAACTGTATAGATATTCATAATGTAGGCTTTCATTCCCGATGGGTTTTTGATATTGGGCATAACGCGATAAAAACTTATTCCTCCGCAGCCAATAAATGCTTCCCCGTCAAAGACAAGATAAGCTGCATGTATATCTTTTTCAAAACTCTCAGAATAGTAGGCCCTGCAGCTCCAGGCCACTTCCGCCAAATCTTCCGCTTCCGGTATGCTGTTGACACTCCTCAGCATTTCCAGCCTCGTTTTTACCAGTATCTCAAGGTCCTCCCTGCCAGCTTTATGATACAGATATGCCATAAATGCACCTCCCCAAACACCTGTGTACCGACATGTCCATCCGTTTCATAAAAAAGCCCGCTTCCTTTATTTGAAAGCGGGCCATACAATATCTTTTCTTACTTCTTCGGTGCCCTTCTCAAAAACGCCGGCACTCCCAACTCGTCCTTTTCAGCCTGGACAGGCTGCTGTGGCGCAGGAGGATAGGGATTCATGCCATAGGGATTCTGAGCGGGGGGATAGTAAGGCTGCTGCTGGGGCTGATAGGGCGCATATTGCGGCTGCTGGCCGCCATAAGGCTGCCCATAATTGGGCTGATAGGGCTGCTGAGCCGGCTGCTGGACCTGGGGTGCGGGAGCAGGAGCGGAAGGCCGTCCGCTGTTGACGAAGCCCGGAATCTCCGGCTCAAAGGGCTGTTCAGCCCTGGCTGGTACCTGTTCCCCTTCCATCTGCTCGTGGATGGGAGCTGCCACCGGAGCTGCAGGTGCAGTGTTACGGGAAGCATAAGGGTTGTAGGTGGGCCTGGTTTCGTAAGTACCCTGCGTACGGATGCGCTCAAAAGGCTTCTTGGCCGGTTCTTTGGGCGGGAAAGGCGTCTTTTCAAACCCGGTGGCAATCACGGTGATGCGCACTTCGTCACCCATACGCTCGTCGATACCCGCACCGAAGATGATGTTGGCCTCACTGTCGGCAGACTGCATCACCAGGTTGGCGGCCTCGTTGATATCCACAATGGAAATATCATCGCCGCCGGTGATGTTGATGAGCACCGCCCTGGCGCCGTCGATATTGGTCTCCAACAGCGGACTTTGGATAGCGTTCTTCGCAGCGTCTACCATGCGGTTTTCGCCTTTGCCAACACCAATACCCATATGGGCCATGCCGCCGGATTCCATTACAGTTTTGACGTCCGCAAAGTCCAGGTTGATCAGGGCAGGCACGGCAATCAAGTCGCTTATGCCCTGAATGCCTTGACGCAGCACATCGTCGGCAATGCGGAAAGCCTCCAGCATGGTGGTCCCTTTGCTTACAACCTGTAAAAGCCTGTCGTTGGGGATGACCACCAAGGTATCCACCCGCTGCTTTAAGTCTGCAATACCCATTTCGGCATTTTTCATGCGCTGCTTGCCTTCAAACTGGAAGGGTTTGGTGACCACAGCAATGGTCAAGCATCCCAAGTCCCTAGCGATTTCCGCCACAATGGGGGCCGAGCCCGTGCCAGTGCCGCCGCCCATACCTGCGGTTACGAATACCAAGTCGGCACCTTTCAATACCTGGGCGATCTCCTCACGGCTTTCCTCAGCCGCCCTGCGGCCGATATCGGGAATGGCGCCCGCGCCCAAGCCTTTGGTAAGTTTTTCACCAATTTGGATCTTTGTATTTGCATTGGACAAACTCAGCGCCTGACGGTCCGTGTTGATGGAGATAAACTCCACGCCTTTCAGCCCAGCATCCACCATGCGATTGACGGCGTTGTTGCCGCCGCCGCCGCAACCTACCACCTTTATGGACGCAAAATTCGCCTGATCGTCCATCTGAAATTCCAGCACGTTCCATCCCCCTACTCTGTATCAAAATCCGTAATCTTCAAAATGAAAGATATCCGCGGTTTCATTAACCCGCAAACAGGCTTTTGAAAAAATCCTTCACGCCGCCCATCAATCCCGGCGAAGGCAGATGCTGATGTTCCACGGTGTCAATCACCAGGTCCATCAGCCCCAGCGCGCTGGCGTAGGCCGGGCTATTGAGCTTCATGGTACGCTTGGGCGTCTCCCTGACAGGCCTGTCCAGCTTGCCGG
>JAEZHM010000031.1 GCA_023416585.1 Bacillota bacterium
GTGTAGCTGCATGTGCAATTTTCGCATCAGCCTTTGCTTTTAACGGTTTTGCAATCGGAAATACAAAAGCTGAAAGCATTGCTGCACAAGATACAACAAATATCAGCCAATCAACTACAGCACCATCCAGTGCATTAGAGTCAATTATAGCTAAAGTTTCACAAGCTACAGCACAAAATAAAGATGACTCAAATACAGCGGCAGTTAACAAATCAGCAGTTAACAACGTGACCGCCAATACTTCAAAATCAACAAATTGCCCAACTAAAAATAATGTTGATACAACTACAGCACCAAACAACTATAATCAGCCGACTACAGCTACCAATAATAATATCGAATCAGCAGATATTATGGATAAGCTGCAAACAATAGCATATACAAAGAATTGTAATAATTCAACTGCCAAAAATACTAATTATTCAGATATTCAGTCTGCATTGAATTCATTTTTCAAGTCGGGGTCATCAGCAGCTAAGCCTGCTGCTTCAAAACCATCAGCATCAAAACCGGCAGCTTCAAAGCCGGCAACTCAAAAACCTGCAGCAACTCCTGCAGTAAACGGTGACTATGCAGCTTTCCAGAAGAGAGTTGTTGAACTTGTTAATGCAGAAAGAGCTAAAAATGGCCTAAAGCCATTGACAATGAATGCTCAGGTTAATAAAACAGCAACCCTAAAATCACAGGATATGGCTAAATTGGGCTACTTTGACCACAATTCACCAACTTACGGTTCACCCTTTGATATGATGAAGAAATATGGTATCAGCTACAGAACCGCAGGCGAAAACATTGCAATGGGACAAACTACACCTGAACAGGTAATGAAGGGTTGGATGAATTCACCCGGACACAGGGCAAACATCCTTAAAGCATCCTTTACACAGATTGGTGTAGGAGTAGCAAAGAATTCCAGTGGAAGATTGTACTGGACTCAGCAGTTTATAGGGTAATAATTTAAGGCAGGCTGTTGCACAGTGAGTAATTTTTATTCACAGTGCAACAGCCTATTTTTATACCTAAAATAGTACTACATTTGTTTTTTAAGTAAATCTCTGATTTCCGTGAGCAAAATTTCTTCCTTTGAAGCTTTTTCTTCCTTTATTTCTTCTACTGCTTCTTCCTTTTTACGTTTCAGCACATTTATCAGCTTTACCATCATAAAAACTACAAAAGCAATTATGAGAAAATTAACTACCTGCTGAATGAATGAGCCGAAATATACGGCTACTTCCGGTACATCTCCTTTTGCATGTCTTAAAGTCCACTTAAAATCAGAAAAGTTTACGCGGCCTATTATGAATCCTATAACAGGCATAATAATCTGGTTAACCAGTGAATTAACTATGGCTGTAAATGCAGAACCAATTATGACACCCACAGCCAGATCCACTACATTTCCTCTGGATATAAACTCTTTGAATTCAGAAATAATTTTTGATTTTTTCATAACAGCATCCTTTATTAATTATTTTGTATTTTAATTATTGAGTAAAATTAGTATATACAAAAATTAAAACAGATGTCAAACAGTATGCCTTATTCACCAACAAATTCAGAGCAGCCTCTGTTTCAGATCAAAAAAATGTGTTAGATAATAAAAAAAGTCCAACCATCTATGACTTTTGTAATCATAAATGATTGGACGTCAGTATAATTTTATATATTGGGAGAATCCCGGCCCACTCACAGCACTAGCATGTAGGAAGACCGGGAAAATTGACTTTAAGCTTATCCGAGAATCTTTTTCAAGTCCTCATCCGGAGTAGAAATTGGGCTGATGTTGAATTTTTCTACTAATATACTTAATACGTTTTGTGAAATGAAAGCCGGTAGTGTAGGCCCAAGGTAAATATTCTTAATTCCAAGAGAAAGCAGAGTCAGCAGTATGCAGACAGCCTTCTGTTCATACCATGAAAGCACCAGTGAAAGGGGCAGTTCATTAATATCACATTCAAAAGCGTTAGCCAGAGCAGCAGCTACCTGTATTGCACTGTATGCATCATTACATTGTCCCATATCCATGATTCGTGGAAGTCCGCCTATTTCACCGATATCAAGGTCATTGAAACGGAATTTTCCACAGGCAAGTGTGAGGATAACAGTATCCTTTGGTGTTTTCTTAACGAATTCTGTGTAGTAGTTTCTTCCTACCTTCGCACCATCACAGCCTCCTACTAAGAAGAAGTGTTTTATTGCTCCTGCCTTAACAGCATCAATTACTTTATCTGCTACTGACAGAACAGTTCCTCTTGCAAAACCGGTTGTCAAGGTATCACCGCCGTTGATGCCTGTGAACCTTGTGTCTTCCTTGTATCCGCCAAGTTCGAGTGCCTTGTTTATTACAGGAGTAAAGTCCTTTTCATCTCCTATATGAACCATTTCAGGATATGCAACTACCTCAGTTGTAAATACTCTGTCACTGTAGCTTGGCTTTACAGGCATAAGACAGTTTGTTGTAAATAGTACTGGAGCCGGAAGATTGTCAAATTCCTTCTGCTGATTCTGCCAAGCTGTACCAAAGTTACCCTTTAAATGAGGATATGCTTTTAATTTAGGATATGCGTGTGCAGGAAGCATCTCACCATGAGTATAGATATTGATTCCCTTATCCTTTGTCTGCTCCAAAAGAAGGTATAAATCGTAAAGGTCATGACCTGAAATTACAATAAATGGACCTTTTTCAACAGTCATTGGCACGGAAGTCGGTACAGGCGTACCATAAGTTTCTGTATTTGCCTTATCAAGAAGAGCCATGCACTTTAAATTTACTTCACCTGTTTCCATAACAATCGGGAGTAGCTCGTCAATAGACATATCACTTCCTACGGCTCTCAGTGCCTTATAAAAGAAGTTGTTAACCTCATCATCGGAATAACCCAAAACCAACGCGTGGTATGCATATGCTGCCATTCCTCTGATTCCGAATAAAATAAGGGACTTAAGTGAACGGACATCCTCATGAGCATTCCATAGATTTTCCATATCATAGTTGTTCTGTGCTGCAATTCCGTTAACCAGATTTAATTTTTCACTATTAACCTTTTCGATATGTGCAAGGATTGATTCGTTATCAAAGCTTACGTTGGTTATTGTTATAAACAGACCTTCGATAATTGTTTTATGAGTACGGTCTGTTGGTTGAGCATTTTGTGCAGTTTTTGCAAGCCCTATCATGGCTCCTGTAAGTAAATCCTGATTATTTGATGTATCTGCTTTTTTACCACAGACACCTGCACCTCCTGTGCATCCTTTTCCTCCTGCGGTTTGTTCACACTGAAAACAAAACATATCTGACATAAAATAGCTCCTTTCAAAACTTTTATTTTAATTTTTGTTTTTGTACTTAATTGACTTTACGAGATGAGTATACTAAACTTAATTTAATAAATCGGTTGCATTTGCAACAAGGAGTAAAATTTTATGAATAATTCAGTAAAAGTATTAAAACAGGTGGCAATTTTTCAAAATGTAAGCGAAGAAAGTATTCTTAGCATGCTGAAATGCCTTGAAGCCTATGAGCAGGTTTATTCTAAAAATGATATCCTGTTGCTCTCAGGAGACAAAGTATCCTCTGTAGGGATAATTCTTGCTGGTTCTGCCCAGATTGTTAAGGAAGACATTATGGGTAACAGAAATATTGTATCTGAAATCGGTATGGCAGACATGTTTGGAGAAGCTTTTGCATGTGCAAATATAGCGAGAAGCCCTGTAACAGTACTTACTACCACGGGATGTACTGTAATGTATATCAGGTTTAGCAGGATAGTTACAACCTGTTCTTCCTCCTGTAGCTTTCACACCAAGCTTATCTCAAATATGCTCTCACTTATTGCACAGAAAAATATCTTTCTTAATAGCAAAATAGACATTCTGTCACAGAGATCTACCCGCGAAAAGCTAATGGCGTATTTTTCATTGCAAATGCAGAGAACCGGAAAAAACCGATTCAGAATTCCGTTTTCACGTGACGAACTTGCAGACTTTTTGTGCGTAAACCGAAGTGCTTTATCAAGAGAATTATCAAAGATGAAACAGGAAAGCATACTTGAGTTTGACAGGAATGAGTTTGAGGTATACCCGGTGGAGTAACAGCCTCAAAGGTTCCAATGACCATAATTTCCAAGTTAAACATCATGTAAGATTTCAATAGATGTATTAAAAAGACTTTAAAACGGTAATGATGCTCAAAAGCTTCATTACCGTTTTTTATATGTCTGAAATTTCTCCAAAACTTCACACTATAAACACATAACCGTTAAATCTTAAACACAAACCGGAATTAATATTTTTATATACACTTTAAGGAGGTATCTCAATGACAGAAAGCAAAAGTAGACGTGTTTTATTGATCAGTCTTATTTCAGCATTTGTAATCGGTCTGATTCTATTCAGTCTGGCAAATCGTTATCTAATTGAGCATGTGGAAGTGACCAATGCTATTAGTTCCACATCCGGTAATTCAATTAATAAACAAAACTCGTCAAAAGAGTCTTATACCTCGGATGACTGGAATTATAAAAGTGATACTAAATCTATAACAATAAAAAAAAGGATCTCAGGCTCCGGTGATGATAAAATTACATACTTTGTAGCCGACGTGCAGCTAAAGAGCTCAAGTGACCTGAAGTCTGCCTTTGCAAAAAATGAATTTGGAAACAACATGATAGAGTATACTTCAAAGATTTCTGGGACTGTCACTTTTAGCTGCAAAGCTAATTACGGAAGGACTTCTTTTCCTAATTAGCTATTATACACAAAAAAAATATGTATTTGGCCATTTCAAAGTCGGCCCATAAATTCAAAGTATTGAATCAATCACCTCAAAACCTAACGTATTTATTCTACTTTAATTTTAATATAATTTATTATTTTGTAGAAAATAAAGATTGCAAAAGTGGTATGTAAAATCATATGTGATTGCCCGGAGGTTTTGAATGTCAAAAAAGGCTAAGCTATTGTTAACTGTAAGTGCACTTTTCACCCTTGCAATGGGTATTTCGAATGTTTTCCTTAATATTCTTTTATGGAAAGAGTCAAAAAACTTTATAGTTTTGGCAAAGTATAACCTTATGCAGTATATATTTCTCCCCATTACCTTTATTTTTGCGGGATGGCTGTCCAAAAGAAAAAACGGTATCTGGTCGCTAAGGTTAGGAATACTTTCTTTCATTATTTTATTTGGGCTTATCCTCTTATTTGAAGATAAAATCTCAAAATTTGTATTGCTATTTGGCGTATTATATGGTGTAGCAGCAGGTTTTTACTGGCTTGCCTTTCATGTTCTGAGTTTCGATTTTACGTCAACTAAAAACCGAGATACCTATAATGGTTATAATGGTTCCATTGCAGGAATCTGCGGTGCTATTGCCCCTATTTCTTCGGCTTATATAATTAATAAAAATTTCTTAGGTATGGGTTACACTATTGTATTTTCTATCTCATTGTCACTTTTCGTAGTACTTATATTGGTATCCCTTTTAATAAAGGCTGAATACTATGGCAGCAAAATAAACTATAAAAAAGTTTTTGGAAGTAATTCGCAGGACTGGAGCCTTTTAAGAAAAGGCTTGTTCATGTGGGGATTCAGAGATGTTATTATAGGGTTTCTTATAATTGTCCTTGTTTTTAAAAGTACAGGCAGCGAATGGTCTGTAGGTACCTTTTCCCTTATTGCTTCTGTAATTTCGTCAGTAGCATACGTTGTTGAACAAAAACTCGTCAAACCAAAATCAAGGTTAAAATCAATGCTCATAGGTGCTATACTGATGTTCACCGCAGTTTGGGGATTGGTTGTAAACATTCGTTACGGAACACTTATGTTGTATATGGTAGTTGAGTCTGCATCTCTGCCCTTTTTTCTGGTTCCTTTTTCTTCTGCCAGCTTCAACATTATAAGTCTTCAGCATCAGGATGATTTACGGCTGGAGTATATAATAAACAAGGAAATCATGCTTAATATCGGCAGAATAATAAGCTTGACTGTTCTTATAGGTTTGCTCTGGTTTTTTAAATATGATAGGAGCCTCAACTATTTCCTTTTACTCATAGGTTGTACTCAACTCATAGCTCTGTATTTTTTAAGAAAAATGAGGGTTTGGAGGATGTAATCTAAAAAATGAAATACATCCTCCACGAAATTCTTATTTTTCATATACCTCGGTTGTACCATAGGCAGCATTTGAAACTCTTGGTGAGAATTCTTCAATCTGTACCCCATCCTGACACATTTGTTTAAATGCATTATAGCGAGACTGACCGTCGGCAGACTTCATCAAACCACCGTAGTTTTTATTCAGGGTCAGCTTTATAAGGTGTACATCCAAACCGCTTGATTGTTCAGCGATGTTTGTTTCATCAAACCATTTAATTATCTGGGAACTGTTAAATTGAGCTTCATTCCCTACCCATAAGTATCTGGTTGCCTTGTACAAGTCGTCACAAAGCTCCAAGTTAAGCCGCTTATTCTCTTTTAAGGCATTCAAGCAGCTTTCATTACCCGCTCTTAGTACCAGTATCAATACATTTTGTTCCGGTGAGCGGTAAGGTGTATGAACATTAGCATTTTTCTCTTTTCTCTCTAGGGACACTTCCTTTTGGTCATTGTTATATTTTTTTTGATAGATAAAAATCATGGATATTCCTACTATCGCCAGACCCGCTATGAAAAG
>JAEZHM010000057.1 GCA_023416585.1 Bacillota bacterium
AGCTTTCTCCCTACGACCTCACCCGGGGCCGCATTACCTGGCGCAGCAAAGGCTGAGCTGAACTATTTCCCGCCCGCCGGGCGGACGCAAGGAGGAAAACCCCATGAAAGTCAGGCCTTCCGTCAAACCCATCTGCGAAAACTGCAAGATCATCAAGCGCAAGGGCCGCGTTATGGTCATTTGCGAAAATCCCAAGCATAAGCAAAAGCAAGGCTGAGCCGGGGGCTCTGCCCCCGGCACCCCCGCTCAAGGGACTGAGCCCCTTGAGAATCCCATTTTGGGATGGGGTGCAAAGCAGAAATAGAATCATCAATGTCATTCTTCGTAGCAATGCCCCTTGGAATGACAAACGCAAGAGCTTATTGACAAGTTAGCATTCCCATAAAAAGATGGGGATTCCAAAGGGATGTATCCCTTTGGCAGGGTCCAGGGACAGCGTCCCTGGGGAAAGATGGTTAGAGCCTGTGGGCGGCTGCATAGGGGGCGACCCCTGTGATCCACTGGCTTTCACCGATAGATCGCATTCAGTCCGGCCGGGCATTTTTATGTCCGGCAAAGAAGGCCCGTCCGCTTTATGCGGCGGAGCCGAACGAACATTTGGAGGTGTGTTACACACATGGCACGCATTCAGGGCGTTGACCTGCCCAGAGAAAAGCGAGTGGAAGTTGGCCTGACCTACATTTTCGGCATCGGTTTGCCCACTTCCCAGCAGATTCTCAAAGAGACCGGCATCAGTCCCGATACCCGCGTCAAGGATCTCTCCGAACAGGAAGTGTCCAAGCTGCGCGAATATATCGAGCATAACGTAAAGACGGAAGGCGATCTTCGGCGCGAAGTGTCTTTGAACATTAAGCGTCTGGTGGAGATCGGCAGCTACCGTGGCGTTCGCCATCGGCGCGGCCTTCCCGTCCGCGGCCAGAATACCAAGCAGAATGCCCGCACCCGCAAGGGCCCGAAGAAGACTGTGGGCGGCAAGAAAAAGGCTGCGACCAAGTAATGCTTACAGCGCAAATCATATCGATTGCCCATTGGGGCACGGAGGGATGAATCCATGGCACCTAAGCAAAAGGTAAAGAAGGTAACGCGCAAACGCCGTGAGCGCAAACTGGTGGAGCGCGGCGCTGCCCATATCCGCTCCTCCTTCAACAACACCATTGTCACCATCACCGATACCAACGGCAACGCCCTCTCCTGGGCCTCTTCCGGCGGTCTGGGTTTCCGCGGCAGCAAAAAGTCCACGCCCTTTGCCGCTCAGATGGCCGCCGAAACGGCTGCCAAAGCGGCGATGGAATTTGGTCTCAAAACCGTTGAAGTATTCGTTAAGGGCCCCGGCTCTGGACGTGAGGCCGCCATCCGTTCCCTCCAGGCCGCCGGCTTGGAAGTGAACATGATCAAGGACGTAACGCCCATTCCCCACAATGGCTGCCGTCCGCCCAAACGCAGAAGGGTATAAGGAGGAGGTAAGGACCTATGGCGAGAAATATGCAACCCATCGCAAAACGCTGCAGGGCACTTGATCTCTCCCCTGCCGTTATGGGTTATTCTAACAAAAAATCCACAAGGAATCCCGGCAAGGACAAGCGCCGCAAGGTCAGCGAGTATGCGACGCAGCTGAAAGAAAAGCAAAAGGTGCGTTTCGTGTACGGCGTGCTGGAGCGTCAGTTCCGCAACTACTATGATAAGGCCGTAAACATGAAGGGCGTCACCGGCGAAAACCTGCTCCAGCTTCTGGAACGCCGTCTGGACAATGTGGTGTTCCGCCTTGGCATGGGCAACACACGCCGTCATGCCCGCCAGCTTGTGACCCATGGCCACTTGCTCGTAAACGGTCAGCGCGTGGACATCCCCTCTTACCTGGTGAGTGTGAATGACGTGATCACCATCAAGGAAAAGAGCAGGGCTTCCGAGCACTTTAAGGCCCTTAGGGAAGGCAGTAAGACCATCGTTCCCAAGTGGCTTTCCTTCAACGCTGCCGAGCTTACCGGCACCGTTATCGCCCTCCCCACCCGCGAGGATATTGACCTGCAGCTGCAGGAGAACATGATCGTCGAGTTCTACTCTCGTTAAAGCTAGCAGAGATTACCTCGACCGACGGTTCCATCAAGGAGGGTATACAATGATTGAAAAATTCGAACCGGCGCGCATCGAATGCCTGGAAATAGGTGACAACAACCGCTACGGCAAGTTTGTTGTAGAGCCTTTGGAGCGCGGCTTTGGCCAAACCCTGGGCAATGCGCTTCGCCGTGTGCTCCTTTCCTCCCTCCCCGGCGTGGCGGTCTCTTCTGTGCACATCGACGGTGTACAGCACGAATTTTCCACTGTGCCTGGCGTAAAAGAGGATGTCACGGAGCTGATTTTGAACTTTAAGGAACTGGTGGCCAAGCTGTACAGCGATCAGCCCAAGCAGGTCTTTATCGACGTGCACGGTCCCTGCGAGGTGACGGCGGCGGATATCAGGGTGGATGACGAAGTAGAAATCGTCAATCCGGAACTGCACATCGCCACCCTCAACGAAGGTGCACATCTGCAGATTCAGATCGTATTGGACAAAGGCCGCGGCTATGTGTCCGCCGACAAGAACAAGGTAGGCAATATGCCAATCGGCGTTATCCCTGTGGATTCCATATTCACCCCCATCAAAAAGGTGAATTACACCGTAGAGGATACCCGCGTAGGCCAGATTACCGACTATGACAGGCTGACCTTGGAAATATGGACAAACGGCAGCGTGATGCCGGATGAAGCCATCAGCATGGCCGCCAAGATTTTAAGCGAGCATCTTTCCTTGTTTGTAGGCCTTACAGACCATGTGATGCCTGTAAACTTCAACCTGCCCGAGGACGACAAAAAGGAAAAAGTGCTGGAGATGACCATCGAGGAGCTGGACCTGTCCGTCCGCGCCTACAACTGCTTAAAGCGCGCCGGCATCAACAGCGTAGCCGAGCTGGTGCAGCGTAACCAGGAAGACATGATGAAGGTTCGAAACTTAGGCAGAAAGAGCCTGGAAGAAGTGGAACAGAAACTGGCTGCCCTTGGCCTGGGTCTGCGGCCCAGCGAAGATTGATTACGCCCATTCCGTAAAGGAGGAAACACCCCATGGCAACGCAACGTAAACTGGGCCGCACTGCCGAACAGCGCAAAGCGCTTCTTCGCAACCAGGTGACCAACCTCATCTGGAACGGCCGTATTGAAACGACCTTGGCTAGGGCTAAGGAAGTACGCAGTGCCGCCGAAAGGCTTATCACCCTGGCTATCCGCGAGTGCGAGAACAATGTGGAAGCCACCAAGGAATTCCACAACGAAAAGGGTCAGCTTGTCACCGTTACCGTGCAGAACGACATGCCTTCCAAGCTGCATGCCCGTCGCTTGATCATGGCTTACCTGTATGATCTGAAAGAGCAGCAGAAGGACGATGAAAGCAAATCCGACTTCAAAGAGCGCACCAAAGACAACAAGCATCCCGTGGTTGAAAAGCTCTTTCGGGAAATTGCTCCCAAGTTCAAGACCCGCAACGCGGAAAAGGGCTGTGCCGGCGGTTATACCCGCATCTACCGCCTTGGACCCCGCCGCGGTGACGCTGCCGAAATGGCAATCTTGGAGATCATGTAACAAACTAAAAAAAATGACGCACAAGCGTCATTTTTTTATTGTCCATTTTTCACAAGTAGAAGCTCGCATCGGTAACGTATGTAAGGTCCGGCAAGGGAACGAATAACAGTTCTTATATAGCGCTACTAAGGAATAATAAGCCATGCCCTACATATGTCATCCTGAGGGCTCCGCCCGTAGGATCTTGCCTTTGGTATATGGTTTGCAGTAAAAGATCCTTCGGGTGAAGCCCTCATTCGCGGGGGATAGGAAGTATCGCCCTTACGACATCGTTCGCTTCTTGACTTCTCTAACGGAGGTCGCTTACTCTTCTGCGAACTCAGGGCCTTCTTTTCCCATCATATCCACGAACAAATCTGTAAGCGCCGGATCGAAGTGTTTTCCGCTCTCCTGCCTAATGGCTTCCAGCGCTTCCTCTTTGCTGATAGGCGCCATGTTTCCAGCGCCACTGCGTTTGCGCTCATAACTTTCGGCCAGCGCGATCATCCGGGCAGCCTTAGGGATTTCCTCCCCTTTCAGCCCCTTGGGATAGCCGGTCCCATCCCACCGCTCCTGATGCGCAAGAACGATCTGCGCCAAGTCCAGCATATCGTCAAAGGCGTTTAAAATCCTGTAACCCACCACGGGATGGCGCTTGATCTCATCCCATTCCCGGGTGGAAAGCTGATAATGGTTTTCCAGAAGCTTGCTGTCCAGGACTACCTTGCCAATGTCGTGCAGGAAGCCGGCGTCACGCAGCCTTTTCACTTCATCTTCCGTCATATTCATCCTTTTGCCAAAGGCTGCGCAAAGCTGGCTGACACGGGCGGCATGTTCCTTTTCCCTTGAGCTGTTATCGTGAAGCAGTTGTACAATGGTTTGAAGCGTACCCTTCATCACTTCACTGTGCTCCATGATCTTGTTCAGGTACATTTCTTCCTCAGCTTTATTTGTAAGGTCTAGAATGCTCTCCTCCGTATCTGTTTTGGCGGCTGCGCCCATGGATATGCTTCCCCTGACCGCTTTGATCCGTTCTTTGGAAAATTCCTCTCTGACCCTGGAAACGATCTGCCTGGCTTCCGCCAAGCCTGTTTTGGGCAGAAGCAGCGAGAACTCGTCTCCTCCCCAGCGGGATATGATATCATCGGCACGGCATACTCTTTTCAAGACATGTGCAAGCTTTTTCAGCAGCATGTCTCCATATGTATGGCCGAAAACATCATTGGCCAGTTTCAGGTTGTTCACATCCCCTATGATGATGGAGACTGGCAGGTTACGAGCCGTATCCACCCTGCGCATTTCCTCCTCAAAAAAGCGGCGGTTGTATAAACCGGTCAGCGAGTCGTGGAAGCTCAGATACTCGATTTCCTGCTGCTGCTCCTTCTTTTCCGTCACATTTCTGAACACCAGCACGACGCCGATGATTGCGCCTGTCTCATCTTTGATGGGGGCAGCGCTGTCCTCCAGATAATACCGCTTGCCGTCCCTGGAGGTTAGTATGGCATGATTCTCCATCTCCTGAACGGTTTGCGTTTTC
This sequence comes from Bacillota bacterium, assembly GCA_023416585.1. Classification (GTDB taxonomy): domain Bacteria; phylum Bacillota; class Clostridia; order Christensenellales; family Aristaeellaceae; genus JAEWAH01. The sequence continues at coordinate 5,126 of JAEZHM010000057.1, forward strand.
ATGGCGTCTTCAATGGGGTCCTTGATATTCATCCCCGCCTGCTCATGGGATAGGGCGAATACTTCCTTGTAGGGCATGCCAGCGGCGCTCTCCTGGGTCCATCCTATAAGATCCTGTGCCACAGGGTTGAGCATTTCAATCCTGCCATCTTTATCCACCACCATAACGCCGTCGCCGATGGAAAGCAGTGTTTGCTGGTATCTATTGCGTTCCAGGAAGAGCTTGTCCTGTGTTTCCTTCCTGACAACGGCGTTCCAAACGCCGCTCATCAGCAGAATTGTATGATATACGTCATCATCGTCATAGTCAGAGAGCTTGTTGGCCAAGCCGATAGTCGCCACGATCTTTTCATCTATAATGACCGGCACCGACATGAATTTGTGAAGCGGAACATGGCCATCCGGGTATCCTTTTTTCAGCAGGCTGGACGCCTCAAAATCGTTGATGATGATGGGCTGGCGCTGCCTGACCACCTCACCCCATAGGCTGGTTTCATCAAGATCATGAGTAGTCTGCTTTTCTTTAATGGAACAGGCCTCCATAACTCCATTTGACCAGGAATTCAGGGTTAATTGCCGCTTCTCTTCATCATACAGATAGATATAGCCAAACTGGCTCTCCGTCAGTTTCAGAGCCTCGTTAAGAACGTAATCCAGCTGCGCCTGCTTGCTTTCAAAGCTGCGGGAAAGCATGTCCGCCAATATTCTATGGCGGGACAGCACCTTTTCCTGCTTCTTTTCGTTTTTCCTGGCTTCCGTGATATCTGTAATGTAGGCACCGACGCCGGTCATGCCGTTTGGCAGAGGCACGGGGAATTTCAGTGCTCTGTAGACTCTGCCGCCCCACTCCACTTCATCGGGCACAACTTCATTTTTACTCAGCGCTTTCAAGTCTACTTCCCTGCGCCGCCTGGCAAATTCCTCTTCCGACAGATCCATGTCGGTGAGGCCTATTATTTCTTCCTCGCTGCGGTGATAAAAGACCGCCGTGGCTTTATTTACAAATACATATTTCAGGTTTTCATCTTTCAGGTAAATCAGGCTGTCATCCGCATCGATAAACGTTTTGTGCAGCTTTTGGGAGTTCTCAATGGTGTCTTTATCATTTTTGATTTTTTTCCTGCCTCTAAGCAAAGCGATGGAAAGTGCAACAAGCACCGCAATGGTGATACCGCCTATAATGAGGATGGCATTTACCAAACGTTCATGTTCTTTGGAAAGCAGCGTAGCGTCTGTGATATCATGGACGATGGTGAGAAGAAGGTCCCTTCCGTTTCTGTTTACCGGATAGGAAATGACCTCCACGGATTTGATCTCACCGCTGCTTACACGATTCTCAACGATAAAGAAGTTCTTTTGCACGTTTGAAGCATCATGCAGCTCTTTTTTTGTCTCTTCTGGGGGCAACGTGCTTAACTGTGAGACCTGCATGGTAAGCAGTTGCTCCCGGGTGTATCCGTAAAATGCGACGGCTGCCTCGTTTGCATATACGATATTTCCCTCTATAGGTTCAATGAGCAGTATGATAGCGCCGTGCTTGTCCAGCATGGCATGTTCGGGGATCGTAAGCTCTTCACCGGAAGCGCTGCCTGCAAACAGTATGGCAAGGCAGAGAGCGGCAAAAAACACCCATACTCTTTTCATGAGAATCTCTCCCGTTTTCAGCATAGAACAAGCTGGCATGCTTCATTAACGCATGCATTGGGCGAACATTTCCACGATGGTGGAATCAAACTGTGTTCCTGAATGATTCAGAATCTTTTCCAAGGCTTTCTCTTTGCTTTGCTTCTCACGGTAAACATGTTCTTCCGTAATGGCATCAAAGGTATCCGCAACGGCGAGAATACGGGACAGGAGCGGAATCTCCTCCTCCATTAGGCCCTTGGGATAGCCCTTTCCATCCCGACGCTTGTGATGCGTGAGTATGTACTCCGCATCGGTTGAGAGCTCCGGCAGGGAAATGGCGATTCGGTATCCGATCTCCGGATGCTTTTTCATGATAATCCACTCTTCTTCGCTTAGCTTGCCCGGCTTGCTCAGAATCCGGTCGCCAATGCCAATCTTGCCTATGTCATGCAGCATGGCAAATAACTGCAGATCATCCAGGCTCTTTTGCGGAAGGGCAAAAATGCCGTTGTGATCTCGTACTCATGCCTAAAAGGCACCTGCACGGCCAGAACACTTTTCCAGGGTATAGCCGCCGGTATCGCCGGCTTTGAACCTTGCAAACAGATTAAGTTCCTCTTTGATATCAGCCATATGAGTGATATCCATCCAATTTAAAACAGTATGATGAGAACCGTAAGGCCTTGGCGAAAAGGCCGGCGTACCCCGGCAGATTTCTGCGCTGGCATCATTGCGGTTCATTCCCCCCAGAAATCAGCGGTATCCACGTCTTCGCTATTCTAACGATGGTTATTTTATTATATTCCCCATAATCATGTAATTTCCTTCATATTTTCATGTAATTTCCCCTTTTATGACAACAGTCTTTTCCATTATCTTTCCGTTCCCAAAGCCATGGGACAAACGGTGCGGCAGTTGTTGCAGTTGCATACGGAAAAGCCCCGTGCGTTTAAGCCGTACGTATGCGGGCGGCAAAGATCCTGCCTGGTGGTAATGCCGTCCAGCGCTTTAGCGGGACAGGAATCAAGGCACTTACGGCATCCGGGAATGCATATGTCCTCCGCAGGAGGGTCACTCTTCATCTCAAGATCGGTGAGCAGCGCTCCAAGAGTCATTCGGTTACCAAATTGGCGGTTCATGAGAAGCGTGTTCTTGCCCATGCAGCCGATGCCGGCCAATACGGCCGCATGCTTCATGGAAAGTATACCCCGCCCGTGAAGGCGCTCGGGCTCCCAAGAATCATAAGGGCCGTCGCAGGGAAGGGGCATGCATTTTGCACCGAGTGCTTCGATCTGTTTGCAGGCTTTAAGTGTGATGCGGTCAATTTCAGCCGAGCTCAAATCGTTATAGTGGTTATATACGATGCGCGTGTCGCTTTCATACAGGGTACGTGGCAATGCCAAGGCGAATACGATCACCGACTTGCAGCCGGCGAAAATATCCCTGGGATGGAACCCCTTCGGCGCGTCATGGAAATCATCTGCAGAGGCGATACCGCAAATGTCCGCGCCAAGGTTCATGAGTATCCCTTTGATATGGTTTTCCATACGCACACCTCCCGGAAAAATATGGGCTTGACACATGATATCATGAAGCAACACATATGAAAAGAACAAACCAAAGCGTAATCAATTGTAATTCGGAATATGGGACCGGCTGATCAGTTTTCCTCCCGGCCGCCTTCCTGGGATACTTTGGTGACAGTTTCGTTCAGCCCGGCTGAAAGTATGGTTTCACCGTTTACAACCAGCGTGTAGTTCTTCCCAAGGACCAGGCCGGGCGCGCTGATCAGAAGTGTTTGAAGATCCTGCATCATTGTGCAGGTAAGAACCGTATTGCCGCTGTCATCTATTAAGTCAACTATGCTGCCTGCTTTTATGGGCATGGAAAAGGAGATCATAAAAGACGGCTGCTTTGAATCGGGGTTGGGCGCTTTTACCATGCCGCTAAAGCCCGAAGCTGCAAGCGTGCAGCCTGAAACGAGGAAGGATTCGACATAATCTACCACGCCTGATTTGCCGTCGTCAGGGCTGCTTACATAAAGCGTACCGCCTTTCAGAATCACGCTTCCGGTGGTATCTATTCCATCCCCCAGTGCTTTTATAGTAACTTCGCCGCTTGTAATGCTTACATTAGCCGTATCAATACCTTCGCAGCATGTTAAAAATGCCAGCTTGCCTCCGCTTATGTCAACAGATTCGACGGCACGAAGTCCATCATCCTTGGTTGCGATTTCAAAAATGCCGCCCTGTATGGTGATCTTTCCGCCGGCTCTTAAGGCATCGTCGGCACAGTACAAATGGAACGTGCCGCCGGTTATGTTCAAATGGCTCCCCGACTTTAATCCTTTGCCCGGCGCGCCGTCGGAAGATTCATTTGGCTGCCATTCTTCAGGGTTTAACTCGCCTTGTATAGGGCTTATTTCGCCTGTATACAGCGTATAGTTGCCGCCGGATATGGTGAGGCACGATTCCGCCTGGATGCCGTCCTTCATGCTGATCAGATGGTATGTGCCCCCGGTGAGTGTGATGCAGCCTTTTTGCGGATCGTCGCCATTATTGGATTGCAACGCGTCGCCCTTGGCGGTGATGTTGATTTCTCCGCCGGAGATTGTAAGCGTATCGCGGCCCCGGATGCCTACATCCGCAGCCATTACGGAAATGATGCCATTCTCAATCAAAAGATCATCCTTTGATACGATGCCATACTTGTTATTGGCGGTAACTGACAGGGCGCCCCGGCCATTGATCGTCAGGCTGTCCTGCACATAAAGCGCCGCGTCGGGTTCTGTTTCTCCGTCCAAGTATGTATACGTGCTGCCGTCGGATAATGCGTTCTTCGTATCTCCTACAAGAGTGAGAATCACCTTGCCGGCTTGTGGGGCATACAAGGGTGCGTTATCCGGGCAGTGGATGGAGACACCGTTTAGTATCAGTCTTACTGTATCTTTCTTGCCGGCATCAATACGCACCTGGCCACTGGACCATGTGCCGGTGAGAACGTATGTCCCGGCCTTATCTATTACCAATATACCATCTGACAGCTCAGCCCCGTCTCCGCTGATATCGGCCGTGTCCCCCCTAAAGCTGATTAATATGGCTGTATTTTCATCCCAGGTTTCCGACATGCCGGATGCCGTGGAAGCATCCTGTGCCATAGCTGGAACGATAAGCATGAAAAGAATGGAAAAAGCGGCATATAGGAACATTTTTGAATACCGGATATGCTTCATGGTTTTCCTCCTAGGTAATAACAATTTCCGACATTTTAACGGGCGGTAAAAATCAAATCCATGGAGTCAGAAGAAATCTGTTATCTAGGAATATTCTCCCGCATTCCCATGGAAAATTTATGAACGTCCTGTGTCTGGACCGTGAAATATTGGTATGTATGAAATTGTGTTGCTTATTTTCTGTAAAAAATCCTTGCTGCAGCACACCCCCTTTATATATCATGTTCCAGCATGTGGGGATTTGGACAAAAAGGCAATACATGGAAGATGAAATGTCTTTTTTGCCGTCTGAATACCTTATGTGCATGGCTTAATGCCCAGGGGGAAAACTACTTTCCATTCCGGAGGGATTCCGGGAAGATGGACGATGCCGGGCAAACAGGAGGAATATACTGTGAAGGATTGGCCGCCGGATGTAAAGGAAAAGATAAGCCAATGGATGGAGGCCACCGAGCGGCTGCGCCTGGCGGAATATATCCAGTACATCGATAATAAAAAGCGTATGTTTCTCAACAATTTTATAGGCGGACTGGCCCGGGGGGTGGGGATGGCGGTGGGCTTCACCATCCTTGGGGCAATCGTCATATTGCTCCTGCAGGACCTTGCCGCCCGCAATCTGCCGGTGATCGGTGGATTTCTGGCCAAGATCGTATCCATGGTTCAGGAAAACCTGAAGTAGGTGACAGGGAAATATGCCCATGCTATAATGCGTTTAGCAACCCGCGCACAAGTTGCGGCATGCATGCTATCATGTGCTTAGCAACCCGCGCGCGGGCTGCGGGTCGGCGGGCCGTATACGGAACCGGTACGCCGATAGACATGCTATCATGTAAAAAAGGTTTGGAGTTGCGCTATGCTGTTTTTGTTTCCCATTGGCATCTTTTTGTTGGACAGGCTTGTAAAGATCTGGGCACAGCGTTCTTTGTCTATAGTGCCCGGAGGTATTCAGCTGCTGCCCGGAATTATGCGCCTTACCTATGCCCAGAATTCGGGTATGGCTTTCGGCTTCCTGTCCGGGCAGCGGTGGCTGCTGGTGCTTTTAAGCCTTGCAGCGGTGGTTGCCATAGTCTTTTCCCTGCGCCCTTACAGGCTTGGGCTGTGGGCCAAGCTTTCGCTTTTGTCCATACTGGGCGGCATGGCAGGGAACCTTACGGATAGAATATTCATGGGCTTTGTGGTGGATATGTTCGACTTTTCGTTTGTTCGGTTCGCCATTTTCAATGTGGCGGACATGTTTATCAGCTTTGGCGCGGTATTCCTTTGCATCAGCCTGCTTTTCAGGCCAGATGACTGGCGCAGGAAGGGGGAGAAGGAGCAAGCGTCATGACAGAACAAAAGATAGCCTTAAAGGCTGACGGCACAAAGCGTTTGGATGTAATGCTTTGCGAAGCGGGAAAGCTTACAAGGTCGCGGATTGAGCAGCTTATCCGGGAGGGGAAGGCCACTGTGGATGGCCGGGTTGAATTAAAGCCCGGCATGAAGCCCCGGGTGGGTGCAGACCTTGAGCTTTTCGTACCGGAGGATAAGCCGGCGGAAGCGGTGGCCCAGGATATACCGCTTCGTATCATTTATGAAGATGATGACCTGGCGGTGGTGGAAAAGCCCTGCGGCATGGTGGTGCATCCCGCTGCGGGAAATGAGGATGGCACGCTGGTGAACGCGCTGCTGCACCATTTGAAGAACCTTTCCGGTATCGGCGGCGTGATGCGGCCCGGTATAGTCCACAGGCTTGACAAGGATACGTCGGGGCTTTTGCTGGTGGCTAAGCATGACGCGGCCCACGTGGAGCTTTCCCGCCAATTAAAGGACCGGGAAATGGAGAAGCATTACCTTGCCGTGGTGGAAGGTACAATGAGGGAAGAAAGCGGTGTGGTGGATGCGCCCATTGCCCGCAGCAAAACAGACAGAAAGCGCATGGCCGTTGATCCCGCGGGGAGATCGGCGGTAACCAAGTGGCGTTTGGTGGAGGAACTGAATGGCGGTTCGCTGTTGGACGTGCACCTGATCACAGGACGAACCCATCAAATCCGGGTGCATATGGCGTTTTTGCACCATCCTGTGGTGGGAGATCCCATTTATGGGTTCAAGCATGGCCTTAACGCTCCCCGGTTGATGCTGCATGCAAAGACGCTTGCCTTCACCCACCCGAAAACGGGAGAACGTTTATGCTTTGAAGCCCCTGTACCGGAAGTGTTTGCATCTGCCCTCATAAAGTGGAAAAAATAACATTAAATAAGCATTTTGCCTGCCGCTCTGTCCGGCAGGCATATTTTTGCAGTGGCCTCAATGCGCATTACATGTGTGTGTCAGGGAAAAATATGCTCGACCGTCCGCTTTGAATTATGAACGGCTGAAGGGAGAAAAAGGGTGACAGGCATCCAGGGTTTGATTGGCCTGCCGGTGATCCGCGGGGGGAAGACCGTTGGGCTGCTGGAACAAGCAGTTCTTGAGGAAAGTGGAAAGAAACTTCGCGGAATTGTTATAAGAGAAGGACTTGGTGGTGCAAAGTGGGTCGATAGAGAGAATATTCAAACCATTGGTGGAGTTTCCGTGCTTGTGTCCGGGGATTTAAAAAAGCCGCCCAAGGAGGCTAATTTCCGCCTTGGCCGCGTGCAGGATACCTCCGGACTTCGCCTGGGCACGGTAACGGATGCACTGATCAACCCCGAGACGCTGGAGGTCGAGGCGCTTGAAATCTCCAACGGCCCATTGGACGACTTGCTTCATGGCAGGTGGCTGGCCAGCGATTTTGTACTTCGCCAGCCCCAGGGCAGCGGAAAACCGGCCCGTAAAAAAGAGAAGATAATGCCCTGGGTGCTGGTTCCCGCTATGGACAGGTTGAGCGTCAAAGTGGATAAAAGGAAGGGAGATGAACGGAAAAGATGAGTTTTGGGAAAATGGCTATGACTGGTGCGCTGGGTTTTGCCATCGGCGCCGGACTGATGATGATGCCTAATGGCAACAAGTGGCGCAAGACGGTGCTCAGGGAAGCGGAAAACCTGCGCCGTGCCGCCAGAAACTGGTGATGTCGAAAAAGTGGTTGCACCACTTTTTCGAGTTTGCGCCATTTCCTTGTGCTGTTTCGCACCAGCCTGCGTTTCACTTGGCTGGTGCGAACATCACGGCCAGAAAATGGCGTAAGGAAAGCTTGCTACGCAAGCGCCCCGCCCGGCCGGCAAAGCCGGTCGAGACGATTATCAACGAGGGGGCAGCATCCCCCTCGTTACTCCCCTTGGGGGAGGGTATCTTATCTGGTTATGGAATCCCTGCATAGGGGGAATTATTTATGACTACGTACGAGGGGGAAAAACAAAGGCCTGCGGGCGCGGACCAGCGGTTGTTAAAGGGGCTGGGGATCGCGCTTTTGTTTATTGTATTGATCCTTTGGCGCGTTTTGTGGTCGCTTCTTATTCAGGTGGCTTTGGGGGCGCTGGTGATGGCAGCGGCGCTTCCCGCATGCCGGCGCATGGAAAAAAAGATGCCCCGCTCCGCGGCGGCCTCCCTGTCGCTTCTGCTTTTAAGCGGAATCATGGTGGTCTTTGCGCTGATTTTTGTGCCGCTTTTGCTGAAGCAGGTTGGGCAATTGGCCGCCATGCTTCCGGATATCCTGAACGAGCTTCGGGTAAAGCTGGAATCTGTGCAGGCCTTTTTGGCCCGCCAGGGGCTGCCCATGGACGGATCGCAGAAAATGATGCTGGACAAGATCCAGGAGATGGCCGGAACGGCGATTCCAACGCTGATGGCAAAGGTGGGAAGCTGGGCCGGCAGCCTGTCGAAGCTGTTTTTGGCCCCTGTGTTTGCCTTCTATTTTTTAAGGGACCGGGAAGATCTTAGCCAGCGGCTGTCGCTGTGGATACCGCTGAAATACAGGCGCAAGGCCGTGGCAGTGACAAGGGAAATGCGGCGGGAAATCAGCGGTTTCTGGCGGGGACAGCTGATGATCTCGGGAGCCGTAGGCGGACTTACGGCGTTGGGGCTTTTGATTGTGGGCGTGCCGGCCTGGCTTATATTGGGGCTGATTATGGGCGTGCTGGAAATGATACCCTACGTCGGGCCTTTCCTGGGAGCCATACCTGTATTCCTTTTTTCCCTGCCGCTTGGATGGGGTCGGGTGGCCTGGGCCTTGGCCGTAGTGGTGCTTGTGCAGCAGCTGGAAGGCGGCATGATTTCTCCCTACCTGATGTCGGGCGCTACCAGGCTGCATCCCGTGACGGTGCTGCTGGCCATATCCGCCGGAGGATTGGTGGGAGGCGTAGCGGGTATGCTACTGGCGGTACCGGTGGTGGTTTCCCTGCGCGGGGGTCTTAGAATGCTGCGCCGTGAAAATACTCAGGCATAAATGTGTGGTTTTGAGGCGAAAGTATGAAGAATTTGGCAATGCCTCGTTGAAAAAACGCTTCCCCTGGTGTATAATGGATCAAGGTCAGGGAAGGGAGGGAGACCAATGCCAGACGCATTTGAAACCGCGAAACTGCCCCCGCTTACGGAGAGTGGTAATCAGGCCAGCGAGATACTGCGGTATGTTTACCGTGCGCTGCAGGCAAAGGGTTACGATCCCATCACCCAGATCGTTGGCTACTTGATCTCCGGTGATCCGACGTATATCACCAGCCATAATCAAGCCCGCAGCATGATCTGCCGTGTGGAGCGGGATGAATTGCTGGAAGAAGTGGTTAGGTACTATCTTTCCGGGCAGGCGGCCAACTAGGCCGCGTAAGTATCGGAATAGAGCGAAGGCATCCGATGGCGCCAAAAAGCCATGTGCCGGGGAACCGGCATGATGGACAGGAAGTCATCTTCCCCTAGGCAGCCATAGGAGGCCTTCCATTATTATGAGCATATGGGGGATATATGGACGAACGGGTGCTGGCGCTGGATGTGGGGGATGTGCGAATCGGTATTGCGGTGAGTGATGCCGGAAGGCTTATTGCCCAGCCCGTATCTGTATACCGCCGGGTGGGCTACGGCCCGGATGTGCGCCATATTCTGTCGCTGTGCCAGGAATACGATACCCATCTTGTGCTGTGCGGGTTGCCGCTCAACATGGATGGCAGCGAGGGCGGCCAGGCGCACAAAGTACGCGCCCTGGGTGCGGAGCTGACTAATGCCGGGCTTACTGTGTTTTATCAGGATGAACGGCTTACCACGGTAACTGCGGAAAAGGCGCTGCTAAATGGCGGTATGCGCAGGGAAGGCCGTAAGGAGACTGTGGACAAGGTTGCCGCGGCGGTGATCCTTCAGCAATGGCTCGACAGCGGCGCAATGCCTGTCGATAGAAATCAAGGAAACGAGGATAAAACCATGGAAAGCGAGAACAACATTATTGAATTGGTGGATGAGCAGGGCAAAGCCGTTGAGTTTGAGCACCTTATGACTGTTGAGCATGAGGAGAACTACTATATCGTCCTGATGGCCGCAGAAGAGGACGAAGATAATGAAGAGGGCGAAGTCGTTATCCTTAAGATGGAAAAAGACGATAAGGGCGAAGACTGCTATGTGACCATCGAAGATGACAACGTGCTTCAGGCGGTGTTTGATAAGTTCGTTGCTGCCGTGGAAGAGGAGGATGACTTAATCCCCGCGGATGACGAGGATGAAGAAGAAGATGACGAATGATCCTCATAACGGTATAGAGGCGGATGCGCTTTGCGACGCTGTGGTGGAACTGACGGCTCCCGATGGCACCATTTACCGTTTTCGCTACGGCGCCGTGCTGCCTTACGCGGGGCAGGAGTATGTAGTGCTGGTGGAGCTGGAGAGTGATCCTAACGGTGAGGAGCAGATTCTTATCACCAGGCTGAATGAATCTCCCGAAGGTGAGCTTTCCTTTGAGGTCGTCACGGAGGATGATATCATCCAGGTAATTCTTCAAAAATATACGGAAAAGCAGATCCATGATGTGATGGAAGAGGACGAAGGCGGATGCTGCTGCGGTCATGAACATCAGGATGGCTGCTGCGGCCTTGACCATGACCATGAACATCAGGATGGCTGCTGCGGCCATGACCACGGCCATGAACATCAGGATGGCTGCTGTAAAGACTGCGGTTGTTCCCATTAAAAATGGCATGATTCAGCCGGCGGATAAGCAGTGCGTATCCGCCGGTTTGCTCATTTGCTTGATGCTGTCCCGGACAAGCGGAAAGGATGGGAAAGGTTTGATGCAAAAGCTTCGCAAGTTTCTGGGTGGTGTGCTGTTTTGCCTTATGCTCTTTTGCGGGGCAGCTCTGGCGCAGGAGGCTCGGGATATCACCGGTCAATGTACCCTGAAGGGCTCTTTGAATCCCAAAATGGTGCTCAATGTTGTGGATAGGGATTATCAGACATATTGGCGCTCTCAGCCCGGCTCCAAGGCCTGGCTGGAGGTGACGCTTCCCGCCGGGGAAACATGCGGAAGTGTTTACATCAAATGGGCCCAGCAGAATATCAGATTTTGCGTGCAGGCGAACACGGGGACATGGGTCACGGTAGCCCGGTGCGACACCGGCCGGTTTGCCGAATACGTACCCCTTCCGGAGGATGCCACATCCTTTCGGATCGTACCGGATAAAGGGGAAAAAGGGCGCTTGATCATTGCGGAGCTATATGTGCTCAGCCCCGGGGAAGCGCCGGGCTGGGTGCAAAAGTGGCAGCCGCCGCCGGAAAAAGCTGATCTGCTGGTGCTTTTTGCGCATCCGGACGACGAGGTGCTGTTCATTGGCGGAACGATTCCCTATTATGCGGGGGAACTGCAAAAAAAAGTGGTTGCGGCCTGCGTGGTGCCCGCCTCCTCCCAGCGGAGCCTGGAGGTACTGGACAGTCTTTGGCTGTGCGGCTTGCGCTATTATCCGTCGTTTGGTCCGATGCGTGATAACTTCGCCATGAGTCTTGAGGGAATGTACGCAAAGTGGCGCAAGGAGAAGCTGTATCATTATGTGGTCTGGCTCTTACGCAGGTTCAAGCCCGATGTGGTGGTAAGCCATGATGTTCAAGGCGAATATGGGCACGGAGCCCACCGTGCAACGGCAGACGCGGCCCGGCAGGCTGTGGTTTGGGCGGCCAGTGCCAAACGCTACTCCGACTCCGCCAAGGAATTTGGTGTCTGGAAGGTGCCCAAGCTGTACCTGCATCTGTACAAGGAAAACATGTTGGATATGGATTGGCGCCGGCCCCTTAATGCCTTTTTAGGGAAAACGGCCTTCGATATAGCGCAGGAAGGTTATGCCTGCCATAAATCCCAGCAGCAGACTGAGTATGTGGTGGAGGATTTCGGTCCATATGATAACTCCCAGTTCGGGCTTGTCTATACCTCTGTGGGGCCTGACGTAAAGAAGGACGATTTTTTCGAGAACATCAGCAAGGCACAGCACTGACGTATCAAGGAGGAAGCAGAATGCCCCATCTTTTCGGACGGCAGGTTATGCTCCGGGAATACCGCAGGGAGGACTTAAGCCGTATCACCGCCTGGGTAAACGATATGGAAACCACCAAATACCTGTCCGACATCTTCACCTGGCCGCAAACGGTGAAAAACAGCGAGGACTTTTTGGAAATGCGTCTTTCCGGCGGCAGGCGGGAAGCCGGGTTTGTGATTGCCAGCCGGGAAACGCAGGACTACATAGGCCAGGCCGATCTGATGGATATCAACTGGATCGACCGCTGCGCTACCGTGGGCATTGTCATTGCCGACGAGAAAAACCGCGGCTGCGGCATAGGTACGGAAGCTCTCTCGCTCCTTTTGGAATACGCTTTTATGCTCTTGGGGCTTCAAAGGGTTCAATTGGATGTGTACGGCGGAAACAAAAGCGCCATTGCCTGCTATGAACGGGCCGGGTTTATAAAGGAAGGCGTCAAGCGCCGCGCCAGGTTTTGCCGGGGGGAGTACATGGACATCATTTTCATGAGCGTGCTCAAAGAAGAATGGGAACAAAGGCGCCTGGAATAAGCCAGTCTTAAATGAAGCAGAATAATACCGAATATAGCTGCAAAGCGCAAAAGAAACACGGATATTGGCTTAGGTCTAAAGCGTCAATATAGAAAGAAAAAAGAGGAAGCAATGTATCAGGGAAAATTGGTACGCCTAAGGGCCTTTGAGCGGGGAGATGTGGATGCTCACTGGACTTTCATGAACGACTACGATACCGTAAGGGGGATGTCCTCCGGTATTTTATATCCCACCTCGAGGGAGGACGAATCAAGGTATCTGGACCAGCAAACAAGCTATACCCGGGGGGAATACCAGTTTGCCATAGAAACGCTGGATGGAAAGCTGATAGGCCGGTGCGGGTATACCAGGGTGGATTGGAAAAACCGCCTGGCGGAGATCGGCATCATGATCGGGGAGGCGGAATACAGGGGGCGCGGCTATGGTTCCGACGCCTTGCGGCTTTTAATCCGCATCGCTTTTGAGGAAATGAACCTGCACAAGCTGAAGCTGTCCGTTTTCGACTTTAATCAGCAGGCAATTGCTTGCTATGAAAAATGCGGCTTTGTGAGGGAAGGGCTCTTTAAAAGCGAATTATGGCGGGAAGGCGCATATCACGACGTAGTGACGCTGGGCCTATGCGCTAAAGCGTGAACACCCCCGTTTGCCGCAAAGCATACCATGAACCATCGCCCATGTTTGGGAGATGGTTTTTTCATAACCAATGATTGACTTTGCGGGGTCCCTTCGCTAAAATAACCTGTATGGCGCAAGGGGCGTGTCTTTCTTTATGGAGGGTGAAGGAATGGGGATTAAAGTGGCGAAGTTTGGCGGCAGTTCCCTCTCGGATGCGCGCCAGTTTGAAAAGGTTCGGACCATTGTTTATGATGATCCGGAAAGGATTTATATCGTGCCCAGCGCACCCGGCCGCCGCCATGACGGGGACGATAAGGTGACCGACCTTTTATACCGCTGTCAGCGCCTGCATGCGCAAGGAAAAGATTATCAGGATGTATATGATCTTATTGCCGCCAGATTCATGGATATTGCCGAGGAACTTGGCCTCTCGGTGGACTTGCGCGGCGAACTGGATGAAATCAATGAAGCGATATCAAACGGGGCGACGGCAGATTATGCCGCAAGCCGCGGTGAATATTTGAACGGACTTTTATTGGCGGATTACCTGGACATGGAATTTATTGATGCCGCCCAGGTGATTTTCTTTAAGGCGGAAGGAACATTTGACAGCGAAAAGACACAGGAAGTGCTTTCTGCGCGCCTGAAGGAAACGAAACGGGCGGTGATTCCCGGCTTTTACGGAGCCACACCCGATGGAAGGGTCCGCACATTCTCCAGGGGCGGCAGCGATATTTCCGGGGCAATTGTAGCCAGGGCCGCCTGTGCGGAAGTCTATGAAAACTGGACGGATGTGTCCGGGTTCCTTATGGCGGATCCCAGAATCGTGCCGGGAGCCAGGCAGATCGAAAGCATCACGTATCAGGAATTGCGGGAACTTTCGTACATGGGTGCCACCGTGCTCCATGAGGATTCCGTGTTTCCGGTGCATAGGGCCGGCATCCCCACTAATATCCGGAATACCAATTGCCCCGAACATCCCGGCACGTTCATCCGCTTTGGCGCGGTGAAAAAGGAAAACCCGTATGTCATTACCGGCATCGCGGGCAAGAAGGGCTTTTCCATCATCACTGTGGAAAAAGCCATGATGAATACCGAAGTGGGTTTCGCCCGCCGCGTTTTGCAGGCCATGGAGGAACAGCATCTTTCCTTTGAGCATATGCCGACCGGCATCGATACGCTGTGCGTAGTTGTGAACAGGGATGCGCTGATCTCTTGCCGGGATACGGTGATCAACCGTATCATTGAGCTGGCGGAGCCTGATACCATCACCATCAACGAAAGTTTGGCGGTGATCGCCACCGTGGGCCGGGGCATGGTGCACAACTGCGGCACAGCAGCCAGGCTGTTTGGCGCCATGAGCCGGGTTGGCATCAACGTTCGCATGATCGACCAGGGCTCCAGTGAATTGTCCATCATCGTTGGTGTGGATGATTCGGATTTCGAGCAGACGATCTGCGCCATATATAACGAATTTGTACACGACTAGCGTCGCTATCGCGAAAATGACATGCGTCACTTTCGTGATTTTGCACTTTTCTCCTATGGTCTTTAGCATCGGTCTATGCTATGCTTGACCGATGTTTCTTTAATTCTTGTACAGGAGATAATTTTATGCAAGTTACAACTCAGATGCTTCTTATTGTATGCCCGCTGGCTTTGCTGGCGGGCTTTGTAGACAGTGTCGCAGGCGGCGGCGGGCTTATTTCCCTGCCGGCCTATTATCTGGCGGGGCTTCCTCCAGTGCTGGCGGCGGGAACCAATAAGTTATCCGCCGCATTGGGAACATTGGTCGCGGCGATCCGCTATGGCAAGGCCAGGCAGGTGCAATGGCTGGCGGCGCTGGCTTCGGTGGCCGGCGCTTTGCCGGGCAGCGCCCTGGGCGCAATGCTTTTGCAGGTCATACCTGAAAAAACCATGCGCATTATTGTCATTGGGGCGGTTCCCCTGGTTGCTGCCATCGTGCTGCGCAGGAGGGATTCGCTGAATGCAATTAAGCGCATCCCTGAAAAATGGGTGCTACCCGTTGGTTTTTTTATTGGACTGTTCATTGGTTTTTATGACGGGCTGGTGGGGCCGGGCACCGGTACCTTCCTGATTCTGCTATATACCATGATCCTGGGAATAGCAGCCGTGAAATCTTCCGGTACAGCCAAAATTGTGAATCTGGCCAGCAATGTGGCCGCGCTTGCAACGCTTATGTTCAGCGGCAATGTTCTGTTCCTGCTGGGTTTGCCCGCCGCGTTATGCGCCATGGTGGGGGGGTATCTGGGTGCGGGCCTGACCATTAAAAAGGGCACTGGTTTCATAAGATGGATGTTGATGGCAGTATTGGCCCTATTGCTTGCAAAGATGATATGGGATGTGGTAACATAAAGTGTTTCAGATACCCTTAAAAACCATGGCGGCATTGTGATTTCGCCGTTTTGGAAAGGAGCGCTGCCCATGGCAGTCAAGCAGGAGAATTGTTTAACACTCACCGTTCCTGCCAATCCTGATTGGATGATGGTAGTCCGCATGGCCTTGGGAGGCGCCGGCGCCTTACTGGGCCTTGGCATTGATCTGGTGGACGATTTGCGTACCGCGGCGGATGAAACCTGCGATTTTCTTCTTCACCAGCCCCGCAAGGTTCAATGCATCAATATTGTATGCAGCCTGAAAGACGAGGCGGTATGTACGGTTTTCACCTGCAACTTTGCCGGCGAATGTCAGGCTTGCGAGGAAGTGGACCTGGATGTGACGCGGGGCATCCTGGAAACGCTGATACCCGAAGTGGAGCTGGAGGAAGACGGGGTGTGCGTCCGTACGGTAACACTGACGCTACCGCTTCACGCGCAGTAAGGGAGGGCACCATGAAGGACGAAAGATTGGTGCCGCTTTTGCACGAGTACAGGCAAGAGCCGAGGCCGGACCTGATGGCTCAATTGGTGGAAGGATACCTTCCACTCGCAAGGCAGATTGCACGCCGCTTTTCGGGCAGGGGCGTGGAACTGGAGGATCTGGAGCAGGTGGCCAGCATCGGCCTGATGAAGGCCATCCAACGCTTCAAGCCGGAACTGGGACTTCGCTTTGCTACCTATGCCACGCCAACTATCGCGGGGGATGTGCGCAATTACATCAGGGACAAAGGCGACGCGCTGCGTTTGCCCAGGGATGCAAAGAACCGGCTGTATCATATGCAAAAAGCTCGGGAAAAGCTGACACGGGAATTGCTGCGCGAACCCACCATGCTGGAATTGTCCCAGGAGATGCGTATATCCCTGGAGGATTTGCTGGCCCTTTTGGATCTTAGGCAGAATACGGATGTATTTTTCCTGGATGCGCCCATGGACCCGGATGAGGAGCAGCGCATTATCGCACGCCTTGGCACAGAGGATACGGGCTTTGAGTCTGTGGAGCACAGGGATTGGATCGACTGGGTCTATCAGGAGGTCACTCCGGAAGAAAAAAAGCTGCTGGAGCTAAGGTATGAACACCGGTTGGGCCAGCGGGAAACAGCCCGCCGCATGGGCGTAAGCCAGATGCAGGTATCCCGCATGGAGCGCAGGGTTCTGGCAAGGTTGAAAAGCATGGAGCAGCAAAGTTTACACTAAATGTTACCTGTAAATCTTATTTTGGATTACATATATTGCAGGAGTTTTTCAATTTCGTAACGAATATTCGCGAAGCTGCAATTGGAGGAGGGATGGCATGTACGGGCAGCGGTTGCCGCCAAGAAGAAAATCTGGTTTTGGCCGCGTTTTGTTCGTACTGGCCGTACTAGGTTTTTCGGGCTGGTATATTTATACCACCCTGGTCCCCTCCGGTATCCGTACAGCGGTCATATCTTCGGGTTCCCTGGGCTTCAATTACACGGGGGACGCGATGATCATCCGCAACGAAACCGCTTATGACGAGGATGGCGTATCCAACGTACAGTACATAGCCGAAGAGGGCAGCAAGGTCTACAAGGGTGATTTGATCTGCCTGGTGTATACTTCCGGCTACAGCCAGAAGGAAGTCAACACGCTTCAAAACTACCGTGACCAGATCAAGGATTATCACCGAGGCCTGATTGCTCAGCAAAGCACCTTTGACCAGAGGATGACAAGCCTGGAAAACGACGTTGTCCTAAAGGCCAAGGATGTAAGGAAAATGGTGCAGGGCGCCAAGGGCAACATGCTGAACATGGAAAAGGTGCTGAGCGCCTCCATTATCGCCCGGCAGGATTATATTCGGGGAAAATTCCGGGAGGATACGCGTCTGTCGCGGTTGTATGATGATGAAAGTACGCAATTGAAGCGCATCCAAAGCTATACGAGACAGCGTTCCGCCACCCAGGAAAGCCTTGTAAGCTTTTATACCGACGGGTATGAGGCGCTGAACACATCCAATTTCGAACAGTTTTCCCCTGCCCAGGTCAGGGCCATGCTGAATGGCTCCAAGCCTGAGAAATCGGCCGTGGCGCGCGGACGCACCCCTATTTACCGGCTTGTCAGACAAAACGGTTGGGGCGTATTGCTGCTGCTGAACAACACGGACTGGACGCCTCTCCAGGGTCAGTCGTATCAGCTGAAACTGGAGCAGTTTGAAAATACCGTGGTGAATGCTACGGTGATGTCCTTTACCCGCTCCGGCGGTGAGCTGCTGCTGCGCTTGTCCGTAGCCACCGATGTATCTCCTGTGCTGTTCATGCGTACCTGCCAGGCACAGATCGGCGAAAATGTAAGCAGCATGAAAGTGCCTACCAAATGCATCGTCAGCAATAAGAATACAACGACAGGCGCTGTCACGACGGGTGTCGTGGTAATCGATGGCGGCAATCAGTCATTTGTTCCCGTGAAGATTATCTCTGCGGATAAAAATGACACCTACATTGAGCCTATGCCTCCTGCGTATTTATACGAAGGACAGACGGTGCTCGTGTATTAGCTGGAGGCTTTAGGATGGAGGAAGAACTGCGATTTCGGCTTATGAACATACGGCAGGAGCTAACGGAGGCCTCCGCCGCCTTTAAACGCGCGCCACGAATCATCGCTGTGAGCAAAACTGTGGCACCGGATGCTATCAATCCCCTGGCGGATATGGATCTGTATGATCTTGGTGAGAACCGTGTTCAGGAAATGTTGGAAAAAATGCCGTTTTTGAATCCAAAATTTCGGATGCATCTCATCGGAAGGTTGCAAACCAACAAAGTTAAATATATAATGGGTAAGGTATGCTTGATACATTCCCTGGACAGACTGGAATTGGCAGGGGAAATCAATAGCCAGGCCCGGAAAGCTGGCTGCGTCATGGATGTGCTTGTGCAGGTGAACATCGCCGGCGAAGCGCAAAAGGGAGGCATCGCACCGGGTGAGGCAGAGAGCTTTATAAGAGAATGCGCGCGGCTCCCGGGACTTCATATACAAGGCTTGATGTCCGTCATGCCTCTTGCGGAAGATCCGGAAAGCTTGCGGCCCTTATTCCGGGGGATGCGTACTCTCTTTGAGGATCTAGCGAAAGAAAAAATCCCCGGCGTGCGCATGGAGGAACTGTCCATGGGCATGTCACAGGATTTTAGGATCGCCGCCCAGGAAGGCGCCACCATGGTGCGCATCGGATCGGCGCTGTTCGGGGCACGGAGCCCCAAGGCTACCAACTAGTAGGAGGGTTCCCATGGCATTGCGCGATATGATCGACCGTGTGCGGGATAATGTAACCCAAATGACCCACAGGTTTCTGCATGGG
>JAEZHM010000138.1 GCA_023416585.1 Bacillota bacterium
ATATGCTAACTACAGGAGAGGATGTGTTTCCCTTGGCCGAAATAAAAATCGCCCTGGCCGGAAACCCCAACAGCGGAAAAACGACCATGTTCAACGACCTGACAGGTTCCAGCCAGTATGTAGGCAACTGGCCCGGCGTGACGGTGGAAAAGAAGGAAGGCCGTCTAAAAGGCCGAAAAGACGTCCTTGTGCAGGACCTGCCCGGCATATATTCTCTTTCCCCCTACTCGATGGAGGAAGTCGTCAGCCGGACATATATACTGGATGAAAAGCCTGACGCGCTGTTGAACCTTATCGATGCCAGCAACCTGGAGCGAAACCTGTACCTTACCACGCAACTTAGGGAGACCGGCATCCCCATGGTCATCGCCCTGAACATGATGGATCTGGTGAACAAAAGGGGCGACAAGATCGACACTGCCAAGTTGTCCAAAGCGCTTAACTGCCCCGTGGTGGAAACCTCCGCTTTAAAGAGCACCGGTTCCAAAGAGGCTGCGGATAAAGCGCTGGAAGTGGCATCACAAAAAGCGCCGCAAGCGGCGCTGCACCGCTTCAGTGTAGCTGTGGAAAAGGCGCTGGAGGAGATATCATCCCTAATATTTTCAAAGGTCCCCAATGAGCAGCTTCGATTTTTTACCATAAAGGCATTTGAACGGGATAAAAAAGTGCTGGAGCGGTTGAAGCTTTCCCAAACGGAAACGGAGAAGCTGAAAAACATCATCGCTCATGTGGAAGCGGAAGAGGACGAGGACAGCGAAAGCATTATCACCAACCAGCGGTACCAATATATTGACGGACTGATAAAAAAGGTGATACAGAAGAAAGACCAAGGCGGTCTTTCCACCAGCGACAAGATAGACAAGGTTGTTACTAACCGCATACTGGCATTGCCGATCTTCGCGGTAATCATGTGGCTGGTGTATTATATCTCCATTCAGACCATCGGGGCCATAGGTTCCGGCTGGGTGAATGATACGTTGTTCGGAGATATTGTACCAAACGCGGTAGGTGGATTTTTGACTTCCATCCAAACGGCGGAATGGTTGAAAAGCCTTCTACTGGATGGTATCATAGCCGGCGTAGGCGCAGTTTTGGGTTTCCTGCCGCAGATGATGGTGCTGTTCCTTTGCCTGGCCATTCTGGAAGACAGCGGATATATGGCGCGCATTGCTTTCATTATGGACCGCATCTTCCGTAAATTTGGCCTGTCGGGCAAATCCTTCATCCCCATCCTTGTCAGCGCGGGCTGCGGCGTGCCCGGCATCATGGCCAGCCGTACCATTGAAAACGAAAAAGACCGGCGGATTACCGTGATGGTTACCACTTTCATCCCCTGCAGCGCCAAGTTGCCTATCATTGCGCTGATAGCAGGCGCGCTTTTCCCGCAAAGCACTTGGGTAGGTCCCTCCGCTTACTTTCTAGGAATAGCGGCCATTGTTGTATCCGGAATCATACTGAAAAAGACAAAGCTTTTTATGGGTGATCCCTCCCCATTTGTGATGGAACTGCCGGCCTACCATATGCCTAAGCTTAAAGGGCTTATCATCCACGTGTGGGACCGCAGCAAGCATTTTATCATGAAAGCCGGCACCGTCATCTTTGTATCCAGCGCCATTATCTGGTTCCTGTCCAGTTTCAGCTTCCGCATGGAAATGGTAGAGCAGAAAGACAGCATATTGGCTGCACTCGGCACCGTGATTGCGCCCATATTTGTTCCCCTGGGCTGGGGAAGCTGGCAGGCTACCGTAGCAACCATCGTAGGCTTGACAGCCAAGGAAAATGTGGTGGGAACCTTGGGCGTCCTGTACGGGACGGCGGGCGCCGCCAAGGAGGGTGCAGAGCTGCTAACGCAGCTTCAAGCCGTATTCACCCAGGTGACGGCCTATTCTTTCCTGGTGTTCAACCTATTGTGCGCCCCCTGCTTTGCGGCTATAGGCGCCATTCGCCGGGAAATGGGCAGCGTCAAATGGACCTGGGTCGCCGTCGGATATCAGACAGTATTTGCTTATGTGACCGCTTTCCTTGTGACGCAGTTGGGTAACTTCATTGTCCTAGGCGCACCCTTTGGCCTGGGGCAGGCAGCAGCCTTTCTCCTGCTGGGATGGGTCCTTTGGCTGGTTATGCGGTCTTCCCAGCACAAAGCCGGCCGCAGCGCATACCCTGCCGGCAGCAACGCTTGATTTTTCCCGAAAGAGGATGATGTAATGGGAACCATTCTGGTAGCCGCCGTGGTATTCGGTGCGCTTGGCTACACCGTATTTCACATGATTCGTCAAAAGAAAAAGGGCAGTGCCTGTATCGGCTGCCCTTCCTGCGGAAGCTGTAGCGCGTGCAGTCAAAAAGCGGCCCGCTCATAAAATAGAAATGCTGCCCGTCACAAAATCGGGCGGCATTCTTGTATCCGGGCAAAAAATTTATGTGATTTGCTTTTTCCTCACGGATTTGGATCTTGTGACGGATTTTTCTTTTTTGCTTTCAAACCTTTCCTGCTTTGCCTTCTCAGTCATCATTTGAATCCGCTTCCGGTTAGTAAGCTCCCGGTCAGCCTGTTCCTCCCAGGCTTTATCAAGGTCTGCCGCCACTTCCTTTGCAAATTCCGGATCGCTCGCCTTCAAATACTTTTCAAACGCCTGCGGATACAGAAATGTATGCGATCCGTAATCTTTAAAATAGACGGTCAATACATTTCCGCTGCGATCACTGATCTTTCCAATACCAAATTTCGTGTGGACAACCTGTTGATTGTAACAATCCATTATTCTTACCCCTTGCATCATTCCAAATAGTCAACGCAGTCGTAACCGGTGTATTGCTTCTTGATCTTAATAATGACGGAATCATCAGGCTGAACGCTTTCGCCAACAATCTTGTATTCGGTCCTGCTTTTTTCAAGCTGCTTTTTGTAATCCCCGACTCCCTACCTGACCATGCTTATAGCCGAATCATGACAAATCCCGTCTTCCTTCATCATAAAGTGTGTGTTTATTCCAAACAAGCGTACTTGATCCGTTTCATCGTTCTACCCCCTTTGCAAAACAATTTTAGCAGATTTTTTGTTTTCGATGTAATACCATAATCATACATAACCGTATTTTCTACACATACACGCATATTTGGTAGACTAATCTTTATGCAAAAAGACAATGCTAATTGAAATGAATGCATTTCGTTACCTTATAGAATAAGCAACAGAAAAGCGCGGCAATAAGCCGCGCAGCGCAATGATCATTGAAACTAAAAATATTTCACCTTTTTACGAGGGACGCCATTTTATAATTCGTATCAATCTCACGGCCATTAAGCCCGCGGGAAGTTGACTCGCATTCCCCGGTCTGGTTGTCATATGGGTCGATGCGCAGGTGCTTCTTGGGCGGGTCAAAATCAGCCTGATAGACTGAGTTTGCCGCCATACGGTAGGGGTCCAGATTTCCGAAATAGAAGTCCCAGCGCTCCATATTGCCCTTTCGCCATGCAGCCCCGCCATAGGAGCAGTCACAAAACAGCCATCCCCAGGGTTCCACGTAAAACTGCGCCCAGTCATGGCTGCCAATGGAATCAGGTTCTGCTGCAAGCCCGGACTGCCACCTGGCCGGTATGCCCGCGGCGCGGCAGAGTGTGATAAACAGCAATGCCTGAAGCCCGCAGTCGCCTTTCAGATTGACGGAAACATACTCCACATGGTTTTCCAGCGTTAAGTAGGAGCGCATAAAGGAGTAAGTCACCTTAGTGGTGACAAAATCGTAAATCTTCCTGGCCTTTTGAAGCGGTGTTTCCTCTCCCGTCAGGATCTCGGCCGTCAAGGCCTTAATATAAGGCGTAAACACGATATGGGGCAAAAGTTCTCCCAAATCACCGGAATCAGGCTTTGAGCAGCGGGGATAAACAGGCTCTTCCGATACCGGCGGCTTTTTCAAGTCCACGTACCGCATGGTGCAGTCGTATTCATACTCCACTAAAAAGGGTTTGTTTTCGTGAAGCGTTTCCTCAAAGCATACGGTGCGCTGGGGATAATTTTCCGGCGATACATGCAGGGGAGCGGGGGAAGCAGAGTTAAGCAACACCTTTTCCGTTTGGGCCGATACGATGGGCAAAGGCAGATGCACCCGGTAGGTCTCCCCGGAAACGAAAGCATCCTCTTCAACCTTCAGTGTTCCGCGGATGCGGAACAGATAAGATAATGACCCTTTTTCCTTCATCTCACGGATGGCATCATCCAGCAGCGGGCTATATGGCGTAAGCGGAACGCCCGCGCGCCGGGCGATATCCGGGTTCACCTTTAAAAGCGTACGGTGGAAGCGCACAAAATAGCGCTTTTCTCCATCCACATACATAAAGTCGATCCAGTTGTTTCTTTCCAGATCGTCGAATTCTTCCTCCGTAAAATCAGGTATCAATCCCCGCATCAAGGCCAATGCCTTTTCTCTATTGTGGGGATATTCCCTGATCATCCGGGGCAAAAGTTCTTTTTCCAATTCCAGGCGCCGGCGCAAAACCACAGGCAGGTTCTTTTTCAGCCGCGCGTCGATGGCATCGAGCGCGCCTGAAATATCTCCTGCCCACTTTCTTTTCATAATATCCTCCGGCAATGCGGCTTGCAATGACATCATATCGTAATTCATACGCGGTTCTTTCCTCCGTTACATCCTGCCTTTTGTTTCTATGATTGTACCATATTTTTTCACTGTCTTAAGGCTTTGGCAATATTTATTTGGCAAGAGCATTTGAAAGTGATGAAAACATCTTCTTGAATGGTTTGTTAAATCGTGGTAATCTTTCATACATAGGTTACCGGACAAAATATTGTATAAACGGTAACTATAAGACAAAAAGCGCATGAAAGGCGATGTGCAATAGCATGATAGAAATGTCATCCGATCAGCTTGATTTTTTCAAGGAGCTTGAAAACATAGGTGCCGGACATGCTGTCACAGCGCTCTCTTCCATGCTTGGCCGTCCGATAGGACTAAACGTGCCTACCGCAAGGCTCTGCGACTTTAGAACTATCAGCGATCTGTTGGGCGGACCGGAAAACCTTGTGGCGGGCATGCTTGTGGGGATGAACCGCGATCTGAATGGCTCTATCTTATTTATTTTAAGCATGAAGGACGCAAGCGGCCTTACCGCCGCTGTCTGCCGCGCCATGAGCATCGAGGAACCCTTTTCTGACGAGACTCTTACCGAAATACAGCAATCTGCCCTGATGGAGCTTGCAAACATCCTCTGCGGCGCCTACATCAATGCCGTCAGCGAGCTTACAGGACTTTCCATCAACTGCTCCGTTCCAAACCTCGTCATTGATATGGCCGCCGCTATTATGAACCTGCCCGCCGCTGTTTATGGGCAATATGGCGACTCGGTTCTTTTGCTGGAAACCGTATTTACCGATGACAACAGAAACATAACAGGCCATTTCTTCTTAATCCCTGATGTGGAATCACATCGTATTTTAATGCAGAAAATGGGGATTGCTATATAATGTCTGATATTGTGGTGGGGATTGCGGATATGGCGGTTGCAAAATCACCTCATACAATAACGACTCTTGGTCTTGGTTCCTGCGTAGGCATTGTGCTGTATGACAAAATCCATAAGATCGGTGGACTGGCGCACGTGCTTTTACCAAACGCACCCGCAAGCGGCGATACAAACCTTGCAAAATATGCCGACACAGCCGCAAAAGAGCTTTTGCGGCGCATGCTTAATCTTGGAGCTTCTTCCTCATTGACCGTAGGAAAGCTTGCGGGCGGGGCACATATGTTCTGTGGCGTCGAGCAGGTCAATGTGATGCAGATCGGAAAGCGCAATGTGGAGCAAAGCTTGCTCGCGCTTAAGCACTGCTCCATTACTGTTATCGCGCAGGACGTTGGC
This sequence comes from Bacillota bacterium, assembly GCA_023416585.1. Taxonomy (GTDB): domain Bacteria; phylum Bacillota; class Clostridia; order Christensenellales; family Aristaeellaceae; genus JAEWAH01. The sequence continues at coordinate 5,869 of JAEZHM010000138.1, forward strand.
GGAAGCAGCGGGCGCACCATCGTGCTTGATTGCGAAACAGGCGCGCTTACGATTCGCACCGCCTGGCCGCGGGCTGATAAAAGTATTTAGGCTCCTTATCAAAATATTCATCGGGCGTACTTTTTCCTTGACGAAAAGCAAGGAAGAGGTTACCATAAAAAAGAATCATTTACGCTTGAAGGAGGGAAGCATTGTGCAGTTTTTTGTTTGTGAAGAATGCGGAAACCTGGTGGGAGCCTTGCATTTCTCCGGTGCACCCATGACCTGCTGCGGCCAGAAAATGAAGGAGCTTTCGCCCAATACCTCGGACGGAGCAAAGGAAAAGCACGTGCCTCAGGTAACGGTGGAGGGTGATCTGGTAACGGTGGAAATAGGGTCTGTGCCCCATCCCATGACAGACGCCCATTACATTGCCTGGATCTATCTGCAAACGGAAAAGGGCGGCCAACGCAAAAATCTGCGGCCAGGTGGCGAACCCAAGGCTGTTTTCGCCCTGCATGACGACAAAGTGGTAGCAGCCTACGAATATTGCAACCTCCACGGCCTTTGGAAAAAGGAACTGTAACAATTCTCAGTCTCCCTTCTTTCGACAGCGATAGGACTCCCTCTTTAGGGTTAGGGTGCTGCTGACGAAGGAGGCTGGGGGAGTGTCAAAAAGAGCCTGGGCATGCTTCCGCTAAATCAGGATCAAGCGGTGGCATGCCCTTTATGCTTTTGCCGCCATTTCTTGTTCTTGTAAATAATACCTATATAAAACCGGCGTGATTCCGGGATACGTCAGTTGCTCCGGCAAGGATTCAAACAAGGCAGTTTCCGCCATTTCACTTTCAGGAAGCGGACCCAGCTTTTCTATATGGGCTGCAAAAACCATGCCGTTTGCATTAGAATTCTCGTTACCCGCAAAATAATCAAACAAAGGCGTCAATGTGTATTTTTCGGCGCCGGATTCCTCCTGAAGCTCCCGGCCGGCTGCCATATGTGGCGTTTCACCCGGCTCAATATGCCCGCCCTGGGTTTCCCAGGTTATACGCTGCTTATGCCTGCTGAAAAGAAGCTTGCCTTTATAGAAAGAAAAAATGACCACATACCTGTATTCCTTCAGCGAATTCAGGGGATAAATATCGCATTTCATCCTTTGTTCCTCCTTATTCCGCATTATATCATGGAAGCCTTTCCAATGCGTCGACGCATCGGTTTTTTGTTTGATTTTCCCTGGGAAAACTGGTATACTGACAGAAAGATACCAAGGAGGGGCTGCCGTTGAAAAAGAGCATTCTGAACAGCGATACGTTCAGCCCGCTGTACCGGCAGCTCATGCAGCGGCTGAAAAGTGATATCGCCACGGGCGTATATCCCGTGCATGGCCGCATTCCCTCCGAACAGGAACTGTGCGAAACGTATCAGGTCAGCCGCGTCACAGTGCGCAAGGCGCTTTTAGATCTTGTGAAGGATGGACTTCTCATCCGCCATCAGGGAAAGGGCACATATGTTGCGGTACCCCGCATCCAGCGGGATTTGAGGCAGATCACCAGCTTTCATGCCGCGTGCCGCATCATGGGCTGTACAGCAAGCACCAAGCTTATTCATATGCATTGGCAGCATGCCACTCCTGAAGATGTGGAAAACTTGCATGTGGAGCCGGGAGAAATGGTATTGGAAATGTGCCGCCTGCGCTTTGCAGACAACCTTCCTGTGATGCTGGAAACCAACCGCTTCCCCGCCGCCTTTTCCTACCTTATGCAGGAGGATTTAACCCAGTCGCTGTACGGTATCCTTTTGCGCAACGGCTCGGAGCCAAGCAATGCAGTGCATGATATCGCTTTAAGTTATGCCGCGCCCACCCAGGCAAAGCTTTTGGAAGTGGAGCCAGGAACGGCACTGCTGCTGCTCAACGAATGCGTGTATGACCAAAGCGGTACGCCTATTCATACCTCCAGCCAGTTGATTCGGGGCGACAGGTTTACTTTTCGCATCTGAATGGGCAAATAACAACCGATATCCGTATTGAAAAAGAGGGGGAAACCCTCTCTTTTTCGGAAAAGAAATGAGGAGATTTTCCTGAGCACATCAAAATTCGCCATTTTTGTAGACCTGGAAAACTGCGGCGCAAAGGTGGCTACGCTCAACAGCATTCTGGAAAAAGTAAAAATCCGGGGCGATATCCTGCTGGGCAAGGTATACGGGTATACCGACAGATTCAGCGACATGAAGGAAGTGCTTTTGAGCAATACTTTCACGGTGGTTCCTTCTCTTCGTTACGGCTATGCCCAGAAAAACAACGCCGATATTCTGCTGGTGATCGACGCTCTGGAGGTAGCCTACACAAATTCCTTGATCGACAGCTTCTGCATCGTTTCCGGCGACAGCGATTACACGCCGCTGGTAGGCAAGCTTAAAAGCATGGGCAAGTTTGTACTGGGTATATCCCGCAGTGAGGTTGCCAGCACCATATTCATCAACGCGTGTAACGAGTTCCAATTTTTGGAGAGCGTTGGCGGCCGCGCCAGCATTCAGGCCACAAAGAAAGCGGCTTCCTCCGATCCATTGGATGAAGCTGAATTAAATAAGCTGATCGAAGGCATTTTTGAGGAGCAGACCGACGAAGATGAGATCTATGCCAGCGAGCTAAAGGGCATCCTATTGCGCCTGCGGCCGGATTTCAATGAAAAATCCTACGGCTGCGCCACATTCGGCAAGCTGCTAACCAAGCTCAGCCAGAAATACGGCTCCATCCATATGAAAAACGACAACTTTAACGTGATGGTGAGCCTTTCCACCAAAGAAGCGGCCGCTACACCCCAGCTTACCAAGGAAAGCTGGAAGGAAACATTTAAAACCCAGCTAAACCGGTATAAGGAAGACGGCTTTGACCGCATCAACCCAAGCATCTTAAAAGCCGACATACAGGCTTCTTTCCCCGATTTCAGCGAGCGTTCCATCGGTTTCAAACGGTTCAGCGACGTGCTGAAGCAGTTGGAAAAGGATGGGGTGCTGGTGTTGGAAATGGATGAGCAAAAGACCATGCTCATCAAAGTAGTGTAACTTTCTCCTTTTTGGGATAATGTGTGCATACTTTGGGAAAACGCGCATATACATCCTGTTTGGCTCGCTTTTTTCATCCACAGTCCTTTTTAAGCAGCCTGTTGAAAGTGTGGAAAAGCCATAAGGAAATAGCCATTTTGGTTATTAGTCAAAAAGGGTCTTTTTCCAAAATCACACGGTTCTTTCAGAACAAGTAAAAGGACAAGGCAGGAAAACACGCTCAAAAAATCGAATTCTACTTTCGATACGGCTTGTCCCCCAGATATCCCGGTAAAACCTCTTTTTTTCCACAAAAAAGGCAGTGCATTTTTCGGCAAGGACAAGCGTTTAAGCGGTTTTACACCCTATCCACATAGCCTACGGCTACTACGGTATATATATATACTACATCTACTTCAACAAAGGGGGATTCCCATGCGCTTTATATGTGGTACTTCAGAATTGCTGGAAGGCCTCAATAATGCCACCCGTGCTCTTGCCGTGCGCCCTGCAAAGCCCGTTCTGGAAGGCGTATTTTTAGAAACAACTGAGAATGGTCTGTTCTTAACGTGCACCGACGGCAATCTGACTATTAAAAGCCAAGTGAATGCCCAAATTGTTGAAGAAGGGCAAATAGTGCTCCCCGGCAAGCTGTTCACGGAGCTAACGCGCAAGCTGCCAGGCGGGGAAGTGGAGATTTCCGTCAATGAAAAAATGGCGGCTTCCATTCGCTGCATGAACAGCCGTGCCACGCTGTCGGGTATGTCTCCGGTGGATTTTCCGCCCGTCAAGCCTATCGAAGAGGGTAATACGATTTCTTTGCCGCAAAAAAATTTAAGAGAAATGATCAGCAAGGTAATCTTTGCTATCGCTACCGATGAGAGCCGCCAAATATTGACCGGCTGCCTGCTGGAAGTGACCCAGGAAGAAGCCAGGCTGGTAGGTCTGGACGGTTTCAGGCTTGCGATGCAGCGCATACATGGCAATTTCCTTTTACCAAAGGGTAAGGATGTGATAGAGGCTATCATTCCCGGCCGCGTGCTTGGCGAACTTGGCAAGATACTCTCGGATGAAGATAAGCCTGCCATGTTCACCATCGATAAGACACATTTAAAGGTTTCTTTCGGAAAGACGGAGCTTACCACCGTTCTTCTGGCCGGGGAATACATCAATTACAAGCAGATTTTGCCAGGCGACTGGCAGACCCGTGTGCAGGCCAACCGGGAGACACTGGCCAACGCCATAGAACGCGCCAGCCTTATGGCCAGGGAAGGAAAAAACAATCTTATCCGCATGCACATTGACGGAAACACCATGGTCATTACCAGCAATGCGGAACTTGGCGACGTACTGGAGGAGCTGGATATTCTGCTGGAAGGAAAAAGCCTTGATATAGCCTTCAATGCCCGCTACATCAGCGACGTGATCAAGAATATAGGGGATGAGGAGCTTTCCCTTCGCTTCAACAGCAACGTATCCCCTTGCGTCATCTGCCCGCCGGAGGGCGACCAGTATGTCTACCTGGTACTACCTGTAAGAGTATTTAACTAAGTAATATTACAAAAAACAGGATTCCAAAGGACTTGTCCTTTGGCGGGAGTGTAGAGGGCAGAGCCCTCTACTTTCCTTGTAAGGAGGGATAGTATGGTTATCCGGCAGATGAAACTTGCGGACTACCGGAACTATCCCTGTGTAACATTTTCGCCAACTGACGGGATTACGGTGTTTCATGGCGCCAACGGAGCGGGAAAGACGAATTTGCTGGAAGCGATCCATTTGTGCTGTCTGGGCCGCAGCCACAGAACAAGCCAGGACAGGGAACTGATCCGCCAGGGAAGTTCATGCGGCAGTGTCCAGGTGCATGTGATGCGAAGGGATGGACGCAGGGAAGTGAAGGTTATGCTATGGGCCCAGCAAAAGCGGGCCAAGCAAATCTTACTGAACGGTAAGCCTGCGGCCCGCATCGGCGAACTGATGGGGCATGTGAACTGCGTGATGTTTTCCCCGGAGGATCTGGAACTGATCAAGGATGGACCCGCACTGCGAAGGCGGTTCATGGATATGCAGCTTTCCCAGCTGAGGCCGTCGTACTTTTTTTCGCTGCAAAAATATGTGTCTACCCTGAACCAGCGAAATGCGCTGCTGCGCGCAATGGCTGCCCCGGGAGCAAACAAAACCCCAGCCGGCCAACTGGAAGTATGGGATGAGCAATTGGCTTGGGAAGGGGCCGTAATTACAGAGCACCGGCGCTGGTTTGCGGAAATATTGAAAGAAGAATCCGGAAAAAACTACTTGCATATCAGCGGCTCCAAGGATGAAACATTCGAGGCAAAGTATGTGGGTGTATTATCCGATGCAGACAAGCTGTATGAAAAGATGCTGGAGGGGCTGTACAAATACCGCCGGGAGGATATGCGCAGGTGTGTGACCCACTTCGGGCCGCACAGGGATGATCTGCATTTGACCATCAAGGGGCAGGACATGAAAAACTTCGCTTCTCAAGGCCAGATGCGCACAGCGGCGCTGGCTATGCGGTTAAGCCAATTGACGATGATGAAGCAGGAAACTGGGGAAGCGCCGGTGCTTTTGCTGGACGACGTAATGAGCGAACTGGATCCCAAGCGCCGGGCGTTGTTGTTGGAAAGAATAGAAGGCGTGCAAACATTTGTGACATGCACTGATCGCAGCGACTTATCCGGCGCAAAAGCCCAGGCGGTGGTGGAGGTTCGGTTAGATAAGGAATCGGGCTGTGCCGTGCTTATGGACGAAAAATAATTGAATTATACTTACTATATAGGATTCAATTGAAAACGCCGTCTGCTAATACTTGCGGACGGCGCTTCATTATCGAACAAGGTTTATCCGGTGGAAACAACAACGCAAAACATGATTTTACGTATCCCTTTTGGCAGGGGTCTTCCCTGCAACTCCTAAATTTCAGCCTTCACGCTTAAGAAAAAGGAGAACCAAAGAAAAACTTTTCTTTGGAAGGGAGGAATTCATTTTCCATGCTGTTTACCACCTGGATAAACCCTGTTTTCATGCTTCGGCAGGCGTTGCCTCTCCTGCATCTCTTTCAGCCACCGGGGCGCGTGGTTGCAACGAATTCTACCACCTCGAAGCATCAATCCTATCTTGCCTCAAAAAAGTT
>JAEZHM010000005.1 GCA_023416585.1 Bacillota bacterium
TTGTAAGTATAAAAACGTATGAGAAGAAACCAGTTTTTCAGGATAGTTCACTTGTGCAGCTATTGCAAAGCGATTAATTGAGCAGTATCTCCCTATAGACTTAATCATATTTGGAGCACTATTTATTAACACATTATGTCCATATGTATATTTACCCACCCTCGTACCTTTATATACAAAATCTTCCTTACAACATTCAACACTACTTTCACTATATTCTCTATATACATAGCAGTAACAATCAATATCGTATCCATATTTCTTAATAAGTTTTTCTACTTCATTATAATAATTCATAGCTATAAAAATAAAATATTCATCTGATTTACTTACAATCAATTCTGGAGCATTAACTTTAAATCCACAAAACAATCCATTTTGTTTATTATAATCGCTATCTATAAAAAATTCACACATTAAATTATTTTTTTTCAATTCCTCAAGTATAATCTTTCCCCCATCACTAGCACCCCAAATTATTTTTATTTATTTTCTATAAAATCTCTATAATAGCGTAAATTATTCTGAGCCATTTTATGCAATCTACTACCCATTGTTACCACCTACTTATCTTATATAAAATGCTTCATCAAATCTAACCATTGTTAATTCTTTTAATTTAATATTAAAATATTCTATCGATTCTCCTATTAATAATTTCTTTAAACAAAATCCATAATCAGCACCAGCTTCAAAGCTTAACGGTACCCCTCCACCAAACCTTGGGTTAATCTCTAAAAAAACTATATCTCCATTTTTCTTTCTAAAACATTGAACTGTTAATGGACCCTGTATACCTATAATACAACTATTTTTATAATTATTAAGTTTTTCTATTAAATACTTAGTCCTTTTTATAATATTCATATCTATTACTATTTTTGATTTAGTTACTTCCCCACTTCTAACCTCAATTCTTCTTCTTGGTATTATGTAAATAGGATTCCCTTTAAAGTCACATAATATATCAATCGTATATTCTTCTCCTTCAATAAACTCTTGAACTATTGGATTTTTAACATATCTATAATAAAAATCTAATTCCTCAACATTATTTATTTTATGTATTCCTTGGCTTCCCATTCCGTCTCTAGGTTTAATTATTAGATTCAATGGCAGTTTATTATCATTTATAAATTCATTAATTTCTTCTTTTGAATAATCTTTAGGTGCACTTATTTTATTTTCTTTAAAGAATTTCGAAGTCAAGAGTTTATCATTACATATGTTAATTATTTCTTTACTACTTAACAGTAATTTTACGCCTATACTATCAAAGATTTCCCTTTTATCACATAGTATATTAAATTCCCTCTCGTATAAAGGAATTAAAAGTTTAACTTCTTCTTCTTTACATATATTAACTAAAACATTAATATAATTACAATCATCAAAGGTAGGGGCTTTATAAAATTTATCTACAAAGAAACTTCCTGCCACCAAGTCCCCTGAATCCACCCCAATTATCTTAAACGTCTTTTTCAAATGATTTATTAGTTGAACTCTCTTCCCAATCGAAGTTATTAAAATATTCATATATTCACCTAATTAGATATTATAATTTTTATTAGTCTATGAATTTTTTCTAACTCTGGTAATATCTCGTAATTAAATAGATCTCTAAGCAGTATGTTATCTCCATTCTCTAAAGCTTCTACTATTTCATTAAGCTTCTCATTTAGTATATTTAAATCAATTTCTTCTCTATGAACATCTTTAGTTAACCTAATCACATCACTTATCCACGCAATTCCTTCTCCCATATACAATATAATATTATACGCTTCATCCATATTGTCATCGTCAATTAGATCTATGACTTTTCTTGTGCCAGATATTAGTTTTTCCATATATTCATTTGCAGTTATTAATACCTCTATCTTTTCATCCATTTCTTTTACCTCACTAAATCAAATTTTCTTCTAAAATAAATTCTCTTATCTTTTCTTTTTCCATAACTCTAACATCATTAGAAGAATAACTTCCTATCTCACAGCTCTTGTATTTATTATATACTTTTCTATAAAAATCACTATTAAAGGTAGTTGGGATCACTGAATACATATCACCCAAATCTTTTGCATACTGGGATTCCTCTATTGTCATAAGCTCCTCATGAAGTCTTTCGCCTGCTCTTAATCCTATGATATCTATTTTTACTTTTTTCTGTACATTATACTTTTTCTTAACTTCTTCCACAATAACTTGTGCAAGTTCATCTAATTTTAAAACTGGCATCTTTAATATAAATAATTCTCCACCAACAGAAATTTCACATGATTTAATTATTAACTTTACTGCTTGCCCTGGAGTCATCATAAACCTGCTCATTTTAGGGTCTGTAATTGTAATTCTACCTTGTTCAAGTATCTGATTTTTAAATAATGGCACAACAGACCCCCTAGATCCCATAACATTACCAAATCTTACTGCTACAAATTTTGTTCTTACCTGCCCTTTACTATAGTTAGCCGCTTGAACTAATTTTTCTGCTAACATTTTGGTAGCTCCATATGTATTAGTTGGATTAATTGCTTTATCAGAAGAAGTAAACATTACACATTCTACATTGTTTTTAATAGCAGCATTTATCACATTTTCCATACCTGTAACATTTGTCTTTATTGCTTCTGTTGGATTATATTCACAAGCTGGAACATGCTTCATAGCTGCTAAATTAAATACAATATCTATTCCACTCATAGCTCTTTCTACTCTATCATAATCCCTCACATCACCTATTAAGAATCTAGTTCTAGGCCTATATTTTTTATCAAGAAAATTTTCCATTTCAAATTGTTTATATTCGTCTCTGCTTAATATTCTTATCACATCTACATCATGATTTAATAATTCTTTAAAAAGCATCTGCCCTATGGTACCAGTTCCTCCGATTATTAAAATCTTTTTCCCTTGAAAATACAATATATCACCTTTTTTCTAATCTACATTGTAGAATTTATTTTTTCTATTATTTCTTCTATAATTTCAACATATACCTTATATACTTCTAAAGATTTCTTACCAAGTCTTACACCAGCTTCTTTATAAGTTTCACCTATTTTCTCTCTGTAGTTTTCATCTAGTTGAATAGCTTCAAACTTTTTATATCCGGAAAGATTAAGTAAATGACAAACTTCAAAATTAGAATTTAGTGCATCATCTATCTCATCTAGAGTCTTTTCTATGTATTTAATATTAAGATTCATATTACCATTATAATATGATATCATTTTTTCACTGAATTCTATTCCTTTATAGCTATCTTTAAGTAAGTCTTTAAAAGTTTTTATAAGTTTTTCATTTACCCCAGTTGTAACTTTTGATTTATTAATTAGATTCTCATAGATATCTATATATAATTCTTTTAATTCTTTTAATTCTTTTGCATGCTTCTCAATTGAATTCTTTAAAGGCATAACTTCTGTCCCATATATCTTAGCTCCACCCTCGGTAGAATTGATAAACTTAATTTTTTCATTTTGCTTTATGAAGTTTTCAAACCAATTTTTGAAAATAATGAATCTAGTATTTGTAAAGACCTTCTCTTCTACATTTCCCTCTACTGTAAAAAGTTCATTTTTATTAATAAAGGCATCTCGATTTAATAGCTTATTATTAGAAGACTCTTCTGAGTGATACTTTAAATCTGTAAATGCTAAATCCTGTCCGACTAAAATTATATTTTCAACTCCTAAGTGTGCAGCAAAGGCTGTAGCTAAATGTGCCACAGATCCTTCTGTTGATAAAGATTCATATCTTTCTTTCATTAATTTTGAAAATGTATCCTTAAACGAGTTCAAAAAAAATATTTTAGGTCCTTTATATTGCATTAATAATTTATAATTAGTTTGCTCAATTGTAATCATTGGAATATCTACGTTTAAACTTTCTTTCATTATATTATACATTATATCACCTGGATCTAGTGCACATATAAAATGAGGTCTTATTCCGTTTATTAAAAGCTCTTTTAAGCTTCTTGCTGCAGCAATTATCAAAATTTCATTTTGATATTTTTTTAATTCATTAATATTTTTTGATAACGATGGACCTGAAGATACTATCACAGCTGTCTTTCCTTTAAATGTATTTTTAAGAATATTCCCATTTATACCTTTTGCTACTTCTTTAAAATTATAAAAATAATTATTTGTTACTTTTTTAGAAAAACGAATATTTGTATTTCTGAGTGTTTTAACTAAATTACTATATTCATTTATACCTTCTATCGCACCATTTAATTGCTCTTCATAAATCTTAGAATAATTAGTAAACACACTATAAGTTATATTCATAATGTAGCTTTTATCTAATTCTTCATCTAAAACTTTAAATACTTCATTCTTGTTTTTATAGTTAGCTATAAATAATCTTCTATCCTTAATAGTTTTACTATCTCTATTAAGTTCCATATATAAATTATAAATATTATGATCAGGTTCTAATATTATTAACTTATTGCCATAGCCAAGTTTCGACAACAAGTAGTCTATGTAATTTCCCGTTGCTATACCTATAATTATAATAATACTTTCACCATCTTTAATATTGATCTTATCTACAAATTTCCTGCAGTTTTCCTTTTCATTATACCGACTGCCTAATAATATAGATTTACTTCCATCGTTAATATTTAATATCTTAAAATCATCTTTAGAACTTTCTAATATATAATTAAACATAAGTTTCCCCCATTACGTAAAAAATACTTATATTTATTATATCGTATTAATCTAAAAAAACTTAAAAAAAAAGAGAAGGGAAAATTCCCTCCTCTTTCGTTACTATGATTATCTTAATAATTGAAGTACACCTTGTGGTTGTTGATTAGCTTGAGCAAGCATTGCTTGAGCGGCTTGTTGAAGGATATTATTTTTTGAGAAGTTCATCATTTCTTTAGCCATATCAACATCTCTTACTCTGCTTTCTGCTGATTGTAAGTTTTCAGAAGCATTATTAAGGTTTGCTATTGTATGTTCTAATCTGTTTTGTAAAGCACCCATCTTAGATCTTGACTTAGAAACTGAAACTATAGCTTTATTTACTGTACTAATAGCTGCATTTGCTTTAGCATTATCAGTTACATCAAGAGCAGTTATATCTATTGCATCTTCTCCTAACTTATCTTTAGCTTGTGCTTTCCATGTTAAATCTATAGTTTGAGTACTATTTGCTCCAACTTGTACTTTTTTAGAGAAATCTCCTTTTATAATGTCTTGTTCATTGAATTGAGTATTGTCTGATATTCTACCAACTTCATTTACTAAAGCATCAATTTCATCTTTTATAGCTGTTCTATCAACAGTTACGTTAGTATCATTTGCTGCTTGTACAGCTAATTCTCTAACTCTTTGTAGAATTGAGTGAGTTTCATTTAAAGCACCTTCAGCTG
>JAEZHM010000008.1 GCA_023416585.1 Bacillota bacterium
CATCCAACTTGAAGTGAATTAAGCATTTGCTGGGTCTTCTTCTCCTTCTTTTTCTGAGGAAGAATAAGCATTACATACATAAGTCCCATAATTAAAACCAAAGGTAATACTAATTGTACTAACGCTGCTGCTGCCATTACTAAAAACCTCCTGTAATTTATTTTATTTAACACAGTTAAACTGTATTATCCATATTATTTAGTATAGCCATATTTCAGATAGAATTCATCTCTGAAGCTGGCAAGCCTATCATCCATTATAGCCTGTCTTACTTGTTTCATCAAGTTAATTAAGAAATATAAGTTGTGCCAGGTTGTAAGCCTCAAGCCCAAAAGCTCTCCGCATTTTATAAGGTGTCTGATATATGCTCTTGAATAGTTTCGGCAAACATAGCAATCACATTCGGGATCCAGCTTTGAAAAATCTCTTGAGTATTTCGCATCACGGATAATAACTCTCCCCCTGCTTGTAAGCACTGTGCCGTTTCTTCCGATTCTTGTGGGGAGGACGCAGTCAAACATATCAATACCTCTTAGGGCTCCTTCTATAAGATAATCCGGCGTTCCAACCCCCATCAGGTATCTGGGTTTATCGGCTGGCATAAGAGGGGCTGTATAGTCCAGTACCTCATACATAATCTCGGCCGGCTCTCCAACACTTAGACCTCCTATTGCATAACCAGGAAAATCTAATTCCTTTAGTTGGTTAGCACTTTCTATCCTTAAATCCTTGTACATACCACCCTGAATTATTCCAAAAAGTGACTGTTTTTCAGTATTTGTATGAGCTTCCTTACATCTTTTTGCCCATCTTGTGGTACGTTCCATAGACTTCTTAACATAATCATATTCAGCCGGGTATGGTGCACATTCATCAAAAGCCATTATTATATCTGCACCAAGATCATTCTCTATTCCCATTACCGATTCAGGTGTAAATACATGTTTTGAACCATCCAGATGAGATCTGAAGGTTACACCTTCTTCTGTAATCTTTCTGAGTCCGCTCAGGCTGAATACCTGGAAACCACCACTATCTGTGAGAATTGGTCTGTCCCAGTTCATAAAACCATGGAGGCCTCCTGCCTGTTTTACTATATCCTGACCTGGCCTTAGGTAGCAATGATATGTGTTGCTTAGTATTATCCTTGCATCTATCTCTTTAAGTTCCTCAGGAGACATACCTTTCACTGTCGCAAGGGTACCAACTGGCATAAAAACAGGGGTATCAAAAGAACCGTGAGGTGTATGCACCTTACCTAGTCTTGCACCTGTCTGCTTGCAAGTTTTTATTAATTCATACGTAACTGCTGCCATAGTAATTACCTTTCTATTAATTAGTTTATTTAATAAACATTGCGTCTCCGAAGCTGAAAAATCTGTATTTTTCTTCTACAGCTACGTTATATGCGTGAAGCACATTATCCCTACCGGCTAAAGAACTTACCAGCATGATAAGTGTTGATTCGGGCAAATGAAAGTTTGTAATAATCCGGTCTACCACTTTAAACTCATAGCCGGGATATATAAATATATCTGTCCACCCATCACAAGGTGCTATTTTGCCGCTTTTACCCACAGTTTCCAGTACCCTGCAACTGGTAGTACCAACAGCTATAACTTTTTTGCCTTTTTGTCGTGTATCGTTTATTATATCACATGTTTCCTGGCTTATATAATAATATTCCGAGTGCATTTTATGTTGAGTTATATCGTCAACTTTGACAGGTCTGAATGTACCCAGACCTACATGAAGCATAACATATGCTATTTTAACACCCTTTTGCTCCAAGGAATCCAAAAGCTCACGGGTAAAATGGAGTCCGGCAGTTGGGGCCGCCGCAGAGCCATTGACCTTGGCATACACAGTCTGGTACCTCTCGGGGTTCTCGAGTTTTTCAGTAATGTACGGTGGTAAGGGCATTATACCTACCCTGTCCAGTATTTCTTCAAAAACCCCTTCATATATAAACCTGACAAGCCTGTTCCCTTCCTCCAGTACTTCCAGGATCTCTGCTTTTAGCTCTCCGTTTCCGAAAACAAACCTGCTGCCGGGTTTTGCCTTTTTACCGGGCCTTAAAATTACTTCCCACTTATCTTCTTCAAGCCTTTTAAGCAAAACAAATTCAATTTTTCCACCTGTACCTTCTTTTTCACCTAAAAGTCTTGCAGGTATTACTCTCGTATTGTTGAGAACTAGACAATCACCTTCGTTTAAAAAGTTAACTATATCCTTAAAGAATTTATGCTCTATCTCACCGGTTTCCTTATCCAGCACCATTAGCCTGGACATGTCCCTTTTATCTATGGGATGCTGTGCAATAAGTTCCTCCGGCAAGTAATAATCGAAATCGTGCAAGTCCACCTAAAAAACCTCCAATTTTTCTTCTATTATTATGTCTGTTTAATATAAATAACAATCATAAAACCTACAGCATAAAATAAACCAATAAATATCATACATTATAATTGTTTATATTACAAATATTATTGCCATACATAATCTTTTTTTGTATAATTTATGAGATAATCGTATGAAGTTCCATATGCTCTTATATTTACTTAGG
>JAEZHM010000026.1 GCA_023416585.1 Bacillota bacterium
CAGCTGAACTAACAGTAGACAGTCATGTTGGATTAAAAGAACTGGTTTATGATGATTTTGAAAGTGCCGGAGCGTCAGATGCAAGAAAGCTATTTGATGACAGTACCTGTATAACCGATGAAATGGCCTTGAAATATGAAGCTGTTCTGCATTCAGGTCATGGGAAAACAGGAGATTTTCTTAGCAAAATAAATATTCCGACACTGATTCTTGCCGGAGCAAAAGATAAGATACTTCCGGTTGAACTATCAGAACGAATGAATAGAGAAATAAGGCATTCCGAATTACATATATTTGAAACCTCAGGACATAGTTCAAACTTATCAGTTCCTGAAGAATTTAACGCAGTATGTAAAGAATTTTTAGAAAAGTACAATCAATAAAGGGGGAGCACTATGAAAAAAGTATTGATAGTAGGTGGAGGAATTTCGGGGTTGTCCGCGGGGGTGTTTTCCCGGCTAAATGGATTTGAAACCGAGATATTTGAAGCACAAGCAAAGCCAGGCGGGGAATGTACTTCATGGAAGAGAAAAGACTATATCTTTGATGGAGCAATAAGATGGTTGATTGGTACAAAAAAAGGTACCGCTGCTTATGATATGTTTAAAACTTTAGGTGCATTTGAAGACGATAAGATTGTAATGGAAGAAATTTTCTTAACTGTTGAGCATAATGGTAAAAAATTGTATTTTTATAGAGATGTAGATAAATTAAAAGAACACTTACTTGAAGTTGCCCCGGAAGATACAGAAATGATTAAGGAATTGTGTAAGTTCGCTAAGAAAGCAAAATCATTTGAAACACCCGTAGATAAGCATATGCCTGAAATGACAATATTCGATAATATTAAGTTTTCAATGAAAATGTCTTCTATGGGACCTATTATGATGAAGTATGGAAAAGTTGATGGAGTAGACTATTTTAAAAAGTTTAAGAGTACTCTTATTAAAAATGCTCTAAAAACACTTGCTTTAGATACATTTCCGGCATATGCACCAATTGCACAACTCGGCTCGGTAGTTTCTTACGATGGTGGATGGCCTTTGGGCGGATCAGCCGGCGTTTCTGAAAATATTTGCAATAGGTTTAAAGAATTAGGTGGCACTATTCATTTAAGTTCACCGGTTAAAAGAGTAATACAAGAGAATGGTAAGGCCGTTGGAATTGAATTGGAAAATGGACAAATTGTTAAGGGTGACTACGTTATATCCTCTACTGATATAACTATAACCCTGAACAAACTATTAGAAGGTAAAATTAAAGACGAGGCATATAATGAAATTTTAAGTAGTAACAGTGGAGAATATACATTTGCCAGCTGTGTTTTTGTTAGTTTAGGAATAGCTGCAGATTTATCAAAAGATGTCTCTCCTCTTGTAGTTTCTCTCAATAAACCGCTTAAAGTCGGTAATGACTTAATAGAAGACATTTACGTAAATACATTTAAACATGAAAAGTCTTTTGCTCCAGAAGGAAAAACTGCTGCTGTTGTTACAATGGATGTATATGACTATAATTACTGGAAGAAATTGTATGACACAGATGTTAATAAATATAAATCTGAAAAGGAACGAATTGCAAAAGCAGTTATAGAACAGATTGAGATAACATACCCCAAGGCAAAAGGAAATATTGAGGTAGCAGAGGTTGCCACGCCGGTTACATATAATAGAATTTATGGGGCATATAAAGGTGCCTGGATGGGATATGGAAGAAAAGTATCTGCCAAATACAGTAACCACAAATGTAAACTGGAGGGCATTGATAATTTTGCACTTGCCGGTCAGTGGATTTCAAGTCCGGGAGCTGTTACTATTTCAGCGTCAACAGGAAAATTTGCAGTTCAAGAAATATGTCAGCAAGCTGATATTAAATTCAGGTCTAAGTAGGTGGAAAAATGCTTGATTATATTTGCCTAAAAACAAAGTGGCAAGCATTTGTTAATAATTGCTATATAATTCATAATACAGATAATAATCATGCCCTGATTGTTGATCCGTCATGGGAGATAGACAAGTTTAAACTTGAAATCAGTCGATTAGGTTGTATTGTAGACGCAATATTAATAACACATTCACATTTTGACCATATAAATTTAGCTGACCAGTTATCCTTCACATACGATTGCCCGGTATTTATTGAAGAACGAGAGATGTCAGCCAGACCCTTTAGATGCCCCAATATTATGGAGCTGTCGGCACCAACCAACATATGCACTACAACAGCGCCTATAAAGTGTTTATTAACACCAGGGCACACGGCAGCAAGTGTAAGCTATATAGTTGGAAACTTATTTCTCACCGGTGATTTTTTACTTAATGAGGGATGTGGGCTTCCGGAGTGCGAAAGTATGGTGGAAAGCTTATACGTAAGTATACAGAAAATAAAGGAACATATTGAAGATGACATTATATTACTTCCGGGACATTCTTATGGTACAGAAGTAGGTAAAAATATGAAAGAAGTATTTGATAATAATATTTACTTTTCTTTTAACAATTTAATTGATTTCAAGAAATTTTTACTAAGAAATGGATTGAAAAGTAATAGTAGATTTACATGAGAATTTCAATGGAAGAGTTTCTTTTCAGAAAAGAGAGGGATAAGATGAAGACGTTTGTTTTTTGTGGACAAGGCTCACAAATAGTTGGAATGGGGAAGGATTATTTTGATGAATTCACGGAGTTAGTGAAAGCAGCAGATAATATATTGGGATATTCTATTAAAGACTTGTGCCTATATGATGAGAATAAACAACTCAATTTGACTAAATATACTCAACCGGCATTATACGTAGTTTCAGTATTGGAATATCTACATAAAAAGAATTTAGGTGAAATACCCGATTATTTGATTGGTCATAGTATTGGTGAATATGCCGCCCTTTATGCTGCGGGAGTGTACTCTTTTGAAGATGGCTTAAAGCTCGTTAAAAGAAGAGGAGAATTAATGTTTGATGAAAAAGGGGGTGGCATGGCGGCAGTTATAGGTTTATCGGGAGAGCAAGTGCAAAATATCATTGACAACAATAATCTAAGTGCTATAGATATAGCAAACTATAATTCAATGACACAAGTTGCTATATCAGGTCCGGCTGATATTATAGAAAGCTGTAACGAAATTTTTACCAGGGAAGGCGCAAGGGCAGTTATGCCTTTAAAAGTAAGTGGCGCTTTTCATTCAAGGTATCTGAAAAATGCTCAAAATAAGTTATATGAGTACATGAAGGATTTTAAATTTAATTATCCGGAAATTCCTGTAGTATCCAATTTGACTGCCAGACCATATGAAAGTAAAAAAGTTAAAAATACTCTTATTCAGCAATTATCCAATTCGGTTCAGTGGGTTGAAAGTGTAAGATATCTATTGGCTGATAATATGGAGTTTATTCCAATTGGCCCGGGTAATGCAACTATTAATCTTGTAAAGAGTATTCAGTCTACTATGTCCCCACTTAGTGAACAAGAAAAGCAGACTAGAAAAATACAAATAGAATACGATATTGATTTTGAAAAACCTATAAATCAAGTGGAAGTAAAAGAGTCAGTCTTGGGATGTAAAGAGTTTAGGGATGCCTATAAAACCCGATATAATTACGTAGTTGGAGGTATGTGTTCAGGTATTTCAGGAGTGGAATTAGTAGCAACGGCTTGCAACGGAAAGATTTTGAGTTTTCTGGGGACAAATGGTTTGACCATGGATGAGGTAGAAAATAAAATATTGCAAGTAAAGTCAAAAGTACATAGTGACACTCTATATGGCATTAATATAACAAAAGACTATTCCCAGCCTCACATATTTACAGATTTATTAAATCTATGCTTAAAACATAATGTAAAAGTTGTAGAGCTATCTAATGTAATGGCCATAACAAAAGATTTAGTTTTATATAGAGTAAAAGGAATGAAGATTAGCGGCGGTCAAGTAATTGGCGGAAACCATATATTAGCTAAAATATCTCAATCATATATGGCCAGGGAGTTTATGCTGCCGGCTCCCACAGACATTTTAGAAGAGTTATTATCAGAAAACTCCATAACAAAAGAGGAATATAGTGCAGCGCTGCAAATTCCAATGGCTGACGATATTTGTGTTGTTGGTGATGTTGCTTTTGAAACGGAGAGAAACAATCTTCTTACATTTTTGCCGGAAGTATTGGCAATAAAAAATGAAGTAGTAAACAGCACCAAACTTCTAGTCAATTCACGTGTAGGAGTTGCCGGTGGAATTGGTTCACCAAGTATTGTTAGTACACTGTTTAATCTGGGTTCGGACTTTATTCTGACTGGCTCAATTAATCAATGCACAATAGAAGCTGACGTTCCGAATTTAATAAAAGAGCAGTTAGCACAAATCACAACATATGATGTTGGATATGCACCATCTGAAAGGTTATTTGAGTTAGGAAAGGAGGTACAGGTTCTAAAGAAAGGAATATTTTATCCTGCTCGTGCTAAAAAGTTGAAAAATATTTATGACTTTGTTGATTCAATTGATATGATTCCAAATGATATAGCACAGTACATTGAAGATAGATTCTTTAATGAAAAACTTGAGAAAGTGTATGAGAATATATCAAAAGGCTTTACTGAAAAGAGGCTGGAACTTGCAGCAAAGAACAGTAAATACAAACTTTCGCTGGTTTTTAAGGAATATTTAAAAGAGGCATTTAATAAAACAAGGAATTTGGACATGACTCAAGATGATTTAGTTGACTCCGTCATTTATTGCAGTAAAGCAATGGGCTTATTGAATGAAGAATTGAAAAAAACTGAGTATTGTTCATGGCAAAGCAGAAGTGTTGTTAAAATTGCCGAATACTTGATGGGTTGACGATTTTTTATTGAGGTATGAATAATAAAAGATAAAGGGGATTACTATGGGTAAAGATATTGTTGTAATTAAAGGGTTAACCAAAGATTATTCTTTAGGGAAAACAAAAGTACATGCATTAAAAAAAATAGATTTAACTATTAAGCAGGGAGAATTTGTTGCGTTATCTGGTGTTTCCGGTAGTGGTAAATCAACATTACTGAATATTATCGGATGTTTGGATCAGATGACATCAGGTGAGGTAATTATTAACGGACAATCTATCGCAAAATTGAAAGACAAAGAATTAGATAAGTTACGTCTTTATACATTTGGTTTTATATTTCAGTCATTTAATTTATTGTCAGTTTTATCAGTAGAAGAAAATGTTGCTTTGCCTCTTTCATTATTGAAGGATATATCAAAGAAGGAAAAAGCAGAACGAGTTGCTTACTTTGTGGACAAAGTAGGTTTGGACAAGTATAAAAAACATAAACCATATGAATTATCAGGTGGTCAATGTCAGAGAGTTGCTATTGCCCGCGCATTAGTAACAAAACCTCAAATCGTTTTAGCAGATGAGCCAACGGCTAATCTTGATAAAGGAACCGGTACAGAAATTGTTGATATAATGCAAAAGATAAATAAAGAAGAAGGAACTGCATTTATATTTTCTACTCATGATAATAAAATTGTTGATCGCGCATCAAGAGTTTGCTTTATGGAGGATGGATTAATAAAACAGGAGGAATATAGATGATTACGATAAAATTAGCATTTAAAGATATTTTACATGATAAAATGCGGGCGTTATCTCTATTTTTCTTCATTTTCGTAATAACAATTACCTTAGTTCTTAGTACAAATGTATTAGGAACAGTAGAAAGTAATATGCAGAACTCAATCAGAGACTGTTTTACAGGTGATGTTATTATTCGTTCCGGCGAGTCAACCAAGGCTGAAATTTATTCTTGGAATATTGATGCCGTTAATGAGGTAAAGATTAAAGCTGATGATGCAAAAGAACAGTTTAAAGTTTTAAAGGATTTATATAGTGAAGGTGATGTATCGGGACGTATTAGATACAATGGAATGGTATCAATGCATTTGAAGTCTGAAATGGCTATGTTTATAGGTCTTGATGCAAATTATAATGCTTATAAAGAATCATTACAATTGATAGAGGGTAATTACTTATCCACCAAAGAAAGTGATGGAATTCTTATGACTAAAGCAATTGCAGAGGCTTTAGGAGCTAAAGTAGGTGAAACTCTTGTTGTAGACGCCACTGCAGAAGATGGAAAAGTTATTTCAAAAGAATTAAAGGTAATCGGGATTGCAGAAATGAATTCTTTATCATTTTTTAATATTCCTATTATTTACTTAAATTTAGATGATGCAGAAAAATTATTCGGCTATGGCAAAGGTGAATTGACAGATATCGTTATTACACCACACAAAGGTGGAAGTGCACAGAATCAGATTGATAAAATAATTGAGAAATTCAATGGTGCAGATATTAACGAAAGTACATATACCATACAAAAGGGAAGAGAATTAAGCGGATATATAATGGATTTTGTAACAATATTCAGCCTGATGTTCGTTGCTTTAATTGTTATATTGTTTATTATTATTGGTATTCTTGTAATCAATCTGATAGTCATGATAGGAATTCAAAGAAAAACAGACATTGGAGTAATGAAGGCCATAGGTTTTAGTAAAAGAAAAGTAGCCGTCATATATTTTTGTGGAATTATGCTTGTATCAATTTTGGCATTGCTTTGTGCAACTCTTGTAAGTTTTATTATCTTGAGCGTTCTTTCGAATGTGGGTATTACAAATATAACCGGACTAATGAGAAATATTTTCGGACAGAATTTCTACCCATCTATTAAATTTGGTAATACATTTATTGTTTTAATTACTGCAGTAGTGGTATTAGGGATATTCTCATACGTACCATGCAGGAAAATTGCTAGTTTAAATCCAGTAGATGCATTTAAAGAAAATTGAGGTGACATTTTATGTTGGAAATAATGAAAATAGCTTGGAAAAATGCTCAGAAAAATAAAAGAAAATCAATTTTTGTTTTTATAGCAGTACTTTTTAGCATTTTAATTCTTTTAATATCCAGTGCATTAACAAACGGTATGATCAGAACAATTAATTATAACTATTTGCAGGTGCAATCAGGACATATTGTAGCTATGTGGAACGACCACTATAATCTTAGTCCTTTTTTACCGGGTAAATTTTTAAATCCAAACACATCAAAATCATTTAACTATGAAGAGGATGAAAAAAACATTGCAGCTACAAAAATCGTGGATGATTTTCTGGCAAAAAACAGCGACAAAGTTGATTTCTCTGCGAAAATCATCAGGCGTTCGGTAAGCTATTCAGTTGGAAGCAACAGCTATGCTACTATTTTATATGGTGTAACAAAAGAAGATGCAGATAACCTGGATAAAACAAAAGCTGTAAATTTAGTAGATGGAAAATGGCCTGATAAGTTAGGCGAGATAATGATAAGTGAAGATAGAATTCAAAAAGGTAATCTAAAACTTGGTGATTCTATAAAAATTGAATCCTTCGATATCTCAAATAAACCTGTTTCAGAAAGCTATACAATTGTAGGTGTTTATGGAGATGGAGCAGAGTATAATGGATATTTTGGATTTATGACAGATAAGAGCGCAAAAAAATTATTCAATATGCGTGACGATATGTATGATATGGTAAAAATATATCTGAAAGACATCGATGAATCAAAAGGGTTATCAGAAGAACTAGATAAGGCTTTACTAGAAAAATCAGATGTACTGCGTGCACAGGATTGGTATGATGCAGGTTTATTTTTCACTAGTTTATCACCAACTTGCAAACTTATATATCAATGGTTTGTAGTAGTACTATTGCTGATTATTTCTGTTGGATTAAAAGCTATCATCAGATTAAATATTGTATCGTCTATGAAAGAATTTGGAATTATGAGAGCAATCGGGTTTAGCAAAAGAAAATGTTTTGGAATTGTATTTTTAGAACTTTTCTATATTTGCTGTACCGCAGCAATTGTTGCAACAGGAATAGCATTAATTATAGTAAATGTTGTGGCAAGTAATGGAATCTATATAGGGCCTAGTGTAATGACAAATGCATTTGGTGGAGAATACTTATACTTAATCTTAAATGCAACTGATTATTTATTTGCAAGTATAGTTATCATTGGTTTTTCAATTCTATGTACACTGGGGCCGGCATTAAAGCTAAGCAGGCAAAAAATTATTTCTCTATTAAGAAAAGTTGCGGTTGTTTAATTACAAGGTCAGTGGACTGATTACAAATTAGGTGGTGGAGGATATGAGAAGGGAAAATAAATGCAGTAACGAAATAGCAATTGTCGGAATATCATGTATGCTACCACAGGCAAAAGAAGCAGATGAGCTCTGGGAAAACATTGTTGGAAAAAAAGATTGTATTGTAGAGATTAGTAAAGAAAAATGGAACGAATCAAATTTTTTCGACAGTAATATTGATTCGCAGAATAAAATAAGCAGTAAGTGGATTGGAGAGGTAAGTGCCCTAAAGGAATTTGATAACAAGTTCTTTAGCATCTCTCCGGCAGAAGCGGATAATATGGACCCTGACCAACGAGCACTGCTGCAGGAGACGTGGAAGTGCATCGAGGATTCGGGGATTTCCTTGAAAACGTTAAGGGATAAAAGAACGTCCGTTATAGTCGGGACAGCTGAAGTTGATACTTTTGAAAATCAACATATGCCGGGTAATGAGATAAATGAGTTTTCCGGAAAAGGTTTGTTTTTATTCATGATTGCAAACCGTATATCCTGGTATTTTGGTTTTTCCGGCGAAAGTAAGTTAGTAGAAACAGGATGTCCATCAGGTATGTGTGCATTAAACGATGGTGTTAACTTACTTAAGCTGGGCAAAAGTGATTTTGCTATTGTAAATGGCATTAATACCTTTAAAACATCCCATATGTTAAAACTGATGTCAAAAAATGGCTTGTTCAGTCCTGACGGAAAATGCAAGACATTTTCAGCTGATGCAAACGGAATCGTAGTAAGTGAAGGAGTAGTTTCACTTCTTCTGGCACCTTTATCCGTTGCAAAGGAGAATAAATGTCACATATACGGGATTATTGAAAATACAGCTGTTAACCATTCAGGGGAAACATTTTCAATTACTGCACCTAAATTATCTGCGCAGAAAGACTTAATTCTTGATGCGTGGAGAGGCCTGAAGTTCTCCCCTGATACCATCAATTATATAGAAACACATGGTACTGGAACCAGCTTAGGTGACCCCATTGAAATTGAGGCGTTAAAGCAGGCCTATGAACAAGTCACAGAAAAGAAGCATTTCTGTTGGCTCGGTTCAGTTAAGCCCAATATTGGTCATTCACTACCCGTATCCGGTCTTGCCGGAATAGTAAAAGTTTTAAAGATGTTTGAGTATGGAGTAATTCCCGGACAAATTAATATATCAGAGATAAATCCTTTAATTAATATTGAGGATTCTCCATTTAATATTACTACAGAAAATGTATCTTGGCAGCCTGATGAGAAAAAGTTACCCTTGCGTGCAGGGGTAACTTCATTGGGATTTGCAGGTGTTAATGCACATGTAGTTCTGGAACAATATATAGAACCGAAAAACGAGAGTGATACCTGTGTTTCAGAGCCTTTAAAAAAGTATCCCATAGTATTATCTGCAAAATCAGAAGAAGCTTTAATCCAGCTATTAGAAAAGTGGGAGAAAAAAATTAAAAAGCTTGAAAGCAATAGCATTAAAGATATTGCTTTTACCTTGTGCAGCGGGAGAGAACAGTTTAAGTACAGAACAGCTTGTGTTGTTGAGGAAGGCTCAAAGTTCATTGATTGTTTAGTGGGCTTAAAAGAAGACATCCGTGAGGTGTCAGACAAAAAATACCTATTGGATATTTCTTTTATTGATGAAATGTTTATTAATAGAATAGTGGAGATTGTTAGGAATAATGCTTGTTTTGAGACCGAGCTATCAGCTATTACTGAAAGTATAAATATATCAAAAGACCAAGCATATAACCCTGAATACTATCCATCGGAGTATATTTTTAACCTGATTATAGCAACCGCATATATTAAAGGTTTATTAAGTATTGCTGATAATCTAGAAGGTATTTATTTAAAAACAGAAGATAAAAAATTATTAGCATTAATGATTGCAGAAGTAATAAATATTGAAGACGTTATTTCATATCTGGACAATAAAGAAAATGCAAAAAATATTATTACAGATAAACCCCAAATAATAGTTAATTTCAATAACGAAACTTTACTTACCAAGGAGGTTATAACAGACAAGTATATAACCTGCCTGCTTGCTGAAATTTCATTAGAATTCAAACAATCTGATATATCAAAAACAGCAGCGTCTACACAATGGCTGAATAATATCAGACTTTTATATAAGAATCAGAGAACATTTAGTAAATTTATCCATGAAGTAAACAAATATATTGAATATGATGATTTTGATTTAGTCAAGTTTATCAGTGCTGAGGAAAATAATCCGGATGATATTAATGACAATAGATTGAAATTTACGGTTTTAATAGCAGTTAACATTGCAATTAAAAGATTATATAAAAAATGGTCATTGGTACCACCAAATGTTTTTGCAGACGATAGGTTGAATGAGATAAGTGACCTTGTCATAAACGGGTATTTTACATTTAAAGAAATATGTGAATTATATGAAAAAGAGTCGGGTAAAAAGTGGCAGGGGCCGTGTAATCATACCTTAGAGGATATTCTGTTATTAGAAGATAGTAATGGGATAACAGCCTGTGACAAATATAGCATTTTTACAGGACTCAAAGAAAAAAATACAATGGAAGAAATTTTAGTGGATATGTGGTTGAAGGGTGCAAATATTGATTGGAAAAAAGGTCTGGCTTTCAATAAATGCAAATTAGTATCATTACCTACATACTGCTTCAACAAAAAAACATTTAAATATATAAAACAGGACATTATAGGGTGTGAGTCCCAACAGGATGAGCTGCAGGTAAAAGTACTGGATTATACACCATCAAGCTTAGAGGTAATTGATAGTGAGAAGCAAAGACTGTTAGTATTCTCCAATCTGGAGCAAAGTAACTTTGAATATCTTGCTGCTAAAGAATTGGTTTATGTTAAGGTAAGTGCCTCTAAAAAAGCAGAGAAAGGACAGTATTCGGTTCAACCGGAGTTACTTGAAGATTCTTTGAATATATTTAACAAATTAGAGCAGATAGGATATGTTCCTGACGTTATACTTGTTGCCTTGAATGATTCAGAGGAAATAAGGGAAACAGAAGATTATGTATTAAGTACATTTATATTTGCTACTAATTTGGCAAAATGTTTAATTCAGAAAAATAAATTTTCCGGAAAGCTGTTATTTAGTTCTATGGGAAATGAAAGTAGAATGTATAGTGAAGGTTTAACAGCATTCTTTAAAACATTGCACATTGAATATGAAAATCTTTGCTTCAGAAATATTACATGTTATGAACAGACAACAAGTGATTTTATTTCAGTTCTGAATAAAGAGATAAACTATTTTTCTTCAAGTGAATATAAAGTTACATATAGAAAATTGCAAAGGACAGTACAAGCATATACTGATTACCAACCCGAAACTCAGATACCATATCTGAAAGAAAATGGTACTTATATCTTATTGGGCGGTTTTGGAGAAATTGGTAAGGTAATTGCTCAGCATTTAGCTGCTCAGGCAAATGTAAACCTTATATTGTGCGGGCGTAAACCTGAAAATGATGAAATAAGGAAGTTTATTAATCCGCTTAATCAGAGAAGTACAAGGGTAGTTTATAAATCTGTGGATGTATCAATCAAAGAGCAGTTGCAAGAATTAATAAATAATGTAACAAATGAGTTTGGAACCATTAATGGTATTTTCAATATGACAGGATATATTGATCCCGGATTCCTTGAATCCAAGGATAACGAATTTTTAAGAAACGGGGTCAGACTAAAAGTAGATGCAACAGTTTTTCTGGATGAAATAACGAAAGATATCAACCTGGACTTTTTTGTGAATTTTTCATCTGTTTCAGCATTAGTAGGCGACTTTGGATTAAGTGAATATGTATATGCAAATTGTTTCTTTGATGAATTTATCAGGCATAGAGAGAAATTAAGAAAAGAAGGAAAGCGCAGTGGTAATTCTATATCCATCAATTGGCCATATTGGCAGGATGGCGGGTTACGAATGGTTGAAAAGGACGCCAGCAGATTTTCTTCAACAACAGGACTTTCTCCATTATTAAACAAAGATGCAATAATTGCATTTGATAACATTATGAAGAGCAATATGTCTTTACAATGTTGTGTGCTTTTTGGAAAAGATAAAAAAATGAATGAATATCTGGAAAGCAAACTCAGATTACCGATTATATTGCAAAACAACAACAACGTAACTTTTGATAACAGTTCAGATATAGATGTAAAAACAATAGTAGAGCAGTACCTGACAAAGGTAATAGCCAAAGAGTTAAACTTGAGCATTGATGATATTGATTTGGAAGATGCATTTCAAAGTATGGGAATTGATTCTATACTAATCCATAAATTAAATCGTATTTTATTAGCAGACTTTTCCGGAGTTTCATCAACTATTTTTTTCGATTGCAAAAATATTGATGAAATGGCGGCTTACTTTGTGCAAACTTATTCTGAAGAGCAAATAAGAAGTATTTTAGTTCCAAATGGTAATTATAGTATTGAGAACGTAACTAGCTGTGGATGTGCAAAAGCAAGCAGTAGTCTCATCAATGAACAAACTTTGGATAATGAGTTTCAAATAACAGATTCCGTTGAGTGTAAAAGTAAAGATATTGCAATTATCGGAATGAGTGGACGTTTTCCAATGGCAAAAAGCATTGAAGAATTCTGGATGAATCTGATCTCAAAAAAGGATTGCATATCTGCTATTCCGGAAACAAGATGGAATGTAGAAAATTTCTATGATAATGAGGCTAAAAACGCATATAAAGGGAAAATGTATTCTCGCTGGGGCGGTTTTATTGATGATGTAGACCAGTTTGATCCAATGCTGTTTCAGATTTCACCTCTAGATGCAGGAAATATGGACCCCCAAGAGCGTATTCTTTTAGAGGTTGTGTATGAAGCATTTGAATATGCCGGATATTCAAAGCAGAGAATTCAAGAGAAAGTAAAAGGCAATGTTGGTGTTTTCATAGGCAATACTACAAATGGATACAGACTGTTAATTGAAGATGAGATGGCAAAAGGCAATTTCGGGACACATCAGGCATTGCCATGGTCAATTGCCAATAGAGTTTCTTATGTATTTGAATTAAATGGACCCAGCTTTATAATTGACTCTGCCTGCTCTTCCTCCTTAAATTCCATTGTTACAGCTGTTGATAATATAAGAAACGGCAAGTGTAAGATGGCTATTGCAGGAGGTGTTAATTTACACATACACCCATCTGAGTATGTTTTAAGAAGCCAGCTGAGAGTATTATCTCCGAGAGGTAAGTGTCACAGCTTTGGAAGTGAAGCAGATGGATATGTACCGGGTGAAGGAATCGGGGCAATTATTCTTAAACCATTAAGGGAGGCAGAACGTGATGGGGATAATATTCTAGGGATTATCAAAGGGGTAGCCTCCAATCATGTGGGTCATCCAAATGGCTATACCGTGCCTAGTTCAACTTCTCAGGCAACGGTTATAAAGGCCGCTATTGATGATGCCGGTATTTCTGCACGGGAGATTACTTTTATAGAAGCACATGGAACAGGAACAATACTGGGAGATCCAATAGAAATAAATGGTTTGAAATCTGCTTTTAGTAACTATACAGAGGATAATCAATTTTGTGCAATAGGAAGTGTAAAATCAAATATTGGTCATTTAGAAGGTGCAGCCGGCATAGTGTCAACGATTAAATCTGTATTACAACTGATGAACAGAGTTAAGATACCCTTAATTAATTGTGATACGCCTAATCCTAGAATTTCATTTGCCGACAGCCAATTCTATTTGCAAAAAGAGCTGGAACCTTGGACAACTTATAATAATAAATTAGTTTTGGGAATAAGCTCTTTTGGTGCAGGTGGTTCCAATGCACATATTCTTATTCAAAATCATGAGAATAATAGAAAACGGTCACAAACAAGAGGAATTAGTCAGGTGCCTGTTTTGATTTCCGCAATGACTGATGACGGAGTACGCAAATATGTACAGAAAATGCTTAATTGGCTTGAGGAACAAGAGGAAAAGAAGAATACACTTGATATTAGTGATATTGCGTACACTACGCAAGTTGGACGTGAGCTTCTGGACTCAAGGATATGTGTATTGTGCAGCAGTGTTAAAGAACTAAAAGCTAGTTTAATGAATTTTTTAAATGATAAACCATGTTCTTCTGTGAAGACTCATATGTCCACTGATAAAAATACAATTACAAAGAGTGAAAAAAATAAATATGCAACTATGGCACAAGCTGCCGTAAATGCCGGCAACGTAGAAGAAGTTGCTGAATTTGCGGTTATGGGAATAAAGATTGATTGGGAACAATTTAATCTTCTTCAGAATGGTTTTGTAATCATGTTGCCCACCTATGTTTTTGATAATCAGAGATATTGGCTGAATTTTGAGGAAAACAGTGATAAGGATACTGATTTGTATATAAAAAATAAATTAGCATTTTTAATCGATGCTAATATTTCGACCATTGAAAATCAAAGGTTTACCAGAACTATTCATAGTGACGAGTTCTTTATAAAGGATCATGTCATTGATGGACAAGCTTTATTGCCGGGAACAGCCATAATTGAGATGGCAATGGAAGCCGGAAACTTATCCTTGCCCAATCATCGTATAAACGCTATAGAAGATATTCAGTTTCATAAGGCTATTGAAGTTAGTGAAGAAGCTGTTGAATTGCAGATTGATATAATACCTGAAGATTATTGCATTAGATTTAAAATATATAATTGCAAAGAGGATGAGCGAATTTTAAGTGCAGAAGGTAAATTAATAATTGATACTGATACTAATAATACCTTTGAAATTCCACTGATTGAAGGCTTAGTAGAGGCTGATTCAGAGGAGTACTACACATGGCTTGATACACTAGGATTTAACTTTAAGAATTCATTTAAGTCCATTGAAAAATTATTTGTTGGTCAGGATTTAGTAATGTCAGTAGTTTCAATTACTCAAAGGGAACAATTTGAAGGTCGAGGTAAAAATTGTACCTTGTGGCCACCGTTGTTTGATGGAGTTTTGCAATCAACTTTTAAACTTGTTGAAAATCATACAGAGAAAGGCTGTTTATCATTACCGGTTTCTATTGGCAGATTAATAATGCATGGCTCAACCAGGGGCAACTTAATTGCTCTGGCACAAAAAAGCAAGAATTGTAGGGAAGAGAATGGTGAATTCATTTTTGATATATATATACTTAATGAAAATGGAAAACTGGTGATGGAAGTACAAGAATACCGATTGGTTAATGTGAAAAAAGCAAATCATGTTTCCGAAAAGTATGATGATACGGATGACTTAATACAGGAAGTTATACGCAGAATTAAGAATGGTGAAATTGATAAAAAAATGCTTCTAAATCTTAAGTTGTTGGAGTAACAAACACGTATTCATTAAAAAAATTATTTATGTCGAGGGGAAAGAAATGGATTCTTTATATGAGAAACTACGGTCTGGGGAACTATGTCCGGAAGAGGTCTTAGCTATAATAAAAGGAACAGAAGCAGGACCTGAAGATGCTTTATGTTATTATGAAGAGTGTTTATCTATCCAACCACGTGACAGGACATTACCAACAAAAGAAGATAGGACATTGTTGTTTATAGCAGAGGATATAGAAAGTATCAATAAATTTTGTAATAATCATGTTTACTTTAGTGAGAATGCTATATCTATTTACTTAAGCAATGATTCAAGAAATACTATGAAATGTAAGTATCAAATTAACAAGTCAGACCCTGCAGGTTATATAAATTTGTATGAACAATTAAATGAAAAAAAATCCTCGGAATGGGATATAATTTATTTTTCTGAAAGTAGAAGTAATGCTGCAAACACTTCTGTAAAAGGGATTGATAAATCAATAGAAACAGCATATTCTATCACACAGATAATAAGGGCATTTTCAAGAGATCATAACACAATTAGATTTATTCATGCATTCAAGAAGGATAATTATGCAAGTTATGTTAATACTGCCATATCCGGAATGCTGAAAACAATCTGTGTAGAATGTCCCAACGTAATGCACAAAAACATTCAGTTTGAAAGCATGAATGAACAGGAGATTTGCAACCGATTAATTGAGGAAGTCAATTTTGACACAAGTGATGGAACTGATATTAGTTACATATTGAATAAGAGGTATATTGCAGAATTTAAACCTATTCAGAAATCAATTGAGACAGAAAACAAGCAATTGGATATATTCAGCCAAGGCGTTTTTATCATAACAGGTGGTACAGGTGCATTAGGACAGATACTGGCAGAACAGCTATTGGAATATAGACCCCAAAGAATATATTTGCTGGGCAGAAAGTACCCTGATAAGGCTATTTTGGATTGTATCAGGCGAATTGACCCTTCATCTACGGTAATTAAATACCTTCAATGTGATATTGAAGATTCAATCGCATGTGAGCAAGTGGTTGAGAATATTTTGGAGAAAGATGGCCACGTTACAGGGCTTTTTCATTGTGCAGGTATAATACGGGATGCAATAATAGTAAATTTAAAACTGGAGGATTTTTATCATTCTGTAAACCCAAAAATAAAAGGCTTAATAAATATATTAGATTCGTTTATAAAATATGGGCGCGATATGAAGTTTGTGAAATTGTATTCTTCAATTACCTCAGTGATGGGAAACATTGGTCAGATTGCATATTCATATGCCAATGGGTACCTTAATGCTTTTGCATATGATGTACAAAGTCAGTACAATATGTTCAATATTCAAGCTATTTGTTGGCCATATTGGGAGGAAGGCGGTCTTACGGTAGCCGGAGAGAAAATTAACCGCTTATATGAACAAACAGGCCAAAAACCATTAAGTACTGCTAATGGCAAAATTGTGTTAGAAAACATAATGAATTTGGATTGTAAATGTCCGATTGCCATGTATGGCGATAAAGAAAAAATATCTCGATATATGAAGGAGGTACGTCAGCAAAAAGTATATACTTCTGAAAAAAATAAAACTGAAGCAACAGAAATTGGTACGGTATCAACATTAACTAAAGAGGATGTTACCGATTATATACAAGGTATAATTAGTGACATCATTAAGCTTCCTAAATCCAAATTAAATATTACAACAACATGGGAAAATTATGGAATAGATTCATTAACTATTATGCGATTTAATGAAATAATAGAAGAAGTGATACCCAATTGTCCCAAAACCCTTATGTACGAATATCGTAATATAGCAGCTTTGTCAGAGTGCTTCTTTGAAAAATATTCAGGCAGACTAGAAAAGCTGTTGAAAAAGGAAATAGCACCAACTCCGCAAAAAGTAAAGAGTTCAGTGCCTGACAGCGGACTTGGAGTAATTCAAAATAATCGATTTAAGAAAGTTACACAAGAAAAAGAGGTTCCCTCTGTAAACAAGAGTGATGTTGCAATAATAGGTATTGCGGGAAGATATCCCAAGGCTGACACTCTGGACGAATTCTGGAATAACCTTTTAGAGGGAAGAGACTGCGTTGTTGAAATTCCACAGGATAGATGGGATTATAATGAAGACTATAATCCTGATAAAAGCAAGCATGGATTTACAAATAGTAAATGGGGAGGCTTTATTAGCGATTTTGATTGTTTTGATGCTGCATTCTTTAAAATAACTCCTCGAGAAGCACGTTATATGGACCCACAGGAACGTATTTTTCTGGAATGTGCATGGCATGGATTAGAAGATGCGGGATACACAGCCAAAATGCTGAAAAAGCATCAAGTTGGAGTTTTTGCAGGAATAATGTATAGCCATTATCAGCTATATGGAATAGATTACGATAAACCAGGCCATAAAATGGCATTTAACTCATCTTATGCTTCTGTCTCAAATCGTGTCTCATATCATATGGATTTTCATGGCCCCAGTATTGCTATTGATACAATGTGTTCTTCCTCATTAACAGCCATACATCTTGCGTGTGAAAGCATTTATAACGGTTCCAGCACCTTGGCTATTGCAGGGGGTGTAAATTTGTCATTACACCCTAATAAATATATTAATCTAAGTCAGAATAATTTTCTGTCTTCAGAAGGAAAATGCAGAAGCTTTGGTGAAGGCGGGGATGGTTATGTGCCAAGTGAAGGAGTAGGGGTTGTTATACTGAAAAAGCTTGAGGAGGCACAACGGGATAATGATATTATATACGGTGTAATAAAGGCTGCTACAATTAATCATGGAGGAAGCTCCAACGGATTTACCGTACCAAATCCCGTTGCACAAACTGAGGTTATACAGAAAGCGTTAAAAGAAGCTGAAATAGATGCAGCCAATATAACATATGTAGAGACTCATGGTACAGGTACGCCATTGGGAGATCCAATAGAATTATCCGCATTATCAAAAGCATATGGAATAACAGAAAAGTGTGCTGTTGGATCAATCAAATCCAATATAGGACATGCAGAGTCTGCTGCAGGAATGGCAGGACTAACAAAAGTTATTTTACAAATGAAATATAAGAAGCTAGTTCCATCTATTCACTGTGACCAATTAAACAAAAATATCAATTTTGATGAGCTTCCATTTGTTGTACAGAAGACGACCGAAACATGGGAGCATAAAAAAAGCAATGGAAAAGACCTGCCATATTTAGCCGGATTGAGTGCCTTTGGTGCAGGAGGTTCCAATGCACATTTACTGATAGAAGAGTATGCAGACAAGCAAGACATAAAACAAAAAACAAACAACTTTGAGTATAACATTCTTGTGATTTCAGCAAAGAATAAAAAGGATTTAATTCGTTATTGTCAGATATATATAAAATATCTAAGAGAGTCAAGAGATAGTAATATATCTCTTGAACAAATATGTTATGCAACTCAGTGTTGCAGAAATTTATTAAATGAAAAAGTGGCTGTAATCGGAACAGATTATGAAGACATGATTAGCAAGTTAATATCATTTATTAATACAGCTCAACAGCAAGAAGATATTATTTATGTCTCTGATGATGATGAAAATGATGATATTAACAAATTTGAATATCATTTTAACCAGCACCCGAAAAAGCAGGATTTTATAAATCTTGCCCGTGAAGTTCTGTATAATTCAAATGATGACTGGAGTATTATGTGGGGGGATATAAAATATCCTAAAATAAATCTTCCACTGTATCCCTTTGAAAGGAAACGCTACTGGCTATCCGACGATTGGAAGAAACCCGAAGCAAAAGCAGGAAGCTTTACCAATGCTTCTGCATTGAATCGTGTGAAGAATTTATCAACATTAAAAGAGATAAGGTTTAAAACCCTTTTTAGCGTTTCAGATTTTTTTGTAAAAGATCATAAGGTAAGAGGTAAGTTGATTTTGCCCGGAGCAGCCATCGCCATAAATGCAAAGGCTATTGGTAATATTGTGGCCGACGGTAAATTAAAATCCATAGACAATTTGACGTTTGTCTCGCCGGTATCCTTTGAAAATGAAGAGGTTGAGCTGATATCATATATAGATAAAGAAACCTTGGGTATTAAAACTAAAATGATATCAGGAACACGTGAAACAGCTATTGGAATAGGTACTTTAAACCTTACAAAAGAGATTGAGTTTAACTATGTTATAGATATTGAATCGATAAATAGAAGGTGTAATCATAAAATCTACTCAGAACAATTATATAAATCAATTAAGCAACTCGGGTTAGAATATGGTGGCTCATTAGGAATTATTGAGAAAATAACTTATTCAGATGAAGAAGCTTTAGTTGAGCTAAAGCCTTATAAACAGAATGATATAAATTATTTTGAAGCGGAATTTGATAGTACTATCATACCGTGCATAGATGCAGCATTCCAGTCAGTATTTGTGTTTGGCAACAAATATGACTTAGGAGATGACAAAGTAATACTCCCATATAAGCTAGGTAGTATGTCCTGCAATAAATCAAGTTTTGCACCGCGATATATCTATGTCACATGTAATAAAACCAAGGACATCACTTTTGATATACAAATAATTGATGACAAAGGTAGAGCGCAAATAAAAATTGAAATGCTAAGTATGATGGAGATAAAAGAAAAGAAATATGACATTCCTGATATATTAAGATTATTGAAAGAAAATGAAATCACTTTAGAAAAAGCGGCTGCTATTTTGGAGGACGAATTCAATGATAAATGAAAATTTACTTGAAATTTTAAAAAAAGTGAAAAATAGAGAACTTAGTATTGAAGACGGTACTCAGGAATTACACAATATAAAGAATAATCATTCAGAGGTACTATTTTACCAAAGCGATAGTATCCTTACTAATCAGATTGTACATAAAGATATTGCAAATGAATATATTATTGTTTTAACTGATGACGTAGAACTTAGTAATGTAATAAAGAGTATAAATTTAGACCATATTGGTAGTGGAAATCAACTGCTTTGGATTTCAAGGGCTAAATCATTTAAACAGAATTTTAATAGCATTGAAATGGATTTAAATAACGAAGCCCATTTTGAACAACTGTCCAACTATGTATATTCTGCGTATGATAATAAGAAAATTCGTATTATATACATGATAGGAGAACATAAACCCCCTATAGAAAATGACTGGGAATATCAAGTTAATTCAACTGCAATAATAGCACTTTTATTTGCCAAAAGCTTTGCCTATCGGTTTCAAAAGAATGGCGTTCGTTTTCAGATTTTTTCTACTGAAAGTGATGCTAAAATAGCAGTATTTCAAGAATCAGTAGTAGTGCTGGGAAGGAGTATTGAAAAAGAGGTCCCATCTTTTATTACACAAGTAATCATAGTAAAGCCGGGGGAAGTTTCAAGTTTACACGATGTAATTAGTACAGAGCTGCATTCTGTAATTGATACAAGGTTTACTTATTATAAATCTGATAAACGTATGACTTACAATATATCAGAAATGGCTTTAGAGGACACCAAGAATTATCAGGAGTTCCCGGAAGGAGTTTATGTAATTTTAGGAGGACTGGGGGCAATTGGTAAAGCTGTAACAGCCGAAATTGCTAAATTATCAGATACAAAGATTATATTAGTAGGAAGAAGAAAAATATCAGATGAAATAGAAACATACATAGAATCTTTAAGAAATGGTACCAATGACATTACATATATTAGTGCAGATATTAGTAACGATACTGATATAAAGAGGATGTTTCATGAAGTAAGGTCTCAGTTTGAAAAAATAGACTATGTTTTTCACTGTGCAGGAATTTTAGAAGATTGCAAATTACCTAATAAAAGTGTTGAATCCTTTAAAAGAGTAATAAGTTCAAAAATTAATGGAGCTCTAGCTATAATTGATATGAATAGAACATATAATTTTAAAAAAGTTTTGTTCTTTTCCTCTACTTCCGGTGTCTTTGGAAATGAGGGTCAATTGGATTATGCATATGCCAATATGCTTATAAATAGCCTTTGCTCAAAAGATTCAGACTCAAATATTGTCTCTATAAGCTGGCCTTTTTGGGATACTGAGGGCATGAAAATGCCGAAAGAATATAAAGAAAAAATATTTTCAGCGTATGGCTTTAGACCAATGCCTACTAGAGAGGGTATTGACATTATTAAACATACATTAGCTAACAATTCAAAGAGCTCAATTGTTTTATATGGTGACAGACAAAAACTGGAGAATTTCTCGAGAAACGCTAATACGAACCAATATATTGAATCAAAGGATTCTTCCGTTAATACTGTACCAAAAGAGAAAATGTCTGCTAATGATAATAATGATGGACTTTTAGATAGTGTAATAATGTGGATTACAGAAATAATTTCAAAGGTAACAGGAATTGATACAGATTCACTGACTCCTAAAAAATCAATTCAAAATCTGGGAATAGATTCTGTAATGACAACAGAGATAAATATAGAATTTGAAAAAGTCTTTGATAATATATCTAAAACCTTGTTATTCGAATACAGATGCATTAAGGAAATAGCTGAACATTTTATACAGAATTATTACGATGCCTGCAAAAATAAATTCATCAATGAAAAAACTACTGAGGATGTAGTTGAAACCGTTCATAATGAGGAGATACAAGTAACTGCAAATGATGATATCCATGGGGGAGATAGTGAAGTATTTGAAATTGCTATTATCGGAATAGCAGGAAAGTACCCAAAAGCGGAGAGCTTAGATGCGTTTTGGGAGAACCTGAAAGCCGGAATGGACTGCATAGACGTTATACCAAAAAGCAGATGGGATTTATGAACTACTGTGATGAAAACGCTGAAGAATGGTGGAAGAGTCCTGAAAAATGGGGCGGTTTTATTGACGGAGTAGATGAATTTGATTCTTTGGTTTTTAATATTGCTCCTGCAGAAGCAAAGACTATGGACCCTCATCAGCGAGTGTATGCACAGACTGTTTGGCATGCCTTTGAGGACGCAGGATATAATAAGAAACGCTTAGAAAACTATAAAGTAGGAGTATATACTGGAGCAATGTGGAGTAACTACCAGTTATACGGCATTGAGGATGCATATAATGGAAAAATGGAAGGATATGATTCCTCCTTAGCATCTATTTCCAATAGAATTTCATATATATTTAACTTACATGGGCCAAGTATAACACTAGATACTATGTGTTCATCTTCGCTAACTGCATTACAACTAGCATATCAAAGCATACAAAATCATGATATAGATATGGCAGTAGTAGGTGGTGTTAATTTAACATTGCATCCATATAAATATATTCAATTGAAAAAAGGAAATTTCCTTTCAAAAGATGGCAGGTGTCGTTCTTTTGGTGAAGGTGGCTCGGGTTATGTACCGGGCGAGGGCTCAGGTTCATTTATAGTAAAACGTTTGGATAAGGCATTAGCTGATAAGGATAAAATCTATGGGATTATCAAGGGAATTAGTATAAATCATGGTGGCAAAGCCCAAGGCTATTTTGTTCCGAATCCTATAGAACAAGCGAATGTTATTAATAATGCATTAGAAAACGCAGGAGTTGATAAAAAATCCATTAGTTATATAGAAGCACACGGAACAGGTACTTCATTGGGAGACCCAATTGAAATTGCAGGATTGAGAAAGGTATTTGATACAGACTATAATCAAAAACAATCTATAAGCATAGGCTCCGTAAAAAGTAATATAGGGCATTTAGAAGCGGCAGCAGGTATGGCCAGTCTTACAAAAGTACTTTTACAAATGAGGTACCGACTGCTTGTTCCGTCAATTCATGCAGAAAAATTAAATCCTAATGTTGATTTGAAAACTACTCCATTTAAAGTACAGACACAATTAGAACCGTGGAGTGGTGATGATAATAAAATTTTAAGGGCTGGAATTAGCTCTTTTGGTGCCGGAGGAGCTAATGCTCACGTTATTTTAGAAGGTTATGACAATTCTTATAAAGATAAAATTGAAACAAAAGAAAAGAAGATATTTGTGTTATCTGTAAAAAATGAAAAAGCCTTGTTAAGATATATTGATTTGTACAGGAACTTTTTACTGGAAACACCACAGGTGACAGAAGAATATGAATTTGATACTCGCTTAGCTTACACAACACAAATTGGACGTAATCACATGAATGTACGTGTAGCTATAGTATTTGAAAACACAAAACAACTAATTCAATGTTTAGAGGATATTTCGCTGGGCAATGAAAAGAGCCTTAATGTATTTATTAACAATGTAAGTAATGACAAACTTGACGTTAAAGTATTTGACATTGAGGATAAAAAATATGATTTAAGTGCAAATGCTATAGAAATAGCCCAAGCCTGGGTAGATGGCTATGAAGTGGAATGGGAGAAATTTTATAGCGAAAAAATGGCTATTGTAAACTTGCCATTATACCCCTTTGAAAAGATAAAGCATTGGGCACCCCTTAGTGAATCACGTATTTATAAGATGAAAAATGAAGCTGATTCAATCACTATTGATTTGTTTAAGAAACAATGGAATAATTCTAAATCTACAAGCAATATAGCGGAAATATGTAATGAAAACATAGTTTTTCTGATTCAAAAGGAACAGAGATTATTAAACATAAAAAGTGCTGCAATGGGAGTAATGAATTTAGGCAGAGCAGAATTTTTAGAAGTGAATGATGATTATACTGTTTATGAAGCGAGTTTAGAAAGTAAACTCAATCTAAATCAGAAATATAAAACAGTGGTAATCGATTTATCTGATTTACAAACAGGAAGTAAAGAAATATTTGAAATACCTCATGGCAAATTTAATTTGTATAAACATATTATAAAACAAACAAGACAATCAGGCCTGGATATCCTTCATTGTACCCAGGGTGTAAATGAAGGAATCACCCAGAATGGTGTTCTTGTGGCTGGATTAATGAATAATTTAGGTGCAGAATACGATTGGATTCAAAGTAAAACTATTGATTTTACAATGGACTATACAATGGATTCCATATTTAATAGTTTGAAAAATGAATTTGGCTTTGATGGCAATAGTGAGGTATTTTATAAAGCAGGCACAAGAAATATAACAGGATATCAGCAGTTAGAGTTTAATTGGAAAAATGATAATTCCTTCAAAGTAGAGAAGGACAAGTGTTACATCATTACCGGCGGTACAAGGGGAATAGGTGCGCAGATAGCATCACGTCTGGCAGGACTTGGTGCAAAGAAACTTGTATTGTTAGGAAGAACAGATATGAATACACCTGAAAAGAAAGAACTGCTAAAGGACTTAGAATCCCACGGTGCAGAAGTGATTGTGTATACACAAGGCTTACACAACAAAACGGCCTTGGCTGACTTTTTTAATCAGGTGTATAAAGAGTTTGGTCAAGCACATATTATGTTCCACTGTGCAGGAAGATATTCAACAGAAAATGCTGCCTTTATACACAAAGGAGAGCGGGAAATAGAAGATGTCCTTGAGCCAAAAGTAAACGGGCTGCTTAATATGTTAGATGCAACAAAGGTGTTACAGGTGGAAAAAACAGTACTCTTTTCTTCCATATCTTCCATTTGCCCTTGGCTTTCAAAAGGGGTAAGTGATTATACGATGGCTAATAACTATCTGAATAACATGTGTAAGTATGGAGAAAATGTTACCAGTTCTCAAATATTATCTGTGGTTTGGCAAAGTTGGTCAGATGTTGGTTTTATGGTGTCAGAGCCAAAGACTGGTAAAGAAAATGGCCTGATTCCAATTAACTGTAAGGAAGGTATGGATATTCTGTTTTGTATCTTACAAAAGGAAGTATCCGGAGTTGTTGTGCCTGTAAAACATAATGAAATTTTTGAAATCCAAAAACTGTCTGTTTTATCAAAAAATAAACCGGACAATAAGTCAGATTTTACTCAGCAAACTGGAGATAATCAAATGTTGTCTTCAGAAGCAAATGAAATTACCAAAATAATAACACAGGTAATTTCAGATGTATTACTTATTAATATAAATGAAATATCTTTGGATGAAGCCTTTGAAAATTATGGGATGGACTCTATTTTCTTAGGTGAAGTAATAAAAAAATTAGAAGGAAAGCTTCATACCGTAATAGACCCGGTATTGTTCTTTGAATGCAATACAATTAGGAAAATCAGTACCGCGTTAACTGGTGTTGTTAATATTTCTCTTCCAAAGAATGAAAGCATTGAAATAAAACCATGCAACGTAAATCAAAATCCTAGATTTGCTATCATAGGGGCGGATTGCCGCTTTCCTGATGCTAACAATTGCATTGAGTTCTGGAATAATTTGATTGAGCAAAAGTGTAGTATAAAAGAAATACCAAAAGAACGTTTTGACATGGGACCTTTTTACTCACCTACACCAGAAGTAAATAAATCAATAGGAAAATGGGCTGCCATGGTAAAGGATATTGAATATTTTGATCCTAAGGCTTTTGAAATCCCGGAAGCTGAAGCGGCGGCGATGGACCCTTTGATACGTATACAACTTGAGACTAGCGTGAATGCTCTTAGAAATGCGGGCTATGACAAAGTTGATGTAAAAGGTAAGAATATAGGGGTGTTTATCGGAAGCAGAGTCGGGGATTTTCATTCCTTGATGCCAAAGGAGCAAAAAGCAAAAATAACCGGGTTAGGACAAAATTTCATAGCAGCTTACACATCACATTATTTAGATTTGAAAGGCCCTTCTATGGTAATTGATACAGCATGTTCATCTTCTATAGTTGCTTTAAGTGAAGCATGTAAAAATATACATTTTGGTGAATGTGAACAGGCAATTGTAGGAGGCGTTGATTTAATATTGTGTGAGAACACATTAGTTTTACTAAGTGATGCTCTTTCTCCTAACGGTATTTGCAGTGCTTTTGATGAAAAGGCAAACGGTTTTGTACCGGGAGAAGGCTGTGGAACTATTGTAATTAAGAAGCTTGAACAAGCGATAGCTGATGGTGATAATATTTTAGCGGTTGTAGAATCAGTTGCAGTCAACAATGATGGGCATACCATGGGAATCACAACACCAAATTACAATATGCAGATGGATGTTATTAAACGGGCAATTGAGAGAACAGACATTGAGCCTGAGGATATCAGTTACATAGAAGCACATGGAACAGGAACATTTATTGGGGACCCGATTGAATTAAAGGCATTAACCAGTGTTTTCAGAGAATACACAGATAAAAAGAACTACTGCGGTATCGGCAGCGTAAAAACAAATATAGGACATTGCTTAAGTGCAGCAGGTATGGCTTCCATAATTAAGGTTGTTTTGTGTTTGCAGAATAAAATGTTACCAAAGACTTTGAACTGTGATAAGCCAAATTCAAGATTTAATTTTGAACAATCCCCATTCTTTCCTTGTACAAAGAATAAAGCATGGGAAGGTATAAACGGAAGACGAATTGCGGGAATAAGCAGTTTTGGCTTTGGTGGAACCAACGCACATGTTATTTTATCAGAGTATACCGGACATCATGAAGTCTTTAGACAGCCTTTGCAGCCATTAGCCTTAAATAAAAAATATTATTGGTTTGATAAAAAAGAACCAACTCCAACAAAAATACTTAATACAAATAAAGAGGCAAATATGTTTGGATTAAAAAAGATGTTTTAAGATATAAAAATTCGGGAGGTGAATTATATTGTTTAAAGAATTTGGGTATTCCCTCATGATAGACGAGGATAACTTAGTTGTAAGAGATCATATCGTACATGGTGCTAAAGTAATGCCGGGAATTGTTTTATTAGATTTGTGTATTAAAGTATTGCTGTCTGAAAACATTGATTACAAAACAATAGAATTCCGAAATATTCTCTTTAAAACACCAATTGAACTCTTATCATGTAAAAAAAGAGAATTAATCATCAGTCTAAAAAATGTTGAGCAAAAAAGCTTTATTACAGGTAAAAGTCGTATTGTCGAAATAGAGCAAAATAATACAGAAGAGTTAGTGGAACATTTTGAATGTGAAATTTGCGAGGCATCTCCAGCTGCCGGTGAGCAGATAAATATATCAGAAGAACTGGTTAAATCAGCCGAGTATATTCAGGATATGGATGAAGCATATAAGTTTGTGAGAAATGTTGGAATCACTCATAAATCTTTTATGAAGGCGGAGGGAAAAGTTTATTGTTTTAAAGATAAAATAATTACTCATAGCAAACTGAGTCAGGAAGCAGATCAATATAAGGACGGTTTTTTTCATCAGCCTTCAATTATGGACTCCTCAACAATAATACCATATTTATGTATTAGAGATAAGAAAATAAGTGAAGTTGAAAATAAAGCTTTTATACCGATACATATTGAAAAATTCAGGGCATTTAAACCTCTTTATAGTGAAGCATATGTTTATATTGAAAATAAAGATGTATCTGTAGCGAATAGCGGTGATATTACAAATGCCAGCTGGAAAATATTTGATGAACATGGTCAATTAGCTGCTGATGTTGAAAGATTGTCTTCAAAGCAAATTCGAGAAGTAGGTATGGCGACAAAACAGGTTACTTGCGCCGACGAGATAAGTCCTGATGAGCTGCAAGAACCGGTGCTAGGTTTTGAAAAATTATCATTAACGGAGAATAGTGTTGAAAAATATATCATTGAAAAAATAGAAGATTTAAAAAGAATTAGTATACGAGAATCAGATTTAGAAGAAGGCTTTTATGAACTGGGACTTGATTCAAGAGATCTTATTTCAGTAGTTAAAAATATTGAAAATCAAATAAATATACAGT
This sequence comes from Bacillota bacterium, assembly GCA_023416585.1. Taxonomy (GTDB): domain Bacteria; phylum Bacillota; class Clostridia; order Christensenellales; family Aristaeellaceae; genus JAEWAH01. The sequence goes on from JAEZHM010000026.1 coordinate 28,261, forward strand.
TGTACCCTACAATTATGTTTGAATACTCAAATATAAATGATTTAAGTGAATATTTGAAGGGCCAGTTCAGTGAACAGTTTAACACATATTTTACACAGAATCATACCCCACTATCTAAGCAAAAGAGTGAAAATGTAAAAGCAGCAGCGGATATAATAAATAATGAGAATGTGATTTTTGAAGCATATTGGAAGGAAGCTATTGAAGAAAAGGAACAAAGTGAGGAATATAGTACTGCTTTAACTATAATTTTCACAAATGACACAGTGGTTTACAAGAATGCTAAAGAACAGCTTAGAAATGTAGTACATATATGTTCAGATAAAATTTATAAGGAGATTGACGATAGCAATAGCTATTATATAAATCCTCTGAATAAGGAAGAAATAGATCAATTATTTTCAAAGATAGTACCTGGAAATGCAAATGTTAATGTGGTCAACATGTTTGATTTTAATTGTTTAAATGAGCTTGTTTCTAATTACTCGGAGCAAGTAGTGTACATTTTTAATGCATTATTTTGTCAAGGCTTGATTAAGTTCGTTGATGCTAATGGCAAAATCAGAATTTTTAACCTTGCATTTCACGATAACATAAATAATTGCTATACTTCGGCATTGGCTGGTTTTTATAAGTGTTTGACAGCAGAAAAAACAAGGGTTACTTCAAGCATTATTACATTAGAATATGATAAAAAACTATATAGTAGTCAACTTGTATGGAAGCTTATAGTTAATGAATTTTCTAAACAGAATTTACCGGTAAATGAAATAAAGTATAAGGATTATGTGAGATATGTCAAAGAATTGTGTTTGATGGAATATGAGGAGAGCACTAATGTCCTTATTAAAGACAATGGAACATATATTATCACCGGCGGTATGGGTGCAATTGGAAAAAGCTTGGTAACCGGAATATATAAGCAATATGCATGTAATATCATCTTACTTGGAAGAAGCAGTATAACAAATGAAATGAAGATATGGCTTCAAAGGGTTAATAGTGGTAAAGCAAAAGTGGTGTACCATAGTGCAGATATATGTAATAAACAAGCCGTTGATAAGGAAATCCGATGGGCATTGGCGGAGCATGGAAAGATAAATGGTATTATACATGCAGCAGGTTACATACAAGATGCTATTATCATGTCCAAAAAGGTTTCAGCTCAAGAAGAGGAACTGGCTATTACTACTAAAGTAGCCGGTATCAATAATATAGATAGTGCAATTGGTGAAGAAAAAATTGATTATATGATATTGTTTTCTTCAATATCCGCTATTTTTGGAAATTTGGGTCAGTCAAATTATGCTTATGGTAATTCGTATATGGATAACTTTTCATATATTAGAAATGAGTTGGCTGATAAGAAGCTGAGGTACGGAAGAACAATTTCCATTAATTGGCCATTATGGGAACTAGATGGAATGGATGTAGGATATGATTACCAGCACATTTTTAATGCAACCGGTATACAAAAGATGAATCACAATAATGGTATTGATTTATTGATGTGTGCAAATTATGATAATTCATCACAGCTAATTATGTTAAATGGGGTGAAATCAAAAATCAATTCTTTTATGACAAAACACTATAAGGTAACAGAGAAAAATGATATGCAAAAGAGAAAGAGCATGTCAGAATCATATTCACAGTTAAAAGATATTGCCATTATTGGGATAGGCGGTCAATTTCCGATGGCAGCTAATGTAATGGAGCTGTGGGAAAATATAAAGAATGGAAAAGACTGTATTCAGACAGTGCCGGAA
>JAEZHM010000053.1 GCA_023416585.1 Bacillota bacterium
TCACCCTGAACACGCAGCCTGAACGGGCCGCGTGTTTATTATGAGAAGGAGGATTCTTCCGTGAGCAAAGTCCATGTATTCGACCATCCGCTGATCCAGCACAAGTTGAGCCTCATGCGGGACAAGAGTACCGGTGCCAAGGAATTCCGTGAGCTCCTTGAGGAAATTTCCATGCTGATGGTGTACGAGGTGACAAGGGACCTACCTACGGAAGAGGTAGATGTGGAAACCCCCATCTGCTGGACGAAAACTCGCGTTTTGAGCGGAAAAAAGCTGGGTATCGTACCCATTTTGCGGGCCGGCCTCGGCATGGTGGACGGCGTTACCAAACTGGTCCCAGCGGCCAAGGTGGGCCATATCGGCCTGTACCGTGATCCGGAAACGCTGCAGCCTGTGGAATATTACTGTAAACTTCCCGCCGATTCGGAAAACAGGGAACTGCTTCTGTTAGACCCCATGCTGGCTACAGGCGGCAGCGCCAGCGCAGCCATCAGCTTCATCAAAAAGCGCAACTGTTTCAATGTCAGACTCGTCTGCCTCATCGCCGCGCCGGAAGGAATCGCCAAGGTAAACAAGGACCATCCCGATGTGGACATCTATGTTGCCTGCCTGGATGAAAAGCTCAATGACCATGGTTATATTGTGCCGGGCCTTGGCGATGCGGGGGACAGGCTGTTCGGCACCAAATGACCGGATGATTAGGCAAGGGGTGAATGAAATTGTCTCTGGAACTGCTCAAAAGCATTCAGGAGGCGGAGGCTCAAGCGGAAGCGGAACGCGCAAACGCGCAGCGGGAAGCCAGGGAAATTCTCAAGGGCGTATCCGACGCCTGCACGGAGAATGAACGGCGCGCTGCGATGGAGCACCGTGTCCTTTTTCAAAGCATACAGGATGAAAAGAAAACGCAGGTGGAGCAGAAGCTTATGCAGCTTGCCACTATGAAGGAACAGGCGCGAAATGAAATGATGCGCGTAGCGCAGCAGCGCCTTCCTATGGCGGCGGACAAGATCGCAGAGAGGATATTGAGCGATGGCAATCGTTGAAATGAAACGCCTGACGCTCCTGGCGATTTTAAAGGATAAGGAAAAGCTGCTTCATGCCATTCAGCGTATGGGCTGCATTCAAATCACCGATATCCCGGAAGATGGAATGCAACCCTTTTTGGGCAAAGCTTCCGGCCTTATGAAGGCGGAAGAGGAAGTCAGCCGCCTTCGCTGGGCCATAGGCAAGCTAAGCCGTTACGATAAGACAAAGCCGCCCATGTTCGGCGGCAAACCGGAAATTTCAAGGGAGCAGGCTGAGGAAGCCCTTTCGCAGAAGCAACGCTGCATGCAGACCATCGCGGCGGTGGAAGGCTGCGAACAAAAAGCGGGGGAATACAAGGGTCATCAAGCGCGGCTTCTGTCTGCCATAGAACAGCTTGAACCATGGGCGGGCTTTGATATACCCATCAGCGAGCTTCACAATACCCATGAAACAGTGCAGCAAGCCGGTGTGCTAAAAAGGCGTGCTCTGGAAGAGACAGCAGCAAAATGGGCCGGACAGCCCGTGGTGCTGAACTTGGTACGTGCCTACCAAGAAACGGCTTATCTCCACGTCATTGCCCATCAATCTGTAGCGGAAGCCGTACTTAACGATTTGAAGAATGCTGGTTTCGTGCAAACGGTTTTTGGGGATGTACACGATACGCCGGGCCGGCAAATAGAAAACTGGAAAAAGGAACTGGCCGGAATTGCGGAAGACCAGCGGAATCTGGAGGATCAGCTGGCCGCGCTCGCCAAGGAACTGCCCGACCTGAAAATACTGTGCGACGTACTTTGTGCCCAATTGGAAAGGCTGCGAGCCTCGGAAAAGTTTGCGGCAACACAAAGCACATTTTTGATGAAGGCTTGGGTTCCGGAACCACTTATCAAAAAAGTGGAGGAAAAGATTTCACAGGTTTCTCCAGGCTGCTGCATGGAATTTGCTGATCCAGTGGAAGGCGACGATCCACCTACGCTTTTGCAAAATCATCGCAGCGTAGCGCCGTTTGAATCGGTGGTAGCCGGATTTTCGCTTCCCTCTCCATTTGGCATCGATCCAACTTTCGTTATGGCTCCCTTCTTTGCCATGTTCTTTGGCATGATGGTATCGGATGCCGGCTATGGTTTGATGATGGTGATTGTCATTCCACTCATCCTAAAACTGGCAAAGCCGTCACCCGGAGCCAAAAAACTTTTGTTGATACTGGCATTGGGCGGTGCAACCACAGTTTTTTGGGGCTTCATGTTCAATTCATGGTTTGGGTTTGCACCTCTGCCCGTCTATTTTGATCCTGTGAACAATGCACTGCCGGTGATGGGTCTTTGCATTGGCTTGGGTGCCCTTCATCTGTTTGCGGGCTTGGGATTGGGCTTCTATCTGAATGTGCGCCGCGGCAGCATAAAGGATGCTCTTTTCAGCCAAGGAAGCTGGTTTTGCCTGATCGTGGGTTTGGGGCTTTTGGCGCTCCCGGCTACTTCTACGATCGGGAAGGTAATTGCGCTTGCAGGAGCTGTAACCATACTTCTCACTGCCGGACGCGGGAAAAGCAAAAATCCGATCAAGCGCCTTTTAAGCGGACTTGGCGCATTATATGGCGTCACCGGTTGGATCAGTGATTTACTAAGCTATATGCGCTTGTTCGGTATGGGTGTAGCCACTGGTGTCATTGGCATGGTTATCAATCAGTTGGTGGGTATGGTATTTTCGGCCGGTCCTATCGGAATGGTGCTGGGAGCAGTTTTGTTTTGCGGCGGCCATTTGTTCAACGCAGGCATCAACATACTGGGTGCATACGTCCATTCCTGCCGCCTGCAGTACATAGAATTCTTTGGCAAGTTCTATGAGGAGGGCGGAAAACCTTTCAATCCATTGGGCGAGAGTACACGTTACGTTCGCATCAGCGACGCTTCTCAAGCGCATTGATGCGTCGGTCATAAAAACACTTTGAGGAGGCAAATATCATGGAACTAAGTCTGGGACAGGTTCTTACACTGTTAGCTGCGGCCCTTGCAGCAATTCTTGCCGGCATCGGCTCCAGCAAAGGCGTTGGATTGGCCGGTGAAACTGCCGCAGGTGTGTCCACGGAAAACCCTGAAGTCAACTCCAAACTGCTCATCCTGCAGCTTCTGCCCGGCACACAAGGTATTTACGGCTTCCTGATCGCTGTCATCATTCTCATCAATACCGGCGTTCTCGGTGGCAGCATGAAAGAAATCAGTGTTTTGCAAGGTTTTGCCTATATCGCCGGTGCGATGCCTGTAGGTATCGTCGGATTATACTCCGCTATACGTCAGGGCATGGTGGCTGCTAGCGGCATGCTCATGACCGGCCAGCGCCCCGAAATGTCCGGTAAGGCCATCACAATGGCGGTTATGGTGGAAACCTACGCCGTTCTTTCCTTGCTGGCCTCCTTCCTGATCGTGAACTCCATCAAGCTGTAAGGAGAACTGGCATGAACGCACAAGCCATCCTGGAAAAGATCGGCTCAGATGGCCGTCAGGCCGCTGCCGTTCTGCTCAAGGAAGCGGGGGAACGGGCAGAGTCCATTCGCGCCGAGTCTGACAAAAAGATCGCCAAGCTGCGGGAAGAAACCATCGCCAAGGCGCAAACGGAAGCCGCGGCGCTTGAGGTTCGCATGCACCGCATGGCGGAACTGGATGAGCGCAAAGCTCTTCTGGCGGCTAAACGCCAACTGATGGATCAGACTTTCCAAGAGGCCCTTATGAAGCTCAGACAGATGTCTGCGGAAAAGATGGAATCATTTTTCCTGTCCATGGTGATTTCTTCCTGTAAGGGGAATGAAACGCTTCTCATTGGCGCGCTTCATGATGCTTGGTATACCTCCGCTTTTGCGGACAAGATGAACACAGCGCTTGTTGCCGAAGGGAAACCCGGACGGATTACCGTGAATAGGGAGCGCCGCCTGGGCGTTACCGGTGTAATTCTGCTCGGCGATGGTATGGAAATCAACTGTACGCTGGAAGCGCTGCTGGAGGCCCGCCGTCTTGAACTGGAGGCCGAGGTGGCTTCTATACTCTACGCTTGAACCCACTGATTGAAAAAAAGGAGGGCTTGTCCTTGCCGCAATTGAGCATACCGTATGCTGTAGGGCGTATCAGCGTGCTGAAAAAGGATGCGCTGGACACAAGCCGGCTGGAAAGGCTGCTTTCCGCCCCCTCTTTGAGGGAGGCGCAGCGGGCGCTTTCGGAGATTGGGTGGGATAGCGGCGAGGGGCTGGACTATGAACAGCTTTCCACAAAGCGCGTGGAAAAGGCGTGCAAGCTCGTCCGCGATTTGTCTCCGGAGCCCGATATTACCGATTGCTTTCTTCTTAAATATGACATTCATAATTTGAAGACGCTTCTAAAATCAAGGTGCCTTCATGAAAAGCCCGAGCATCTGTCGGAATGCGGGACGCTGCCCTTAGGGAAGCTTACGCATGCCGTGACGGAGCATGTATACAAAGACCTTCCGCCCATTCTTGTAAAGACCATGGCCGAGCTGGAAAAACGCCTGGCAGTGCAGCCCGATGCCATGGAGATTGATGTGGCGCTGGATCATGCCTTGTATGCTATGATTTTTGAAAAGCTGGCCCATAAGAATGCTCCGGTTGTGCGCAGATACTTTCAAGCCAAGGTGGACATGGTCAATGCTTTGATGATTCTCAGATCAAAGGCCATGGGCAAGGATGAGGTTTTTTTGCAGCGGATTCTGTTGAAAAACACCTCCCATCCTGTTGATACATGGCTCAAGGCCGCCGTGTCAATAGAAAAGCTGCCGAAACTTCTTTTGGCCTATGGAAAAAATGTATTCACCGCTGCACAGGCTGCTGTTCTTGACTTTAAAAAGATGCCTGCGCTGGAAAAGGTCATGGACGATTATTTGCTGTCCCTGTTTACCCCCTACCGCATCGCTTCCCTTTCTTTGGAGCCTATTATCGGCTATCTTCTGGCGGTGGAGCGTGAGGCGGCGGCCGTACGGCTGATACTGGCCGGCAAGGCAAACGGTTTCCCGCAAGAAGCCATTCGGGAAAGGATGCGTGAGCTGTATGGCCGGTAAAAACATGGGCGTTGTAGGGGAACGTGACGCGGTGCTGGCCTTCAAAGCCATCGGCATGAAGGTGATCCCCACCAAAACACCGGAGGAAACAACAGCCGCACTTTACCACCTGGCAAAGGAAGGTATACCAGTAATTTTCATCACTGAGTCAGCAGCCCGACAGGTACCCGAGGCGCTGGAACGGTACAAAACTTCCCCAGATACGGCTATCATCCCCATACCTGGCAGCCGAGGCGCTGACGGCTTTGGACTTACACGTGTGCGGGCTAATGTGGAAAAGGCTATCGGGGCAGATATTCTATTCAACAACGACAGGAAAGAGGAGTAGTGAACATGGCTCTGGGAACCATTGTGAAGGTTGCCGGCCCCTTGATTGTGGCGGAAAACATGGCCGACGCCCGCATGTACGACGTGGTGCGCGTCAGCAAAAACCGCCTGGTTGGCGAAATCATTGAGCTGAGGGGTGACCACGCGTCCATCCAGGTTTACGAGGAGACCTCAGGCTTACGGCCTGGGGAACCGGTGGAATCTACCGGAGCGCCCCTTTCTGTGGAATTGGGACCTGGCCTTATCGAATCCATATTCGACGGCATTCAGCGCCCCCTGACCGCCATCCGGGAAAAAGTGGGCGAGCGGATCGTACGCGGCGTGGAGGTTCCTGCGCTGAACCGGGAAAAGCAGTGGGCGTTTGAGCCCCGCCTTAACGCCGGTGATAAGGTTCAGCCGGGGGATATATTGGGTATCGTGCAGGAAAGCGCTGTGGTAGAGCATCGGATCATGGTGCCCATCGGCGTCTCCGGTACCGTTAAGTCTATCCGCACGGGTGCAGCACGGGTGGAAGATACGGTCTGCGTAATTATGGATGACAAGGGCAAGGATTACGATGTGACCATGCTTCAAAAGTGGCCTGTGCGCCGCGGACGTCCCTACCTGGAAAAGCTGGCGCCGCAGACGCCCATGGTTACAGGGCAGCGTGTCATCGACACATTCTTTCCTATCGCATCCGGCGGTGTTGCTGCCGTGCCCGGGCCTTTCGGTTCCGGCAAGACGGTGGTGCAGCACCAGCTGGCCAAGTGGGCCGATGCCGATATTATTGTCTATGTTGGCTGCGGTGAGCGCGGAAATGAAATGACAGACGTGCTGATGGAGTTTCCGGAGTTGCACGACCCCCGCACCGGCGAATCTCTCATGAAGCGCACGGTACTTATCGCCAACACGTCCGACATGCCCGTTGCTGCCCGTGAAGCTTCCATTTATACAGGTATCACCATCGCCGAATACTTCAGGGACATGGGCTATAAGGTGGCTATCATGGCAGACTCCACCAGCCGCTGGGCAGAGGCGCTGCGTGAAATGAGCGGCCGTTTGGAAGAAATGCCCGGTGAGGAAGGCTACCCTGCTTACTTGTCCTCCCGCATAGCGGAGTTCTATGAGCGGGCCGGCTATGTGCGCTGCCTGGGCGGCGACGGACGGACGGGGACCATTACCGCCATCGGCGCCGTGTCGCCTCCCGGCGGCGACATATCCGAGCCTGTTTCTCAGGCAACGCTGCGCATTGTGAAAGTATTCTGGGGCCTAAGCGCCCAGTTGGCCTACAAGCGCCATTTCCCTGCCATCGACTGGCTATTGTCCTATTCCCTTTACATTGACAGGCTGAGCACCTGGTTTACCGACAGCGTGTCTCCGGATTGGAACGATCTTCGGGCAAACGCCATGCGCGTTTTGCAGGAAGAGGCGGAATTGGATGAAATCGTGCGCCTTGTAGGCATTGATGCCTTGAGCTGGAAAGACCGCCTCACCATGGAAGTGGCCCGTTCCATACGTGAAGATTACCTGCATCAGAACGCATTTGACGAAGTCGATACTTACACTTCCCTGGATAAGCAGTTCCACATGCTGCGACTGATTCTGGAATTCGGCAATAAGGGCCGTGCAGCTCTTGATGCCGGTGCCAACCTGTCGCAGATCATCGGCCTGCCTGTCAGGGAGCGCATCGGCCGGGCCAAGTATATCCCCGAATCGGAACTCAAACAGTTTGATCAAATCGCAGCCGAGCTCAGCAGCCAGACGGCCGCGCTGATGGACCAAGGAGGGCTATAAGCTATGCTGAAGGAATATCGCACCATCAAGGAAGTCGTAGGCCCGCTGATGTTGGTGGAGCATGTATCTGGCGTTGCCTACAATGAGCTTGTGGAAATTCAGCAGGCAAACGGCGAAATCCGCAGCGGCAAGGTTTTGGAGGTAGATGGCGACAAAGCGCTGGTGCAGCTGTTCGAAAGCAGCAATGGCCTGCGCATTGACAACAGCACCGCCCGCTTCTTAGGCCGCAGCATTGAGCTTTCTGTTTCCATGGATATGCTGGGGCGGGTGTTCAGCGGCATGGGTACCCCCAGGGACGGTGGCCCGGCCCTTATTCCGGAAAAGCGGATGGACATCAACGGAGAACCGCTTAACCCCGCCGCTCGCGACTATCCCAGCGAGTTCATTCAAACGGGTGTATCCGCCATCGACGGCCTGAACACACTGGTCCGCGGCCAGAAGCTGCCTGTGTTTTCCGGCAGCGGCCTGCCTCATGCTCAACTGGCAACGCAAATCGCACGCCAGGCAAAGGTGCTGGGCACCGATAGCAAATTCGCCGTAGTATTCGGTGCCATCGGCATCACTTTTGAAGAGGCTGACTATTTCATCAGTGATTTCCGGCGTACCGGCGCCATAGAGAGGGCCGTGCTGTTCATGAACCTGGCCAACGACCCGGCCATCGAGCGCATCGCTACCCCGCGCATGGCGCTTACAGCCGCGGAGTACCTGGCGTACGAAAAGGGCATGCATGTGCTTGTCATCCTCACCGACATCACTAACTACGCGGAAGCGCTTCGCGAAGTATCCGCAGCACGCAAGGAAGTGCCAGGCCGCCGCGGATATCCCGGCTACTTGTATACCGACCTTGCCACCATGTATGAAAGGGCCGGCCGTGTCATCGGCAAGGAAGGATCTATCACGCAGATCCCCATCCTGTCCATGCCGGAGGATGACAAGACCCATCCCATCCCTGACCTGACGGGATATATCACCGAAGGTCAAATCATCTTAAGCCGAGAATTGCATAGAAAAGGCGTACAGCCGCCCATTGACGTCATGCCCTCCCTATCCCGTTTGAAGGACAAGGGCATCGGCGCAGGCAAAACCCGCAAGGACCACGCCGCCACCATGAACCAGCTTTTTGCAGCCTATTCCCGCGGAAAGGATGCCAAGGAACTGGCGGTCATCCTGGGTGATGCAGCGCTCACCGATATCGACAAGAAGTATGCAGCCTTTGCCGACGCCTTCGAACGGGAATATGTATCTCAAGGCTACAATACCAACCGGTCCATTGAAGAAACGCTGGAGCTTGGCTGGAAGCTTCTGAAAATGCTGCCAAGAACAGAGCTCAAGCGCATCCGGGACGACATGCTGGATGAATTCATGCCCAAGTCCCAGGAGGAGGAAGCGTAATGGCATCCACCCTTCGTGTCAATCCCACGCGCATGGAATTGACCCGCATCAAAAGGCGGCTTGTTACAGCCAAGCGGGGCCACAAGCTCTTAAAGGATAAGCGGGATGAGATGGTGCGCCAGTTTATCTTAATCATCCGTGAAAATTATGCGCTGCGCCGGGAAGTGGAGAAGGAATTGAGCGGCGCACTGCGTGATTTTGCCATGGCACGGGCTGTTATGGACCCCAACGCGCTGGAGGAAGCTGTTTTATATCCGGCCAGGCAGGCGAAAGTATCCATCGGACAAAAGAATATTCTGTCGGTGAGGGTGCCTACCATAACAGTAGACGAAGCTTCGCTTACGGAAACGGTGCTTCCCTACGGTTTGGCGGAAACCTCCGCCCAATTGGACGGAGCCATCGCCACCATGGCGGATGTGCTGCCTAAGCTTTTACGCCTGGCTGAAATCGAAAAGACATGCGATCTTCTGGCCGACGAAATCGAAAAGACCCGCCGCCGTGTGAACGCACTGGAATACGTTATGATTCCTCAGCTAACCGAGACCATACACTTCATTACCATGAAGCTGGATGAGAATGAGCGCGGGGCGCTTACCCGTCTGATGAAGGTGAAGGATATGATCGCCGCGAGGGATGCATAAACCTGTTTTCTAGAAATGACTGCCTTTACATGGAGGCGGTCTTTTCTTTTTTCCGACTTTCATGGTATAGTGAGTGTCAATGAAATGGGGGAAACATGATGCCAATTGACGGCATTGTAAAACTCGCCCGGGAGCAAGGCTTTTATGCGAATTATGTGCTTGATGCTTTCCAGGCTGTGGATGCGCCGGAGGGGATTTCCTCCCTTCTTCTTTTGTTGTATCCTTATGACTCCTGGGGGAAGGCAGCACCAGGCTGCGCCCGCATAAGCACCTATTATTTCGCAGCGCAGGAGGCCTACTTGAAAGCTCGCGAAATAGTATATCAACTTGCCCAAATAGGGGAAAGTGCCCGGCTTTGCAATGAAGTGCGTCTAAAGCCCCTGCTGTCCCGTATGAAGGATTTTTCCCAGGGTAGAAATACACTGCATTACCATAAGGCATACGGTTCGCGTTTTCATATACAGGTGATTTGCTTGGAAGCACATTATCCCATGGACGAAAGTATACTATTGCCAATAGATATAGAAAGCGACATGTGCGGATCATGCAGAAGGTGCACTCAAGCCTGCCCCTCAAATGCACTTACGGGAGAAGGTTTTCAGCGTGAAAAATGCCTGCGCCAGCACATGCTATGTGGTAAGCCTGTCCCGGATCTCTTGCGCCCCCTTATGGGAAACCGCCTGTTGGGCTGTGATATCTGTCAGCAGGCTTGTCCATATAACGATTCACTTAAAGAGGTAGAAGCGAACGGGGAATGCTTTCCGATTGAGGATCTATTAAAGCAGGATGATAATACATTATCCCGCCTATCTGATAATATCGGCAGGAATATGGCAATACCCAACCGCGTCCTTAGCCAGGCCGTTATCGCGGCGGGAAACAGCAGGGTGAAAGCTTATCTTCCTGTTCTGAACAAGCTTTGCCAGCATCCATCGCAGACTGTTCGCGAGCATGCAAAATGGGCTGTTAAGATTTTGTCAATTGAAGCAGGGGAAGCGACAACTTGACAGCGTACTATTGCCTTTTCATGGAATTGCGTTACAATATTTACCGGAGAAAGGGAGGGCATATATGTTTCAGTTTGATCATGTGTCCAAGCAGTACGCAAAGAGTAAGGTGAAGGCACTGGACGATTTGACTTTGCATGTGAATAAAGGTGAAATATTCGGCTTCATCGGCCCCAATGGCGCCGGCAAAACGACGACCATCCGGCTTTTGACAGGTATCCTGACGCCGGATTCCGGCAGCATCCGCATCAATGGATATGATATGGCTCAAGCTCCCTTGGAGGCCAAGCGGCTGATAGGTTTTGTGCCCGACAACCAGGAGATGTACGAACGGCTGACCGGGTTGGAATACCTGCAATTTTTGGCGGATATCTACCAGGTGGACGGCGCCCAGCGAAAAGAGCACCTGGAGAAATATCTGCCCCTGTTTCAGCTGGAAAGCGCGGCAGGACAGCAGATTCGAAGTTATTCCAGGGGCATGAAGCAGAAGCTTACCATCATTGGCGCACTCATCCATAAGCCTCCTCTATGGGTTCTGGACGAGCCTATGACAGGTCTGGACCCCATGGCCGTTCACCTGTTGAAAGAAGAAATGCGCACCCATTGCAATGCCGGAAATACGGTTTTCTTTTCTACCCATGTACTGGATGTGGCTGAAAAGTTATGCGACCGAATCGCCATTATCATAAAAGGCAAGCTGCTGGCGGTGGGCACGCTGGAAAGCTTGCGTTCCGGGGAGCATGGTGCTTCCTTGGAAGAGGTTTTCCTTGAGATGGTGAAGGAGTCGGCGGGGGAGGAAAAATCATGAGTTCCTTTCTTGTTCTTTTGCGGATGCAGCTATATCTGCGGTTGTCCGCTCTAAAACCCAGCCATTGGCTGCCCAAGCACCCCGGTGATTTAAAGGAATGGAAGCCGCTTTTGATGGGGCTGCTTTTTCTTATCATATTCGCCTCTGTGGAAGGCACCGTTCTTTTGATGGCAAACGGTATCCTTTCAGGCTTTATGCAGATGAAGATACCGGATCTCATGTTATCCATGGTTATCATGATCTGCATGGCACTGACGCTGCTGGTAGGTTTTTTTCATGTGACCAGCATTCTGTTTTTCAGCCGGGACAGTGCATTTCTTTCCGGCTTGCCTGTATCCTCACGTACGGTCATGGCCGTAAGACTTTCAGTGGTCTTGCTTGGGGAAATGGCGCTGACATCATTGATCTTTCTGCCTGTATGCGTGCTATATGGCATCCGCACAGACCAAAGCGCACTGTTCTATATAAAGGCAGTGGTTGCAGCACCGCTGATCCCCTGCATTCCTCTGGCGGTGGCCACACTTTTAGCTTCGCTTCTGGTACGTGTTTCCAGCCTTTTCCGCCACAGGGACAGGTGGACTGTCATTGGCGGCTTTGTGCTCATCGCGCTGGTCATCCCGCTGCAAATGCAGTTTTACAGCCGCATACCTGCTGATGCAGGCGCTGATTTCTTCATGCGGATACTTTCCGACAACCGTGCCATGCTGGAAGGCCTTTTAGGCGGCTTTCCGCCTGTTTTGTGGGCTACGGCCGGCGTGACGGGTCAAGGGGAATGGAGCCTTCCTTACCTTTTGCTGTTCATCGTTGTTTCTGCAGTAGCTGCTGTGCTGCCCCTGCTTATCGGCGGTGGCAGATACCTGAAATTAGCCATTTTGCAAAACGAAGCATTCCAAAATACAAAACACCGCAAGCTTACAGCCCGTGATTTTACCCGCAGCCGTTCGCCTTTGAAGGCGCTGCTTATCAGAGAATGGAAAGAAGTACTGCGTGTGCCGGCCTACGCCCTCAATGGTCTCGTTGGCATTGTGATGATGCCTATCATGATGGCAGCACTGTTTCTGGGCATGAAAGGAAGCAGTGAGCTTACCACATTGCTTGGCGGGCTTCTTCGCAGCGCAGGGGGAGTGAATGTCACGCTCTTTGCAGCTGCTGCCATGGCAGCAGCAAGTACTATCAACATGGCAGGCGCTACAACTGTTTCCCGCGAAGGGAAGCGATTGTCCATAACACGAATCATCCCCGTTCCTTATGCCACACAGATCATGGCAAAGCATCTTTTCGGTTTCTCCATCAACTTTCTCACCAGCCTGACGACAGCCATTGCACTGATCGTAATGATTCCTTCCCAGACAATGTATATCCTGGCGGCTTTCGTAATGGGCCTGCTGTTTGGCTATGCCGCAAATGCCATGAGCCTTGCGCTGGATGCAAGCCATCCCAAGCTCAACTGGCGCAACGAGACGGAAGCAATCAAGCAAAACGCCATGGCTCTGCTATCTATGTTTTTGGGTGTGGCGGCCGCGGGCTTGATGGGAGTTGCCATATGGCTTTTGTTTAAGGCTGGAGTGGCCCTATCCATTCTGGCTATTCTACTGACAGTCCTTTTGACCGCTCTGGCCATTGCTGCTCATGTTTTTCTCCTTCGGCGGGCTCATATATGGTATTCCAGGGGTGAATTGTAAAAATTAAATTTTTATTACAAAATGCGTGCATATTTTTCTAAAGTGTGCTATAATCACTACGGGTGTATGAAATAAGGGTATACACCCGCAAGGAGGCACACAAATGCTTTCAAAAGCTGAAAATCATGCCACATTGCCGAAGCCGGCTGTGGCGGCGAAGGGGAGAATGACCCCCGCCATGCATGCACTGGCTCAATGGGCCGCCATTGATGCCGGTGACAAAGTGTTGGATATGGCCTGCGGCAACGGGGCTTTGCTGAGCCTAATCAGCCAAGAGATGGAATGCAGCATATGCGGTATTGCATCCTCTGTCGAACAATATCGTTCCGTTCGGGCAATGCTGCCGAATGCCGATATCTTGTTTGCCCAGCCTGAGGACATCCCCTGGAAGGAAAACTCTTTCGATGTTGTGATGTGCGGCCTTCCTTTTTATGCCATGGATGATCCAGGCAAGGTATTAAAGGAAGCGCTCAGGGTATTAAAGCCTGGCGGGCAGTTTTTGCTGGCTACCACATGGTATCCGGCGCCGCTCCGGCAATTGTATAATTGTTTTTCCGGCCATTGGGAGGATGATTTGCAGTCACCCGTACTGTACGGCAAGCATGAAATGTTGGCCACGCTGGATGCAGTTGGTTTTCATAACGTCACTTGGCGGGCAGCCGATATGCGAGTGGGCATCACCATCGGCTGGAAGAAGCCGGTCAAGAAGGATATGACTGAGGCCTGAAAACGACAAGCTAAGCCCTCCCGGAAAACGGGAGGCTTTTTTTGTATTTTTAATGATACTAGTTGACCGCCAAGCAGCTTCATGATACAGTTAAAGCCGTATTATCGCATAGGAGGAACCCTTTTGCAACTTAAGATCGAAGCACTTTTGGACAAAGTGCAAAAGCCTTCCCGCTATACCGGCGGCGAGATGAATTCATCCATCAAACCCTGGGCTGACGCCGATGTGACGTTTGCCTTTTGCTTTCCCGATACGTATGAAGTCGCCATGTCACACCTTGGCATGAAAATACTCTATGCCATTATCAACAGCCAGCCATACGCCCTTTGTGAGCGCGTATGCATGCCCTGGGTGGATATGCTGTCCCTTATGAAGGAAAACGACGTGCCCTTGTTTTCCCTGGAAACCAGAACGCCGCTGAAAGCGTTTGACATTGTGGGCTTCACGCTCCAGTATGAAATGAGTTATACGAATATACTGGAGATGTTGTCGCTTGGGCGAGTGCCTGTTTTGTCACGTGACAGGGGATCGGGCGATCCGCTCGTCATCGCCGGCGGGCCCTGCGCCTTCAATCCCGAGCCGCTGCATGCCTTCGTTGACGCATTCGTAATTGGGGACGGGGAAGAGGCAACCCTTGAGGTTTTGCAAGCCGTCCGTGATTGGAAAAAAGGCGGGGAAGGCCGCCATGACCTACTTACGAAGCTTGCGCAGATTCCAGGTGTATACATTCCCGCTCTGTACGATGTTACCTGGAACGAAGACGGCACGCTTTCCTCTTTTAAACCCAATTGTGAAGAAGCACCGGAGAAAATCCAAAAGCGCGTTGTTCTTGATCTGGACAAAGCTTTTTATCCGGAAAGTATACCCGTGCCATATACGGAAATCGTTCATGACAGGATCATGCTGGAAATTATGCGCGGCTGCACCCGTGGCTGCCGCTTTTGCCAGGCAGGCATGCTTTACCGCCCGGTCAGGGAACGCAGTTTGGAAAGGCTGCTGACTCTTGCAGAACAGCTGGAAAACAGTACGGGTTATGAGGAAATTTCCCTGTCCAGCCTTTCCAGCGGCGATTATTCCTGCCTGCCCGAGCTGGCCAAAGAGTTGATGCATAAATTTGCAGATAGGAGAGTGGCCATCTCCCTTCCTTCGCTTCGTATTGACAGCGTTGTGAAAGAATCACTTGCGGAAACGCAGAAGGTTCACAAGTCCGGTTTGACCTTTGCTCCGGAAGCCGGTACCCAGCGCTTGCGGGACGTAATCAATAAAGGTGTGACCAGGGATGACCTGCTGCGCACCGTTTCCGATGCGTTTGAGGGCGGCTGGAGCACCATCAAGCTGTATTTCATGATCGGCCTGCCTACGGAAACAAGCGAGGATTTGAACGGCATCGGTGAACTTGCTCAAAGCGTGATCAGCGCCTATTTTGCGCTTCCCAGGGAAAAACGGGCCAAGGGGCTGAGCGTGAATTGCAGTGCTTCCAGCTTCGTGCCCAAACCCTTCACGCCATTCCAGTGGTCCGGACAGGATACGCTTGTTCAAATCAAGGAGAAACAGTCCTATCTTCGCAAGGTGCTAAATATTCGCAGTGTGACATTCAATTGGCATGACCCGGAGTTGAGCTTTCTGGAAGCCTGCTTTGCCAGGGGAGACAGGAGAATGGCGGATGTGCTGTATGAAGCATGGCGCTTGGGCTGTATCCTGGATGGCTGGACGGAGCAATTTCATTACGATCTGTGGATCAAGGCATTTGAAAACTTAAGCATCGACCCTGCCTTTTACGCCAACAGGGAGCGCGCCAAGGAAGAATTGCTGCCTTGGGATTTTATCGATGCAGGCATCACAAAAGCCTTCCTTTGGCGTGAAAATGAAAAGTCCTTGCAGGCGCAAACGACTTCCGATTGCAGGCTGGGCTGCCAAGGCTGCGGCCTTACGCGCTTTGAGGGGGTATGCAAGCCATGAGGATGCTGGTCGTGTTTGAAAAGGGAGAACCCTTGCGCCATATCGGCCATCTTGACCTGATGCGTGCTATGCAGCGGATACTTCGCCGTACCGGCCTTCCGGTAGCTTACAGCCAAGGCTTCAACCCCCACATGCTCGTGAACTTTGCCGCTCCGCTGTCCGTAGGTGCATCTGGTCTTCGGGAGATCATGGATGTAGCCCTCACAGCGGAAGTGGCAGAAGAAGTTTTTCTTTCAAAACTGAATACCGCTTTGCCTCCCGCCTTGAAAGCCGTGGCAGCAAGGATTGTTTTGGATTCGTATCCTGCGCCTATGTCAAGGCTGGTTGCTGCAACGTATGAGATGAAAATTGAAAATCCGGCGGGAGAGTCTTTGGCGCATGCCATTTCCGGTTTTCTGGAAATGAGTGAGATCCCTGCCATGCGCAAAACAAAAAGCGGTGAAAAACCCTGCGACATAAGGCCTATGATTTATATGCTGACGGCTTTACCGGCAGGTGATGGCTATGTGCTTACTGCCACGCTGGCGCTGAGGGAGGATGCCACCTGCAAGCCGGACATGCTTATTAAAGCGCTTTCAGATTCTTCAAAAATTACATTCCCTTCGTATTCACTGGTGCGAACATGCCTTTTGGGCAAAGGCTCGGATGGAGGGTTCAAGCCCCTGGAAAGCCTGTGAAAGGAACGCCTATGCGCGAAATCATACTCATTGAGGAGAACAGCCGCTGCCATACCGCCTTACTGGAAGACGGCGAGGTTTGCGAATACTACGCGTACAGTCGGAAAAAATCTTTCTCTCTTGCTAACGCTATTTTCAAGGGCCGGGTGGAGCGGATCGTTCCCGGCATGGACGCGGCCTTTGTGAACCTGGGCCTCGAAAAAAACGGCTTTCTTCCCCTGAAGGAAGCGCCGGGCTTTGCGGAACAAAGAAAAGCCCAGCCCTCCTTGCAGACAGGCCAGGAGATTCTGGTTCAGGTAAAGAAAGACCCTGTGGGGGAAAAGGGCGCATATCTTACAAGAGATATCACCTTCCCTGGTACTTATGTTGTCTTTTTGCCGCTTGATACGTTTGTCGGCGTTTCCCAGCGGGTACAAAATGAATCGGAACGTGAAATGCTGCTAAGCATTGGCCAGGAGCTTGCGCCATATGGTACAGGACTCGTGATGCGTTCCTCCGCACTGAATGCCGGCCGGGAGGATATCGTACAAGAGATTGTGTCCTTACAGGATGCATGGCAGGAAGCACAAAAATTGTACCCTCAAAAAAATGCTCCCTGCATCTTATATGAAAACCAAAATCCGTTTGATGAATTATTAAGGGACTACCCTTCCAATGAAATCGTCAGAATCGTTACCAACATAAATGCTCTCTTTGTCCCCGGCGTTGAGGTTTCTTATGTTCCAGACAGGGATATTATGACCTCCTTGGGCATTCTTTCCCAGGTAGAAAAGGCGCTTCACCGCAAAGTCTGGCTTAAAAGCGGTGGATACCTCGTATTTGACCTGTGTGAAGCCATGACCGTGATCGATGTGAACACCGGGAAGTTCACAGGGAAAAAGCTGCTGGAGGATACGATTTTTACCTTAAACAAGGAAGCATGCCATGAAATCGCCAGGCAGGTCCGGCTTCGCGGTTTGGGCGGCATTCTTCTGATAGATTTTATCGATATGCAGGAGGAACGTCATCGGCTGGAGGTTCTTCATACGCTGAAAACGGAACTCAGCCGTGACCGGGTGAAAACCGTGGTGCACGGCTTTACAGCTCTTGGGCTGGTGGAATGTACACGGAAAAAGACAAAAATGCCTTTGCACCTTTTATTGACGGCTCCCTGCCCAAATTGTGCGGGAAACGGCCGGGTACGCGATAAGATCGGGCAGGAAAGCGAGGGTTCCCCCAATGGATGAAAGGAAGCCGGTGTTTGTTGCGCCGGAGGAAATAGAGCAGCAAAACAGATTTATGGGCCTTATACGGGAGCACCCTTATAGGCCTAAATCGTATCATATCATCACCTTTGGCTGCCAGATGAATATGCACGACAGCGAAAAGCTGGCGGGAATGATGCAGGCCATGGGCATTCCTGAATCGCCCACAAAGGAAGAGGCGGGATTCGTACTGTATAATACCTGCTGCGTGCGTGACAATGCAGAGCGCCGGGCACTGGGGAACGTGATCTGGCTCAAGGAACTGAAGAAAAAAAGTCCGGAGATGCTCATAGGCGTATGCGGCTGCATGATCCAGCAGCAGGGCATGGCCGATAAACTGCTGAAACAATACAGGTTCATCGACATCGCCTTTGGCACAAGCAACCTGCACCGTTTTCCTGAGATTTTATATAAAGAGCTGGAAAGCTCAAAACCCGTGGTGGAAGTATGTTTTCAGGAGGATCTGATCGCGGAGGACATACCCATCCGGCGTCCGACGCCTTATCAGGCTTATATCACCATCATGTACGGCTGCAACAACTTCTGTTCTTTCTGCATCGTGCCTTATGTGCGGGGCCGGGAGCGCTCCAGAAGCCCTGAAAGCATCCTTATGGAAGCGCAAAAGCTGTATGATAGTGGTGTGAAGGAGATTATGCTGCTGGGGCAAAATGTGAACTCATACGGCGGCGGTCTTGATGAAGCTATGAGTTTTCCCAAGCTTCTCAAAGAATTGGACCAGATAGGCATACCACGCATCCGCTTCATGACCTCCCATCCCAAGGATCTATCCGACGAGCTGATCCGGGTGATGGCACAAGGCAAGCACATCTGCCCGCATTTTCACCTGCCGGTGCAGTCGGGCAATGACGAAATTTTGAAGGCCATGAACCGGCGGTATACCAGGGAGCAATACATGCGCCGGGTGGAGGAATTGCGAAAAGCAGTGCCGGGTATTGGAATCACCACCGACCTGATTGTGGGTTTCCCCGGTGAAACGGAAGCGCAGTTTTTGGACACCATGTCCCTTGTGAGGGAGGTCCGCTATGACGCCGCATTTACCTTTATTTATTCCCCCCGTGAGGGAACAAGAGCGGCTAAAATGGAAGACCGTATTCCAACCGAAGTGTCCTCGGACAGAATCAAAAGGCTGATTGCAACCCAGGAAGAAATCACATCTGAAATCCACCAGGAATTGATCGGGCAAAAAGAGCAAGTGCTGGTGGAAAGCCTGTCCAAGAGGGATTTTCAGCAGGTATCCGGTAAAGGAATGCGGAATATTACCATCAGTTTTCCCGGGTCGGAAGCAGACATAGGGAAAATTGTTCCCGTGACCATTACCTCCTCCGGCGTCAGCACGCTTAGGGGAGAACGAACCATTGAAGGAGAGGAATCATGAAAAAGGTATTGGAGCAGGCCGAGCAATTGGCCGAGTCCATTTTGGACAGTGATGAATTTATCCGCATGCGCCTGGCGGAAGAGGCTGTAACGAGGGATGAGGAAGCCTCACGCCTTATATCAAATTTTATTGAAAAGCGCACTCGGGTGGAAAATATGCTTGCGGAAAACAATCTGGATAAGGGTGAATTGACCGCAGCGGGGGATGAAATGGATGCGGCGCAGAAGAAAATGAATAACTTCCCAATGATTCAAGCCATGCAGTCCGCACGGGCAGAATTTACGAATATGATGAACAAGGTCAATGCCTTGATACGTTTTGTAGTAACTGGGGAAGCAGAGCAGCCCAAAGCGAATTGTTCCGGCTCCTGCGAAGGCTGCAGCGGTTGCGATCATTGACTTAAAGTTACCGAAGTCTGTTATTTGCGTACCAAAGTCTACTTATCGGATACTTAGGAGGCGGCAGAATGGCGATGGTCACCCCCATGATGCAGCAATACTTACAGATCAAGGAACAGTATCAAGACTGCATTCTGTTTTTCCGCCTTGGCGATTTCTATGAGATGTTCTTCGAGGATGCCCACACGGCCTCACGGGAACTGGAATTGACACTGACAGGGAAGGATTGCGGTTTGGAGGAACGGGCACCTATGTGCGGCGTTCCTTTTCACAGCGCTTCCGTCTATATCACCCGTCTGATTGAAAAAGGCTACAAGATTGCCATATGTGAGCAGATGTCCGATCCGGCTCTAAGCAAAGGTTTGGTAGAGCGGGAAGTCATCCGCGTCGTGACGCCGGGTACCATCGTTGATTCCACGCTGCTGGATGAGCGGGAAAATCATTTCCTGCTCTGTGTTTGTTTATCGGGCATCACCGCGGGCCTTGCGTTTGTGGATGTATCCACAGGTGAGTTTTTCGTACATCAATTACAGCCCTATCTGGATACGCTGGCGGATGAAGTGATTCGCATCAATCCCAGCGAGATCATCACCAACGACCTGAATACACTTCGCAAGTTTGCCGGTGTGGATATATCCTGCACCGAATACAGCCACGGAGCATTCCAGCCTGCACAGGCCCACGATGCGCTGTGCAGCCATTTTCACTTAAGCGACTTGTCACCCCTTGGCCTTGCGGAAGACTATAAATCAGGCGCGCTTGCAGCCGGCGCACTGATGCTGTACCTGAACGAAACGCAGAAAAACGCATTGGAGCATATTGCCGGCCTGCGTGTTTATCCAAGCAGCCAGATCATGTTACTGGACCGCAGTGCCAGAAGGAATTTGGAACTTACGGAAAGTTTGCGGGGACGTACCAAGAAGGGAACGCTGCTTTGGCTGCTGGACCAGACTTCAACGGCTATGGGCGGACGTCTGCTTCGAAGCTGGATCGAGCAGCCCCTTGTAGACAAGGAGAAGATCAATAGGCGTCTGGATGCCGTATCATCCCTTTTAAGCCAACATGTGCTATGCATGTCCCTTTCCGATGAACTCCGGGGCGTGTATGACATAGAACGGCTGCTAAGCCGTGTCTCTTACAAGAGTATCAACGCAAGGGATTGCCTGGCTCTGATGGGATCGCTGAAAAAGGTTCCGTCTATCAAGGAACTGATGCGTTCCCTTGACAGCCCGCAGCTTATCAGCCTGGAAGCGATGCTGGATCCCATGGCGGAGCTTACCGAATTGATCGAACGGTCCATCCATCCCGACGCGCCGCTTAACATTACAGACGGCGGCATCATCAGGGAGGGGTACAGCCAGCGCCTGGACAGCTTGCGGGAGGCATCTACCAGCGGAAAGCAGTGGATTCTTGACCTTGAAGCCAAGGAACGCCAGGAGACGGGCATCAAAAACCTACGCATACAGTACAACCGCGTATTTGGCTATTATATTGAGGTTACCAAGTCATATTACGAACTGGTGCCGCTAAGGTACATGCGCAAGCAGACGCTGGCCAATTGTGAGCGATATATCACGCCGGAACTGAGGGAAATCGAACAGAAGATCGTAGGCGCCCAGGAGCAGTCTGTGCGGCTGGAAATGGAGCTGTTCGTTACCATCCGGGAGCATATCGCCACGCTTATCGAGCCCATGCAAAAAACGGCCCTGGGCCTAAAAACGCTGGATGCACTTGTTTCGCTTGCCAAGGTGGCTGGCAACAACCATTACGTACGCCCAGAGATGACCGATGATGGGGTGCTATCCATTGTAGATGGCCGGCATCCCGTGGTGGAACAGACGCTGAAAGAAGGCGCGTTTGTCCCAAACGACACCTTTATGGACAACGACGGCCAGCGCATGCTGATCATCACCGGTCCTAACATGGCCGGGAAAAGCACCTATATGCGACAGGTGGCGCTGATCGTACTCATGGCGCACATCGGAAGCTTTGTGCCGGCCAGGGAGGCTGTCATCCCCATCGTAGACAGGATCTTTACCAGGGTGGGCGCTTCTGACGATCTGGCCAGCGGGCAGTCCACCTTCATGGTGGAAATGTCTGAGGTGGCTTATATACTGCGCAACGCCACGTACAGATCCCTTGTTATTCTGGATGAGATTGGCCGTGGGACAAGCACCTTTGACGGCCTTTCCATCGCCTGGGCAGTGGTGGAATACTTATGCGACAAGCAGAATGCAGGCGCCAAAACGCTGTTTGCCACCCATTACCATGAGCTTTCGGAGCTGGAAGGGCGGCTTGAGGGAGTTCAAAACTATTGCATCTCTGTCAAGGAGCATGGGGAAGACGTGATCTTCCTGCGTAAAATCATACGCGGCGGCGCAGACAAGAGCTTTGGCGTGCACGTGGCCAGGCTGGCGGGCGTTCCGCAGCCGGTACTCATGCGCGCACACGAGATCCAGGCCCGGCTGGAAGTATCGGATATCAATCAGAACACCATCGGGCAGAATATTTTGGAAGATGGGAAGAAAACAGGCAGCCAGCAGGTAGGCCTGTTCAATTTCGCCCAGACGGAATTGGTGGAAGAACTGCAGAATATTGACGTAATGGCGTTAACACCTATGGATGCCATCAATCATCTGTTCCGCCTGCGGGAAAAGGCCCGCAAATTGTAAAGGAGGTACTATGCGTCCCATTGTTAAGCTGTCGCCGGAGGTCATCGGCAAAATTGCTGCCGGTGAAGTGGTGGAGCGCCCTGCCGCCGCCATCAAGGAGATGATGGAAAACAGCATGGACGCAGGCGCCAGCGCCATCACCATAGAAATCCGGGATGGGGGAATCACTTACTTCCGTGTTACCGATAACGGAAGCGGCATACCCCAGCCGCAAATCCGTATGGCCTTTGAAAGGCACGCCACCAGCAAGATCATAAGTTCCGAAGACCTGCACCATATTGAAACGCTTGGTTTCCGCGGTGAAGCGCTGGCTTCTATCGCTGCGGTAAGCCGGGTGACATGCACCACCCGTGTCCGTGGGGAGGACAGCGGCATCACCGTTGTCAATGAAGGCGGCGTTATCCAGGAGATCCGGGAGGCCGCCTGCCCGGAAGGAACGACGTTTGTCGTACGTGACCTGTTTTACAATACGCCAGTGAGGCTGAAGTTCCTGAAAAAGCCTTCGGCTGAGGCCGCTTTTGTTTCCGACCTTGTGATGCGGCTGATCCTGTCCAACCCTGCCATATCCTTCCGTCTGTTAAGTCAAGGCAAGACCATCTATCACAGCCCCGGCGACGGCAGACTGGAATCTGCTGTATACAGCATCTATGGCAAGGAAATGCTCAAATCCATGCGTCATGTTTCCGGCGGTTCCCGCGGCTTATGGTTTGATGGGTTTGTGGGCATAGGTGACAGCGCCAGAGGTACCCGCAGCAATCAATCCTTCTTCATCAATGGCCGGTACATGAAAAGCGCGCTCCTTAGCCAGGCACTGGAGCAGGGGTGCAGGGAACGTGTGACCATCGGCCATTTTCCCACATGCGTATTACACCTGAAAATGGCGCTTGAGGCGGTGGATGTTAACGTACATCCCAACAAAATGGAAGTGCGCTTTCAAAATGAAAGCGATGTATTTGAAGCAGTGCGTGACATGATTCAGGAAGTTCTTCATAAAGATGATCCTCTTGTCAATATCCCTGAAATGGAATTGAATCCATCAGAATCGCCATTGCATTTGCACCCAAACAACGTGGCTGTAATGAATGCCGTCACCAATAAAACAGACTCTGGTACAATTCCGACCACGCCATCAAATGGCAACGATGACGCGACAGATAATAGACCAAAGTTCACCATACCCGTTGAGAAACTAGAACTAAAGTCTATTCCTGCCATTCCTTCCCACAACCCTAACCCTATCGTTATACCGATGCCAACTCGCGAACAAGGATCAGTTCTAAGGGAAACATACATACCCGCATCCAAGATTCCGTCTTTTTCCCGGGAACGGGATGTCATTCCGACAAATACAAAGGAGCCTTTTGAAGCCGGTGCAAAACCCCTGGAGAAAATGGAAGCTATCCCTGCTTTGTCTGAAAGGGAACTAAAGCCGGACATAAAAATGTTAGGCGTAGTATTTCAAACCTACGTATTGATCGAATATAAGGACCAATTGCTCTTAATCGACCAGCATGCTGCCCATGAAAGGCTCCTGTTTGACCGAATGATAAGTGCATATGATCAAAAGACAGCATCGCAGGCCTTGCTTGTGCCCCAGGTAGTAACGCTGACCCATCGGGAATTGGATACTCTCCAGGAAAATCAGGAGGCACTATACCAAACCGGCTTTGAGATATCCTCCTTTGGCGATCATGCCGTGCAAATAAGGTCTGTTCCCATTATACTGGGACAGCCTCAGGCTAAAAGCTTCCTCTTGGAACTGCTGGATGAGCTGGAAACAATGCGCGGCCTTACAACGCTTGAGAAACGGCGTACAGCGATTCTTCAAATGGCCTGCAAGCGTGCCGTAAAGGGCGGCGAACGCCTGCCGATGATAGAAATCGAGGATATAGTGCGAAGAGCCACAGAAACTGGTGTAACGCCCACATGTCCCCACGGACGTCCACTGGTAATCTCCATCACCCATCAGGATTTGGACAAACGTTTCAAACGTATTCAGTAGCCGGAAGGATGTTCCTATTGTGTTAAAGCCCCCCTTGATTGTGATTGCAGGCCCTACGGCCAGCGGCAAGACAAGCCTTTCCATCGCCCTTTCCCGTAGGCTGAAGGGTGAAGTGGTCGCCATGGATTCCATGCAGATCTATAGGTACATGGACATCGGCACCGCAAAGCCTGCAATGATCGAGCGGGAAGGCATTTTGCATCACATGCTGGATGTGGCCGACCCTAAGGACACCTATTCCGTGGCCGAATATGCAAGGCAGGCAAAATCCTGTATAAGCGATGTGCATCAGAGAGGAAAAATCCCCATTCTGACAGGCGGTACCGGGCTTTACTTGAAAGCGCTGACCACTTCCATGGAACTGGGGGGAACACAGGGCGATCCTGCTATCAGGGAACGGCTATCGGCTGTCGCACAACAAGAAAACGGTGGCGAAATTCTCCATGAAATGCTTTTTTCGGTTGATCCAACATCTGCAAACCGGCTTCACAGGAACGATATCCGCCGTATTATAAGGGCCTTGGAGGTTTATGAACTTACAGGAAAGCCCATATCCTGTCAGCAGCCAGAAACACAGCTCGAATGTCCCTACCACCTTTGCGTTCTTGGCCTATTCCTGGAACGGGAGACGCTTTATAAAAGAATCGAAGATCGTGTAGACACCATGTTGCATTTGGGGCTGATTCAAGAAGTGGAAAATCTGCTTCGTATGGGCGTTCCGCCTGAGGCACAATCCATGCAGGGGCTAGGCTACAAAGAGCTGATCCCCGTGGTGAAGGACGGACAGCCGCTTCAACAGGCTGTGGAAGCCATCAAGCTTGGCACGCGCCATTACGCCAAGCGGCAGATGACATGGTTTAAAAGAACTGAAGGTATGTTGTGGCTGGATGCCCAGGCAAAAGACTTGAAGGATGCGGCCATGGAAAATGTACAGGCAGCATTGAAAGTTTGACCAAACAAACAATGTGAGGGTTATTTACATGATAGATATCGAAAAGCTGGTAGATAAAGCGCAAATTGACTGTGCAGGTGTATTCGCTTCCTTGGAAGAGACGGAGGTATACAACACCCGGCGGGTGCTTTCCGCCATGCAAAAGCATCAGGTGGCTGCGCGCCATTTTGCGCCCACCACCGGGTACGGGTATGGCGATATCGGCCGGGATACGCTGGAGGCCATTTTTGCAGATATTTTTCAAACGGAGGCGGCCATCGTGCGGCCCCATATCGCCTCGGGTACCCACGCACTGTCGCTATCCTTGTTCGGGCTGCTTTTGCCTGGCGATCATCTTTTATCCGCTTCCGGCAAGCCATATGACACACTGGATGAAGTGATCGGCTTAACGGATCATACACCAGGCTCCCTGGCGGAAATGAACGTATCCTACAGCCATGTAGAACTGAATGAGGATGGAAAATTAGATCTTGATGCCATTCACAAGGCTATC
Source organism: Bacillota bacterium (assembly GCA_023416585.1). Lineage (GTDB taxonomy): Bacteria > Bacillota > Clostridia > Christensenellales > Aristaeellaceae > JAEWAH01. The sequence continues at coordinate 25,233 of JAEZHM010000053.1, forward strand.
CGCTCAAATACGCGCGTGGTCATGGTTCAACGCAGCCGCGGCTATGCCTGGAGAAATTCATTGAATCCGGAAGACATAAAACCTCTGGCAGAACTTTTGCATCGTGATTATCCCAATATCCGTCTGATGGTTGACAATTGCTATGGCGAATTTGTGCAAAAAACGGAACCAAGCCAATATGGCGCCGATATCTGTGTGGGAAGTCTGATCAAAAATCCAGGCGGAGGATTGGCGCCCACGGGAGGGTACATTGCAGGAAAAGAAGAATGTATCCAGCGCATTGCGTCCCGATTGACGGCGCCTGGCATCGGCCTGGAGGTAGGTTCCTATGCAGGCAGCTATCAGCCGTTTTACCAGGGGCTGTTCCTGGCTCCCCATACGGTTAACCAGGCGCTGAAAACAGCCATCCTGGCCGCGCGGGTCTTTGAGCTGCTGGGAATGAAAACGACGCCTTCCGCTTTTGATATGCGCTCCGATATTATTCAAGCCATTGAAATGCAAACACCTGCGCGTTTGGTCGCTTTTTGCCAAGGGATACAGGCCGCTTCCCCGGTAGACAGTATGGCGGTTCCGGAGCCCTGGGATATGCCGGGCTATCAAAACCAGGTTATCATGGCCGCGGGTACATTTGTGTCAGGCGCCTCCATTGAGTTAAGTGCCGACGCGCCCATGCGGGAACCGTTCATTGCTTATCTTCAGGGCGGCTTGACCTATAGCCACGGTAAAATTGCGCTTTTGAATACTCTAAAACACATGCAGCGAACAGGGTGCCTGAATTAACTTTATTTTCATGTTTGCATCCACTCCCGTCATATAATTGGCAGAAGGGAGTGGATGTCATGTCATATCGGCCTTTGCCCAAAGCACAAGTTAAGCCCATGCATGTGGTTCATAGAAAACCTCTGGAAGATCCGGGCATCGTTCCACTGAAGAAACCAGAGAAGGAAAACGACATAAAATGGGTGAAGCCCCGCAAAAAAGACTTTGCCGAGCGTCTGACGCGCAATGTTGCCGTGGCTGCGGCACTTTTGCTGTGCGCGGTTGCGGTGCGCAACGCTGCACTGCCCGAGGCCAAGGATGTATTCACCGCCATCCAGGACAGCGTAACCATGAACCTGGATGAGTCGCTGGGAAAACTGACATTTGTCAGCAATCTTCTGCCGGAATCCGCGCTGGTATTCTGGAACAATAATGAAACAGTACAGGTATCGGCGCCAATCCATGGGGATATCGTACACGTTTACGACGAGGAAGAACCGTATATCGCACTGCTGGGCGTATCCAACGACGTCCGGGTTGCCGCCGATGGGGAAGTCATGAATATTGCGCATGGGGATGGGGAAGAGCGTGTCGTCCGAATCCGCCATGAGAATGGCCTTGAAACGCTGTACGGAAACCTGCAGGAATGTTTTGTGCAGGAGGGCGACCAGGTTTACGAGGGCGATGTTATAGGGGATACGGCGCCCAAGCAGCCCGTGTTCTTTGAAGTACGCCGCAATGGCCGGTCCATAGATCCTGTTCCTATGATGAAGGAAGTGGTGACCGTGCCGTGAAAGCGCTGGAAGTCAACCATACGCGTATCAGGGTCCATCCGCTGGCCCTCATTAGCGCCATTGTACTAATTGGCGTAGGGCAGGGCGGCGCGTTGTTGTCTGCGCTGCTGGCGCTGATCATTCACGAGCTGTCGCATGTATTTGCTGCCAAGGCGTTTCATTTGCCGGTGCCAGAGATTGAATTTACGCCATTTGGCGGCGTAGCCCACATGGAGGACATTTCCGAGGCCACACCGGTCCAACAGTTTGTGGTAGCGGCTGCGGGTCCCCTTATGAGCTGGATTGGCTGTCTTGTCTGCGCAGGACTTTTGCAGCTTAACTGGGTAAGCCTTGCGCAGATAGAAGGTTTCCTTCGCTGGAATTTGCTGCTCCTTTGTTTCAACCTCCTACCCGTGTTGCCGCTGGACGGCGGACGCATGCTGCAGGCACTGTTGACGCCTTTTATCGGCTGGCAAAAGGCCATGCGTATACTGTCCACTGCGGGAATCTGCGCTGGGCTTTTGATGAACGGCCTGGCCATATGGGGCGCCATTCACGGCGTTGCAAACCTGTCGCTTGTGATCGTAGGCTGCTATCTGATGTATGCCGCGCATTTGAGCAGAACCATGGCTGCTATACAGTGCATCCATGGCGTTATTTCCAAAAAGATGAAGCTGGAGCGTGAAAAAACACTGCAGGTGGAATGGCTGGGATCATCTGGCGCTACCAGTATAAGGGAATTGTTTCGCAGAATGTCGCCCGGAAAATATCACCGTGTGATCGTCTTGGATGAGGATGGGCTCAAAAGCATGGGGGAATTGGATGACAGTGTACTGGTCAATGCCCTTTTGGATACGCCGAATGAAACGCTATCAAACATTATCAAAACACACAAATAAAAAAGACGCAAGCTATGCGTCTTTTGGCAGGGGCAGAAGGACTCGAACCCTCAACAAAGGTTTTGGAGACCCACGTGTTACCATTACACCATGCCCCTAAGTGCCGAACGAACTTTATTATACCTTGTATATGACATGCTGTCAATATCGAATTTAGACTTCCTATGGGAAAAAAGGGTTGGATATTGTCATTGCGCTATGGTATAATCAGGATCGAAAAAAGGGGGAAGGCTGATGAAGATTGGATTCATTGGCGCCGGAAATATGGCTGGCGCAATCCTGAAAGGCCTTTTGCAAAAAGGATGTATCAAGGGCCAGGATGTAATGATCTCAAGGCGCGACCCCATAGCCCTGGCAAAGCTGGCGGAAGCCTTGGACGTTCGTGCGGCAGAAAGCAATATCGACCTTGTGAAATGCTGCGATGTGGTTGTTCTGGCCGTAAAGCCTTACTTTTTGCTTAAGGTCATCGATGAAATCAAGCCACATATTGGGGACAAGCAGGTGATTTCCATTGCGGCCGGTTGGTCCGTAGCATCGCTTACGGATGCATTTGCACCTGAAACGCCGCACATACTTCGTGTATCGGTCAACACACCTGTATTGGTAGGGGAAGGCGCCACCGTATTTTGCGAGGAAACCACTTTTACTTTTGAAATGCTCGCTTGGGCAAGGGAATTGTTCAGCGCCCTTGGAACCGTGCGCACGCTGCCGGAAAGACTGCTTAACGCCGTGGTGGCGGTCAGCGGAAGTGGCGTGGCCTATGTGTATACATTTATCGAAGCGCTTGCAGACGGGGCCGTACGCCTGGGGCTTCCCAGGGATGTGGCATATGAAATGGCAGCCCAGACCATGATCGGGGCCGGCAAAATGGTGCTTGAAACAGGCACCCATCCCGGTGCTTTGAAGGACGCGGTATGCTCGCCGGCAGGCAGCACAATCGAAGCCATTTATGAGTTGGAGAAGAACGGATTCCGTGGCATTGTAATATCCGCCATGGACGCCTGCGCCGAAAAGCTGAAAAAGATGGCTTCCAAATGATATAAGAGGAGTTATTTACGCATGCAAAACACAGTAGCGCCGCAGAGGCTGGTTCAGATCTATACGGACGGCGCCTGTTCAGGAAATCCCGGGCCCGGAGGTTGGGCCGCTATCCTTTGCTTTGGGGAGCACCGTAAGGAAGTTTCCGGCTTTATGCCCGGAACCACCAACAACCGCATGGAACTGTTTGCGGCAATCAGCGGCATGGGTGAATTGAAGATGTCATGCCGCGTGCAGTTATATTCAGACTCAGCGTATCTTGTCAACGCGTTTGAGGAAAAGTGGATCGACCGCTGGCAGGCTAACGGCTGGAAGACAGCCGGCGGACAGCCGGTGGAAAACCAGGACCTTTGGCGGCTTTTGCTGCATCAGCTGAAAAAGCATCAGGTGACTTTTCATAAGGTCAAGGGCCATTCCGACCATCCGGAGAACAACCGCTGCGATGAACTGGCCCGGGGTCAGATCCAGGAATACATGCGCATCAATGGAAAGCAGGAGGAAGCGCCTGCACCTGCTGTTGCCGAGCAGAAGAAAGAAACAAAATAGCACCATAGGGGAAGGGTTTTCAACCCATCCCAGTATAAAGAAACTATTCGCGAAAGGATACTTTTACGAATAGTATTGACAATAATAGCAGGGTTTGGTATATTGTAACCTGAGGATGGCGCATGTGCAAAAGGCGCTGTACCGAGGGCTTTTCTCAATTTCCCGATTGAACTTTATTTGCTATAACAGATAAAATTTTTGATAACAAGATTCATCTGCTAAATTCAATAATACTGTAGTATACGCGATCGCCATTGTGAGCGATTTTCAGGTTTTCATTCAAGGATTACCCCTTCCATACAAGAGAAAACGTGCCTAATGATAAGGAGTTTCACCATGCAATCGGAATATCAAAAGCATACCAACGAAAAACGGATGGAATTGATACGGCAGGTCACAAAAGAATTGCCCAAAGCTTGCGGCGATTTCTTACGAGCCATCAGCACTACCACAAGTACCTTGACCAGACTGGCGTACGCATATGATCTGCGGATTTTCTTTACTTTTCTAACATCGGAATTGCCTGAGTTCAGCCATACAGATCTGCGGAACTTCTCCGACAAGGATGTTGATATCATCACACGGCGTGACCTGGAACAATTTGTAGAATATTTAACAATGTATTATAGGAATATGGAAGATGAAAATGATGAAAATCTCATATCAAAGCCGATTTACAATCATGAACTGGGCATTATGCGCAAGCTTTCCACACTCCGTTCCTTCTTTGAATATCTCTTTTCCGGAAGTCGAATCTCTTCCAATGTGACAACGTTGGTTCCCCTACCCAAGCTTCACGCGAAACCAATCCTACGCCTGGAGCAAAAAGAGGTCGAGCAGATGCTATCCATCGTACAGAGCGGTGACAAGCTTTCTTCCCGCCAGCAAAAATATCAGGCGCTTACCAGGCTTCGCGATTATGCCATGCTGTGCCTGTTTCTTGGCACTGGCATCCGCGTCAGCGAATGTGTTGGTATCAACCTGGATGATATCGACTTTTCGCAAAACGCCTTTCTGGTAACGCGCAAGGGCGGGAATCAGGTAATGCTGTATTTCCCTCAAGAGGTGGCGGATGCACTGCTTTCTTATATAGAGGAAAGAAAACGCATCACTCCCCTTCCTAACCATGAGGAAGCGCTTTTTCTTTCGCTGCAAAAGCGACGCATCACTCAACGGGCTGTTCAGAATCTGGTCAAGAAATACGCGCTGCTGGCCGCGCCGCTAAAAAAAAGAATCAGTCCCCACAAACTGCGCAGCACATTTGGCACCAACCTATACCATGAAACAGGCGATATCTACCTGGTAGCGGATGTTCTGGGCCACGCGGATGTCAATACCACGCGTAAACACTACGCGGCTATGACGGAGGCAAGGCGCAGGGAGGCGGCAAAATACGTGCGATTGCCTGATAAAAAGAAGGATGAAGACATGCCGGGCAAAGAGGACAATTAATCATGATCTATGCTTACATTCCTATGCAAATATAAGAACAAATGTTTGATTATTATTGCAATCGTTCATCCCCTATGCTATACTAAAATCAATTTAAAGCTTGTAAGGCGGTGGTGCCATGAAGAAACCACGGGGCGACAACCAGCAAAAGATTCTGGAATTCATAAAAGCCGAAGTACAATTAAAAGGCTATCCCCCATCCGTCCGTGAAATCGGCGACGCGGTGGGATTGAAATCTACTTCAACCGTCCATGGTCATCTGACCAGGCTGGAGAAAAAGGGCCTATTGCACAGAGATTCCATGAAGCCGCGAGCTATGGAAGTTCTGGGTGCTGACCTTAATCCCCGGGCTATATCCGTGCCGCTTGTGGGCCGGGTAACGGCGGGGATCCCTATCCTGGCTGAAGAGAACATTGAAGAGAACATCGCCCTGCCGGAAAGCATGGTAGGCGAAGGAAAGTTTTTCGTATTGCACGTAAAGGGCGAAAGCATGATCGACGCCGGCATTATGGATGGGGATTTCGTGGTTGTCCGTCAGCAGCCGGACGCGCATAACGGCGACATCGTAGTAGCCATGATGGAAGATGAGGCTACCGTTAAACGGTTTTACAAGGAAAACGGAGTCTTCAGGCTTCAGCCGGAAAATCCAACCATGAAGCCCATCATTGTGCCGAATGTAACCATTTTGGGCAAGGTGGTTTCCCTGTTTCGCCGGTTGTGAATGGAATATGCAATCATCCAAATTACCCTGCTGCCAAAATTATCTAGGCGGCAGGGTATTTGCATATCCGGTTATTTTGGGTTTATAGATATTGTTCTTTAGTTATATCAATGATACCTGTTTGCCCGAAGCTGCGGTGCGTTGATATACGCAGACAGGCTGCGGTTTCTGACAACGTTGAGCACAAGGCCTACTCCGCCCATGCTGGTAACCATGTTAGAACCACCGTAGCTTAAAAACGGCAAGGGTATCCCTGCGATCGGCATCAATCCAAGCGTCATGGCTATATTTTGGAAAACATGGAAAAAGAACATGCTCATCACACCGATGATGATCAACTGCCCGAACTTATCCTGTGTAAAGCGGGCCAGGAAGAGCATACGCAATATGATCAGCAAGTACAAGAGCATAATGATACCGCAGCCAATAAGGCCAAATGCTTCCCCGATGGTGGAAAAAATAAAGTCCGTCCAGTCCGCAGGTACGTAGTCCAACTGGCTCATGGAACCGTTCACAAACATGCCGATGCCGGAAAGCCCGCCGGATCCAATAGCGATTTTAGATTGAGTCATTTGATAGGCTTCATTGGCGGAATACATTTCCGGATTGAAGAAAGAAAGGATGCGCTGCACCCGGTAATTGTCGCTTCCGCTGGCCATGGCAACGCCGTATATGGCAAGCACCAGCAAGACGCCCGCAGCCGCAAGCCCGAACAGAACCTTCATTTTGACGCCACCAAAGTAAAGCATGATGGCGAATATGAAAATCATCACAAACAGGGAACCCCATTCTCCCTGAAGCAGTATGAATACTGCCGGAAGACCAATGATAGACATAACGCGCAAAAAATCTTTCCAGGTAGACATGGGCGAAGCTTCTCTGGAAAGTACTCTGGCCATGATCAGAATCATGCCCAGCTTTGCAAACTCCGAAGGCTGAATCGTAAAATTCCAGATTATGTTCATCCAAGCCTTTACGCCGCTGACCTGCGAAGTTACCAGCACCAAAAACAAAAGGAACACACTGACATAATAGAGAAAACGGGCAAGCAAACGATAACTCTCATACCGGAAGGAAACGATAACACCCAGGATGATGGGTGAAATCATCAGGAATATTGCCTGCCGTGAGCCATATGTTGAGCTTACAATATAATTGAGAAGCGTTTTTTCAGGCCCAGGATCCACCGGATATGTGGCAATTGTAACTGCCAGTACACCAAAAATGGCCAGTATATATGTAAGTATGATCAGTATGATGTCCAGATGCGCCTTGGAGCGCCTGTTTTCACTGATCATCATAGCCATTCACTTCCTTTTTTCTCCCGGCGGAAGAGGCGCATAAAAGCCGTGCGGGAGTCTTTTTCGATCACAGGAATAGGAATTTGCTCGCCTATGAGCCGACGTACGATTCTGTCAAGCGCTGGCTGCACTTCCCCTTTGCCTTCGATTGCCGTCATGTGCTTAAGCAAATGACTATAAACTTGCTCTGATTTGGGCACAACGCCCAGCAGTTCAAGATCCAGCGTTTGGGCAATTGTTTGCGGAGTATACATATCGCCGGACCGGATCATATCACCGTTGGCTTGGTTGACGATCAGCATGGGCCTGGGAAGGCCATAATCCATGATCAGGCCGCATACGCGTTCCACATCACGCATGGCTACATCATCCGGCGTAGTGACCAGGATGGTATCATCCGCTGCACCAAGCACGTTTTGAAAACCTCTGCCGATCCCCGCCGGGCAATCGACCAGCACATAGGCAAAGTTCTTCTTCAGGCGAAGGATGATCCGCTGCATATCCAAATCCGTAACCTGGGTAGAATCGCACATCTGCGCAGCCGGCAGAAGCGAAAGCGTCGGATAACGCCAATGGCTGACCAGCGCATGCTTTAGCTTGCACGCGCCATGTATTACATCCACCAGGTCATATACGATATGGCTTTCAAGCCCCAGCATCACATCCAGGCTGCGAAGACCTATGTCCGCATCCACCACGGCCACGTGCTGCCCCCGCATGGCCAGACCAACGGCCAAGGCGGCAGCCAATGTAGACTTCCCCACTCCGCCTTTTCCGGAGGCGATCATCCATGCTTGGCTCATCGGGTCTGTCCTTTCCAGATCATGGGGAGAGCTGATTGCCGCCAGGCAGCGTGGATTCCTCGGTACTTAATGACTTTTGATCCATGTACCATCCAATAAAGTCTCTGACTGACGGTGCCGCTGCGGCGCCCGAATAACCGTTTGGAATGAAGGCAACCACGGCAATCTCCGGCTTGTCAATCGGCGCAAAGGCAACGAACCAGGAGTTGTTTTCCAGGTCGATATAAGAGTTTTCTGCCGTTCCGGTTTTAGCCGCCATATCTTTCTGATATTTGAAATTCTTGAAGTAGCTGGCTGCCGTACCGGTTTCGTCAATAACCTCTTCCATACCTTTCTTGAGGTAGGGAATGTATTGATCCGCACCTTCCAGGGTATTGAAGAGCGTCGGCGTGCGCTGGCTGATGACTTCCCCTTCAGGAGAAATAACGGAATCCACCAGCATCAAATTGTATACATCCCCGCCGTTGGCGATGGCCGCCACATAACGGGCGACAGCAGCAGGCGTCAAAACGGTGATACCTTGCCCGATGGCGGTTTGAATGGCGTAGCTTCCGCCCCACTTGATATCATTGAGGTAGATGTAGGCATCACCTATAACGGCCTGCAAATAAACCATTTCCTGGGTCATGTTCAGCTCTTCCATAAGGATCACACGCATGTTCGCGATCCATGTTTCACCTTCCGGACCCTGTGTGGTATTCACAGCCATATCCATCAAACGCTTGACACAACGGTTCAGCCTCTCCTCATCATAGATGATCTTGCGGCTGGCGCCAAAATTGCGCAGGTGCTTTTTCAAGGAATTGAACACGATGATGGGGATCGATGTATCCTGGTACGCTTCCCCCATCGCCCGGCTCGGATCGTATAGCGTGGTTTGCGTGCCTACCACGCTGCGGACTTCGCCAGGCAGGTCAATGCCCGTCTTGGACGTCAGCCCCAGATAGGAGGCATATTTGTACAGAAGATCGTCGTGGGTTTCAAACAGGCGGCTGCCCAATGTATAGAAAAAGTAGTTGCAGGAGTTTTTGATACCCGCTACAATCGTCTGATTCTGCTGATGCAGATACCGTTCGTTGGGAGTGATCCAGCATTTAGGCGCCTTGGACTTGTCATTTTCATATAGTGTAAAAGGGCCTTCGTCATTGATAACTGTATTTGCATCGAATGCAGGCGTTAGTTTGTCCCCTTCCATCAAGGCAGCCAAGCCGGTAACCATTTTGAATATGGAGCCTGGAGCGCCGCGCGCCTGAATGGCGTAATTCAGGAAGAGACCCCGGGAGTCTGTTTGAATTTGCTTTGCCACATCGCCCCCTGTCACCAGGGCGTTCAGGTCATACGTTGGATAATTGGCCATGGCCAATACTCTGCCCTGCATATCGACCACCATCAGTACGCCATGCTCTGCCAGCAGCAAAGGGTACTTTTCCCAATTTCTATTGGCAATGTCTTCTTTGTTATCTTCCTTCCACCTGTTGTCCACCATTTTTTGTTCCTGTTTGTCGCGCGTTTTATTAACGTTGTCGGCAATAGCGCGCTCGGCCTGCTGTTGATAGCTTGCATTGATTGTAAGCTTCACATTATTGCCGTCTTTGGGTTCTGCAGAGGAAATCACCCGCGTAACCTTGCCCAGCCGGTCACGTTCCAGCTCCTTGTAACCCTGGCGGACAGAAGAATTCTGGGTCAGCCAGTCTTCCATGGAGGCCTCGATCCCGTCTTCCCCAATGGTATCATTAAAGGAATACCCTTTAGGCTGCAGCTCCTCGTTGAATTTGGTAGTCGAATAAATAGGGCCGGTATAACCAATGATCTGTGATGCCATTGTCGATCTTGGATAGATCCTTTTCGTGCCCATCGCTATTTCCATGCCCGGCAGCAGGATGGAACGTGTTTCCACCTCCATTACCGTCTCATAAGAAATGTCCTTGGCGATTACAATGGGCTGGGAATTAAACAGATTCATCTGCATTTCGGAATAGACGGCAATGATCTTCAGCATCGTCGCATCATCCATATCTTTTGGAATCTGATATCTGGTCCTCAAGCCCTTCAAACCGTTGATGCCGTTGATGCAGCTGTCCGCAGTGGGATAGTAAGCCATGGAAAGGTAATGGTTGCTGCGCCACTGCTTCTCCCGTTTCTCCAGCACCGCATCAGATACGCCGCTGCCGAAATTGAAACGCCATTCCTTTGTTTCCGGATCATATTCAAATACGGATGTTACAGAAAGCTTTCCACCGTTCTTTTCAATGATACCGATTGTCTGGGCGATGGACTCTGTAAAGGCTTTGTACTCATCCTGTGAATTCTGCGATCCATCCCGGTAGAAGGTGACGTTATAAGTTGGCTCATCCTGCGCCATTATTACAGAATTGGCGTCTGTAATCATGCCGCGGCTGCCGCGCAGGATTACTTTCGTAGTGCGCTTTTTATTCGCCTGCAAAACATAGGCATCAGCTCCGTAAAGCTGCAGGTCCACCAAGCCAAAAACCAGGTAACCAAATATAAGCAGTATAACGAATATAAAAACGATATACCGACCGTTTGCCTGGATGAAAGTCCGCTCTCTTTCTGAATGATTGGTCATTGGGTGCCCTCCCTTCAGACAGCCGCCTGGATGCCGGTTCTCTTAGCATACAAGCCAAGTAGCCAGCGGGCAGGCAGCATGATCAAGGCAGTTACAGCAGTTGTATAGACGATGGAACCAATAGCACGCCCGAAGTTGTTTAAGTTAAGATCCACACCGTTCAGGTAAATGAATAAAAGATGGACCGTTTCGAACCACGCAATATCAAAAAGAACACAAAGCAGCGTGCGAAGCTTTGAATCGCTGTTCACACCCGGCTTTCCCTGGCTTCGCTCCTGCTCCAGCTTTCTTTCCGACTTATCCGCAAAAATCAAGCTTCCCAGTTGTCCGATGGCAGGATATGTAACCAGATACAGGCTCGGCAGACCGCCCATCATCGCTTCCATGATGATGCCTGCTGTACACGCAACACCAAAGGAATAAAACCGGCCATACGCCACGGTCACGATGGCGATCAAAGAAAACAGCAGATTGGGTGTGATGCCACCTATAGCCAGATAGGGCATGATGCAAACCTGGCACAAGTACCCAACCATGATCAGCAGCAAGGCCTTTATAACTCTGCGCACGCTTTAGTCCCCCTCCACAGTCAAGTCATCCAGGGAGAAGGTGGGTGTAGGCGAGGGCGTAGGCGCATTGGTGGGCGGCGGCGCTGTTGTTACAACTACAGAACCTTCTGGCACATGATACTCCAGACCGTTGTTTTCAGGCGAAGGAGTCTGTATAGGTGCCGGCGTAGGCGTCGGTGACGGTGTAGGAGATGGCGCAGGCGTGGCATTGGGATCCAGCGTGGGCGTAGGTGTACCCATCTGTATGACGTTCCCGCCTATCTCCAGTTTTGGCAAAGGCCGGGCAGTATCCAAAGGAACAATGTCTCTGACGGCGCTGGTGTCCGCGCGCTTTTCAATTGCCTCGCCCTCCGGTTTATACCGCAGTACGATCACATACTCAATGTGCTGGAAATCCACCTTCGGTTCGACCACGATGTACTGTTTGTTGGCATCCATGCCCCTTGTGCTTTCCCTCACAGTGCCAATTGGAATCCCCTTTGGAAAAGCAGTACTTATGCCGGAGTCATCCTTGTCAGTTGAGCCCACGCCGGAGGTGACCACGGTGTCTCCAGGCCTGGGCAGATTGTCCGGCAGATAGTACATTCGGCACATGGGCTGACCATCCTCGCCCAGCGTGCCTCTCACCATGCCCTGATCCCGGGAGGTTTGGATCAGCCCGGGAATGCTGGCCTGGCTGTCAATAATAGAACGAACCTTGGCCCTGTTTGCCGTCACGTCATATGTAAACCCGACCAATGCTCCATCCGTGGTGACAGCCATCATTTCCTCAATGCCGTCATTGAAGCCCTTGTTGATGTCGAATACGGAAAAATAGTTGCCGGGGTCACGGCCAATCACCGTGCACGAAATTGGGTTCATGGCCGCATTGGCCGATATTTCCGGATCCAGGTTTTTAGAGGCAGCCAGCATTGCCTCCAGTTCATCCACCCTCATGGCCTGATAATACAGCTGTGCGTTTTCATCCTTTAAGCGGTTGTATTCGTACTCCAGGTTACTTCGCAGTTTCAAGTTACGAAGATAGCCAACTACGGCATTGGTGACGGATGCAAATATGTTCTGAACAGGCGCCACCGTATCGGCTACTACCGTGCCAGGTACCTGAAGCAGGCCGTTTGTAGGGAATATGCTTGCAAAAATCATGATACCAATCACCAAAAGCAAAAAAGCGCAAACAAGCCAGGCCACCACCTTGCGAAGCCTGGGGCGTTCCTTTTTTTCCGGCTCGACTTGTATGGGATTATCTTGAGCCCTTTGCTTTCTGATTCTCATGGCTAAGACTTACTCTCCTTATCAATGGCGCAAGAAGCCGCTCTTGCCGATCCTGTGAAGGACCTCAATGTTCTCGGCCAGATAGCCGATGCCCATGGCCGCGCAATCCATGGGTTCCTTGGCTAGAAGTACGGGAATACCAAGCTCCGAGGCGATATACTGGTCCATGCCGAATAGCAACGCTCCGCCGCCGGTCAAATGGATACCGCTTCTCATGACATCCCCCGCCAATTCCGGCGGTGTCCGCTCCAGCACCCACTTGATGGCGGACATAATGGCCAGACACGGCTCATTCAGCGCCTCATAGACCTGGGCGGAGGTGATTTCCGTCGTTTGCGGAAGGCTGGTGATCAGGTCACGGCCCCGAACCAGCGCCCGCCTTGTTTCCTCTATCGGAAGTGCGGAGCCCAGGTCCATCTTCACTTCCTCGGCTGTTCTATCACCAATGAGCATATTGAATTCCCGTTTGATGAAATTAATGATGGCCTCATCCATTTTTACGCCGCCAACGCGGATAGAATGAGAAATCACGACGCCACCCAGGGAAATAACGGCGGCATCTGTCGTTCCCCCGCCTATATCAACCACCATGCTTCCCACCGGCTCATATACGGGCAAGCCGGAACCAATGGCGGCGGCAAACGGCTTTTCAATAATATGCACCTGACGTGCACCTGCCACTTTCGTGGCCTCTGTCACAGCGTGGCGCTCAATAGGCGAAATGCTGCAGGGAACCGTAATCAGCACCCTGGGCTTCACCAGATGTGATACGCCGATAGCCTCCCGAATGAAATACTGGATCATGAGCTTTGTCATGTCAAAGTCGGAAATCACGCCTTCCCGCAGGGGATGGATATCCATGATCCCTCCTGTGGCGCGCCCCTTCATGATCCGGGCTTCTTCCCCAATGGCTTTTACCACACGCTTATTGTCGCTTTCCACTACGACAATGGTTGGCTCATTTACCACAATGCCTTTTCCGCGAACGTACACTGAAGTGTTTGCTGTCCCCAAATCTATGCCAATGTCAGGCGCTACAATGGCCATGTTTACACATCCAATCTATTTAGTACGCTCACGCCGAAATTCGAAAGCATTCTTCTTACCAGCGCCATAGGCAGACCGATCACGTTGGAAGCACTCCCCCGAATTTCTTCCACAAACATGCCGCCACGCCCCTGTATGGCATAGGCGCCAGCTTTATCGAAAGGCTCGCCTGTACTTGCGTATAACGCGGCAAGAGGCTCGTCCAGTTTTGAAAACCGGACCCGTGTCTTATCATAGGAAATTTCCTTTTTTCCGTTTAGCCCATCCAACAGGCAAACGCCTGTATAAACCTCATGCCAGCCGCCGCTGAGTGTCAGCAGCATCTGCACCGCATCGGAAAATGAGGAGGGTTTTCCCAATACCTGGCCGCCGCGGGCCACAAGCGTATCAGCAGCCAAAATGATTCGGCTCCCATACAGGATCCTTACCGCCTCCGCCTTGCGCTGCGCAAGTTCGCATACGCGCTGCGCTGGAGTGCCGTCACATTCTTCATCTGTGTTCAGAGATACAATCTCAAACGGCACGCCCATCAAGCTTAGCAGCTCTTTGCGCCGGGGCGAACCGGAGGCCAGAAGAATCGGCGCGTAAGAAGGCTGCAAATCCAAACTGCTCCCTCCCATTGTTGTCCGGCGTTCCGATTATTATAGCATATTCACCTATGCTTCGTACAGGCTTCCACCCAAAAAGGTAATGAAAACCAGTAAATCGTAAAACCCCAATGTCGGAAATTTCTTGCCGTCATTGGGGTTTTGGCATTTGTAAAAAATGTATGAAGCGATCAGTTTATTTTTGTTTCAGTAGGTGCAGCCGCCGCATACGGCGTAGTACCCACTTTTGCAAACTCATCCCGCACATGCTCACGTACATGCAGTGTAATGCATTTTTTCGGACACTTCGCTACACATTCACCGCAGCCGGTGCATGCTTCAGTGATTTCGTGGGGTTGCTTGCGCTCCCCGCTGATGGCTTCAAACTTACATGTCTTTTTACACAAGGTGCAGCCTATACACTCGGATTTATCTATTTCTGCGATCATGCGGTTTCCAAAGTCACCCCAGATAGCGGATGTGGGACAGGATTCCGCGCACATCATGCAGCCAACACATTTTTCATTGTCGATCTGAGGCAGATGATCCTTCATGGTGATGGCATCGAATTTGCATTCCTTGTAGCAGATCTCGCAGCCGATACAACCGGCTTTGCAGTTATCGGCAACCAGTTTCCCCTTCTCTGCCGCGCGGCAAAGAAGCCTTACGGGAAGTTTTTCCGGCTGCATTGCCAACACATTCTTGGGACAAACGTCTACACATGCGCCGCAGCTTGTACATTTTTTTGGATCGATCACGGCGATTTGGCGCTGCTCGTCGATAAGGATGGCATCAAATTTGCATGCGCGAACGCAGGTGCCAAGGCCCAGGCATGCATAATGGCAGGCCTTGTTGCCGTCGGATACCAGCGTGGCTGCTACGCAATCCTCAATGCCAGTATAGTTGAATTTGCTTTTGCACCTATCAAGACCGCCCTGACAGATGACCTGCGCCACCATGCGTTCTTTTGTGGTATCCTGTGCCTGGACACCCATAATCTGGGCGACCTTTTGGGCCAAATTCGGTCCGCCCACCGGGCAGGCGTCTACTTGTGCTTTTCCGGAGGCAATCGCTTCGGCCAGTGCGTCGCAGCCAGGATAACCGCAGCCGCCGCAGTTGGCGCCAGGCAGCACCTCCCGCACAGCATCCCGCAGCGGGTTGCCAGGCACCGCAAACACTTTGGACGTAATGGTTAAAATAATGCCAAATAACAGGCCTAAACCACCCAGCGTGATGGTGGCGGTTAATATTCCGCTCAAAATATCTTCCCCCTTTCTACTTGATCAGGCCTTTGAAGCCAAGGAAGGAAATGGCCATCAGCCCGGCAGTAATCAGAGCGCCGGGAAAGCCGTCCATCCACTTTGGCATTTTCGAAACAGCGAGCCTTTCCCGGATGGCGGAGAACAAAACGATAGATAAGGTGAAACCCAAGGCGGAACCTGTACCATTGACCACAGACTGTAAAAGGTTATAGCTCTTGGTCATATTAAGAACCGTAACGCCAAGCACGGCACAGTTGGTGGTGATCAGCGGAAGGTATACACCCAGCGCCTGATACAGCGAAAAGCTGAACTTTTTCAGCGCCATTTCCACCACCTGTACAAGCACCCCGATAACCAGGATGAATGCAATGGTGTACAGGTACTCCAGATGAAGCGGAATCAGAAGGAATGAATAAATCAAATAGCAGATCAGCGAAGCCAGCGCCATAACAAAAGTCACAGCCATGCCCATGCCCAAAGCCGTTTCCAGCTTCTTGGACACGCCCAGGAAAGGACAGATGCCCAGGAATTGGGACATGACGAAGTTGTTGACAAGTATGGAGCCGATTAGTAAGAGCAAGTACTCCATTACGCAACCTCCCCTTCGCTGAGCTTCCTGGCATCTTTCCTCTTATCTGTCTTTTTGACCACAAGATTCACCATGGTCAACAGAAGCCCCAGCATAATGAACCCGCCGGGAGCCTGACCCACAATGGTCATTGGCGGAACGGATACTGGCAGTATCTGCATACCGAAGAAGGTGCCCTTGCCGATGATTTCCCTAAGCGATGCCAGAATGGTGATTGCCAGCGTAAATCCTATGCCCATGCCGAGGCCGTCCATGATGGATGCCATAGGCGGATTGGTAAAGGCAAAGGATTCGGCACGGGCGAAAATGATGCAGTTCACAACAATCAAGGGGATATAGATGCCAAGCGTCTGGTCCAAGGCAGGCAGATAGGCCTTGATCAAAAGCTGTACGATGGTGGTAAAGGAAGCAATGACTACAATGAAGGCGGGAATACGAACGTTGCCCGGTATGATATTGCGCAAGGAGGAGATGATGAGGTTGGAACAGACCAGCACTGCCGTGGTCGCCAGGCCCATGCTGATGCCGTTGGCAGCCATTGTGGTCACTGCCAGCGTAGGACACATGCCCAGTACCAGGCGAAAGGTGGGATTCTCCTTGACAATACCGTTGGTAAGCGTATTCTTCAGGCGGACAAAGCTGTTATCAGCCATGCTGCTTCACCTCCCCAAAGGATTTTGGTAACGTCAGCCTGTCAATCAGGGGTGTAGCCACATTCATGAACAGAATCGCGAAAGAACATCCTTCCGGATAAGTGGAGAAAGAGCGGATCACAAATAGCAGAACACCGCAGCCGACGCCCATGATGATCTTTCCTACGTCTGTCATCGGCGAGGTGGTATAATCGGTGGCCATGAAGATGGCACCCAGGAACAAACTTCCCGAAAGAATCTGGAACAAGGTATTGGAGAAAACCAGGCTCCAGGCAGCGGATGACACGTTGTTTACAGCCGTCATGTATTCCGGCAGCCTTGCGCCTTCCTTGATAAAATAGCATAAGGAAGCCGTAGCGATGAACGTGACGGGAATGCGCCAGTCCACCACGCGCCGCACAAGCAAATATACGAAGCCGATTAGCAGCGCAAGCTTGCTTGTTTCACCCAGCACACCCGGAACCTGCCCGATGAACAGGTTCCAAAGCGTGGTACCTGTAGTTAAGGACAGCGCTTGGCTGCCTGCGGCAGCGCCTTTTGCTATCATCAGCGGCGTGGCCTTGGAAACCGTATCAACTATATCCGGCGTAAGCCCAGCCAGGAATTTTCCCGGTGTGGGATCGGGGTAGCTGGACATCAAGGCCATCCAGGAAATAAACAGGATCGCACGGCCAGCCAGAGCTGGGTTCATAAAATTCTGGCCAAGGCCGCCGAAAATTTGCTTGACAAGCACGATAGCAAGAATGGAGCCGATGGCCGCCATCCACCAGGGCGCGTTGGCCGGCAGGTTGAACGCCAGCAGTATGCCCGTGACCACGGCGCTCATATCGGATATGGTAACCGACTGATGGGATTTCTTTTGATAATATGCTTCCGCAGCCACGGCGCTAACCACCGATACGGCAATTAGTATCAGTGCACGCAAGCCAAAGAACCAAACGGAGGCAATCGCGGCGGGGATCATAGCGATGCAGACATCTGCCATCAGCCGCCGGGTGGTGGCATTATCTCTCAGGTGCGGGGAAGAGGAAACGGTCAGGTTTTTAAGCATTTGCGCGCTCCCCTTTCTTCGCAGCCCGTGAACGTTTATCGGTGATGACCTTTTTGCTCATACGGAAGCTTTGCACCAATTTTATTTTTGCAGGGCAGACATAAGAGCAGCATCCGCATTCGATGCAGTTCATCACGCTGGCTTTTTCAGCTTCGTCATGCTTATCCGCCCTTGAATACTGGTTGAGCAGGAAAGGCATCAAAAGCATAGGGCAAGCCCTTGAGCAGCGGCCGCAGCGGATACAGTTGCCTTCCTTAGGCTCCACCGCTTCCTCGCCTAATGCCAGTATGCCTGAGCAGCTCTTTGTAACAGGAATGTCCATACGGCTTATGGCATGCCCCATCATGGGTCCGCCATAAATAAACTTGCGTACGCCTTTTTGAAAACCGCCGGCTGCTTCTACCAGCGATCCCACGGTAGTGCCGATGCGCACGATGAAATTGCCGGGTTTTTCTACCAGACCGCCTACCGTTGCAACGCGGTCCACTATGGGCCGGCCTTCCCGTACAGCCCGGGAAACAGCTGCCAGCGTGCCGACATTCATGCAAATCACGCCCACATCAGCAGGCAGGCCACCTCGCGGTACGACTCTACGGGTGAGGGAATAAATCAATTGTTTCTCTCCGCCTTGCGGATAGCGCATAGGCAGAGCGCGTACTGTGACATCCTCCTGCTTTTTAGCCTGCTCCCGCATGGCTTCCACAGCATCCATCTTGTTGTTTTCAATGCCAATGATAACGCGGGAGATTCCCAACGCTTTTTTTACAAGAACCACGCCATCCATCACGACGGCGCTATGCTCCAGCATCAGCCGGTGGTCGGACGAAAGATATGGCTCGCATTCGGCCCCGTTAACGATCAGCGTATCCACTTTCTTTTCAGGCGGAGGGGATAGCTTGACGGCGGTAGGAAATGTAGCGCCGCCAAGGCCCACGATGCCGGCATTTCGGACAATTTCCGCAAGCTCCTTGGCAGTCAAATGATCCTGGTTGGCGGCCGGCGTCAGAGGTATCCAGTTTTCTCGGAAATCATTGTCGATAACAACAGCTTGGGCGTTCAGTCCATTGGCCATAATGCATGGAGCCACCGCCACCACTGTACCTGAAACAGTGGCATGCACTGGTGCAGAAACAAAACCTGCGGCTTCACCGATGATTTGGCCGACTTTCACGTAATCTCCCTGCTTGACAACACACTTGCAGGGCACGCCAATGTGCTGCTGCAGGGGTAGGATGACCCGGGAAGGCGGGGGCAGCGCCTGTATTGGTTGTGCGCCTGTTACTGTTTTCCCGTTGACTTTTTCCAAAGGATGAATACCGCCCGGGAATAAATGAGAATGAGTACCTGTCACGGACATAAGTCCTCCCTTCGCCAGCATAAAAAAAGGGCTTGTGCTTTTGTGAAATTTACAATTTCAACTTGAATTTATCACAAATATTATTATATCATACTTTACTGCTAGTTTTGAAAGTTAATTTATAGACAAACTAAATTGAAATCCTTTGCTTTTCATGGACTAAACCAACTTTTAAATCAGACGATGCTTTCAGCATATTCCGAGCGTGCATAAGCCCGGAATCGTTTTCCGAACCGGTTCCGCCAATCATGCGGGCCAACTCACGCTCCCGCGTGGATTCGTTCAGTTCCGTAACATTTGTGAAAGTCCTATCCCCCTGCACGCTCTTTTCTACCAAGTAGTGATAATCGGCCATGGCCGCAATTTGAGGCAGATGTGTGACACACAAAACCTGGCGGTATACCGAGATCATTGCTATCTTTTCCGCAACCACCTGAGCGATTTTACCGCTGATGCCCGTGTCAATTTCATCAAAGATCATAGTGGGTATCAGACCCTGCTGCGCGGCGATGGATTTGATGGCCAGCATCAGCCTGGATAATTCACCGCCGGAAGCGATCTTTGAAAGAGGCTTCAACGGCTCCCCCGGGTTAGGTGAGATCAAAAAGGCAACTTCATCCTCAGGCACATTTTGGGTGTCAGCGGGTAGAAACTGAACGGAAAACCGGGTCTTTTCCATGCCCAACTGCTTGAGTTGCTCCATCATTTCCTGTTCAAACCAAGCTGCCAGATTCTTTCTGGAAATGGTCAGTGCATCCGCTTCCTTTGCATATTCCGCCAAGCGCTTCTTTTGAATGGCCTGCATTTGTTCCAGCGTTTCGTCCATGTGCTGGAAAGCGGCATACTCCTGACCTATTTTCTGGGCATAAGCAATCATATCTTCCACAGTGGGGCCATATTTGCGTTCAAGTCGGCGCAAAAGGTCCAGCCGGGCTTCCAACTGCTCATTCTTATCCGGATCAAACGCCGCACTTTCAGATAGGGTGCGTAATAGCAGTCCTCCGTCCTCCAACTCGTAGTAGAGGTCATTCAGCTTATTTAATAATTTCTCATATTCTGGATCCAGAGTTCTGATCCCATCCATAGCAGAAACAGCATCCTTTATTAAGGCCAGGGCGCTTAATTGCTTGCCTGATCCGGCATAAACATTCTCATAGGCACGATGGAGAGCAGATGAGATTTTCACGCTGTGGCGAAGTCTTTCCAAATCTCTGCGGAGTGTTTCTTCTTCCCCTGCCGAAAGTTTAGCCGCCTTCAATTCCTGCAGTTGAAAGCGCAGCATGTCCATCCGCTGCTCCCGTTGGCTGTTTTCGCTCAGGATACGGCGCAGTTCCTTTTCTCCGGTACGATAGGCCTCCAGCGCCGCGGCAGCCGCTTCCATTCTCAGCCGGTGCGTATCATCACCAAAGCTATCCAGGAAAAGAAGGTGTTTATGCTCGTCCATCAGAAACTGATGCTCATGCTGGCCATGCACGTCGATGAGTGAGGCGGTAATATCCCGCAAAGCGGCAAGAGGCATCACAACGCCCAGCACACGGCATATATTCCTGCCGGAAATAGAGATTTCCCGGGAAATAGAAAGCAGATCGTCCTCCGCTTCCATCTCCTGCTGGGATAGAAGCTCCTTCATTTTTGAGTTGTCATGGATATCGAACAGAGCCTCCACATATGCCTTTTCACAGCCGGTACGGATCAGTTCCCTATCCGCACGCCCACCCAAAACCAGGTTGACGGCATCTACAATAATGGATTTTCCGGCTCCCGTTTCCCCGGTGAGCACATGAAAACCCTCGTGCAGCGATATGGTCAATTCTTCGATCAGCGCAACGTTCCGTATCGTTAAAGAAAGAAGCATTCCATTTTCCTCCAGGAAAAAAAGAAAAATGCGTGGGATAATCCCCGCGCATGTATTTCTGTTTTTAACGCATCATTTCCTGCATGCGAGAAAGTACAAGCTCCACTTCCTCATTATTCCTGATCACAAGAAAAATGGTGTTGTCCCCCGCCAGTGTACCAAGTATCTCCGGCCAATGAAGGTTGTCTACCGCTTCCGCCGCTACATTGGCGCTTCCTGACAGTGTCTTGATCACAATCATATTACCCGAATGGACCATGCTAAGAACCGACTCGGCAAACATGCGGATGAATCTGTCCGATAAACCGTGCTCCGCCTTGTCGGCCGTGGCATACTTGTAGGCGCCGCTGCCTGAAAGAACCTTCAGAAGCCGAAGCTCCTTGATGTCTCTGGACACGGTGGCCTGTGTTACCACAATGCCCTGCTTTTTTAGCTCCTCCGCCAGTTCTTCCTGCGTTTCGATGTCCTTTTTCCCGATAATGTCTAAAATGGCCACCTGTCTTACGGTCTTCATGATTTTTCCTCCTTGGTATGGCCTTATTATCGGCTCCATTCGGTGAGTTTTTCGCGGACCAGTGTAAAAAAATGAGGCTTGTTCAAGCGAATCAGCTTACCCGTCTTCTCCGCGCATGTTACATATACCGTGTCCCGTCCGCCAAGCTTCACAGTGGTTTGCCCGTCGATGGAAAGATAAATCCCCTGGCCATCCTCACCATCCAGTTCAAGGCGCACAGTTTCCCTGGCGGATACCACCACAGGCCTATGCTGAAGCGTGTGAGGGCAAATGGGCGAAATCACCATGCATTTTACATCCGGACTAATGACTGGGCCGCCAGCGGAAAGCGAATACCCGGTGGAACCCGTGGGGCTTGCCACGATCACGCCATCGGCCACATAACGGCCAATAAGATCATCGGAGATATAAGCATTGACGGCGATCAGCCGGAAGCCACGGTTCACAACGGCATCGTTCAATGATAAAATAGGCATATCTTGATTAACCCTGACGGACAGGAGCATACGCTCCTCAATATAAAATGCGCCGTCACATAGTTTTTGAACAGACTCGGCCAGTTGCTTGGGTTCTATCTCGGTAAGAAATCCCACCCTGCCCATGTTGATGCCAAGCAGCGGTACATCGGCCTTTACTGCATATTGCATGGCTCTAAGCAAAGTTCCATCCCCGCCCAGGGATATTACGGCGTCGCAATCCGGCAAACCTTCCGATGGGTCGATTCCCACCAACTGCATATTCAGGTGTCTATTCATACAGGATTCCACGCATACCGATATGCCGGCGCCATGAAATACACCGACGACCCGCTCTACAACACTATTTGCAAGCGGCTTGGAGGGATGCATGGTCAGGAGGACCTTTTTAAACAGCATGAATATCCCCTATCCTTGGTAATTCAGTATAGCATGGAATGCATAATCATTCAATGCACATTTTATTTTTTTAGCGTGAAATGTGCCTCATCCACAACTTTTTTAATATATTCTCTTGAAATTTCGATCATATCTCCATGTTTCGATACGATATGTGCTAAAAACTCCACATTGCCCTCCGGCCCTGTAATAGGCGAAAACGTAAGTCCCTTTACATGCAAGCCAAAGCTTGGGGCAAAATCAACGATCTCCTCCAGTACGGACTGATGTACTTGAGGATCCCGTACCACGCCCTTCTTGCCTACCCTATCCTTGCCCGCTTCGAACTGCGGCTTGATGAGTGTAAAAAATTGACCTGATTCCCCCATGATCCCTGCGGCCACGGGCAGGATCAGCCGGATCGAAATAAAGGACACATCCATTACTGTAAGGGCAGGCCTTTTGTCAAACTGCTCCTGCTTTAAATACCGGGCATTTGTGCGTTCCATGACTGTGACCTTTTCATGGTTGCGCAGTTCCCAATCCAATTGCCCATACCCCACATCGATAGCGTATACATGGGCGGCACCACGCCGCAAAAGCACATCAGTAAACCCACCGGTGGCTGCGCCGATATCCATAGCAACTAAACCACTTACATCGGCGCCAAATGTATCCAGTGCCTTTTCCAGTTTTAGGCCGCCCCGGCTGACAAAAGGGTGTACGCTGCCCCGGACCGACAGCGTTTCTTCTTCCGTCACGGTATCCGACGATTTTTGAATCTTGCGTAAATCTGCAAACACCAGCCCGGCCATAATTTGTGCCTGTGCCTTTTCACGGCTTTCGGCAAGGCCCCGCCTTACCAGTGCAACATCCGCCCGTTCCTTCAAGCTCATGACGCCGCCTTTCCCGAACCGTTCAGCGCCGTCTTGATCCTTGCGGCCATTTGCCCCGGTACAAGGCCCAAGGATGCCATCAGATCATCCCGGCTGCCGTGACCTACAATCTTATCGGGAATACCGAACATCACAATCGGCTGAGGTAAGTGTGCGGCAATGCAATGCTCCGCTACTGCACTGCCAAAACCGCAGGTCAGCACATGCTCTTCCAGGGTGATGATAGGCGTCCTGTGGAGCTTTTTGAGCATTTCATCATCCAAAGGCTTGATGGTGGAGGCATTCACCACCATAGCGCCAATATGATGCGAGCTCAAAATTTTTGCGATTTCCAGTGCCGCAGGCACCATGGTTCCCACAGCCAGCAGAGTACAATCCGCTCCGTCCAGCATGACCTCCCATCTGCCGGGTGTGAAAGCCGTTAATGGATGCTCCTCCATCATAATGGACTTTCTGGGATAACGGATAGCGCAAGGAGATGTCACCGTGCGCGTCCACTCCATCATCAAGCGCAATTCCTGCTCATCCCTGGGCGCCAGAATCGTAATATTCGGCATATGGCGCAGGAATGCAATGTCATAGATGCCGTGGTGGGTAGCTCCATCCTCCCCCGCAAGACCTGCCCGGTCCAAAAGAAGGCATACAGGTAAATTCTGCAAGCAGACATCATGCAGCACCTGATCATACCCACGCTGCAAAAAAGTAGCGTACACCGCAAAGTAAGGCCGCATACCACCCAGGGCCAGGCCTGCTGCCTGTGTTACAGCATGCTGCTCTGCAATACCCACATCCAGCATTCTTGTGGGGAAAGCATTCGCAAACAGATGCATCCCCGTGCCGCCGGGCATGGCTGCGGTTAGAACGATAGTCTTCTCCTCCTGGGAAGCTGAACGTATCAGTTCCTGCGCGGCAATTTCCCCATAGGATGGGCGGCTAGGCTGCTTTCGCATTTCCCCGCTATCCATGAAAAATGGGGGCGTGCTATGAAATGCCTCTGTCTTTTTTTCCGCCTGCTGGTACCCATATCCTTTGCGTGTAATGCAATGAATCAAAACTGGCTCATCAAACTCCTTGGCCCGGGCGATGGTATATTCCAGGTTTTGCAGATTGTGGCCGTCAATGGGTCCCAGATAATGAAAGCCCAGCGCAGCAAAAAAGCCTTCATCCACCACCAGGCCTTTTAAGGCATTCTTGATGATGGTCAGAACGCGCTGGATCTTCGGCCCGGCTACAGGCAGCCGCTTAAGGCTTTTCTCTACGGCCCGTTTGGCCTTATTCCATCCACGGCTGGCGCGCAGGTTCGTAAGGTGCGTTGCCAACGCGCCAACATTGCGGGCAATGGACATTTCATTGTCATTCAGCAGCACAATCAGCCGCGTTTTGCTGTTGCCGGCATCATTCATGGCTTCATAACAAAGGCCGCCAGTCAGCGCACCGTCACCCACAATGGCCACTACATGATGTTTTTGATCCTGCATGTCCCTGGCGCGGGCGAATCCTAACGCGGCGGATATAGCCGTGGAGGCGTGTCCCGTTTCAAAGCAGTCGTATTCACTTTCTTCCCGCTTTGGAAACCCACTAAGACCGCCTGAACGACGCAGCGTGGAAAATGCAGCATACCTTCCGGTAAGCAGCTTATGCACATA
Organism: Bacillota bacterium; assembly: GCA_023416585.1. Classification (GTDB taxonomy): domain Bacteria; phylum Bacillota; class Clostridia; order Christensenellales; family Aristaeellaceae; genus JAEWAH01. Next base: position 50,264 of record JAEZHM010000053.1, read on the forward strand.
GCATTGATGACCTACGTCAAATAGAATTTTATCCTCCGGGGCGTTGAACATGCGGTGAACGGCCAAAGTCAATTCTACAACACCAAGGTTGGATGCCAGATGGCCGCCGTTGTGCGCCACCGTCATAACAATTTCCCGGCGTATTTCCTCCGCCAGTTCCGAAAGCTCCTTATAGGAGCATAGCTTGATGTCGGCAGGTGTCTTTATTTGTGAAAGATGTACCATAGTACTCCTTGTTTTCCATGATTGTCCTGAAAGCAAATCAAGTATAGCATAGATTATGTGCAAGTACAAACGGCATAAAAAAGCCGGCGCGGATTACCCTGCCGGCCACTTCATCCGCTTATTCAAACCTGCGGGCATAGCTGCCGATCACGGGCAGCTCATAGGCAAACCCCCTATAGGCATGAAGCGCCATTTGTACCTTCAGGTATATGGTTGCCAGCAGCAGCACAGCAAACAGCAGCCAGAAGATGACTGCAATGACGATGCCCAGGAACGGTATGATACGGAACAGTGTTCCTACAATCAGCAAAACAACAGATACGCTCAAAAAGCCGCCGGTCAGCGCAATGGACTGAACGGAAATGCGCCGCACAGCGTTACTGCGCCGGTCGGCCACATACAGGAAAAAGGCAAACAAGCCACAGAAAGCCGCCAGTGTGCATGTTAGGTTGATCGCCTGGCTGGTGGACACTTGCTCCGGTTCCGTTTGCCCCTCACCGTAAGGCTGCTCATCATAAGGTTGTTGATCCCCATAGGGCTGTTCCTCTTCATAGGGCGGTTCTTCTTCATAGGGTTCTTCTCCATATGCTTCCTGCGGATCCTCCTCATAGGGCGGATCCTGCGGTCTGCCATAAGCCTGATAATTACTCTGGGAATATGCATTGCGCTCTGTACGCCGCATAGATTACCTCACTTTCCGCCTGTCCAGGATGCCAGCTTGCCGCTGCCCTTTATGCCAGTTTTTCCACCCAGCTTGACGTTTTTCAATATATCCGATGTAAAGGCATAGTCGTTGTCGTTCTTCTCCTGGTGGGCCTTCATGGCATAATGAACCATTTCGTCAACGAGTTTCTGGTAGTCCATGCTGCTCTTTTCCCACAGATAATAGGCCATGGATCCGGGTATGGTGTTCACTTCGGTCACATATAGCTTCTCAGATGTCACATCATACATGTAATCGATACGGACGACGCCCTTCAGATCCAGTTCACGGAAAATATCCTTTGATAAACTTTGAATCTGGTCACGCAAGCTGTCCTCTATGGGTGCCGGAACAACGCGGGCCAGGGAAGCCATGCCCTTGGCACCGCCACCGCCCTGCAGATACTTGTTTGCAAACGATAGCAATGCTCCTGAGGTAACCGGCATTTCCAGAACGGAAGCCTTGATTTCGGTATCAAAGCCTACCACCGAGCAGTTCAGCTCAATAGGGTTGGTGAGTCCTTGTTCCAATAGAACCCTGCGGTCATACACAAACGCCAGCTCCAATGCTTCCGTAAGTTCCTCCCGGTTTTCCGCCCGGCTGACACCAATAGAGGAACCAAGGTTGGCAGGCTTTGCATAAACGGGATAACCAATTTCTTTTTCAGTTTTGTCAAGCACAGCGTCGCGGCTTTCCCGAAATTCCTGGCGGGAAAACCATATGCCCGGCAGCACCGGGAAACCGGCGCCGCTAAAGTGCCTTTTCATGATGATCTTGTCCATACCTACAGCGGAACCGGCCACACCGGGTGAGGCATAAGGCAAATTTGCCAATTCCAACAAGCCTTGCAAAGTTCCATCCTCTCCGTGCATGCCGTGGAAAACGGGAATCACGCATTCCAGACGGGCAACCACCCGCTGTTTTGCCCCTCCCAGCAATCCTTTGCCTTGCTCCAAGGCAAGCAAAGCGCCAGAGCCCGGCGTCATATCCAGAGATACACGAACAAGCCCTTTCTGATCCTCTCTAAAAGGCGTATACGTGTTCATGCTCTTAAGCGGTTCACCCGTATACCAAACGCCCTGCATACTGATATAGACAGGGATTACGTCATATCTTTCCTGATTTACCGACTGCATCAGCTGCAGAGCGCTGATAATGGAGACTTCATGTTCACAGCTTCGGCTGCCGTACATCACGCCCAACTGTATTTTGCCCATTTGGCTGCCTCCTCTCACACTTCACTATAGTTGTCCGGAAGATCGTTTTCAAAAAGCACTACATCGCCAGCCTTGGCCAGGGAATGCAAAAGCTTGGTGGCTTCCGCAAGACTTAACACTGGATGAATGGCGTTTTCTGGGAAACCCGCCTCTTTCAAGCCCTTAAATATGGGCATCGTGTGTTTTTTGCCTACAAGGATTGCAACATCCACGCAGGAAGCCATGGCATTACCAAACTCTTGGTTGAATTGTTCTTCCTTGTCTCCCAGTTCTACCATGCCAGGGGTGATGATGATCCGGCGGCCCTGAAACTCTTTCAATGCCTTGATAGCCGCCATGGCGCCCTGGGGGTTGCTGTTGAAAGCATCATCGATGATTGTCAACCCCCCGCTTTGAATCAGCTGCAGGCGGTGCTCCACGGGTTCCAGTTTAGCAATGCCCCTTGAAATCTGTGTAAGGCTAAGGCCCAACTGAATGCATACGGCAGCGGCCAATAATATATTTTGAATGTTATGCTGCCCCAATAATTTTGCAGTACATGGAATGCTGTCCCCACCCTTTTCATGCAGCGTAAAGGTACTGCCCTCCGGTGTGGATGTTATTTCGGAAGCCCACACATCACAATTCTCGCGCCGAAGGCTCACCAGCATTTTAGGCTTTTGCGTCTTCTCGTACAGCTTTAAACATATATCGCCATCATCCGCAAAGAAGCCGTGCCCGTCTTCCGGCAGCGCATCAATCAGTTCGTACTTCGTCCTTATAACCGTATCCAGCGTTTTAAAGGTATCCAGGTGCTGCGGTCCCACGGATGTCAATATGCCCAGCGTGGGATGCACCAGCCGGCACATTTCCTTGATATCGCCCTTATGCCGCGCACCCATTTCAGATACGAACACCTGATGCCCCGGCTGAAGCTTTTCCCTGATGACCCTGGTCACACCCATGGGCGTATTGAAGCTGGAGGGCGTTACAAGCACATTGAATTTTTCAGAAAGCATTGTGCCCAAAAAGAACTTGACGGATGTTTTGCCATAGCTCCCCGTTATGCCGATGCGTATAAGCCCCGGCATTTCCCGAAGCTTCCTTTGCGCATCCCTAAAGTACATTTCACTGATAATTTTTTCCACCGGCCAGGCGATGAGGCCCGCAATTGCCAGCAAATACGGCATGAACAAAGGCACTGCGGCCAGCAGAACCACCACGGGCACATACAGCCAAAGAATAACGGCCAATAGGGCCAGCGTTACAGAATAAACAGCATACAGCCTTTTTACGCGTGCAGTAAACACAAGCGGCTTTTTCGCCAATTTATCCTGAAACAGTTTGCTGATCCATAACCCGCCTGCGCAGGACAAGAAAAAAACAGCGCAGGCGATCAATAATTCAATAAATGTTCCTCCCGCCGACTGTACAAGGCGGTCATGCATGGCCAGCAGCGAAAACGTAAGCACCGCAACACCGGCACCCGGCAGATAGGAACGCTTCCAGTTTCGGCGGAGGGTATGGAAATAGCCTGGAAACTGATAGCTTTCCAGTTGGAAATAATGAATCAGCCCCCTGGATGCAAAAACGCATCCAGCCATGGGTGACAAAGCCAGTATCAAATAGATGACATCACGGATCATCCGTTAATCCTCCGAGAAAAAGTGAAGAGCGATGCGCACAAACCGCTGCCATTGCTCCAGATACGCATAGTGGGAGCCGCCCTCCAGTATGGCAAGCCCGGCGTCAGGAATCTCCTTGGCCATAGTTTGACCCATCCAAAGAGGCGTTTCCGTATCCTGGTCACCCCATACCAAAAGGGTGGATACACTGATTACGGGAAGGAGCGGCCTTAAGTCCTGGGAAACGATTTTGACGAAAGTCTTGCGCATTTCCTCATCCAAAGCGTTGTAATCATTGGAACCGTAACGCTTGCGCAAGGCGTCGGCCAATTTGTCCGGAAGGCTGCCAAATATCTTCATTCCTTTGAGGAACGCGGCGCCTTTTTTCAGCGTCTGATACTGCCCGGCGCGCCTTTTTTGCTCTTCCGTCTGGGGCTTTTTAAGGCCCGCGCCCCCTGTAATGATCATTCTGCGAATGTACTTTGGCCAATGGCTACCCAGATAAAGAGCTATCCTGCCGCCAAAAGAATGGCCGATCATGTAACATGGGCTAAGATGCAGCGCATCCATGAAAGCCCTTGTCATCTCTCCGTATTCCGGTACACCCCATGGCTCCGGCGGATAGCCGCTTTTCCCGTGCCCCGGAAAATCCAGCACGGTGACGCGCATGGTTTCCGATAAAGCCTTGGTGATGGGCGCAAAAAATGTGGTATCGCAGCCCCAGCCGTGCATCAGGAGAACGTGGTCCCCGGCCGTGCCGTGCTGCTCATAATAAACAGATGCGCCGTTTATCTGAATATGCACCGAACGCCTCCCTTTGACCATGCTTTTCCAGTTGCCAACGGCATTATTCTACCCTATTTCCGGGAAAAAGAAAAGCCTGACGGCAAAAATGCCTGTTCAGGCATACTGTATGCAAAAGGTTTTAGAACATGTGAAGCTTTTACGCATGCGGGATGCGAAAAATATAGCGGCATTTGTATGCGCCCATATTGTATTGCTGGCGGTACTCCTGGGGCACGGGAACGATGCTTTCCAATTCGCAGCCCAGCTTTTCGCAAGTGCGCCGGCTGGCAATGTTATCGGTATCGGTGGTAATGACCAGGGAGTGAACGCGCAGGACGCGGCACAAGGGTATTAAAAGCCTGCAGGCGCGAAGGGCATAGCCGTGGCCCCGGAACCTTTCACCCACATGATAGCCGATATGGCCAAAGTAATACAGGCCGCGGCTTTCTCCGCAACGGAGGCTGATGCGCCCGGCATCCTTTTTCGTGCCGCAGGGGACGATGCGGAACAAAAATGTTCTGCGGATTCCCAGTTCTGTATCCTCCTGCGCAAGATCCGATGCCACCAGGGTAATGACGCCGTCGGACAGGGCATCCTGCTTGACGGGGGGATGCTTTGCAAATAGCGCCATGAACTACACTTCCTGTACCGCAACCTTGGGTAAAAGCGCTTGATAATCCTTCATGCGGATAGGCTGTGTGCCTTCCGTCATTACGCTGGCCGCACCGGCGGCCATGCCGCTTCGAAAAGCCTCAGCCAAGGATTCCCCATATGTAAGCCCAAGGAGTACACCGCCTACCATGGCATCTCCGGCGCCTACGGTGGATAAGGCTTTCACGCCAAGTGCCGGAGAATACAGCGTGCGCTGACCATCTGTAAACAGCGCCCCCATCTTGCCCATGGATACGATCACTGATTGGGCTCCTTTCTTCAAAAGCACATAGGCAGCATCACGAATGGAGCGCAGCGTACGTAGCGATGTGCCAAGAGTTGCTTCCAGCTCGCTCAGATTGGGCTTAACCAGCAAGGGATGCGCCGCCAAACCCAGAAGAAGGCTGTTTCCCACCGCGTCCAAAATGCAGGGAACATCCTTTAAAGCAAGTATGATTTCCCTATAAGTTTCTTCAGGGCAGCCTGGCGGCAGGCTGCCAGTAAGCACGGCATAGCAGCTTCCCGCACCTTTTTCATGTGTAAGGCGCATGAACGCTTCCAATTGTTCCCGCGCCATTGGGCAGCCCGGCTCGTTCAGCTCCGTTACGGCTTGTCCCTTATGGGATACCACCTTCAGGTTAGTGCGTATACTCCCCGATACGGTCATGAATTCATAAGGAATGCCTTCCTCGGCCATTTTTTCACGAAGCCTTTGCGACCCTGTTTCCCCCATGCATCCCAGGCATTTCGCCTCAAGACCAAGCCTTAGCGCCACGGCGGCCACGTTGATGCCTTTGCCGCCAATGTCTTCCCGCACAGAAAGGATTCTGTTCACTTCCCCCAGGCGCAATTCATCCACCGTTACGGTCTTGTCAAAGGCAGGATTCAAACAGATGGTGGTAATCATGCGTACCTCCGGGCCTTATTTCCATTTTTATTGTAACACAGTGCCCAAAGCCTATGCAAGGTACATTCTCATCAAACATGCCCATGGACCAGTATGGCATCGCAATGCGCGCCTTGGAGCCTGTGCTTTAATATTTGCTGATACTCATCCGATTCGTACCAGGCCAGCAAATCTTCTTCAGACGGAAACCGGATCAAAACTGTCTTGGTATAATTCCATGTGCCTTCCAAAATGGAAGGGTGCTCATCCATGGCAAGATACTTCCCGTTGAACTTGGCAAATACATCATCCACCGACTTAAGATACTTGTCGTACTCCTCTTGGTCATGGATACGGATATTGGCGATAAAATACGCGCTCATCTTTGTCTCTCCTGCAAGCTTAACCAATATGAAAACAGGCCGGCCAAATATACTTGGCCGGCCTGTTCAGCAATTTCACTCTTCTTCTTCCTCTTCATGCTTGGCAGACTCAATGATCTTCTGGGCCACGGCGGCAGGCACTTCCTCATACCGTTCAAACTTCATGGTGAAGGAACCGCGTGCCTGGGTCATAGAGCGCAAATCAGTGGCATACTTGAACATTTCTGCCAAGGGCGCTTCCGCAACCACCTGCTGCTGCCCATCCACCTGGTGCATGCCGGCGATACGGCCGCGGCGCTTATTCATATCGCCCATGATGTCGCCCATGTACTCATCGGGCACCAGCACTTCCACATGCATGATGGGCTCCAGAAGCACGGGGCTTGCCTCCATACAGCCTTTTTTGTAGGCCAGCCGGGCGGCGGTCTTGAAAGCCATTTCAGAAGAGTCTACCGCATGGTAAGAACCGTCATACAATTTGGCACGAAGGCCGACCATGGGATATCCGGCCAGAACGCCTTTGGGCAGATTTTCACGCAGGCCTTTTTCTACGGCTGGGATAAAGTTGCGCGGTACTACGCCGCCAACAACCGCATCCACAAAATCAAAATCGGTGGAGCCTTCGCCAATGGGAGAAAACTCGATCCACACATCGCCGAACTGGCCGTGCCCGCCGCTCTGTTTCTTGTGACGGCCCTGGGCCTTCACCGTTTTGCGAATGGTCTCACGATAGGGAATCCTGGGATCCTGAAGCACGGCGTTTGCGCCAAACTTGCTGCTGAGCTTGCTGCGGATCACATCCAGATGCAGTTCGCCTTGGCCGGACAACAGTGTTTCGGTCGTCTCCACGTTCTTTTCAATGGTGATGGTGGGGTCTTCCTCCTGCAGTCTGGAAAGGCCGCCGAACACCTTATCTTCTTCACCCTGCTTGGCGGCATAAACAGCCTTGCTGATACAGGGAACGGGGAACGTAAGCGGAGCGAAACGTATGGGCTTATTTTGGTCACAGAGCGTATCGCCCGTGGAGGTGAACTGCAGCTTGGCCAAAGCGCCCAGATCGCCCGCATGGATCACCGTTTTGCTCAACTGCTTCTTGCCGCGCATGGCATAGATGCCTGCGGATTTTTCCGCCTTTTCCGTATTCACGTTGTACAGTGAAGTGCTGGCGGTAATCGTGCCGGAACAGACACGGAACAGGGACAACTTGCCCACGAACGGGTCGGCAATCGTTTTGTAAACAAACGCGGAAAAGGGCTCGCTATCTGCACAAACGCGGATCTCTTCCTCTTCGTTCTTGGGATTTACGCCGGTGGCCTGCGTACCTTCGGGAGAAGGAAGATACTTTGCCATGATGTCCATCATGCTTGCCACACCTACGCCTGTCAGCGCAGAGCAGGAAAGTACCGGTACGATGCTTCCGTTTTTCATGCCTGCACGGAATCCGGTGAGCAGTTCTTCGTGGCTCAATTCACCTTCATCCAGATACTTCATCATCAGTTCATCGTCAGAGGAGGCGGCTGCTTCGGTAAGCTCGTCCAGCGCGGTCTTAATCTGTCCGCTCATAGAAGCCGGCACAGGCACTTCCTTCATGGCCTTGCCGACGCCCTCATAGGCCTTGTTTTCCAGAACATTCACAACGCCCTTGAAGCCGGCGCCTTCGCCGATGGGCAGCAGCATAGGCACAACGCTGGAGCCGTACGCACCGCGAAGCTGCTCGGCAACCTTTGTAAAGTTGGCATGCTCCCTGTCCATCTGGTTGATGACAAACATGCGGCCTACCTTGTTCTTGCCGGCGTAAGACCATGCCTTTTCAGTGCCCACAGCCATGCCGCTGACACTGCCCACCACGATAACAGCGGTTTCCACTATCCTAAGGGGTCCCATCATCTCGCCGATAAAATCAAAATATCCCGGAACATCAATAATGTTCAGGCTTTTTCCGGACCAATCCACAGGGGCCACCGCAGCGCTGATAGAGATCTTTCGCCTGATTTCTTCCGGATCAAAGTCGGTGGTGGCGGCTCCATCCTCCACGCGTCCTTGTCTGTCGACGATGCCGGCAGCGAAGAGCATGGCCTCCGTCAGGGTGGTTTTGCCCTCGCTGCCATGACCCATGAGGGCCATGTTACGAATGTCGGAAGTTTGATAATCTGCCATGTGTTTTCCCCCTATGCTTTGCAAATTTTTCTTGCGTGGGCGTGGCGCCGCAAATAAGCGCCTATGCAATTGGCTACGCAACAGGGCAAATACCGCTTTTGGTGGCAGCAAACCCCGTCCAATTGAACACTCAATGATAAGTTTAGCATAAAATTCAAAAAAAGAAAAGACATGATTTTCTTTGTGAGGCCAATCCCATTCACATAGGCTTTAAGTTCCTATTCAGCCTATCCACGATTTTTGCAAGCGTTTTACGTCTTGTCTCCTCCGTTTTACCCTCATACCATAAAGCCGCATACGTACGCCTGACGGATGGAGACATGGATTCAAAGTTTGTCAAGGCCGGCTCAATGCCCTGTAATTGCATAGCAAGGGTGTCGATCATTTCCTGCGTGATAACGGGCCTGTCCTTGGGTTTGTACGTTCCGTTCTTTATAGCTTCTTCTATGCTTATGCGCCCGTAATCGGTCATCCGGCCCTGCTTTTCCAGTAAAGCTGCCATCTCTTTGTTCTTTTCCGACCATTCGCTGCCTTTGCGCCTTGGTGAGAAATACTTCACATATATATTATCGCCTACGCTTTTTATCTGACTGTCGATCCAGCCAAAGCAAAGCGCTTCGTTAAGCGCTTCCTGCGGGCCTAAGGTTTTGGGCCCTCCCTCTTTACCAAACAAAAGCCATACGCCCTTGCTTATAAGGCAATTCTTCATGAGCCATAGACGAAAATCGTCTCCCGATACGAACACTACCGGTTCCACAATGACTCTATCCTTTCGTATATATAAATCACATTGCAATATAAATAGTGTAGAAGATGGCGATTTACGAAAGCTATCAGGCACGCCCTGATTGCGGTGCATCGAACTGATCAAGAGGGAGATTCAAAAGCATCTTCATTCTTGGCAGCATCACCTCAGGATTTCCCGAAGTTTCCAATACCACCTGCCCTCCATCATCCCGCGGGCTTAGCAGTCCCTCCTCCGACAGCCTTCGCTTTAGTTGCCGTACCGTTCCTACATTGCCGTCCAGTACTGCTGTCTTGGGCGGAAACAAGCTTTTTATCATTTGCCTTAAGAATATGTAATGGGTGCAGCCCAGCACCACCGCATCTACAGATGCATCATTGAAGGGAGACAAAAGCCCCTTCAAGTGATTGCGTAAACCTTCTTCGTTCAGTTCCCCGCGCTCCACAAATTCCATAAGCCCGGGGCAGGGTACGGGAACCGCGCCTTCCCCATACTGCTCCATCAGCCGCTGAAATTTGGGCAGCCGAAGCGTTACGGGTGTCGCCATCACCAGTATCCTGCCCCCATGGCGCAAAAGGGCGGCAGGCTTTAATGCCGGTTCCATGCCGATCACAGGTATTTTCACCGTAGCACGCAGCGTTTCCACCGCCACACTGGTGGCCGTATTGCAGGCGATAAGGATTGCTTTTGCGCCTTTACTCATCAGATGTTCCGCAACGCGGAGCACATAACCCTTTACTTCTTCGGGCGGCTTGGTACCATAGGGGGCATGGCCCGTATCGCCGTAATACAGAAAATCTTCCCCCGGCAACAATACGCGGGCGGTACGCAATACGCTGATGCCGCCCACGCCGCTATCAAACATTCCCACAGGTCCCTGGGACAAAGCCATGCTTCTCTTCCTCCACATGCTCCTTTCCCGACATTATAGACCCAACTTATAGCAGGTGCAAGCCTTATTGTGCAGGCTGAGAGCTTAGTACGGACCGTATGGCGTCTGCAATGTACGGAACGCTGGCCAGCGCTTCCTCCAGCGTGTTTAAGTTGTCTCCTACTTCCATAAGAATACAGCAGGGAGCTACATGCTGGTTATACCGTTGTTTAGTCAATTTCACAGGGCGGCAGAGCTCCGGAACCTGTTCATTTAACGAGTCGGTGATAGACTGCGCGATATTTAGATTTTTCTCCCAATCAGGCTGTACGTCAAACCCAGTCCCTGTTACCCCTGCACCATTGCCGATAAGCATCATCAACCGGGCGATACTCTGACCGCCTACCTGAACAGTGTTGTGGTTAGTCGCAACGGCCGAGGAAGCGTTCCTGTGCAGGTCGATGTACAGATCGTACTTATCTCCGCGGCTCACGGAATCTTCCAGCATTTTTAGGGAGCGGGTATATGATGTGCCCAACACGGGCGGCTCATAGGCCGTCGTATCATGAACTACATCAAAGCCTGCTGCACTGAGCAGCTTGGTCAATTCCTCCCCAACCCTGACTACGTTGTACTGATTATCTTTTGTTCGCCATTTCTCGGTACGTTCATAGGTGTTTTCAGGCGTCGGCTTATAAGCTTCGTAGGTATGGGTATGATAGATCAATATACGTTTTTTCCCTATGGCGCCGGTTGTTCCCGGCCCCCTGATCACCTGTATGCTGAACTCTCCTGGCCGCGGCGAGGGCGATATAGAAGGTTCAGGCGTCATGGGCAGAACAGAGGTGAGCGCCGGCGTAGGTGTTACCGGGAGAGCCATCGTGATTTCGGGAGTCGGCGTACTTATGGCGAACAGGTTGATTTCAGTGGTTATTTGGGAAGGCAAAGGCGTATCGGAAGGCAAAGCCGTTATGAGCGGCGTTACTTCCTCCATAGGCGCAAAGGCTTCCAAAGCCCTCTGTACGGGAGGGATAAAACCGGTGAGCCCAAACCCAAGCGCCAGGCCAAGGACAAAGACGGCCAAAAACAGGGAAAGCGCCAGGCAAATCGCCTGGGTACGCGTATAAAACCGTATGCGCATGCATTTTCACCTCATCTGTTGTAGGATACTCATGCTTATGCGCAGACAAGCCCCTTAATGCATCAAAATGGGAATCTCGTCTCCGGAGAGTTTGGGCTGCAAAGCCATGTTGATGCCCAGTGCCAGCACCTCTGCCAGATTCCCAACCAGTTCGTCCACCTCGCGGGGGGTGACAACCATTTCCCCCAGGGAATGGGCGTAAATTTTATCTGTCAGCGCATCCACCGCATCCATATGATCGGAGGAGGGCATTTGAAGATCCTGCAAAAGGATCGACAGTGCATCCTTGGCGATGGTGGCGGCATAGACCACCATAGGCACACCGATAGCGATCACGGGCACTCCGAGCGTGTCGGGTGTAAGCCCCAGGCGGTGGTTGCCTACACCGCTTCCGGGGCTGATGCCCGTATCGGTTACTTGCACGGTGGTGCAAATGCGGGCTGTTTCCGCCGCGGCCAGCGCATCGATAGCAATCACCGCGCAAGGGTGCACATGCTCTACGATTCCACGTACCATTTCTGCCGTTTCCATGCCTGTCACGCCCAAAACGCCTGGGGTTACAGCGCAAACGCTGCGGAGGCGCCCTTTTAAATCCTCCGGCATGTTTTGCCTTAAGTGGCGCGTTACCAGCGTGTTTTCCACCACACGGGCACCCAGCGCATCCGCCGTTACACGGCGGTTGCCAAGGCCGATGACGAGGACTTCTCCTGCTTCGGGCAGCATATCATTCAGAGCGTCACTCAGCAGCTCTCCCACGCGTTTTCTTATATCCGCTCCGCATTTGGGCAGTTTGTCGCAGCAAATGGTCACAAACTTGCCCTTTTGTTTGCCAAGGCGGCAGGCAGCCTCCTCGGTATCAATAGTAACGGTGGTCCGGGAGATGTCTCCTTCCTCCCAGTTGTCAACGCGGATGCCGCTCCTGTCGCCGGTATAGCATCCGGCACTTTCCATGGCCAGGTCCGTACGAACGC
>JAEZHM010000126.1 GCA_023416585.1 Bacillota bacterium
GGCGCAGTCGACTTGTTGACGACCTTTTCCCTTCCCTTGCGGATCAATTGATTGATCGTGGGCATGGAAGCACCTCCTGGAATGATATCTATAATACTTCCGCAACCCTCGGAAGCCTATAGGCAATGAATTTCAGCGCAACAACCCGGCGGCAGCGGTATCCACATCGACGTGGCAGGCCTGCCCCAATTGCGCCATGGTCTTGACCACCGTTACGGGCACCCGGCCAGCCTCCGCCGCCGTGCGCACCCTGCGGTAAATGAAATCGTCCGCATCCTCCGCCACAAACACATGGGCAACCTTTCCGTTTTGAAGCGCCCGCAAAAGCTGCTTGGTGCCAACCACGCGGCCGGCGGGATTTTTCAATTCCTCCAGCATTTCGGATCGCTCCTTTTTAGGGAAGTTTCAGACCTGTTTTCCCAAAAAGGCATAGAAAACATAGTCTGCGGACAACCAGATAATCATATCATTGATTTCCTTTTCTGTCAATCAGTCCGTCATAAAAACATTTGGTTCCAATGGACAAGGGGCTCCCGGCAGAGCGTATAAAAGAACAAGCAGACGCATGCTCTCTTTACCCGCAGGCTCCGGCATGTTATAATCGCAGCATGCTTAAAACAAGCATATTAAACACACGGAGGGATTGACCATGCCGGTAGCAACCCATGAAATCTATTGCAGAATGTTAGACAGCGCGCTTGCAAACAAGTATGCCTATCCGGCTGTCAATGTCGTATCTATTGAATCGGCAAACGCTGTGCTCGCGGGACTCGCGAAGGCCAAGTCAGACGGTATTATACAGATTTCTATCGGCGGTGGCAAGCACGCTTCAGGCAGTATGATTGGAAGCACAGCCATTGGTGCAATCGCGCTTGCCAATTATGTTCACTATGTGGCAGATTACTATGATGTTTATGTTGCCCTTCATACCGACCATTGCCAGCTGGGAAAGCTGGACGAATTCGTACGGCCGCTGATTACCGAAACAAAGCGGAGGCGCGCACAAGGCCTTCCCAATCTTTTTCAAAGCCATATGTTTGACGGAGGAACCCTTTCCCTTGATGAGAACATCAACATTGCCAAGGAACTGGCGGAACTGTGCACCCAAAATGAAATCCTTCTTGAAGTAGAGGCCGGCGTCGTCGGCGGTGAGGAAGACGGCGTTAACCATGATGGCGTGCCCAGGGAGAAGCTTTTTACCACACCGGACGATATGATCCGTTTTTATGATGCGCTGGGGCAAATAACCAATTACCGCTTTCTTCTGGCAGCAACCTTTGGAAATGTCCATGGCAGCTACAAACCCGGCAATGTCAAATTGAAGCCCAAAATTTTGCGTGACGGCCAGGAGGAATTGAAACGCCTGTATGGATCTGATAAGAATTTCTACCTTGTGTTCCATGGTGGTTCCGGATCAACAAAGGAAGAAATCTCGGAGGCTGTCGATTACGGTGTTGTAAAGATGAATATCGATACGGACACACAATATGCTTTCACCCGTCCGATCGTACATCATATAATGAAGAATTATGATGGCGTGTTGAAAATTGACGGCGAAGTCGGTATAAAAAAGCAATACGATCCCCGCGCGTATCTTGCGGCTGCCGAAGCCGGCATGAAAGCAAGAGTGATGGAAGCCTGCGAAGACCTGCGTTCATCCGGAAAAACCATTTTCTCAAAGTGAGATAGAATTGTATAACAATGTAAAAGGCCTTTGAAATATCGGAGGCCTTTTTCTTGTTTCTTGCTGCCCTGCCGCTTCTTGCTTTGATTGGACAGCTGCATTTTCCAAAAGGTTGCGGCGTATTTTACTTTCTGCCTGGGGAAACTTGTGTAAGTCAAATGATTCAAGGAGGTTTCCTCATGCGCGCCCTTTGTCTTCTTCTCTCATGCCTGCTGATTGCATGCCTGCTGTCTTCCTGCGCTTCTCCCAATGCCCAGGCGGAGCTTTTACCCTCGGCTTCGCCCAAGTCAGGCGCTTTAACCGGCGACGCTCCCGCTCAAAAGCCCCCAATGCCCTCTAAGCTTACCAAGACCGACAAAAACGGCGTACCTACTTTACAGGTTTATGTGGTGAAGGACAAGGCCATCAAGGAAATGGACCTGGAGACCTACCTTCAGGGCGTTGTGGCCGGAGAAATGAAAAATGATTGGCCTCTTGAGGCGCTCCGGGCCCAGGCGATCCTTGCCCGCACCTTCGTGCTGAAATTCACTACGGAAAAGGAAAGCAAATACAAAGGCGCTGATGTTTCCACAGACATTGAGGAAGCCCAGGCCTACGCCGCCAATGAGATCAACGACCGGGTAAAACAGGCGGTGGAGAGCACCCGCGGCATGGTTCTGGCATCTGGCGGAGAATTCCCCTATACTTGGTTCCACGCCCATTCCGGCGGCCAAACCGCCCTGGCCAAGGAAGGCCTGGCATATGAAAAAGAGGAACCTTCCTATACGGAGAGCGTTCCCGGCCAGGAAAGCAATGATGCGCCTCCGGATGCCAAAGCATGGAACGCATCCTTCACCGAGGCCGAATTTCTGGCAGCCTGCAAAAAGGCCGGCGGTTCCCCGACTTCCGCCAAAGATATCTCCATCGCCCAAAAGGGTGAAAGCGGCCGGGCGATAACCATCTCCGTAGGCGGTCAGGAAGTAAACGCTCCCGGACTGCGCATTGCTCTGGACAGCATGAAAATGCGCTCCACGCTGCTGACAAGCATCAAGTACCAGGATGGGAAAGTCGTCATGTCTGGCAAGGGCTACGGTCACGGGGTGGGCATGCCCCAGTGGGGCGCCTACGGTCTGGCCCAAGGCGGCATGAAGGGCGAACAGATCGTTATGCAGTACTTCAAAAACGTACAGGTAGTATCGATGTGGTAAGATTTATGCCAGCATAGCTCCAATGTGGAGGAGTTAGGGCCGCCTCAAAGCGAGAGAATCGCTATGGGGCGGCCCTCTCTTTTCATCGCATCACACATGACGTTGGAACAAGTCACCCATGTTAATACAATTTCACATATTATCATTATTTTTCACTATATCATGACATTTTATAAAATCCATTGACAATCTGTGAAAACCGTGTTACCCTATACACATCAGAGGGAGGTCGGTAACTTGAATTATGCCACACGATTGAATTCCTTTCTGAAAAGAAAAGGGCAAACCATGGCAGCCACCATGGCGGAGCTTGGCAGGATCAATGGAATTACGCATGTTGACATCAACTACCCTGAGCATCTTGAGCAAACCACTTTATCACAGATGAAGTCGCTTGTAGAGCAGAATGGGCTGAAAGTTAACGGCCTGGCGCTTCGGTTTCCCGATGGACTCATAGACGGTGAATTCACCAATCATGACCATGTGCTTTCCGATAAGGCAAAGCTACTTTGTCAGGAAGCAGTTCAGGCATGCCGGGAACTAGGCGGCGAAATTGTCACCGTTTGGCAAGCATTTGACGGCTTTGATTATCCCTTTCAGGTGGATTATGTAAAGGCTTGGGGGCAGATGCGCGATGCCCTGCGCGAAATCGCGGATGCGGCGGCCCCGGATATCCGCATCAGCATTGAATACAAGCCGTTCCAACCCCGCGCATTCAGCCTGGTTCCCAATATGGCCACCGCTATGATGCTGGTAGAAGAGATCGGAAGGGAAAACGTCGGCCTTACGCTGGATTTTTGCCACATGCTTATGGCAGGCGAAAACCCGGCAACCGCTCTTGCGTTTGTTGCTTCCCGGAACCGCTTGCTGGGAGTCCACCTCAATGATGGCTACAGGCTCAACGACGACGGCCTCATGGTCGGCTCCGTGCACCCTATGCAAACGCTTGAATTTCTGTATTACGCCAAAAAGTATGGGTACAGCCAGGTCATTTACTTTGACACATTTCCCCTTCGGGAAGACCCGGTTCTCGAGTGCCGTCAGAATATTCGCATGGTCAATAAGCTTATAAGCGTGATGGATGAAATCGGCCTTCAAAAGATCAACGAAATGGTATTGTCCCAAAAGGGCACAACCGCCATGGAAATATTGCACGGCCTGCTGAAATAGCGCCCGTCCCAATCCCACTCAGGCGCCATGCACAAGTTATGGATTCCCACACCAGTTCATCCTTTTGTAATCCGCCGCGGATGCGGTATAATGAATAGGAGGGTATACAATGATCCGTAAACTGATGTCCCTGGTTCTGGCTCTTGCCATGGTGCTCACCATGAGCGCTCTTGCCATGGCGGAGGAAAAAGAGTTTAACCCAGACAACGAGGCAGGCGTGAACTTCCAGGACATGCGCACAACCTTTGGCGCCATCCCCGCTTTGGAAGGCGATGTGCTGCTTGGCGCTGTGGCGAAGGCATTCGAGAATGAATACTGGCGCACCCTGAAGGAAGGATACGAAGCCTTTGCCCAGAAGATGCAGGCCGCCGGTCAGAAGGTGACCATCGACGTCCGCTCCGCCCAGGGCGAAGGTGATGAACAGGGCCAGCTTTCCATCGTGAAAGACATGGTGAACAAAAAGTACACAGCCCTGTTGCTTTCCCCCATATCTGACAGCAATCTTACCCCCGGCGTGGAAGACGCGCTAGATGCCGGCATCCCCGTTGTGAATGTAAATGACGGCCTGATCGAGCTTGCCCCCAACTTTGTCGGTCCCCGCGCCGTGGAGAACGGCGAGCGCGCCGCCGCTTGGATTGCAGAGAAGATCGGCAACGAAGGCAAGGTAGCCGTCGTTATCGGCATGCCAAAAGCCTTTGCCGCCAGGCAGCGTACCCTGGGCTTTGTGACATGGATGGCCGAGAACGCCCCTAACATTCAGGTGGTGGAACAGCAGAATGCCGACTGGGACCGCGCCAAGGCAAAGGACCTGGCAGAAACCTGGATGAAAAAGCATCCGGATCTGAAGGCCATCTTCTGCAATAACGACACCATGGCTTTGGGCGTGGTAGAGGCTGTGGAAGCCGCCGGTTCGGACATCCTGGTAGTAGGCGTGGACGGTATCGGCGAAGCCTATGATTCCATCCGTGCAGGCGGCCTGGACGCCACTGTGGACTCCTTCCCCTTCTACAAGTCCCAAATCGCGGCCGAAGCCTGCCTGCGGCTGCTGGGCGGCCAGAAGCTTCCCCGTGTCATCTGGACGCCGCAAGCCTTGATCGACAGCACGAACGTGGACACGCCCGCTGCCGAAATCATTAGCTGGACCGAAGCCGAATTCGCCGCAAATTAAGCGGGATTCAACCGGAATAAAACAGGCGCGCTTGGCGCAGGTGCTTGTGAGCAACCAAGCCCTCGCCAGGCGCGCTTCCCGTGTTAGGAGGAATGATTGTGGCATTCCCGGCCATTGCATTTGAACATATCACGAAGATCTTCCCCGGCGTAAAAGCGCTGGAAGACGTTTCTTTCCATGTGGAACCGCGCGAAGTCCATGCGCTGCTGGGGGAAAACGGAGCAGGGAAGTCCACGCTTCTGAACATATTGCACGGCGTTTATTCTCAATACGAGGGCAGCGTGTCCTTGAGCGGCAGGAAGGTTGCCTATACCTCCACCAGTCAGGCCATTGAAGCCGGCGTGGCAAAGGTACACCAGGAAATCAACCTGGTGATGGAGCTGACCGTTGCGCAGAACATTTCTCTGGGCTACGAACCAAGAAAGCGCGGCCTCATTGATTATGAAAAAATGAACCGCGATGCTGGAGACATTCTGGAAAGGCTGGGATGCCGCTTTAAGCCGGCCGATCTTGTTAAAACTCTTAGCACCGGCGAGATGCAGATGATTGGCATCGCCAAAGCGCTGTACCATAACGCCTCCATCATTTCCTTTGACGAGCCTACCACCGCCCTGACCAACAAGGAGACGGAACACCTGTTTCAAATCATCCGGGAACTGAAGCAAAAAGGAATCACCATTCTGTACGTCAGCCACAAGCTGGACGAGATCTTTGAGATCGCAGACCGGGCGACCGTTCTTAGAGACGGCCGTTATATCGGCACACATGAGATTGGAAGGATCACCAAGGAACAGCTGATCCGGTCCATGGTTGGGCGCGACGTAAGCAGTTACGCCGTGCGGCTTGCCCCGCCATGCATCAGGGAAGAGGTATTGCTCCAGGCGGAAGGGTTGTGTTCCTCCATGTTTGAAGACGTCAGTTTTACCTTGCACCGGGGAGAGATTTTGGGATTTGCCGGTCTGGTGGGTTCGGGACGCACCGACATCATGCGAGCCATCTTCGGTGCGGATCCCCTTCGCTCCGGAAAAATCTTTATCCGTGGCAAACAGGTTCGCATCCGCCGGCCTGAGCAGGCGCTTGCGCACGGCATTGGCCTTCTGCCAGAAAACAGGAAAAGCCAGGGGTTTGTAAGGTTGATGAGCAATGCGGACAACATGGGGCTGGCCTCCTTGAAGCGGTTTACAAAATGGCTGCTTTTAAATCACAAAAGCAAGCGCCAAAATTGCCTGTTCTACATGGACCAGATGGCATTGACCCCCCGGAACCCCGATTATCTTGTAAGCAATCTATCCGGAGGCAACCAGCAGAAAGTCGTACTCTCAAAATGGCTTTCCACCGGCGCTGATATATTAATTTTTGACGAGCCCACCAAGGGGATTGATGTAGGCGCAAAAGCTGATATCTACCGTCTGATGGAGGATCTGGTAGATAAGGGGAAAGCCATCATTATGGTTTCATCGGAACTGCCTGAGGTGATCGGCATGAGTGACCGGGTGATCGTGATGCATGAAGGCCGCATGGCAGCAACCCTGTCCCGGACGGAATTATCAGAAGAAACCATTTTGAAATACGCAATGGGGGAGTAATGCATGAAAAGCCTGCGTTTAGGCCGCATGTTCAAGAACCGTTCCATGAGCCTGGTGGTGGTGCTGACCGTCCTTGTTGCGGTATTTTCCATCATCAACCCGATCTATCTGAGCGTATACAACCTTATCGATATTATTGAGCAGGCTACCATTAACGGGCTGTTGGCAGTAGGCATCACGTTTGCCATCATCACCGGTGGAATCGACCTGTCTATCGGTTCAACGATGGCCGTGGTAATAGTCACCACCGGGCTGATGCTGGTAGGCGGCGTGAATATGTGGATCAGCCTGCTGGCCGGCATATTGCTGGGGTTTACGCTGGGCGTATTCAATGGCTTTCTGGTTACCAAACTAAAGCTTCAGCCTTTTATTGCCACGCTGGGCACCATGAGCGTCTTCCGCGGTGTAGCGTACATCTTGACCGGAGGCTGGCCTGTACTGAAAATTCCCAGGGCTTTCCGTACGCTGGTGGATGGCGATGTGATCGGCAAGGTTCCTGTTTCGGTCTTTCTTCTATTTGGGTTCGCACTGCTATGCCATATGATTTTGCGCCATACAAGGCAAGGTACCTACTTCCTGGCTGCCGGCGGCAACGAGGAGGCTACGCGCCTTTCCGGTGTCAACACTAACCGCAGCCGCTTGTATGCCTACGGCCTGTGCGGAATCGGCGCAGCCCTTGCCGGTCTGGTGATGCTGGCACGCCTTGGCACCGGCGAACCTACCGCCGGCCAGGGTTATGAAACAAATGCCATTGCCGCTGCTGCCATTGGCGGTACCAGCATGGCAGGCGGCCGCGGCAGCATGATGGGCACGGTGCTGGGGGCGCTGACACTGTCGGCGCTAAAGGTAGGGCTGGTGGTGCTGGGGGTGGACACCTTCTGGCAGTATATCGCCATGGGGGCCATCATCGTTGTGGCGGCTTACTTTGAAGTGATTCAGTCAACGCTTGAAAACCGCATGAGCCGGCTGCATGTGAAATCCTAATATGCCGTTTCGGGCATCATGTATCAATGAAAGCGGGAGACTGCATAATGGATAGGCACGGCGTATTGGTTATAGGCAGCATGAATTTTGATACTTTCTATACGTTGCCCCATCAAATGCGGCTGGGCGAAAACCTGCACGCATCCAATTTCCAAACCGCTTGCGGCGGCAAGGGGGCCAATCAGGCGGTTCAGTGCGCAAAGCTTCAAATCCCGACCTTAATGGTGGGCTGTCTAGGGAACGATCATCAAGGCGATCAGATTTATGCAGCCATGTCCGGCTATGGTTTGGATATGCATCTGGTAAAGCGTGTTCAAACTCCCACAGGCAATGCATCTGTATGGGCATACCCCAGCGGTGAAGTGCAGGCGGCTATTTATGGCGGAGCCAATATGTGCATTACCCGGACGGAAATAGATGAAATCCGCCCGGTTCTTGAAAGGACAGCCATTGTTATCTTGCAGAACGAGATCCCCATGGAAACCGTGGAATATGCCATACTAGTATCAAAAGCGGCCGGCTGCATTGTGATCTACAATGCTGCTCCCGCGCTTCCGGTTTCCCCACAGGCTCTGAAAGCGGTGGATGTGCTTGTCGTCAATGAGGCCGAGGCGTCTTTCTACACCGGTATACATATAACCGGCGTATCCTCGGCCCGGGAAGGAGTGCAAAAGCTCCTGCCGGACCTGAGTGGAGCTCTCATCATAACGCTGGGACATCATGGCAGCCTGATTGCAAACAATGGCGGCGTTCACCATGTGCCGGCATGCAAGGTGCAGGCTGTAGAGACAACAGGCGCGGGCGACTCCTATGTGGGTGCTTTGGCTTATGGGCTTTTACAGGGGCAGGCGGTGACAGACGCCGCCGCATTGGCTACTGCAGCTGCGGCCATCACCGTTTCCTCCATTGGAGCACAGCCGGCTATGCCCACACTTGAAATTCTGATGGCACAGAAAAAGACATGATACGATTCGGTATATCCGCGCTGCCAGCGCTTTATAATTCTTTCGATGTTCATGCATCATCGCTTGCAGAGTTGGAAATCACTTGCTATAATATTCCTGTCATATAGCGGGGATGGGTGGATTCCCATCTGTACCGGCGCGTCAACGGAGGAAAAGCTGTGTCAGTATCGCAGGGAGCTCTTATCCCCTACCTTCGAAGGAAGCGGATTCTGGAACTGCTTTCCGAAAATGAAATCATGACGCTTGAAGCTTTGCAAATGCAACTGGCGCCTTCTTCCATGAGCACCATCCGCCGGGATATCCTGGCGATGCAAGAGGAAAACCAGGTACAGATGCTGCGCGGCGGTTCAGTAAAATTATCCGGAGTCAATGATGTGGACCTGCCTGTTGCGGAAAAGGTCCGGATCAACATCGACAGCAAGGAACGCATTGCCCGGTGCGCGGCCAGTCTGGTCCAGGATGGCGAAACCATATATATTGACAGCGGAACCACAACGGCACTGATGGTGCAGTATCTTCTTGAGAAGGAAATCACTATTGTAACGAGCAGTACGCATATCATAAAAGATGCAAACCATTTTCGCGGTGCGTTCATCATACTGGGGGGCGAGTTAAACAAAGCGCTTGCTTCTATCAGCGGTCCCATCACCGACAGGCAGTTGGGTGAAATGTTTTTTGATCGTGCTTTTATCGGTGCAAGCGGTTTTTCCCCTCAAGGCGGCATCACTACCTTTGATATGAGGGAAGCCAGCAAAAAGAAAATTGCCAAAGCCAATGCTCAAGTGACCTATGTGCTGGCTGACTCCACCAAGGCCGGGAAGAATACGCTGTGCAAAGCTTTCCTGCTCTCCGAGTGCATTCTGATCACAGATATTGAAAGCGATATTTCCCGGCAGGCAAGTGCTATTATTGCTATCTAGCCGATCATTTCTAAGCAGCCGATTCCACACGAACGTTCCCGGACGAAATTTTCGCCGGGAGCTTTTTTTACCTCCCTCCAGGTTTTCTTGGCCAATGTTCCCGCGGGTCAAGACAGGACAGAAAGGCCTTTATATACTACGCGGAAAAGAAAAGTATTGTATGCATGAAACCGGAGACATTTTGCATTAATTTGGGCTGTCTTGTTTCATTCCGGCAGAAACCGCTTGAATATATATAGGAATACTTGTAGAATAAAATGGCATTTAGAATACAAAGGAGGTATGACCATGCCTTGGACACAAAATTTATCGGTTGGCGTTGCAATGATTGACGATCAACACAAAATGTGGTTCGAAAAGGCCGATAAGCTTTATGAGGCGGGCAGGAACCACCAGGCCAAGGAATACATTGGCGAGCTGCTTAAATTTCTGGAAGAC
Organism: Bacillota bacterium; assembly: GCA_023416585.1. Lineage (GTDB taxonomy): Bacteria > Bacillota > Clostridia > Christensenellales > Aristaeellaceae > JAEWAH01. Next base: position 10,103 of record JAEZHM010000126.1, read on the forward strand.
TATACGAAAAAGCATTTTGCAGACGAAGAGAAATACATGGTAAGTCTCAATTATCCCGGTTTATCTGCCCAGAAGCAGGCACATGCCGATTTTATACGGCAGCTTGCCAAACTGCGCAGCGATTATGATGCCTCCGGCGGTAACATTTTGGTTATACTCAACACCAACCAACTGGTGCTTAACTGGCTTACACAGCATATATCCAACATGGATAAGCAAATCGGCCAGTTTGCAAAAAGCGCAGCAAGGTGACATTAGAGTCCTGAAACGCTCATATTCCTATGTTCAGGCGCATAGGACAAGGCCACGCTTAAGCATGACACCTGAGCCGGACTTCCAAAAATAGTATATCCTAATACAGCAAAAAAGCCGCTGAAAACCAGCGGCTTCATCATACAAAGCAAAAATAATGTAAAAGCATAAAAAAAGCAAAACCCGGCCTTGACAAGGTTTGGGAATCGTGATACACTTTAAACTTGCATCAGTATCGTTACTGTGCAGAAGTATGTCCTTCCTGTGCAAGTATTGTACACGGTCCCATCGGAAAATGCAACGGGAAAATGCAAATTTCCGCCAAGGCGCGATACTGATTGGACAACATAAGGGGTGATGGCTTTTTATGGTGCACGAGGTTCAGATGGGGAAGCTGCGCAAGCGCATGAGTTTCTCCAGGATCGACGAAGTGCTGGACATGCCCGACCTGATCGAGGTTCAGAAAAACTCATACAAGCGCTTTCTGGAAGAAGACTTGCGCGAGGTGCTGAACGACGTATCACCGATCACCGACTATAGCGAAAACCTGGTTTTGGAATTCGTAGATTACTCGCTGGATGACACCCCGAAACATACCGTGGAGCGCTGCAAGGAACGCGACCTGACATATGCGGCGCCTTTGAAAGTATTCGTAAGGCTGAAAAACAGGGAAACGGGCGAAATCAAGGAATCCGATGTTTTCATGGGTGATTTCCCCCTGATGACCAGTAACGGCACATTCATCATCAACGGCGCGGAGCGCGTTATCGTCAGTCAGTTGGTGCGCTCTCCCGGCGTGTATTTCGACGAGACCATCGACAAGGCAGGCAAACACCTGTTTTCCTCCACCGTCATTCCCAACCGCGGCGCGTGGCTGGAGTATGAAACCGACTCCAACGACGTTTTGTGGGTACGCATCGACCGCGCCCGCAAGCTGCCCATCACCGTGATTCTTCGCGCCCTGGGCTACGGCACCGACGCAGAAATCATTAGCCTCATGGGCGAAGATGAGCGCCTGATGGCTACCATTCAGCGCGGAGACAACGCCAAATCACAGGAAGACGGCCTGATTGAAATCTACAAGCGGCAGAAGCCCGGCGAGCCGCCTACCCAGGAGAGCGCCAGGAACCTGCTCAATTCCCTTTTCTTCGATCCCAAGCGATATGATCTTATGCGGGTAGGCCGCTACAAGTTCAACAAAAAGCTGTCCCTTGCAACACGCATCCAGGGGCTTGTTTCCGCTGAGGACATCATCGATTCTCAGACCGGCGAACTGCTGGTGAAAAAGGGAGACGAAATCCCCCTGGACGTGGCCAGGCAAATTCAAAACAGCGGCACCCACCATGTGGACGTCCGAGTGGACAACCGCGTTCACCGCATCATCGGCAACAATTTTGTGGACGCTTCCTGCTATCTGCCTTTCCCGCCCAAAGAGGCCGGCATCCTGGAGAATGTGCACCTGCCCACACTGAAAAAGATCATGGAAAGTGTGGAGGCGGACCAGCTCAAGGCAGCCATCAAGGAAAACATACATAATCTCGTGCCCAAGCACATCCTTACCGATGACATCGTGGCCTCCATCAGCTATCTGCTGGGGCTGCCCTATGGCCTGGGCCATACCGATGACATTGATCACCTGGGCAACCGCCGCCTGCGCTCCGTAGGCGAGCTTTTGCAAAACCAGATCCGCATAGGCCTTTCCCGTTTGGAGCGCGTTGTCCGCGAACGCATGGCCATACAGGATGCCAATGATGTGCGCCCCGGCGAACTGATCAACATCCGTCCCGTCAGCGCCGCCATCAAGGAGTTCTTTGGCTCCTCCCAATTGAGCCAGTTCATGGACCAGCCCAACCCCCTGGCGGAACTCACCCACAAGCGTCGTCTTTCCGCGCTGGGCCCCGGAGGCTTAAACCGCGACCGTGCTTCGTTTGAAGTGCGCGACGTGCACTACAGCCACTACGCCCGCATCTGCCCCATTGAGACGCCTGAAGGCCCCAATATCGGCCTGATCGGCTCCCTGGCCACATACGCCCGTATCAACGAATACGGTTTCATCGAGGCCCCTTACCGCAAGGTCGACAAGGCTGCCGGCAAGGTTACCGATGAAATCGTGTATATGACCGCCGATGAGGAAGACTTCTACAAGGTCGCCCAGGCCAACGAGCCGCTACAAACAGACGGCAGCTTTGTCCGCGATCGCATCACCGTCCGTGACAGGGCGGAAATCATAGAAGTGCCTGTCAATCAGGTGGACTTCATTGACGTCAGCCCCCGGCAGGTTGTTTCCGTGGCCACGGCCATGGTTCCCTTCCTGGAGAACGACGACGCCACCCGCGCATTGATGGGTTCCAACATGCAGCGCCAGGCCGTGCCCCTTCTTGTGCCGGAAGCACCCATTGTCGGCACCGGTATGGAATACAAGGCCGCCCATGACTCCGGCGTGGTGGTGCTGGCTCAGGAAAGCGGATTGGTGGAACGCGTATCCGCCGATGAGATCGTCATCAAGGACAATCATGGCGAGCGCCACCGCTATCACCTGACCAAGTTCGCCCGCTCCAACCAGGGCACCTGCATCAACCAGCGCCCAGTGGTCAAAGCTGGCGACATGGTGGATAAAGGCGACCTGCTGGCCGACGGCCCCTCCACAGAAAAGGGCGAGATCGGCCTTGGACGCAACGTATTGATCGGCTTCATGACATGGGAAGGCTATAACTACGAAGACGCCGTTCTCATATCCGAGAAGCTGGTGAAGGAGGATGTTTACACCTCCATCCATATTGAAGAGTTCGAGTCCGAAGCCCGTGAAACAAAGCTTGGACCGGAAGAAATCACAAGAGATATTCCCAGCGTTGGCGACGACGCGGTAAAAGACCTGGATGAGTTCGGCGTTGTCCGCATCGGTGCGGAAGTTCGCTCCGGAGATATCCTGGTAGGCAAGGTCACCCCCAAGGGCGAAACGGAGCTTACGGCTGAAGAGCGCCTCCTGCGTGCCATCTTCGGTGAAAAGGCCCGCGAAGTTCGCGATACTTCCCTGCGCGTGCCTCACGGCGAGGGCGGCATCGTGGTGGATGTGAAGACCTTCACCAGGGAGAACAATGATGAGTTGTCCCCCGGCGTCAACCAGATGGTCCGCGTGTACATCGCTCAGAAGCGCAAGATCAGCGTAGGCGATAAAATGGCCGGCCGCCACGGCAACAAGGGTGTTATTTCCCGTATTTTGCGCGAAGAGGATATGCCCTTCATGCCCGACGGTACGCCGCTGGAGATCGTATTGAACCCCCTGGGCGTTCCCTCCCGTATGAATCTGGGCCAGGTGCTGGAAGTGCACCTTGGCTTGGCTGCCAAGGCGCTGGGCTGGCATATCGCCACTCCCGTGTTTGACGGCGCCACCGAGGAAGAGATTGAGGATTGCCTGAAAATGGCGGGCAAGAGCCCCGACGGCAAGACCACCCTGTACGATGGCCGCACCGGCGATCCCTTTGAAAATCCCGTCACTGTGGGCTACATGTACTTCCTGAAGCTGCACCACCTGGTGGACGACAAGATGCATGCCCGTTCCACAGGCCCCTACTCCCTGGTCACCCAGCAGCCCTTGGGCGGCAAGGCCCAATTCGGCGGCCAGCGCTTCGGTGAAATGGAAGTGTGGGCGCTGGAAGCATATGGCGCCGCCAATACGCTGCAAGAGATCCTCACAGTCAAGTCAGACGACGTGGTGGGCCGCGTAAAGACCTACGAATCCATCGTCAAGGGCAACAATATCCCCGCGCCCGGCGTGCCCGAAAGCTTCAAGGTTCTGATCAAGGAACTGCAGTCTCTGGCTTTGGACATCAAGGTGCTATCCGAGGATAAGCAGGAAATTATCATCCGCGAGCTGGACGACGATGATTTGGAACCGGTTGAACTTCCTGCAGGGCGGCTTGACCTGGAGGGCGATGATGAAGGCGAGAGGCAGCCTCGCAGGCCCGACGAAAGCGAAGAAGAGCCCATCGACGACGACTTCTCCCTGGAAGATGAAGAGGACCTGGAAGACTTCAATGTCGAGGATGCCCTTAGCGACATCAGCCTGGACGATGACGATCTATGATCGATTCGAGAGCACCATTTCCTTTAAAAGCCTGCGGCTTTGCGTTCCGGAAATGGTGTAAGGAAAGCCGGCTCCGCCGGCGCCCCGCCCCTCCGGCAAAGCCGGAGGAGACGATTACCCACGAAGGGGTTTCACCCCTTCGTGGCTTTCCCGGAAATTAGTCGATACCGACTATAGTCTGGATTACATAGTCCTCCAGGCTTTCCCCGGATAGATGGAAGGGAGTGGACCCTTTTGCTAGAGCTGACCAATCTGGATTCCATCCAAATAGGGATGGCGTCTCCCGATCAAATTCTCGCCTGGTCCTACGGCGAGGTAAGCAAGCCCGAAACCATCAACTACAGAACCTTAAAGCCCGAACGCGACGGCCTTTTCTGCGAACGTATCTTTGGACCGCAGAAGGACTGGGAGTGCAACTGCGGCAAATATAAGCGCATCAAGTTCAAGGACAAGGACAAGATCTGTGACAAGTGCGGCGTGCAGGTAACACGGGCCAAGGTTCGCCGCGAGCGCATGGGCCATATCCAATTGGCCGCCCCTGTCAGCCATATCTGGTATTTCAAAGGCATCCCCAGCCGCATGGGCATGCTGCTGGACATTTCCCCCCGTGCGCTGGAAAAGGTGTTGTACTTCGCCTCCTTCATCGTGCTGGATCCCGGTGACAGCAATGTGACGGGTCTTAAAAAGCATGAGCTGATTTCCGACGCCCGCTACCGGGAAGTGGAAATGAAATGCGGCAGAGGTTCCTTCAAGGCCGGCATGGGTGCGGAAGCAGTCAAGCAGATGCTTCTGGAGCTGGACCTGGACAAGATCAGCCAGCAGCTGAAAAACGAAATCAGCGAGCTCATCGAAAAAGAACGCGACCGTGAGGGCGAAGGCCAAAAACGCGCCCGGGCCGTAAAGCGCCTGGAAGTAGTGGAAGCATTCCGCACCAGCAAAAACCACCCCGAGTGGATGATACTGGATGTGGTTCCCGTTATTCCCCCGGATCTTCGGCCCATGGTACAGTTAGACGGCGGCCGGTTCGCCACCAGCGACCTAAACGACCTGTACCGCCGGGTTATCAACCGCAATAACCGTTTGAAGAGGCTGCTGGAGCTGGGCGCGCCGGACATTATCGTCCGCAATGAAAAGCGTATGCTGCAGGAAGCCGTGGACGCTTTGATCGACAACGGCCGCCGCGGTCGTGCCGTAACTGGCCCCGGCAACCGCCCTCTAAAATCCCTGAGCGACCTATTGCGCGGCAAGCAGGGCCGTTTCCGGCAAAACCTTCTGGGCAAGCGCGTAGACTATTCCGGCCGCAGCGTTATCGTTGTGGGACCGGAACTGAAGCTCTATCAGTGCGGCCTGCCCAAGGAGATGGCGCTGGAGCTGTTCAAACCCTTCGTGATGGAGCGGCTTGTCTCCCTCAAAATTGCCCAGAACGTAAAGAGCGCCAAGCGCATGGTGGAAAAGGTCAAGCCCGATGTATGGGACATTCTGGAGGGCGTTATCAAGGAGCATCCCGTTCTTTTGAACCGCGCTCCCACGCTGCACCGCCTGGGCATTCAAGCCTTTGAGCCCATTCTGGTGGAAGGCAAGGCTTTAAAGCTTCACCCCCTGGTTTGTACCGCTTACAACGCCGACTTCGACGGCGACCAGATGGCCGTGCACGTGCCCCTGTCCATGGAAGCACAGGCAGAAGCCCGGTTCCTCATGCTGGCCCACAACAATATCTTAAAGCCGCAGGACGGAAAGCCCGTCGTTTCCCCCACCCAGGACATGGTCATCGGCTGCTATTACCTGACCATGGAAAAGACCGATGGTCTTGGTGCAGGGCGCGTGTTCTCCACTCCTGAGGAAGCATTGATGGCCTATCAGACCAAGCAGCTTGAACTGCAATCCCCCATTCAGGTGCGCATTACCCGCACCTATAATGGCGAGACTGGCAGGCGCCTCATCAAATGCACCATGGGCCGCCTACTGTTCAACGACGCCATTCCTCAGGACATCGGCCTGAAGGAGCGCAACAGCCTGGACGACATGTTCGTTCTGGAAGTGGATGACCTGGTGAACAAGAAGGAACTGGGCCGCATCGTAGACCAGTGCTACCGCACCCACGGCGTACACAAGACCGCCCAAGTGCTGGACGCCATCAAAAAGCTGGGCTTCACCTACTCCACCCGCGGCGCTGTCACCGTATCTGTCGCCGATATCCATATACCGGCCGACAAGCCTCAGAAGCTAAACGAAGCCGACAGCAAGGTACGCAATATCAACAACCTGTTCCGCCGCGGTTTGCTTACCGAGAACGAACGCTACAATTTGGTGGTAGATGTGTGGAACAATACCACCAGTGAGATCCGCGAAAACATTCTGGAGCCGCTGGACAAATTCAACCCCATCCGCATGATGACCGACTCCGGCGCCCGCGGTTCCAAGGCCCAGGTCAGCCAGCTGGCCGGCATGCGCGGCCTGATGGCCTCCCCCTCCGGCAAAACCATTGAGCTGCCTATCCGCGCCAACTTCCGTGAGGGCCTCACGGTGCTGGAATTCTTCCTCTCCAGCCACGGCAGCCGCAAGTCTCTGGCCGATACGGCACTTCGTACCGCCGACTCCGGTTATT
>JAEZHM010000134.1 GCA_023416585.1 Bacillota bacterium
CCTTGTCAAAATCGGTGAGACCAGTGGCGGCAGACCGAAACTGGCCCTGGACCTTGATTATCTGCTCTTCAAAACGCTTCAAACCATCCTCGAACTTGCTGGAGTCCAGGGATAGGCGGACGATCAGATCTCCAAGCTCCTTTGCCATGGCTGTCACCTCCTTTACGGATTACGTTTCCTGCCCGGAGGTGCCACGGGGAGCATTCATCCGGCAATGCAAAGAAAAAAGCGCCTGCAGCTTGCGAAGCGTACAGCGCCAAAAAATGGGTTCAGGCATATGGAGGATCACCGTGCCAATATACAAAAGTGTCACCCAATCCAGGTTTTCTTCTGGATCGGGTGACGCAGTATCGGCAAAGGAATCCCACAATGCCTTTAGGTAGGGTCGGCAGGCGCACTCTCCTGAACGGCGCCTTCCTCCTGGGGCATCGCATCTGTTAGGGCGGCGGTGATGCTGTCCATAACAGTGCTAAGGTTCTCCAGCGTCACCAGTCCGCCTACCTTCCGCTCTGTCAGGGATTCATCCTCATGTAAAAGTCCCGCCCACAAAAGGGTGCGGGCTGCTTTGATGCTGCCGGATTGCATGGCGGAAAACGCCTTTTCCATGCTGCCGTATTTCTCTTCGAGATCAGCAAAGGCATTCAGATCAAACTTGATAGTCCTGGGCTTGTCCAACACAACGGGCACGACCATGGATTTCACATCACGAAGGGACATGGGGATTCCTCCTTGAAGTTATGTTTTGAGAGATCAGCCTTCGGGATCCGGTTCCGTAGGCGGCGTGTTGGGGTACACTGCCTGGAACCAGAAGTCGGCTCCGGTAAAGCCCGCATCCCCGCTGTCGGCGATGACCTGCCATTCGCCGTCATAGTCCCGGCGTACGAAGGTGCCGGTGAGCTTGGCGTTTCGCCATGCGGCGGCATCCGTAGCGGTGGCGTATTCGTCCTGTACAAGACCGAATTTTCCCTTATACAGCCAGACGAACCGGAACCGGCTTTGACTGACACGGCTCATGAAGCCGATGGCCAGATAGGGAGGCTCGTCTGTGGCTTTCATGGTCATGACGCCATCCAGATAGGTGTGACCCAACAGAGTGGCTTGGGCTTGCAGGGGCAGTTCAGCCAACTCCAGTTCCACGGAGATGTCACCAAGGTTATTGGCAATATCGAAAACGCCGTCATCTGCCCATAATTTTTCCTGGCTGGAGGTGGGAGAGATTTTTGCGTTGATAGCCCCTACCAGGGGTTTGGGTACTGCGTATTCCACCCCGGCTGCGGTATCACTGGTAAGCAGCGCATAGTGGATATTCCGCAAGGATTGTCTTTGGGGCATAGGGCCTCCTTTGCTCAGTCCCAGGGTGTGGGGAGCGGTTCATATATTTCATAAGAAGTGGATTTCACATAAACGTCCAAATCGGGGAGATAGCCATCCTCCACCTGCCCTGCGCGTTTAAAGCCCAACTGGCGCATCGCCTCATGCAAGGCACTGTTCACTGGGTAAAGGATGTTTTCACGGGCATAGATATCCAGACGGAATCGGATGCGCTCTTCCAGGGGCACATCGTCGGCGAACCGGGTATACTCCCGGTCATCTTCCAGCACGATGATCCGTGGGAACACCTCCGCCTCCGGGGAAAGAAGCTGATAAATGGCCTGGTTTCCATATGGATCGACAGCCAAAAGAGAAGCGAGCCGCTGGTTTTCCAGCAGCCCGCTGACTAAGGTGGACGCATCCAGAGGCAAAGACTCCTTTTATAATCCCAGCCGGCTTTTGAGTTCGGCGGCAACCGTTTCGAGGACTTCCTTTCCCCGGGCCTCCGCTGACTTTTCAATAAACCGCTGGGCATCTTGTTTTGTCGTGCCGTATTCCACGAATTTCACATAATAGCTGGGACCATTGAAACCGCCCTTTACCGTCACACCGGCGACCTTGCGGTTGGATATCAGCTCTGCCGTGATGACTTCTGATAGCCGTTGCGGACTACGTCCATGACCGGTGCGGTGCTTGTGCGCACGAGGTGCTCGTAGCGTTGCCTCACCGGCAATGATCCTGGCACCTTTGAGCAGCGCACCGTTGATAGCGCCGGTGGCCTCGCTGCCCAACGCCTGGGCTTGCCTGCCCACCTCGCCAAGCTGTTCGATGCTGATCTTACTTGCCATCCGGCACCACGCTTTTTGCAAGGATTTCTAGCTTCACATGCCGCATCTGCGGGTCGGTAATGGCGGTGATACTGTAATCAGCGCCGCTAAACCTCAGGCGCATGGCACCGTCCACATCCTTGCGGTATCGGATGGTGAATCGTATTTCCGTCTCACGATTCACAGCGGCAGCCTGAAAGAATTCCCGTCCGGACAGCGGAGCGGCACCGACCCAGCATGTAAAGGCGGGAATCCAGGTTTCTTTTGTAATTCCCTTTTGTATAACTACCTGTTTATAAAGAAAGGTGACGCGGTGGCGAAGCTCGCCCGCTCTTTGGTCACAATCAGTGCTTTTCCGGTAGTTCGCCACGCGCGTCCCTCCTTTCCCTAGAAAAGCTGTCCGGGTTCCCGGTACGGCCACAGGAGCGCATGGAAGGCATCGAACATGGCCTCATACGCATCACGGTCGCTGTTTTCCCGGTGGGTGAAAAAATGACCGGCCATGAGCAGCATGGCCAGCCGTACAGGTTCGGGCATATCATCACTGAAAGGCCGCCCGCAGAAATCCTCGCAGGAGGTTTTCGCGGCGGCAAGCAGCGCGGTCAGATACCCGTCTTCCTCATCCTGCTCAATGCGGAGATGGGCTTTGAGTTCCTGGAGCGTAACCATTTACGCCGCCTTCATTTGCAGCGCCTTCACAGCCTCCGGGAGGATGAGCCTGCCGTCCACCCGCTGGGTGGCCCGGAAGCCCACCTGCCCGGTCTGGGCAAACAGTTCGTTCAGCCGCTGGAAGGAACGGCCCTGCCTGTCGGCGATCCAGTAATAGGACAGGTCGCCGAACATGACCGCCTTGTTTCCCGCCGTAGGCGCGGGCATGAAGGCGGAGGTGACGAGCCTGTGGTTAAGCAGCATATCCGGCTGGCCTTCCTTCAAACCCGGCTGCCACAGATATTGCCCGCTCGAATCCTTGAGTTTGCGGATCATCTTCACGGCACTGTCGCCCATGATGAAAACCGCCTTGCGCCGATATGGTGCGCGCAGGCTGTAAACGAGGTCGATCACTTCATCCGCCGTCATGGCGGCGGCAGCGGCTGCGGCAACGCCAACCTCAGCCCCCAGGGTATCATGAAGCAGGCCGGTGGGCTTGCCGGAGCCGTTGCCCGTCAAGAAGGCTTGTTCCTCAGCAGCGCCGATGCGCCGCCCGAACTCCGAGGCGATGTACCCCTCGATGTCGAACACGGAATCGTTCAGCAGCTCATCCGATACTTTGATCATGGTGGCGATCTTGTGGGCACCAATGGATATCAGTCCGAAGCTGTCGTCGGAGTCAGGGATAGCCCCTTCCTCATCCACCCAGGAAGCAGTGCCCTTGGATGCAACAAGGGGTATCTTCCTGTCGCCGGAAGCGGTACGAATAGTACGGCACAGGGTTCGCAGTACATTTTCCTCCTCCAGCATTGTAATGAGCGTGCGCTCATATTCATCAGGGGCCAGCACGCCGCCTTCCGAATCCATGCCGATCTGCAGAGCATTGCGTACCTCATATGAGGTGCGGTTACGCATCTGGTTCCAGAAGGCGTCCCGGTACGCATCTGTGGCGCGGCCTGCCTTCTGTTCATGACCTTGGCCGGGACGGGCGGTAATGGGCTGGGAAGTAGCGGAGGCCATCTCCCGGTCCAAGGCCTCCCGGCGTTCCAGGCGCTCAACCTCTTTGCCGAGACTGACCACCTCGGCCTCCATTTTTTCGTAAGTAGCGGCATCCTCGGCAGACAGCATGCCGTCGCTGCCTCGTTTGGAATCCAGAAAGTCCTTGGCATCTTCCCAGCCCTTTGCACGCTTTTCACGCAGGGCAAGAATCTGGTTCATGAATAATTCCTCCTGTTTTGTAGGTCCCGCGAAGCGGGGCTGTAGTGAGCGGAGTGTACGCAGCGAACGGAACACCGGGCGGCTATCTGCCGCACGGTGCGGAATATAAAAGCGCCAGCCTTTTTTCAAGGTCTGACGCTTTCACCCGGGGGTGTTCAGGTTGTGCCGGAAGTTCCTGCTTTGGGATTTTCGAACGGAGCTTATCCAGCAGGGAATTGGTCACAGCGCGGCGGGAGAAGGTGAAGCTGTTCTGCGTTTGAGCGGGGGAAGCATCCTCCCGGAACAGGATGCCGTCCGCGAAGCCCATTTCCAGCGCCTTGTTGGCATTAAGCCATGTTTCCGCATCCATGAGGTGGGATATCTTCGCACGGGACAGCCCTGTTTTGATTTCATAAGCATTGATGATGCTTTCCTTTACCTCATCCAGCATCTGGATTGCCTTTTGCATTTCCTCGCTGTCGCCGATTGCTATAGTGAGCGGGTTATGGATCATCATGAGGCCGGTAGGGGACATGAGCACCTTTGTTCCAGCCATGGCAATGACGGAGGCCGCGCTGGCGGCGATGCCGTCGATTTTCACGGTGACGCTGCCCGGATATTCCATGAGCATGTTGTAGATTTGCGCCGCCGCGACGCAATCGCCACCCGGCGAGTTGATCCACAGAGTGATATCGCCGTTCCCGGCCATAAGCTCCGCCTTGAAAGCCGCAGGCGTTACGTCATCCGAAAACCAGCTTTCCTCGGCAATGACGCCGCACAAATACAGGGTGCGGGTATCGTCGGCATCCCGCGCCCAGTTCCAGAATTTCTTCATAGCGGTTTCTCCTTTTTTGCTTCGGAAGCAAAGATTCCGGCATCCTCCAGCTTGGTCATATTTCCGTTGATAAGGTACAGGTCGCCGCCCATTTCCGCAGGGATGCGGTCCAGGTTTTCCAGTTCCCGTATGTCGTTGGCGGACATCCAGCCGTTCTGCCTTCCCACGGCATACCCGGCCATCCGGCTTTGATAATCACCCCGAAGCAAACCGTCCAGATTGAAGCGCGCGAAAAAGCGCTTCTTTTCCTCTGGGGAAAAGAGCGCCCGGTGGATTGCCTGCTCCCAACGGACCACCCAGGGGTCAAGGGTGTATTTCACGAATTCCAGGGATTGCTGCTCGATATTGGAGAAAGAGGACTTCTCCAGGTCGCCCACCATATGGGGCGGCACCCGGAAGATGCGGGCAATCTCATTGATCTGGAATTTACGTGTTTCCAGGAACTGCGCCTGTTCCGGGGAAATGCCGATGGGCTTATACGACATTCCTTCCTCCAGCACGGCAATCCGGTGGGCATTGCGGCTCCCCTGATAGATGGCGTTCCAGCTTTCCCGGACGCGCTTGGGGTCCTTCACCACGCCGGGATGCTCCAGCACACCGCCCGGCGCTGCGCCGTTGGCGAAGAAGGAAGCGCCGTATTCCTCGCAGGCAATCGCTATACCAATAGCGTTCTTTGCCATGGCGATGGGACTATATCCTACGAGGCCGTCAAAACCTAGGCCGGGGATGTGAAGCACATCATAGGGAGATAGAAGAATTTGCTGATTCCTGCCCAGGGTGTTCACATCCTCCTGGGTACGGGAGTAGGCATAATAGATACGGCCCGCCTGATCCCGATCCACGGTCATTTTGCCCGGCATGAGGGGGTAGAGGGCCACCACCTCCCCCTTCCCATTTCGGATCACTTGGGCATAGGCATTACCCCACAGCAGCAGGTGCGTCATGAGGGTTTCCCGGAAGGCGAAGCTGGTCATTTCCGGGTTCGGCTCATCATGGAGTAATCTGTATAGCGGATGCTCCAATGCCTTGTCCTTACCGCCTTTGCCGTCATATCGGTAGACATGCAGCGGCAGGCCTGCCACCGCCTCGGAGAGGATACGTACACATGAATAAACGGCAGTCATCTGCATGGCCGAGCGTTCGTTGACCGCCTTGCTGCTGGATGAACCGCCGAGAAAAAAACTGTATGTGCTGCCGTTCAGGCTGTTGGAGGGTTTTTCGCGGGCCCTGAAGATTTTGTTCAGCAAGTTCAATGGGCACGATCCTTTCAAAAAAGGCATAAAAAAGCACTTGCGGTTTGGCAAGTGCGCAGTTATGGCTTTGAGGCTTTTCTCATTGTAAAATTGGAAGTTATTTTTCAATAACCATTGTCAACAAGACAAGATCACCGTCACCAGTATTGACGATGCTATGTTCCATACCTTTTTTGCAAATATGATAAACACCTGCAGAGAGAATTTCTTCTGCTCCATCACAGATAGCTTTCCCACTGCCGGACAAAACGTAATTCAAATCGTCGCTTGTTTCATGACGATGCATACCGATCGAACCGCCCTGATGGATACGGCAATGAATAATCCTTTCATGACCTTCTATACACATCTTTGCGGACATTTCGCCGGTTCCGTTATTCATCCGGGAAATCTGCGCTCCGGCATTTCAATAAAGTTAATCAGCATTTTTTGTTCATCCTATCAAATTGGAATTTTCCGATCATTTGTGTTATGCTTAATCCCTTTGATAAAAAGTACCCGAATCCGTTAATCTTCAATCACCATTTTTATTGGCGAGCATACACCACCATTGCACTTACTTTCCGAAACACTACAGGCAGCCACGCCTAAACGAACATCCATTTGCGCTTTTAACATCACACTGTCTCCCGGTTTTGAAATGGGATTTTCTACAGTAATACTTCCGTCCGTGTTGATTTTTGTATACATGAAAAAGTTCACGGGATGTATGATTGGCCTCTGTCTTTTCAAACTCTCGTTTATATTGTTTAAGCAATTTGGATGACCATTTCCGTTATGATAAAAAAAATCATACATCTCCGTCCTGCAGCATGGATGCAATAAATCGTGCTCTCCCACATCATCCGACAGAAGCTGAAACATTGGCCGGTATAGATTAGTGTAAATCAAACTACCAACCTTAAGTTTTAATGAATCATTACAATCGATCGTAACGCCCGTAGATAGGAATTCATTGGGATTCTGGATAGCCTCCGCAAAAAAATCCACAACCTGGCTCCCCTCAAGATCAATAATGGTAATCGTCTGATTTTTCATTACTTCTACGGTTTTTCCACTGCAGGCATTTATCATATATTCCTGTTTCATTATTGCCTCCACAAATTCCTGTTTATCGTGCCGCCCAAATCAAATGGTATTTTATAACAAACAACGCTAAAGAGCAATCACAAAGCATTACGAGCCCTGCCCATCGCACATCGGATCACTATGTCCGCCATGTCATTTTACCCAGCTCAGAGCTACGAACCAGGGGGATAATTCATTTGGTTTACGGTAATCAAGGAAACAGTAAACCAGAGGACCGTGTAACAGAATAGTCCATCTCCGTGGTCTGTAATAGACTCAAAAACGTGACAAGGCCCCTTTTTAGACTGCTGTGCTTTGCTAATTATTTTTCCATAGGGCTCTTGCATAGCCTGAGTAGTGAAAATAGTGTCGCCTTATAAAGTTCCGTCATTGAAAAAACGGCTTGTTATGGTATAGTATACCTGCATTAAGGAAGAAATCTAGGCAAAAGAGGAAATGTGATTGCTAAAGTTAATTGAAAAACGTATCTCATCATTTCAAAACGGTATTCATGAAAGTATAACCCACGACAGAGAATTTGCGTTGTATTTATGTATCGGTTTCCTATCCGGGGTGGCAGGCGGAATAAACACTTCGATATTCAACAATTTTTTGAACGATGTATTGCATTTATCCGAATCCGCGCGTGGTGTGCTTGAATTCCCAAGAGAGCTGCCGGGATTTTTGGTTGTGTTTGTTTTGTCGCTGCTCGCGTTTCTTGGCGATACCCGCATTGCATCCATTTCTATGTTTGCCGCGGCCATCGGTATTGCCGGACTGGGATTTTCGCAAAGCTATGGTATATTGATATTGTTCCTGATGATTTTCAGCATGGGCCAGCATCTTTATATGCCGATTGCAAGCAGTATGGGCATGCATCTTTCGAATCCCGAGAAATTCGGCGCAAGGCTTGCAAAATACAACGCATATAATCTTACTGCCTCCCTCTTGGGATATGGAATTGTCTGGGCTGGATTCAGATACTTAAATATATCCTATAAAGCGGCGTTTATCGTTGCGGCTTTTTTCTATTTGTTTGCCACATTCACATCTTTTCTAATGAAGAAGCAAGAGCCGTATCATAAAAACTTCAAACTTATTATACGGAAACGATATACACTCTATTATCTTCTGTGCATAGTCAACGGCGCACGTAAGCAAATTTTTCTCACGTTTGCTCCATGGGTTTTGATTCAGGTCTTTGGTGTAGGACCGGAGACGTTTGCATTATATGGTGTCATCATTGCACTGATCAGTATCCTTACCAGAACGCTTGTTGGAAATGCTATTGATAAGCTGGGCGAACGCAAGGTCTTATCAATCGAGGCTGTTGTACTGTTTTTATTATGTATAGGATATTCCTTTGCTTCGAATATTTTCACCGCACCGGTGGCGGTTGCCGTAATCGCAGCTTGTTATATTATCGACAGTTCCACAAATGCTGTTGATATGGCAAGATCCACATACATGCGAAAAATCGCCCTCTATCCCTCCGACATTACGCACACCCTCTCGCTGGGTATCACCGTTGATCATTTGGTATCTATGAGCATTCCGATTTTGGGCGGGTTTTTGTGGTCGGCTTTCGGTTATCAAGCCGTGTTTATGTCCGCTGCAGTTATTGCTATCTCCAACTTTGTGTTGAGCATGAGAATACGCACTGAATAAAGAAGTTTTGGGTAGCCACAGGGACGGTACTATCAATCAAAAAATCCCCTTTCGGGGCGGGAGAATTGCATCATCGGTATAACACATACCTAATTTTCCATAATTGTCCTCGTGAAATAAGGATGCGTCTTCCCCTGACCAGACAAGTGTGGAAGAAAAAGCTGCAGTTGCACGGGTCAAACAAACAAGTGGCGGGATAGAAAGAACAGCCATTCTTGCATCAAGCTCATTGTTAAGAATGAGGTCCCCAAACCAGACGATCCCTCCAATTGTATTTAACTCCTGCCGGATATATCCCCGGTTTTCTTTTTGACCTGACGCGATTTGTGCTTTGCATTATTTATAGTAGACGGTAGAAGTTTACATCTGCCCGATAAATTGGAATTTGTCTACTAAACAACCGCTAACCCAAAGGCTTATTCTTCCAAAATCTCGTTTTACCCCATATGTACTCTGTTTCGTCCTGCACGCTTTGCGGCATAAACAGCCTCATCTGCACGGGCAATTTCGCTCTCATAATTCTTAACTCGATTTTCGCCACAATAGGCAGCTCCGATGCTAACAGTGAGTTGATGTCCAGCTATGTCTGCACTTTGCACGGCAACTCGCAGGCTCTCGGCAATTGGTAACAGTTCTTTTTCACTGTATCCGTAAGCAAAAGCAATAAATTCTTCCCCTCCATAGCGATAGAAGCATAACCGGAAATTCTGCGTAAAATTTTTCAGTATTTCTCCAAATTGGTGTAGAGCTTCATCACCAGAAGCGTGACCGTAACTATCGTTGAATTCCTTAAAGTAATCAATATCAATCATAAATATTCCAGAAGGCTTTTCCGATTCCTCCGTTTCAAAATACGATAACGTTTCATACAACTTACGACGATTTAGTAGTCCTGTTAACACATCGGTATCCTTTTCAAAAATTAACAAACGTTTCGCTTCAAAGCTTTCTAAGCGAACCTTTACTATTGAATTTCCGAGATAACACCCAAGAATGGTAGCACACAGGCAGTTGATTGTATCGTCAAGCACATATTTTGGTTTAAGGTAAAACGCCAGTGCCGTATGAACCACCAACCAGAAGGCCAAAAAAAGCCTTGTCCGGCAGGGACGGTCAATGAAGCTTAGCGGCGTAAGAACTAACCCCACCAGCATGAATGTCGCCCTCATATTAGGTGAGTGAATGACACTAAGATAAATCGATAACAAAAGCAAGATTGAGAAGCTGGCATATAGTCCTACAAGCGTGTACTTTTTTATTTTTGAAAACTTATACAAAAAGAACAAAACGAAAAAGGACGAAAATGTCAGTAGGTAAGCGGGAATAGCATCAAGCTTTGAATAACTGAAGGGCACAGCCACTAGCGGCAGTAATATCAAAACCCACCCCATAAATAGCAATGTGCGTAGCACGCTTTCATTATACCCATCAACAGCCTTACGATTGTCAGATATAAGCTGTTTATAAGTTTTATCTTGATTCCAAAACTGGTTCCATTTATTCATACCATCCACTCCAAACGGGTTGTAAACAGATATTGTAACCCATCACATAAATTCCTGTTTGTCGTGCTATACAACTTAAGTAATATCTTATAACAAACAAGGTAAAAGAGCAAGCTTAAAGCATCAGTAATCCGCGTTCGTCATACACGGAACCGCTGCTGCCCTCATGCCGTATCGCCCTATCCAGCGCCATGATGGTGGCAATGGCTCCGTCAATTTTCTCCGTGGATTTTTCCTTGTCGGCCTTAACGTTCCCTGCAGGGTCGGTACGGACGGTGACATTGTCCATCATCCAACGCAGGATGGGATGGCCGCCATGGGCTAGCTTCTGTTCCAGTGTGAGTTTCATAAGTTCTTTCGTTGGGGGGCTCATATCCTTAAAGCCCTGTCCAAAGGGAACAACCGTAAAGCCAAGGCCCTCCAGGTTCTGCGTCATTTGTATAGCGCCCCAGCGGTCAAAGGCAATCTCCCGTATGTCGTACTGTGTCCTCAGTGTTTCAATGAACTGTTCAATGAAGCCATAATGGACAACATTGCCATCGGTTGTTTGCAGGAAGCCCTGTTGCTTCCAGATATCATACGGTACATGATCCCTCCGAACTCGGAGATCCACATTGTCCTCTGGTATCCAGAAGAATGGGAGGATCGTATATTTATCGTCTTCATCAATAGGCGGGAAAACCAGAACGAAAGCGGTGATATCCGTAGTGGAGGATAGGTCAAGGCCGCCATAGCATAGGCGGCCTCGAAGCAGAGCAGGATTGACTGGATAGCTGCACGCATCCCATTTCTCCATGGGCATCCAGCGAACGGACTGTTTCACCCATTGGTTCAGCCGCAATTGACGAAACAAGTTTTCTTCGGCTGGGTTATGCCGGGCACTTTCACAGGCAGCATGCAGTTTTTCAATATCCACTGTAATGCCCAATGAGGGGTTGGCTTTTGCCCACACCTTCGGGTCCGTCCAGTCATCATCCTCATTCGCGCCATAGATGACCGGATAGAAGGTCCGGTCTATCTTCCGGCCTGACAGGATATCCTTTGCTTTTTGATGCACCTCATAGCAGATGGAATGGGGATCATTGCCTGCCGTGGTAATGAGGAAGTAGAGGGGCTGTTTCCGGGCGTCGCCTGAACCGTGAGTCATTACATCATAAAGCTGGCGGCCAGGCTGGGCGTGCAGCTCGTCGAACACGACGCCGTGCACGTTCAGGCCATGCTTGGTATACGCCTCGGCGGACAGCACCTGATAGAAGCTGCCCAAAGGCTTGTAGATCAAGCGCTTTTGGGAGAGAACGGGCTTGATCCGGGCCTTGAGCGCCGGGCATTGCTCCACCATATCGACAGCCACATCAAACACGATAGAGGCCTGCTGCCGATCGGAGGCACAGCCGTATACCTCGCCGCCGTGCTCATAGTCGCCGCAGGTAAGCAAAAGGGCAATGGCGGCGGCAAGCTCGGATTTCCCCTGCTTCTTGGCAATCTCGATATAGGCGGTATTGAACTGGCGGTATCCGTTGGGCTTCATGATACCGAAAACGTCCCGGATGATCTGCTCCTGCCAGTCGATCAGTTCAAAAGGCTGGCCATACCATTCACCTTTTGTATGATTGAGGCAACCGATGAACGAAATTGCGGCATCGGCGATGGCTTTGTTATACACCGACCCTTCCGCTTTGAAGGCGGTAGGTTTATACCGCTTGAGCTTGCGCATGACTGCCTCCTCTCGTATGATATAGCACGAAAAAAGCTCCTTGCGGAGCTCTCAGTATGTGTTGCTTCCATTAATATTCGCTGGGGAACAGCGCAGTCGTCACGCTGTGGTCCCATTCAGTGATAATCCATAACCGCCATTCGGGATGATCTGCATGCTCGTACGCCGCGAACAGGCGGTTGTCGTTATGCTGGAGGGCTTCTTCGTTTTGCTGTTTGTCTGCATCGCACATTTCGCCCCAATCGCATGCAACGAACCGTGTAAAGCACCGGTGCAGGAATTTGGAGAATTCCTTGTTATCCGCCATGAGACTATTTACGCCGCAGGTTATGCATACCTTTCCGAGTTTAAACCTTGCCATGGTGCCACCCCTTTCAAATTGTGTGGACAGCTTACTCTGGAAGGTTTTTTAAAGAAAGGCCTGAATTGCTTTTCCTGCTCAGGCTTTTATAACATCACAGCCGTTTCCCCAGTGAATTGCTCCCAGCGTTTGATGATCAGGTCGCAATTTTCCGGGTCAGCCTCCATGGCATAGCAGCGCCGCCCGCTTTGCTCGGCAGCTATGAGCGTCGTACCGGTCCCGGCAAAGGGATCGGCCACCAGCCCGTTCACGTCCGAATGCATTTTGAGGCAGCGCCAGGGAAGCTCTACCGGCAGCGTGGCGGCATTTTTCCCGGAACGTGCAGCCGCGATCTCCCATATGCCCGCATACCCCCAGTTCCTGCGTTCCTCCTTGGTTAGCCTGCGGACGAACTGGAAGCTATGGGCGGCGAACGCCGAGACCCAGGCATATTCTTGATCGTTGTAGGCATCCTGCTCCTGTCCGGCAAAAGCCGCAACGTATTCGTACTCGGGCATGGGCTTGTTGCTGGCCAGGTGAAGGGTGCCAGCACCCATCCTGGGGCCTTGCTTTTTCCAGACGCGCACCCAAAGGGGACGATAGTTGCAATCGGCAAAAAGCTTCATGCTCATAAAGCCGGTAGGCTCAATGAATTGGGAGCCGGTATGGAACAAGTCACTCATGTTCCAGCAGATGATATCGGCATGCCTGCATACGTTTCGGACCGCCGCTTCCATGGCATCCAGCCAAGGCGCTATGCCATCCTTGGCATAATCCTTTGCGGGGACGGAGGGAGGTGCCGTAACGGCGCATTGAGCGTGAGTACCATCTATGAGCCGGGTGAAATCATCAGCGGAAGCGGGATCGCCGCACATGAGCCGGTGATTCCCAAGCTGCCAGATGGTTCCTCTCCGGGAAACCGCGCCGCCGGACGCTGCTATGTCCTTTTTGGCCTGTTCTTCATCGAAATCATCCTCCACGGCATCCTTGGAGTAGAACTTGTTCATGAGAGCGTCCACTTCCTGGGGATCAAAGCCGGTGAGGGATACATCAAACGCCGATGCGTCCAGGTCCGCCATAAGCGAGGCCAGCCTGCCCTCGTCCCAATCGCCCTGGATTTTGTTGAGGGCGATGTTCAGCGCCTTTTCCCTTTGGAGGTCAAGATCAACCATAACACAGTCGATCTCCGTTTGCCCCATTCCCAGCAATACCTTGAGGCGCTGATGCCCGCCGACCACATTGCCGGTCTGGGTATTCCAAATGACCGGCTCCACATACCCAAACTCCAGAATGGAGCGTTTTAGCTTTTCATACTCCTTGTCCCCCGGCTTCAGGTCTTTCCGGGGGTTATAAGCCGCCGGGTTGAGCAGCGCGGCACTAATCTTTTGAATGTTCATACACTTCTCCTGTTTTTCAATGCAAAAATGGAGCGCGGAGAACGGTGCCGCCCCGTCGCTTCCCACCGGCAGGTGGGCGGTCTGCTGTTAACCCATCCGCGCAAAAAAACGCCGGTCATTCCGGCATGGATTGGTGGCGCTCCGCCTGGGTGATCTTTTCCCCTTTGTACATGCCCGCTCCCAGCTCGTCTATGCGGGAAAACGGAATCTCCGGCACAGTCAGCCATGCACGGCAGGATGGGTCGAGGAAATAGACATATCGTAGCTGCCAGCCGTCCAACAGCTTTGCCCCGGTCGCTTCCAGGAAGGTTTTCCAGGCAAACCGCCCGTTGGTGAAGTCAAAGTAGCATTTGCCGCCCAGTTCCTTGCGGGGTAGGGCCGGATTGCTGGAAAGCGTCATTTTGTGAATCCTTGTTCCATCCGGCAATATACACAGGGCTTCGTTCGGTTTGATGCCTGTAAGTACGAAATTTGCGGCGCGGTAGATCGTCTCGTCCCCACAGGAGCAGGCGTCAGCGAACGATACCACCCATTTCACCTGGGGCGCATGCCTGCGGATCATCCGCAGGCTCAAGGCGATTGCGCGGCTTTCGGAATTCCTGGGCAATACGCTGTCAAACGCCATGCGGTTAAGTTCCATGAACTCATTCCAGCCGGTATCCTTTACAAGGCCAATAAGCTGCTGCTTGTTCATGCTGGGACCGTAACTCATGACGCCATGAAGCCGCCCGTCCAGGAAGACGCCAAAATGAAGCTTGGAATTGCTGACCACCTGACCGGAGTAATGATGTGCCCGGACAAATGGATTAGCGATATTTCCGGGTATGACCTTGAGCCCGATATCCTTAGCCCGGCCCATTTTCCACACCAGCCTCCGGAGTCGTGATTGCGTGCCGGGCAGCCTGGGTGACTTTCTCACCCTTGTACATGCCCGCCCCCAGCTCGTCGATTTTTGAAAAGGGTATGATGGGAACCGTCAGCCGCTCCCGGTAAGCCGGGTCAATGAAGTACATATACCGAAGCTGATAGCCGGGGATGGGCTTTGCCCCCACATGCTCCAGGTACTTATTGAAGTTGTAGGTGCCGCCGGTCACGTCGAAAAACGTAAGCCCGCCCAATTCCTTGCGCGGCGTGGTGGGGTTTGACGCCAGCGTCATTTTGTGGATACGGGTGCCGTCCGGCAGCTCCGCAAGGTTCAGGTTTTCCTTGATACCGGTTAAAACAAAATTTGAAGCCCGGTAAATGGTGCCGTCCCCGCAGGAGCAGGCATCCGCGAAAGATATGATCCATTTAACCTGCGGCGCATGCTTCTTTATGAGCCTGATGCTCATGGCAATGGCGCGGCTTTCGCTGTTCCGTGGAAGCACGCTGTCAAAGGCCATGCGGTTCAATTCCAGGAATTCATTCCAGCCGGTGCCCTCCACCAGCCCGATGATCTTTGATTTGTCCAGGCTCGGACCGTAAGACATGACGCCGTGGAGCTGGCTGTCCAGGAAAACGCCGAAATGGAGCTTGGAATTGTTTACGACCTTGCCGGAATAGTGATGGGCTTTTATGAAGGGTAAGGCCACCTTGGACGGGATCACCTTCATAACAATTTCTTTTGCACGGCCCATTGCCTCACCACCTCATAAATCCCGTTGCCGTTCTTGTTTTCATTGCCGAAGGTTTCCGCGACTTCCCCGTTGGCGTAGACATGGGCAATGGCCGCATGGAGCAGTTCGGCCTGCTTGTCATGGAGCGTCAGGGAAATCTGCTGGAACGGCTTTTTGCCGCCGTCATCCAGCGTGAATTCCTCGCCAAAATCCTCGTCCGACACGGCTTCAAATCCGAAGGCGCTCATGTCCATGGCGATATCCGCCAATTCCAAAGGCAGCAAATCCACGTCCCATTTCGCCATCTCGCCAACCTTGTTGTCCGCCAGCCGGAAAGCCTTGATTTGGTCCTCTGTCAATTCGTCCGCCACCACGCAGGGAACGGTTTTCATGCCCAGGCGCTGCGCCGCCTTGAACCTTGTGTGCCCAGCGACGATAACATGTTCCCGGTCGATCACCAGCGGCACCAGAAAGCCGAACTGCCGGATGCTGGCGGCAACGGCATCCACGGCGTTGTCGTTTTTCCGTGGATTCTTTTCATAGGGGTGGACATCCGAAAGCGGCAAAGAGAGGATGTTCATAGCCACGCTCCAAACATAAGCTTTAGGAACCACGCCGCGCGTTCAGCAGGCGCTCCATCATATCGTCATGAGGCGTTTTGCCCTTATAATCCGAAGTGCAGTTCTCCCGTACCACCTGGAAAATCTGATACCAGAGGTTGTTGGCCTGCTTGCCGAAGGACTGGCTCATGGCGACATACGGGGAGGGGATGGCGTTGCCGGTGGTGGGATGCTTGGCTAGGAAGCCATATTCGGTGATGCATTCCTCGCATTGAATCCAGCGGCTGATGGCCATAGCGTACTGCTCCAGAAGCTGGGGCGGTACGAGGCTGGCGCATCTGCGTTCCTGAAGCCACGTCCAGGTACTGCGGTAGATATCCGCCGCCATAAGCTCCTTGCCGTTTTTTTGCCTGGAGGCCAGATAGTCCCTTGGCGGCGGCATGGTTTCCCCGGTAAGGTCGGCGGTGTTGGGGAACTCCAGCACCGTGAGCTTGCGTTTGCCCGGATTGCCTTCCAGGAGATTATCCGTCAGCGCCTTTTTCTTTTTGCCAGCGCCGATCCGCGCGCCGCCATGTCCGTTTGCCATACCGTCACCTCCTGTCATGAAAATTTCCGGGGCTATACCCCAACTTGAAAACGCGAAAATTAACGTAATTGGGGACGCCCGTACGTGAGTGGATAAAACTGGAGATTTGAGAGGGCATACCCCCTATGCCATTTTTTGAAGGATATCCAAACCGTCCGAGTACTTCCTATGCCAGTATCTGTCCTCTTGGGCTTTCTGCTCCCAGTCAATCCGGAAATCTTCACCCCGGTTGCCTTTGAGCGAATTGCAGATACGGTGCGCAAGTTGGCAATTGGACAGCGAATGAGCGCCTCCGCACGAAAGCGGCACGATATGGTCTATCGTGCCGCTCCAATTATTGTCCGCCAATTTATCATAGATCACAGGCAACCCGCACACCTCGCAAATTCCCTGTGCTTGGTTAAAAACAGTTTCGTATGACACGGGCTCTACGAAACTGCGCTTTATTTGAACTTCCCTTTTCTTTTTCATTTCATTGATAAACGCTTTATGTCTGGCTGTCTGGTGTTCAATTCGCCGGAAGTATTTCTTGGCGCAGGATTCGCAGCAAAAACATGAGTGCATGTCCTTGTATTGCGTTACGATATTTGACCCGCATTCACTGCATACGAAATGCCTTGGCTGGTAAGTATCCATCCACTGCTGGCGTTTGCGAATAAGCTGCGCTTGATATGTGCAATCGCTTGAACAGTATAGCTGATTGGTGGTAGATCGGGTAAACTGCCGCCGACATATGGGGCACACCGTACTCATTTCTTCCTGCATAATGCGCTGCTTCTCGGCTCTTATTAGTTCCCGTGCTTCCGGAGTTCCGTATTTGGCGTCATAAGCGCACTTTTTACAGCAATACTGGACGCGATAGCCATTCTCGTTATTGAAGCTGCATCCGCAGTGCTTGCAGGTATAATACTTCTTAGCAAGCCCGCCATGCCACCTGCTCGAACAGCTACGGCTGCAAAAATGCTGTGTTTTATTTATGGTATTGAACACAGAGCCGCAATTCTTACAATGGTGCTCATGTACAGGACGTTGAGCAGTATTAGCCGCGTTCTTGCAGCGGGGGGAGCAATATCGGGAGGCATTATGTCCGGTAAGAAAGGAATTGCCACAAAACAGGCACTTTTTTTCAAACGAACATTTCACCACATGCTTCAAGGTGTACCCTTCTTTCCATGTTAAGCTACTAACCCCAGCGCCCGCCCTCGCGGGCGGTGATGCGGGAATGGCAGGATACGCAAAGGCTCATGAGGTTGCCGGGGTCATGGGTGCCGCCCTTGCGGAGCGGAATGATGTGGTGCACTTCCTCGGCGGGGGTGGTACGGCTCTCCTGCAGGCATACCTCACACAGGGGATGGCCCGCCAGATGCTGCGCCCGGATTTTCTGCCAGAGCCTGCCGTACTGCCGCTTGGCTTCCGGGTCGCGCCCGTACTTGTTGTAATCAGCATCGGTCCGCTTTTTGTGCACAGTACAGAGCCGGTCATCCGTAAGCTCCGGGCAGCCCGGATAGCTGCACGGGCGCTTGGGCTTTTTGGGCATATGCACCTCCGGAGGGGTAAAAAGAAAACCCCCGCAGTTGCCCGCGAAGGTTTTTTCATTTGTGGCATTTTCTATAAGAGCGCAGATGCGGCTCTCATTCAATCACATTTCCTCTCACCTTGGGATATAAGCCCGGTTTCAAGCAGAAGGCGCTTATGCGGGCGGCAGGCCGGGCAAAGGTATAGGCGTCCGGTGATATAGTTCCACGACCGGTGCTCTTGCCCGCAAAACATGCAGCGGGGAAAGTAAAGGGTCTGGATATGGTCATGCTCCATTCGGATGTCATCACGTAACGCATCATGGTATCCCATACGGCACCTCCAGTTTATACAGGAGCGTGAACGCGGCTCTCATTCAATCACATATCCTCTCATCATATGGCAGGGCAACAGCTTTAAGCGCTTGCTCATGGATGCGGAAGGCATGCTGGACACTGTAGTTCATTTCCACAGCAATCTGCTCCCAGGTCTTGAAGCAAAGATACCGAAGCTCCAGCAATGTCTGATGTTCCGGAGATTTTACAGCATTGATGATTGAGCGGATTTCGCGCTTGAGGTCAATCAGCCGGTCTATATCGCAGTTAATCTCATCCTCCAGGCTGATGATTTTCACGATGATGCTTTCCATGCGGCATAGGTTCGGGGAATCCGAACGGGGCATATCTGATAATGTGCCAGTGGCTTTGGTAGCAAGCTCCCTTAGCGCCATAACCTGCTCCAATTTTGCATTGATACGCCGGTCAATTCTGTAAGCCTGGGAGAGATAATCCTTGGCAGATAAGTCATGGATAACACTATTCATTAGGCGTGACCTCCAGTTTCTTGAGTATCTGGGCCACCTCTATGGCGCTGGTGACTTTGAAGGCTTGTCCCCCAGCATCCCGTATCTTTTGGATTGTGATCTCCTGGAGCTTTGTCAGTTTACCGGTGGGTGTTTTGACCTCGAAGGCCACGAACCGGCCATGTATGCAGGCTATGATATCCGGGAGGCCTGCGGTCCCGTACATGCCGCCATGCTCCTTCCAGCAGAAGCATTCCGGCTGCTTTTTCAGGAGCCGGAGGATAGCGGCTACGATGTTTCTTTCCGCCATGATGAATCTTTTGACGGGTTTGACGGGAAAAGTCCCGTTGCTATATATATTATTTGTTTTTATTTTAGGGGTATCACCCCTCTGGTTCTCTAATGCGAAGGAATGGAAAAAACCCGTCAAATCCGTCAAAGGTCAATCCTGGAGGCGCAGGCCGCGCCAGATACGCCGTTTGCCCAGTTTGTCCGTCTTGCGCTGGAGCAAGGGACTGGATGCCTCCACATCTTTGTTGAAGGTCGCCTGGGACATAGGTTTCATGCCGTTGTTGATACAGAACTCCCGGTAACGCGTAAACAATTCCTCCCGGACGCATGCCGCGTTTTCCTCCACCACGCAGCATTCCTCCAGGAACATGAGCGCGCTGTTGCTCTCCACCCTGTAGCGCTGTAGCTCCGTACTGGTCGCTTCGGTTTCCGAGAATTCATAGTTCCGGGCAATCAGCCGCCGCAGGCCTTCCAGCGCCCACATGAGGATGCCGTCCCGCTCTGCCGCTAGCTTTTCCCGAAGGTTCGGGTCACGCTGGGCCTTGGGCACCGCATGGGCAAACCGGATGATGATCAGCCTGCGGTAGAAACCGTCCGAGCGGTCACCATAATTACGGGGTATATCATTGCAAGAAAACAAGAACCGGGCATAAGGCCGGAAGGAAAAGGGGTCTTTGTTTTTACGTTCGGCAGTGATGTAATCCTCGCCGGTGAGCGCCTTAAACATACCGTTATCATCAATGTTCTTGGAGGGCAGGTCTGCAAAGATATTCGCCAGCTTCCCGAAAAGCTCGGCCTTGTTGAACCGGTCCCCAAGGCTCTGCCAGGGAATATTGGAAACGTTGTCGCTGCCCAGCAGGATTTCCTGGGCCACGGAAAGAAGGGAGGATTTGCCCGCATTAGGTGCACCTACGAACACGAAGGATTTCTGTGCCTTGTTGATGGGGATCAGCAGATACCCGAATATCTCCTGGATCAGCGGGATTTCCGGTTCCTCCAGGATGCCTGCCAGGAATTCCAAAAACTGAGGGCATGCTGCTGCTTCATGGTAGGCGGCGCATATCTGCACTGTAGAGAAATACTCCGGCGTGTGGGGCTTGAAGCTGTGGTCTAACACATTGTACAAGCCATTGCGCAGGTTGAGGATGAATGGGTTGCAGTTGATCTCCCGTACAGGCTTTCGTATGAGCATACGCCACTGGCCCACCGTGTCCGTGATGGCGCTGAGGCTGGCCTGCCGGGGAATCATGTGCTCCCGCGCCTTGGCCGACGCCCATAAATCCTCATAGGCTGTATAGACGCCGCTTTCGTATGCGTAATAGCTGCCCGCACCGTAGAAGGCGGAAACCTGCTGGGACAGGTGATTGGCCAGGATGCCGGGCAGGAAGTGCAGCCCGCCCCGCTCGGAGGGTTCATACCAGTCAGGCAACCCTTCTCCGGAGGCTTCGCGCTTTGTATCCTTGCTGGCGGCATATGCCCGGTTGCGTTCTTTTTGCATAGCAGCCAGGGGCTTCACATCGGTGGATTTGAGCTTGAAGTATTCCCGAAGCTCATACTCAATGAACGTGGCCGCTATCGTGGGATCGATGTTGTACAGGCATTCCCGCACGAACCGCTGGGCGGTTTGGATATTTTCCACCGCTGCGGCAGTGACCGGCAAGGCTTGCAGGGCTGTGCGCATTTCCTCCACCGTCAGCGGCAGATAGCATAAAGCGGCAGGTGACTTGCAGGCGCATGCGTCGGTGCCCATCCTGGGGCAGACGAAGCCCTTTTCCGCAATGGTCTTGCATGTCATGGGCTTTGTGCCGCTCTCCAGGTAGTGATTGATTTTCTCCTGGGTCTCGGCATGTTTGTATTTGGGATACTTAGCCGACAGGGTATGGATCACCTTATCGCCGCCCTCGAAAACGGCGAGGTTGGAGATCATGGCATACCAGTCATGCTCGGGCAGCGAAGCGGCGTTCACCCGGCAATGCTCCATGAAAGCGCAACGCTTCACCACAAGGTCCAGCCCTTGCCGGGTGCCTTTGAGGGATGCACCCACCGCCTGGAGCGCTTCGTCCTCGATCCTAGGCAGTTGGGCTTCTAACTCAGCCTGGGTGTACCTAAGCTCTGGGTTGAACTTAACGCACTCCACCAGGACCGGTTTTTCCTTGCAATGCAGGAAGCCTGGCAGACGCAGCACACGGCTTTCGTTGATGCACGTCCTGTCCCCGCCAAACTGTGCAGCCAGTTCTTTTTGTACCCGCCGGAAGGCAGTCACGGCGGCATCCTTCATGAGCCAGTAGGTATGCAGGGATTTTCGTGTCCTGACCACAATGGACGGCTCCAGGGGGAAAGCCTGTATCTGTGCCCATTGTTCCTCCAGGGACAGGCTGTCGCATTCCATGAACTGCGCGTTGATGCGCGTGATATCGCCGTCTTCCTGACCGCCATGATTGACCACGAAGTAGATGCCACGGTGGGTAGCGTTATGCTTGTGCAGCGTATCCAGCAGACCGTTGATCTTCCCGGCCTGCGCCTCCAGCTTGAGGCCTTTAAATGTACCGGTCTTCCGGTCATCGAAGATACGCAGGCAGACCGTGTCGGCAGGGTCGAAGAACGGGCGGAGGAACTCCTCCACGGGGATTTGAATGGCTCTCATAGGGAGGACACCTCCTTGCATTCATCCGTAAAGTGCCGGACGATGATGCCACGGTATCTGGCTTTGCTGATCTCGGTTTGCATGCCGTCGCTGATCCGCTCCCCGAAGCACCATAGCTCCTTGCATTTGGTCAGCAGGATATGGCCCATGTACAGGCCAAGCGTGCGGGAATCGCTGTCGTTATCGTCCATGAATTGGGGGAAGAACAGGTGCGGCGTGATGGGCAGCATGCCCTGCTCCACAGCAAAGAGTGAATATTCGCGGGCGCGCTGAACATTATGTTCAATGTCGCCAGCAAAAGGGGAACAGATGTACACCAAGGGACGGTAGCCACCGGCAGGGCGGTTTTCGATTTCGATTTTTTTCAATGCCTGATAGGCTGTGGGGTCGATATATCCCTCACCGTTACGCTTTAGTTCATTCATGGGCTTACTCCAATTCTCTCATGTGTCCAAAGTCCGGCCCGCAGGCGGCCTCGGCGATAATGGGCACGTCGAATTCGGGAAAGGGCTGCGCTTCCATGCAGGCCCGGATGAAGGCAACCGCCTCGCCAAGCCTGTCGGCGGGAAGCTCGAAAAGTAACTCATCATGGATTTGGAGCAGCGGGCGCAGCCATAGCCGCTCCGGAAGCCCGGCCACGATGCAGCCCAGCGCCAGCTTGAGGATATCGGCGGCGGTCCCCTGGATGGGTGTGTTCATGGCGATGCGCCCGGCATAGCTTTTCTTTGCCCAGTCCTGAGAGGAAATGCCGGGAAGATAACGCCGCCTGCCCAGCCATGTTTCGGTGTACCGGCGCAATACGGCCCGCTGCTTGACATCCTCCTGCCACCGGTCAAGGGCCGGATATCCGGCTTTCAGGCTGCGTATGATTTCCTCACATTCCGGCAGCGGCTTGTCCAGCCCCGCCTTGAATTTCAGCGTCCGGTGGAGGCCCTTGGCATACAGGCCGTAGAACACACCAAAATTGCAGTTTTTTGCAATGGTGCGCCTCTCTTTGTAATGCTCCCCATGCTTGTCAACCGCTTCTGAAAACGGGATACGATAGATGACCGAGGTGGTCTGGGCATGGATATCCCCGTTTTGGCGGTAAGTCTCCAGCATCTTTTCATCCCGGCAGTAGAACGCGCCCACCCGAAGTTCAATTTGGGAAAAGTCCAGGGAGAGCAGGAGCTTCCCCTCCGGTGCAAGGATGAAACTGCGCACGCCGATAGGGTCATTATCCTTGCGGGGACAGTTTTGGAGGTTGGGGTTTCTGGCGGCAAAACGCCCGGTCTCCGTGGCCAGGGGCATGAGGTCGGGATGAATCCTGCCGGTGGCGGTATTGATATGCTGGAGATACCCGGCAATATAGGTGGTCATGATCTTGCTCCACTTCCGGTATTCCTGCACCAGTTCGAACAGCGGGACCAGTTCAGGCCGGTTCTCTGCGCACCATTCCGCAAGCAAGATCATGGTCGAATCGTCGGCGGCTTCCTTGAGCTTCTCCGTGGTTTTCAGTACCGGCAGTCCCAAGTCTTTGAACAGGTAATCCTTGAAAGCCTGTGTTCCGGCGTTGGCTCCGATATCCACGTCCCCGATAAAAAAGGTGATCTGCTCCCGGAGTCCGGAAAGCTTCGCTTCCGCCTTGGCCTGCTGAGCCAGCATGGCAGACCTGTCCATCAACAGCCCGTTATGCTTCATGAGGCCGCAGTATATGGATGTAGGGGATTCCACCCGCTCCACCATAAACCGGTGTTTGGGCAAGAAGGTATCAAACCAGGCATTTATCAGGTGATACAGGCGCAGCGCATAATCGGCATCGGCGCAGGCATACCGGACGGTCTCCGCGTCCTGCGGGTCCAGTTCGTCAAAGTGCCGCCCGTCCGTCACTGCTCCGAAGCTTGGCATTTGGGCATCCAGCAATTCCGCGGACAGCCTTTTCAGGCCGCTGTCGGAAAGCTTGCGGAATTCCGTGTTGTTCTTGAGGGTCATCTGCGCTGCCGCCAGGGTGTCATAACAGGGCGGCTGCAATATGATCTCTTGGGCATACATGAACATGGATTCAAAAGCAAGGTTGTGCGCCACCTTGGTGATATGGGGATTCGAAGCGAATTCCATCAGGAGGCCGGTCATTGCCATGGCATCACACAGCGTTCCTGTACGGTGCCGCAGGGGAACATAGATGGCCGATCCTTCCGCCACGGAGAAGCTCACGCCCACGATATGCGCCTTGTTGGCATCCAGCGCGGCACGGGGATCGTCCCGGTATTTAGGGAGCGGGGATGTTTCAAAGTCGAAGGCGACAGTATGAGCACCTTGAAGATATGTCTTAATCTCAATTGGGTCTGTCACGCAGCGGTAGTCCATTGTACTTCTCCAATCGTGGCCGCCGGAAACCGGGGAAACGGCATCCGGCGGTTATATGGGCATTAGTGGAGGGGTTCGATGATCTCCCCGGTTTCTGGGTCAACAATGGCATGCTGCTCCGCATCGGCTTCTTCCTCGTAGCCCACGCGGGTGCTGTATGCCTTGACCTGTTCGCTCATCCGGCTGATCAGCGCGTATTCCTCATCGTTCAGGGGACGTTCCATGGCGAACTGCGCCTGGGAATAAGCGATACCTCCGGCGTTGACAGCCTTTTTCAGGGAAAAGCGCGTGATTACGGAGTTGGACTTGCGGCCCTTGCCCAGCAGGCGCTTCACGTACTGCCCGAATTCCTTCATGGAGCCGGTGGGCAGCGTCAGGATCAGGGGAAAGATTTCATTCTCCCGAAGGAGGAAGATGCGGCGCTTGTTCTTGCAGGCCTTGCCGCCGTTCTCTCCGCTGTTAAACTGGTTGAGCAGGCAGTTTTTGCATATCCCGCCCGGATTCCCTGTGCCGGTAACACCGTCGTAACTGCCGCAGTCGGGCGGATTGTTGCCGCCGGTATATTTCTCCCGGTAGAAGGAATAAAGGGGGTGGTGGTAAAGGATCACGCCGGTGAAATCCTTCACGGCATCGGTTTCCCCCAGCACTTCCCCCGGCACCTCGAATATGGTGCTGCCGGCGGCGGGAATTTTGATCCGGTCAAAGCTCATATCCAGGCCGTTTAGTTCTTCGTTCATGGCGGCGTTCAGGTCGAAATTGGCCAGTGCCGTAAAGCTGTTGGTGACAGTGAGTTCATTTTTGCTCATAATGGTTCCCTCCGTTTTTTTCATTTGGAAGCCTTGCGGACGCCTACGGTGGTTTTTTCAAAGACCTTCACCAGGCCGTCCAGCCATTCAGGGAGCGCATAGCCGTTTTCGGCCATCTGCTCTTTCACAAAGGCCGAAAGGGAGTTGGCGTTGACGGTTTCATAGACCATGCTGCCGAAACCCTCGGCCCGCAGCGCGTCAAAAAGCTCGTCCTTGCGGTCCGGTGCGGCGGAGGCACGGGTGGTGGAGGTGAGGCAGAACATCGTCCCGGCGCGGGTGAAATTCTGCGTTTCCGTTTCCGCCATTAGGTTGGACAAACGCCAGTCTGTGTTGTCGATATCAGCGTTGACCTGCTTAAGCTCCACCTCCAGCGCCTGCTTACGGTCACGGAGGGTTTTCAGTTCGTCCGCCAGTTCAAAAATCCGTTCCGTATCCATGGGTGCCTCCCATCATGTAAAGGGATTTATACCGCTGCGGGCATCGTCTACCAGGGCCTTGGCCATATCAGCCTTGTCCTTAAGGGCCTTGAGGACTTTCTCATCCACCGTCCCCCTGGCAGTCAGATAAATATAGGCGCATGCGTTTTTTTGGCCCACGCGGTGGATACGCGCCTTGGTTTGCTCGAAATTGGACATAGAATAGTCCAGGGAATAAAAGACCATGGTGCTGGCGGCCGTGAGGGTGATGCCCATACCAGCAGTTGCTATCTGCCCAACAAAGACCATGGTTTCCGGGTCTGTTTGGAAGGCTGCCACCTGTTCATCCCGGTTTTTGACCTCGCCCGATATGCGGGAATACTTGACCTTCCTCTTTTCCAGGAGCTTGCATATGGCGTCCAATTCAGGGACGAACCGGGCAATAATCACCAGCTTACGGCCTTCCTGCATGGTGCTTTCCAGGATATCCTCCACCGTTTCCAACTTGATGCTGCTGACCTGCTGCGGCCTTGGGGATTCATCCCCGCCCAGGAAACCACCGGTAAGCTGCGAGAGCCGTAACATCTTGGTCAGTACGTTGGTAGGTGTCACCGTCCCCGATACAAGCTCCGCGAAGCTGTCCCGAACCAAATCCTTGTAAATCTTCGCGGCGGAAGGCTCCAGGTCCACATGCCTGACGATATCGACGGTTTCCGGCAGGTCCAGGCATTCGGCCTTCGTTGCCCGGAAGGCTATGGAGTGCAGGAGCTTCATGAATTCCGGTTCCATGGACCGCTTGAGCACCGGCGTATAATTGCCGTATCCGCACATGTCGAAGAACCGGTTGCGGAATGCGTAGAAGCTCTGCCCGTATACGCGGGGATCGGCGAATTTGTACTGGCTGAATACATCCACGGCTTTGTTTGTGATGACTGTCCCGGTAAGCAAGAGCCGGTATTTCGCCTTCGCGCCAAGTTTGTGCATGGCCTTGGAGGCAGCAATATTATGGGTTTTGATTTTATGGCCCTCGTCTGCAATGACGCAATCCGGTGACCATTTGAGAAGCTCTGCCTCCAGCCTCCACGCACTTTCGTAATTCACCACCAGCACCTGGAGCGCGGAGCCGTTCATATGCCGGATGGTATCAACCTTCCTGGCGGAGGTGCCCTCCAGTATGACGAGGTTGTAGTCGTAGTCGGCAAACTTCTTGAACTCGTCCTCCCATACGCCAAGGATAGAGAGAGGTGCTACAATCAATAGGCGTTGGATGCGGCCATGTTGCCAGAGCGTACCGACGATAGCAACCGAGGTGATCGTTTTCCCGGTACCGTTCAACCCATTTCCATAAGTAGAGCAGCGCCCTTACCCGTGGAAGCGTTCATTTGCATCACCACCTTTTCTGCTTGCATGCCATGCCGCATGCTCCTTTTGTGAGGGGAATACCAAGAGGTTTTCCGGTGCATTGTTCTTTTTAATTGCCATCCATGTGATGCACGACCTCACCTACATTGAGGGCTCGTCCAAGCATCTGTTCGGCAACAACGCGGTGCTCATGACGTCCAAGTCGCTTTGTATAGGTTCGGCCTTCGCCTGTACCGCGTAGGACATTCCCGCGCCTGATACGCGATGTCATGACGCCTCCAGGCATGTTCATGGCGTTTTGTGTTTGGTTGAACTGGCGTATGCGTTGTGCATTCCATTTGCGAAAATGTGTTAATCAGCAGAAATTGTGTTTATGCATTTCGCATGTGAGTTTTTCGAAGGAATCTCCACACCAATCGCAAACCGCTAACCTCTTACGGAGCATGTTCATCACCCTCGTCAAATACGTCAAAAACGCTTAGGACAAAGAGAAACGCCATGATCTGGTGTTCATAGAGCTTCGCCCGGACCGGGGGAGCCGCGTTTTCGTTCGTGCTCATAGCTATGACACCTCCGATTGCTCGATGATGTTCACTGAATCAACCGAGCCGCCGGGCATGAGTACGACAACCTTGTGCCTGCCACCAAAAAGCAATCGCCACAGCCATGCGGACAGTGGGCGCGTCCGGCACTCTAGGATCGGGCCAGCGGGATCACGGCCTTTCAGGTCGATTCGGATGTTGTGCTTCATATGGATTCCGTCCTTTCCGGAGGGTATATTTTTGTCCCTCCACCCATAGGCCATGAGAAAGGGTGAAGGTCTACAGCGTTTTAAGAAATTCTTTTATTTTTTCTCTTGTCCGCCAAGCGTTTTGCTTCACGCTCTTTTCCGTTATCCCGAGCCGAGTGGCATATTCAGACTGGGAGACGGGCTTTTCAGAAAGATACAACGCATGTATCAAAGCGCGCTGCTTGGGCCTAAGCTTATCGAGCGCCTTGCGCAGCAGAGCGGAATCCATTTCGCATTCAAATATGGCTTGCAATTCTGCATCCTCCACTGCCAACCAGTCCGCGCCACCGTCCTTACCGGTTTCCAAAGGAACATGCCTTCTTGTATTGGCATGGTCGTTGTTGTATTCCAGCCGGTCTTCGTTTTTTAGAAGTGCCTCCAATTCCTCGGATACCTCAATGCTCATGGATTCCCCGGTAACGAATTTGTACGTATACTTCACCTGGCTTTGCTCCTATCGTCGTTCGGAGCAAAGCCGTTTCAGCGCACAAAAAAAGACCGGAGCAAGCTGAAAACAGCTTTACTCCGGTCTGGTGTGGCTGCAAGGACGGTAAATTGCCTTGGCCCAAAGTGACTCAGTCAGTAAAACGACTGCCTACCCGGACACACGCTCTAGCAACGTCGTGTGTGCAAGACAGGTCTTTTATATGCGGTTCCTCGCGTTGCGGTCATTGTTTTAACATCTACCTGAAAGAAACGACTGCATGCATGACAGCGGCAGGAGACTTTCACCTCACCGTGCCCTTCCACTACAACAATGCCTTTTTGGCACCACGGACAAGTTGCATTCTCGATTTTCATGTACTGTCTTCATCCTTCCGTATAGCCCAGAGTATCACGATCACCCCTCATATTTCTTTTGCAGTCTTCGCCGATTCATTATTGGTTGTCACCTGACTATCATGTACATCTATTGCTTTGATATCAAAAACGGTGTTAGCATGTAAGCCTACTCTGGGTTCTATTGGTAATAAATTTGATATTGTTCCGTAAGCCTTCTATCCTACCCTGCGCTGCCTGATAAACTCGATGCTCATCAGCCTGACCTTTGCAGAGAGGAGAGAAACACGGAAGGTATATACCAACTCCATAGGCGAGCTCAAATAGGATAGTCCGAATTGTCATCTGTTTCCGCTCCTATCCAAATTTGATGATAGCTACATGGAAAATTATTTCGCTATCCAAGGTATACATATCGGACTGAGGATGGCTGATAATTGATCCCACAGAAAAGGCGCCACCCCATGCTATGTATGGTGGTGCCATAGACAGAGCCACTATCAATAGGTCCGGGTGTTCGAATACCTGACAATAATGTACCCGTCTGCATTAAATGTCGCCTTGATACGGTATGTGCCCGTCCCGATATTCGCCGAGTAATTCATAGAAGCGGAATACCCGAATGTATTCGTATTGACCTTGCTAGGAGACGTCAGGCTGCCCAGGCTGATCCATCCACCGCCTTCATATTTTTCCAGCCAGCAGGAACTCACATAAATTGAGCCCTTGATTTCATAGGTGGTTGCGTCGAAGGCAGCCGTTTTAGTCGTCATCAGGGAAATGGTTGCCGAATCAAAGACGGAATCCGCATAAGGTACGATCTCTCCAGCGGTAGCAGACACAGTGAAAGAAAAAAGGAGAACTGTCGAAAGGACCAGGAGTATAAACCGATACATATAGGTTTTCATGGTGAGATACCTCCTCCTATTGATATTATGATATTTTGCATGACATCAGGTTCAACTGACCCGGTCAAGGTAAAGACCTTCAAACCATCATGCCAAATGTATTTAGTTTTCTCCACGTTTTGGGTTAAGTAAACATTCCTGTCGCCTAAAGCAATCTGCGACCCATCCTCATTCTGTTCGAAGGAGGCAAAGGCATTCTCCGCATCGCTATAGGTACGGATCTCAAAAAGCAAGGTCCCTTTTTCCCCATTGCTCTGTGCAAAGGAGGCAGTGAATCGACTGTATCCATCACCCATAGATACATAGTAGTACTTTGCTTCCCATCCTACCGGAAGCCATGTTGGCATTTGTGGTTGGTACCCCAGGAATGTGGTCGCGTCTGACAAATTGGTAGTTGTGAGGTCTTTCGGATCGTTCTCTACAGCGGCAGTACCTTTTTGGATGATATCTGTTTCAACAGCTTGTCCTTGGATCACATACTGTTGGCCGTCGTTGGTTGAATTGCTGTTGAGCCATCCCCGGTTGAGTAAACCGTCACCTACGACAGCAAGGATTAGTATTACGGCAGCGGTGGTACATAACCTTGCGGTTACCCGTGCAATGCTACGGTGCTTTTGATATCGCATAAGCTTTGCCATAACCGCTTCCCGGTTCGCTGTAATGCTGCTGATGTATGGCGTCATGCCACCAGTTTGAATCTCCCACAAGAGATCCTGGCAGACTGAAACCAACCTCACATTAGCCGGAGAATCCGTTTTGGCCCATTCGTTTTCTATTGCTGTGATCAGCCTTCCTTCCATTTCAGCATAAGTCAATGATCCATCTTGAATGGCATATTTTATTTCCAACACCTTCCGGGATTGATCGCCATTCATCTTTTTAACCCCTCCACCTTGTATAGTGCATGAGACGTATAAAAACGTACTGTGCTATTGAAAAAAAGATAATTTTTCCGAAAAGCTGCTGGATCTTTTTCCGGATCCTTCTAACCCCTGACTCAATAGCGCCTTTTGTCAGACCATTCAGTTCAGCGGTTTCCAGGGCAGTGCGGTTATTGATGAAATGGTCCCGAAAAATGTTTCTTTCCTTGGGTGACAGAACCTCATATACCATATCGATCATATCTTGCATATCGTTTTTGCAAATCCAACGTTCAAAAGCGTTTATTCCATGATCCATTCCTGAAAACTCGGCGGCATCCATTAGGCCCACCGGATGCTCATTTTGATACTTGTGTTTGCGCAATACAGACATCAGGTAGTTTCTACTGGCAATGATAAGCCATCCGGCGATATTGGGGTGCGTTTTAAGTGTGTCATAATTGCGATACGCTTTTATGAACGTTTCCTGAATGCAATCATCTACCAAAGTTAAAAACTTGGGATCATGACGGATATACCGAATGCAGTCTTTCCTTAGCGCCGTATAGTACTCTGAAAATAGCATCGCGATAAATTCATTTCTCTCGGTTTCGAAGGCCATCTATACAGTTCTCCTTCACTATTCGCTTTGTACAACAAAAAGAGGCCATGACTTGCCTATCTCTGTTAATTTTTGTAATTCTTTGATTATTCCAGACAGTTATAAAAGTATTTGGGAACATGTGAATCACTTTGGCAGCTCCACAAAATAGTGCTAGAGACTTCGCTACAGCTCTGTGCATTACTATGGTGACAACCGCCTCTTTCCCATATAACGACCTGCTTGAATATAATAAACGTATGTGAGCAAGTCAACCGGTAAATAAAGGTATGGTTTGAATATTGGGTTTCATAAATGTCCGATTTATTACAATCTATATATCAAGATGAAAAGATGAATTGACCCTGATAAGTCCGTCGCCGTTTGCGTCTAGCTGATTGACTGTCTTGAAGCAAGATATGAAGGGATATCTTGTGCCAAAGACGAAATATGTCATCAAGCTAACTGATACGCTTAAACGGAGCGTAAAAAATCTTTACGTTGATAATCCGCTCGTTAGGTGGTATTAGTGATCAAATCAATGATTACTGTACTTTTGAAAGAGCTTGCTTTCCACCCATGAATGTATAAGCTGATAGTGCTTCAAGGCATGGCCTACAACAACGAACGGAGGAACAAATCATGGAAATGGGCAAGCTCACAGCAAGCCATATTAACATAGAATCCGGCCACAGTGCCGGATTTTCGTGTCTTAGAAGGGAAGGGCCCTTTCTGTCAGACGGAGAACGGATCAAGGTGGGGTGTTGTCTATTACCTATTCCCAGAGCTTATTAATCAGATCATTAATTCGTTCGCGTCGGTCTGCGTTTTTATCATCATCGATATATAGTCCGTTTTCAAATATTAGGCGAGATCCTTCTTTTAAACCTAACGGAAGCTGAGATAATGATATATTATGCATACTCATATCCTCAGCTTCGCATACAGCATATTCTCCCTCTATTCGATCAACAATGTATTTCATATACACTCCTTATGGATCACAATTTTTGCAGGGCCGATAACCTGCATCGATCGCTGCACTGCGGGAATTGAAATAGACACGGTTCTTTTCTGCAGGCAGAGTACTACACGACGGCCGGTGAAAAATCTTTGAATTTTTATTACCAATATAACGTGATGATCCACCTGTACTTTTTTCTGGCTTTGGGGTTGGAGTAGCCGATAATACTTCGGACGCTTCTGCTACAGAGAGTATTGTTAGAAGATCTCCGCGGATATATCCAGATGCCCCGCTTACTTCGACCTGGTACCACGTTACACCCGATACAACAGAGCTATCAACAATGGTTACTAATGCCCCTTCTTTAAGCGTGGTGACCTTTTTTGCCTTGGTGGAAGCAGAATCCCGGACATTTACGCTACCTGTGTTTGTGCGAGCTACTAAGGTCTCCTTCAGGCGTTTTAAGGCACTACCGTCTGATGTGAATGTAATCGTACCATCCAGATCGATGCGCAATATTGTTGTGCCGGCAGCTTTAAGCCTTGCCAACGTCTCAGCGTGCGGGTGCCCATAATCATTACCTTCGCCGCAGCTGATGATAGCCCATGATGGGGTTACGGCGGCAAGAAAAGCATCGGAACTGGACGTATCGCTTCCATGATGTGCAACCTTTAAAACGTCAGCATCCACATTTGATTTACTTTGCAACAACTCATTTTCAACCAGTGTTTCGGCATCGCCCATAAAGAGGAAACTGGTCTCACCGTAATCGATCCGAAGAACAATGCTGTAATTATTAAGGTCATCGTAAGTCTGACTGATCGGCGCTAAGACAGTTATTTTCGCATTGCCAAGATCATATTTTGTTCCTGGTGTCGGCGCTGTGACCTTTAAGCCTTTAGC
Organism: Bacillota bacterium; assembly: GCA_023416585.1. Taxonomy (GTDB): domain Bacteria; phylum Bacillota; class Clostridia; order Christensenellales; family Aristaeellaceae; genus JAEWAH01. The sequence continues at coordinate 32,493 of JAEZHM010000134.1, forward strand.
CTGGATTGCCAATAAAAGACCTTCAAAGGTCTGAGTCTCGGACATGGCTTTGGGCATCCAAATGGATCCCACAGGATATTTGGCGATCACATCAGCCATACCGCCAATATGATCTTCATGTGGATGGGTGCCTATGACTATATCAAGTTTATTAATCCCAGATGCGGCGAGATAGGATAATAGGGCATCGGAGCTCTCATTCGGACCGGCATCAATGAGCATGTTTTGCCCATCGGCCTGTACAAGTGCAGAATCACCCTGGCCGACATCAAAAAATGTCACTGACATATCAGCTGTTGCAATAATAGGAACAAACACTAAAGCGATAATGAGGACAAGTATGTTTCGTTTTAAGCTTCGCATGTATGTCCCTCCTTGATATCCTTTCCCATATTATACCTTGTGATTTGGTGAAAAGATAGCACATAAAACGGAATTATTGACAGCTAACGGGATATATGGTTGCAATAAGAGACCCTTATGCTGTAAAATGGAAAAAGGATTTGGAAAAATAAATAGATAGTTGGCAACGTTATGAACAAGAAAAAAAGTATCGAATGGAGAGAAAACCATAAGGTGGATTGTGCTGGCGTTTAAGATGGCAAGGCTTTGCTGCTTAGCCAATGCCCAAAGTCAGCACATTGGTATCAGCCGCGGAAGAAACACAAAAATCCATGCCGTTGTAGATGCCTTGGGTAACCCTATACATTGATTATGGGAAGAATTAATTAGGAGATAGTTGAAATGAAAGAGATAGTGCTGCGTTTCAAGCTAGATCTGTATCCGAAGGAAGCGGTGATGAAAGCCGCATACCATTTCGTTGAGACCTGCTATATGCATGTGGATAAAGATGATACAGACTATATCATCGCAGTGACAGCCAAGAAAGACAATGCTCTTTACGATATTCCCCATGAGCTTGAGAATGAGGTTCTATCGCAGGCAGTTCGTTACTATGTGTATAAGCAAACTCATGTAATACGGGAATTACTGATGGCACGAGCCATGTCATCAACAATGGTTGAAGTGAAAGCTCCTGAACTTTCCGATGAACTGGAACACGTTGAGGATGTTGACTCTATACTTACAGATTGGTTTGAAAAAAATGAATTACATTGAGCACAGATATTGTACTTCGATATACCCTGCCAAGGTGATCCAAAAAGCTATTACTGCCTATACACAGATTGCAAAAATATCTTCAAGGTCAGATGGCGACTACACTATTTGCGCTTTTTCATGCACACTAATTGATGCATCGTTGGTTGCCAATGAGTTTGACAACTATTTAATAGAATTACTGAATAGTCAGGAAGCAAAATGATAATTGTTGAAGCTATACTAATAGCGATCTTGTGTATGATGTTGGTTCACACCGTCACCACAGATCTCAAAAACGGCAAGATTTCAAACCGCACATTAGCTTTTACTACCGGGATAGCTGTTGTTGTGGATGTGATTTACTATGCCTTTTTTGCAGTCGACTACTTGCTCCTGTTTGGTGTAAATCTTCTTTTATCCGTTGTTATGGGGTTATTGTTGTACTGGCTTGGAATCTGGGGAGCAGGAGACAGCAAGATGGCCATTGTTGTGTTTCTGTCAATTCCAGCACGTATATATAGCTCGAATAATTTCTCACTAGGTACAGGGTTTGTTTTCTTTGCATTAGTGTTTATCGCAGCCTTTTTATATGTCGTTGTTGAGACGATCATTCTGGGACTGAAGGATAAGTCTCTGTTTAAGATACAGAAGCCACATTTTAATTTAAAGAACTACATAAAGGGGTTCCTTTCAATCTTCTTTGTTTTGAATATAGTAGACGGTATACTTCTGGCTCTTTACCCGTATGTTTTCGGGCAGGATGCTATTCTGCTTACTGCAATAAACATTATGGTTGTCCTTGCAACCGTCCATTTTGAACGTAGGATTGGCTGGCTGGTAGTTGCAATATTAGCTGCCATTTGGGGAGTCATGTTGCTTGTCGGATTATCAAGAATAAATCTTCAGCACATCGATTTCAGGTCATACGTCGTTGTTGCTCTGCTCCTTGTATTTAGGCTTATTGCAGACAAATATAACTATCGCACTATTCCAGTAAGTGATCTGAACGCTGGAATGATTTTATCTATGGGTACAGTGCTTAGTTTTTCAGCCTCACGAGTAAAGGGACTGCCCGAAGGTACAACTGAAGATTTAAAGTCAAGAATTACACCCGAAGAAGTTGAGAGCGTTTGCCGCTGGTCACAAACTTCCAAAGGAAAGGATACAGTAGTTATTGTAAAAAAAATCCCCTTCGCAATATTCATATCGTTGGGTGCTATACTTTTCATTGTCTTGGAGGTATTACTCTGAAATGACTATATACCTAAAGGGCTATTCCTTCGGAAATAGAATGGTTATCGTAGCCAGAGATGAGGCAGTATGCTGCGAACTACTTAATTTGCAGATGGATATAATGTATATCCATGACAATCAGATAATTTACCTTCCTAACGAAGAAGTGCAATCTCTGGATGGAATGGATATTAAAAAAATAGATCTACTTTGTAATTACGATATTGTAGAAATAAGCGACACGGGCATCCTTTATAGATCGTTTGCAAATAACGAGGCTGATTCCACGGTGTTCCTTGGCGCTCGATGCAATTCCAACTGCATCATGTGCCCGGCTGGCGATGCAGAAAGAAAAAAAGGGTTTTCATATACACGAGAGCAGCTTATGAAATATATCGATTACTTGCCAGGCAACTTGGAGCATCTTGTTATTACTGGTGGCGAACCAACAATGCAGAGGAACTTGTTTATCGAAGCGCTGAAAAAAATCAAGGTCAAATTCTCATATACGCAGGTTCTGCTACTAACAAACGGACGCTCGTTATCTGATCGTGAGCTGTTTGAAAGGATGGTAGAAGCGAAGCCCAATCGGTTCAGAATTGCTATCCCTATTCACGGTAGCAATGCTGCCATCCATGATTCGATAACTCGCTCAAACGGCAGCTTCGAGCAAACCTTGCTTGGTTTGCGACGGGTGATTTCTACAGATATTAAAATAGAAATCAGAATTGTTGTTATTAAAAAGAACTGTAATGACTTGTTGAATATTGCCAAGCTCATATCAGAATGCTATCCGAACGTTCATTGCGTGAACTTCCTCGGCTTGGAACCGAGAGGAAACTGTGCACTCAACTTCGATGATGTGTATATTGAGCACAAAAGCTCGTTTGAAAAAAGCAAGCCAGCAATAGATCATCTGATACATAATGGCATAGATGTTGGTTTATATAACTATCCTCTGTGCGCTGTTGATAAAGGATATTGGTCACTTGCAGCGAAAAGTATTTCACATTACAAAAACGTCTACCATCCAGACTGCGATCTCTGTGATGTAAGGGAGATTTGTGGTGGGTTCTTCACAGCGGCTATGAGAATTGCTCATCCAGAAGTACATCCCATAAAGTGTTGAGAGGGAAACAAGAATGATGAACCATTTCAATTTTGATAAAAAAGGCGATGAATTCCTGTTAACGAATGACTTTGGAGAGTATGTCTTTCTGTCACAGGAAGAATTCAAGAATTTTGTCAATGGAAATTTGGATAAGACATCAGAGTGTTATGCCATGCTTGAATCTCGTGGATTTGTATCTACAAAAAAGCCAGAAGTGTTCATCAGCGAACATGCCAGCAGGATTAGGAGCATGAAAAGCTATCTGTTTACAGCAACTGCACTCCATATTTTTGCTGTTACGAACTGCTGTAACCAAAGCTGTGTATATTGCCAAGCAAAGGCACCCGGCTCCAAGCTCGATGGTATGATGAGCATCGAGACAGGTAAAAAAGCTATAGAGGTAGCGATGCAGTCTCCCGCAAAACATCTAACTTTTGAATTTCAGGGTGGAGAACCGCTGCTCAACTTGGATGTTGTTTTCGCAATGATAGACTATAGCAAGGAACTCAATCAACACTACAATAAAGAGCTTGAATATACCCTGGTTTCCAATATCATTGCACTTACAGATGATAAATTTCAAGCGCTGATTGATCATAATATTTCTATCTGTACATCACTTGATGGTTGCGAACTGGTACATAATCATAACAGAAAGTTGCATAATGGTGAAGGTACATTTGACCTTGTTCAAAAAGGAATTGCAAAAGTGCGTGCTGCTGGGAGAAGCGTAGGCGCAATTGAGACAACTACCCGCTTTTCTTTAGAGTACCCCAAAGAAATCGTGGATTCATATCTTAATGCTGGAGTAGTTGGCATATTCTTAAGACCACTTACACCTCTGGGTTTTGCAAAAGCTTACTGGGAAGAGTTTGGTTATTCACCGGAAGAATTCCTTGAGTTCTACAAAGAAGCTTTTAAGTACATATTATCGATAAATGCCAAAGGTGTTTATTTTCCCGAACTCCATGCCACATATTTTTTGCGAAAGATTCTTGATGGCTGCGCAGATAACTATATGGAGTTGCGTTCACCGTGTGGAGCAGGAATCGGACAGATGAGCTACTATTATGATGGGAATGTATACACCTGTGACGAAGGACGAATGTTATCAGAAGGTGGCAATTATTCTTTCAAACTTGGGAATGTACATAATGATACCTATGATGAGATGATCTGCAAGTCCGTGTGCAAATCAACGTGTGCGGCTTCAGTCGTTGAATCTTTGCCAAACTGCTGTGACTGTGTATATCACCCCTATTGTGGCGTCTGCCCTGTGGTAGCATTCGCCAGCGATAACGATATCTTTCCCAGAAGACCATTTGATTACCGTTGCAAAATCTACAAGGGCCTACTAGACATTCTCTTTGAAAAGATTAAAGAGGAGCATCCAGTGACTATGCACATCTTAAAAAGCTGGATCGAGGGATAGCAAATGAAGAAATATGTCATATCTTTTACTACATTCTGTGTGGCTTTTGCTCTGGCACTTGGGCTTTTGTATACCCAGGCTAATCCTGCTGATGTAAAGCTTTCCAGTAATGAGCCAATAGAGTGGACAGGCTACGTGGAAAATTCATATGGTACTTATTCCGGTTCACTTCTTTCGGATGCGTTTGCAGGAACAGGAAAGTTCAGTTTCCTTAGCGGTGAAATCTACACTGGCAATTGGAAAGACACTTATATGTCAGGGGAAGGAAGTATTGAATTTCCTGGTATTGGGTCATATGTAGGAGAGTTTTCCGAATCAAAGCGGAGCGGTCATGGCGTTTTTACTTGGAATACTGGGGAGAAATACGAAGGTAACTGGGCAAATGATAAGATGACTGGTGCTGGTACCTACTACTTAAATAACAGTTGTTCCTTCACTGGGACGTTTAACAATAATAAGCCAGTATCCGGTACGCTTGTATACACTCCAACACTTGACAGCAGTTCGGACAAAACAGAAATAACCTATTTTAAATACACCTACGCTGAAAACGCAAATGAGAATGCCATAGAGTATAAGACTATCGGTGGGTTTGATTTTACTGGGAAGGTTGAGAATAACAAACCCGTATCTGGCACATTAACATATTCTCCAACACTTGGGAGTGGTTCGGACAAAGCCGAAATAACCAATCTAAAATATACCTATTCTGCAAACACAAATGAGAACACTATCGAGTATAAGACTGCTGGAGGGCTGGTTTTTATTGGAGAAGTTCGGAATAATAGGCCAGTCTCCGGAACACTTGTATACACTCCAACACTCGACAGCAGTTCCGACAAAACAGAAATATCTTATCTCAAACATATCTATTCTGAGAACGCAAGTGAAGATACTCTTGAGTTCAAAACCGTCGATGGGCTGGATTTTTCAGGAAGCGCATTAGCAATAACAAACTCCGGCTCTGCCACAGTCACATATCCAAGTGGAAACACCTATACAGGTATGATGCAGCAAGGCAAACGGCAAGGTACCGGCACCTACACATGGAAATCAAAGAGTGGCAACATCGATGCCATCTATACAGGTGCATGGGAAGCCGATAAGATGAATGGCGTAGGTACTTACCATTACTCTTCATCAGAATATCCGTATCTTACTGGTACTTTTGAAAACGGAAAACCAAAAGGAACTTTGGTGTACTATAAAGAAGCTGGGAATGCCTTTGAAACTAAGTGGGTCAATGGTAAGTGTAAAAAGGTAAAGGAGATATAACTGTGGAAATGAACGATATTTTTCCGCATATTAGGCATTCAGTTGAAGACTTCCTGTTTGACGAAGAAGGAAACATCCCTAGAAGCAAGATATTTACGATTGGCACAATGATGATTGTGCTCAGTCTAATGCTGACGGACAATGCCTTTGCTGGACATCGCACTCATTCTACGCATAGGACACATTCAACCCACAGTACACATTCTACACACAGCAGTGGCGGTCATTCTACCCATACAACGCATTCTACCCATACAACGCATTCTACCCACACAACGCATAGTACGCACACTACGCATTCCAACCATTCAACACATTCCGACCACGCTACACATTCTACGCATTCTAACCAAGTCACAACCCCAAAGCAAGTAACGCATAGCAACGCAGCGCCAACAGCCAATCAACTTGCGAAGATCTCTTCGCCACTTCCGGTTGACACCGTGGATACTAATGGTATCCAAGCAATGGGTGTTACAACAGTTGGAGCGGTATTGCCTGAGAAAGCTAGTGAACTAATTGGTGAATGGTGTAGTGTTGGTTCAGTATTGCCTTTGGAGGTTAGTGACACGATTGGTAAATTGGGTAATGTTGTAGCTGTAATACAAGTGCCACCAGATACCCCTGTTACGAAGTAAAGGATAAAGGCAGGTATCATTATGACCAACATCATCCAAAGCCTTTTTAGACCTTCCGTGAAATCCGAACCCGAAGACAAAGCATCATCTCGGATGCAATTACTGGCTACGATATATGAAATGCCTGAATACAAGGCGCTGAGTAAGAGTATCGCACTCAGGTTAGTATTTCAGAAGCAATATTGCCAAAGTGTGCTAGATAAGTTATCTGAAGAAACACTAGGCGGCATACCTTCAATCATTAAGGCAACCGAAGATGTGGAGGTTTTGTTATCGCGTGCTATACAAGCTGGTATTGGTTATACACTAGATGAAAAAGATATTCCAGATTTCTACTCTATAACGAGCATGAAAAAATTGATACAGAAACTGGAAACTGACCCTGACAACAAAAACTATACTAATTTCCAACCGCATCAGATAATGCAAATTTTTAGCAAGAGCACTTTGAAATCAGCAAAGGCTTTCTTTGATTCACTTCCGTCAGATAAAGTTGGAAATGGGTTCGCGCCAGAACAGTTATTGACTGAGCAGATGAAAGGAAAGCTATACTGCATTAATGCTAAAGAGGTACAGACCATCTACGAAGACTACAAAAAGAACGTTGATAGCTACACAAAGGTCATTAGCCACAAAAAAATGTGTAAGAAGAGACAATTGTTGTTTAAGCTCTCCATCGTAATGTTAGTTATGGGAGCGTCTTTTATTGCATATCAGTTTCATTTATTATCTGATATCTATACTATGTCTTTGGGTGTAATAGAACTGTTTGTGGCAATTATCTACCTAATTTGGGGTTAGAAATATGAAAAGGACGAAGCGAACAAGTACTATCGCATATATCAAAAAACTTAAGTGGGAAGCTGCAAAATACGTAGAGCACAAGACGCGAAACACGATAAAATTCTGGGTCTTTACTGTATTGATGGTAGCACTTTGCGCCGGAGGAATCTACTATGGTTTTTTTCAAAGGGATACAGGCGTAAAGAACCTTTATTCAGAATATGCCGTTACGCTTGATAATTCTTTGCTAACCCAGGATCTTCTGTCCTATCAGGATACCTATAAACTTTTCCAGGAGAACAAACTCGGAAATAACAATTCCGTTATCCAGTCTGGAGGGTATTTCGCTTCTTCGGACGGCATCAGTGTTTACCCATCAGAAGATGGAGCATATTCAATAATTAGTATAAATGGTAAGGCTAAAGCGGTTATCGAGGGGTTAGCCTCGTATGTGAATATCTGGGAAGGTAAAATAGTCTACCGTTTAAACCAGAACAGATCAATCCTTATATATGATAAGGACAAAAACAGTTCAGATGCTCTTATAACCGGCAACATTGGTGAGGTATTAGTCTTTGATGGCATATGCTTTTACATTGATTTTAATGATGATAGCCATTTAAAATGCGTGTCACTTTTTAACCGTGCACAAGAATCCCTCATAAATGAGAGCGTAATTAGTTTCGCAATTGCCGGAAAAACGGTCTATTATCTAAACTCAAATCACAATCTGAAGGTATATAATCTTCAGACAAAGGCAATCATGCAGCTATGTAGTAATGTTCAGGACTTCAATTGCGATAATGGGTTCTGGATAGAGAGTAATGGGAAGATTTATCAAGCAGATTTTTCATGCAGACAGTTGAAGGAAATACCTCTCACGGCAAATGAACAAATTTCTAACCACTTAATTGGGGCAAATAGCGCAAATGTATTCTATTCAAACAGTTCTAACGTCTATATCTATTCAATAAAAGATGGAAGTGTTAAACATATCTTTGATGGTATTGTTGTTGCTATTTCAGACATAGAATCAAAGTGCTTGTTTGTTTATGATGAAAATGCTGGTTACTCTATCTTCAAACTGATGCAGTAAGAGCATGTGCATAAGTTCATTTGGCAGTCTTATACATTGTATCAATTAGCTGTTCTCCAAGACGATACATTTGACAATCATCCAGCTGCCGGGCTGTCTTCTTTGGACCCTTTTCTGAGCTTGAAAGTTATGTTTGATTCGCTAAGCTGTGCACACATCGAATATAACTTTCAAGGAGGAACCCATTATGCTTCAGATATCCGAGATCGTAGCCAAGACCGAAGCCATGTTTGACCTTTTCAACAATTACTTCTACAACAATGAGCTCCAGCGCCCGGCTATCACCGTATCTCCGGATGGCGGGCACGGTGCATACGGCTGGTGTAGCGTATACGAAATCTGGTCCAGCAAGTCCGAGGCATACCGCGAGATCAATATCTGCGCCGAGTACATCGACCGGCCTATCGGCGAGGTTGCCGCCACCATGCTTCATGAGATGGCTCACCTGTACGACCTGACACACGGGATCAATGACGTATCGAACAATGGGTATTACCATAACCAGAAGTTCAAAGAAACCGCCGAAGCCCACGGCTTGCACATTGAGAAGCACTCTACATATGGCTGGACCATCACCACCCTAACTGAGGAAACAGCAGCCTGGCTCGCTGCACAGCCCGGTATGGAGACCTTCACCGCCAGCCGCAAGACTCTTATGCAGGTGACCACAAAGAGCGACGAAGATGAGGATGGCGAGGGTGAAACCACCACGACAACCATCAAGGGGGGACGCCTGACAAGCAAGAACCGGAGCATCAAATATGTCTGCCCTCAGTGCGGCGCCATCATACGGGCTACCAAGAAGGTTAATGTGATATGTGGAGACTGCAACGTAGTTTTCGAGCAGGAATAAACCTAGCTTCTATGCACCAGCCTCCGGGCTGGCTTTTTTGTTTACAAATATTTTGATTCTTGGCAAAAGTGGATAAATAGTTGCGAATGGTGCGGCAATTGTTGTAAAATGGAAATAGATATAAATTTTTGTTACCTATGGTTAAAACTTTTTGATTCAACTAATGTACTTTAATAGGAGGTTTATATGTGGAAGGATTCAGAAACTGAACTTGACTATTTAGATTTTGATTACCTAATTTGCATTCTTAATTCAGTCCTTCGAGACGATTCTCTATTGCCATCGACAATAGGGTTATATGGCGATTGGGGAAGTGGTAAGTCAAGTTTACTTAGGATGAGCAAAATAGATATTGAAAAGGAAAAAGGAACATGTTGCTTATTTTTCAACGGTTGGCTTTTTGAGGGATATGAGGATGCAAAAACAGCCATTTTGGGTTCGGTTTTAGATTCAATCAAAGAGCATAGAAAACTAAGTCAAAAAGCAAAACTTTGCTTTGATGGGCTCATGGCTAGTGTTGATAAGTTCAAAATTGCAATGAAGGGCATTAAATACGGGGCTTCATTCATAATGAGTGGAGTAGACCCTACTCTATCTACTTTAACTATGGAAAATATTATCGCTAAAGGCTTAGGCTCGATTGGTGATGTAAGTGAAGATCAAATCGATAAAATAAGGCAAGGCATAGCTGATGAGCTGGATAATACAAGACTAAGAGAAAATATCCGAGAGTTTCAAAAGGAATTCGAACATCTATTGAAGATGACAAAAATCTCACGGCTAGTTGTATATATCGATGAGCTAGACAGATGCAGTCCTGATACTATTCTTTACACTCTTGAGGCGATAAGGCTTTTCTTGTTCAAAGGGAATGTTGCCTTCGTTATCGGAGCAGATGAGCGACATATCCAGTATGCTGTTAAGCGTAAGTTTTCGGAAATTCAAGGAATTGAATATGATGTCGGCAAAGAATATCTGGAGAAATTGATTCAATATCCGATTAAGATACCACGATTGGACGCGCGAGAGGTGGAGTACTATATAGCTTGTTTGTTCCTCGAGAAGGCACTAAACAAACAAGATTTTGAGAAACTAATCGGCTCTATGAGAGGAAAAAAGCAGAAAGAATTTGATACATTTGAACTTGATTATGATTTTGTAGAGGAGATTCTACCAAATCTTCCTGACGATAATGCCGTAAAGGAAGGATTAACTGTTGCTAAGCAATTGTCAACTGTATTAGCTGTTGGGCTTTTTGGAAATCCAAGGCAATGTAAACGATTTCTAAATTCACTAATTATGCGCGAGGAAATGGCAAAAGCAAAGGCCATTACATTAAATCGAGGAATTCTCGCAAAAATCATGATGATGGAACACTTTCGTACAAATGAATACATAAAACTATCCCAGATTAATGCTGAGGGTGCACTTAAGGAAATGATAATGAAAATAGAATCTCAAGGGCTTGATGGTTCTGATTTTTCAAAAGATTGGAAAAACGATAAATGGTTATGTGCGTGGATAGAAAATGAACCTCATCTATCGGGGGTTGATTTACGTCCATATTTCTACTTCACACGAGATTCTCTAACAATACGCTATTCCTCAAACATAAAAAAACTAAGTTCTCAAGCACTTGATGTTTTGAAGAGGCTTACCAGTAAGTCTGAAGCATTAGTAAATGCTGCAACACAAGAGGTTAAAGCTCTTTCCGATCATGAGGCAAGCGAGGTCCTTAAAGCTGTATTTGCTCAAATGATGAACGAAGATTCAATTGATGGCATTAATCTGATGGCATTCGTACGCATTGCAAGTTATAGAGAAAGCCTCATCGGAGAGACGTTATATTTGCTTAAGGGTATACCAAAGTCAAAAATAAGGTTATCCCATATCGTTAGATTTAAAGAATTTGGTACTTTGTGTAACCAACAACTTGAGATCATGAGATGGCTTAAGTCGCTAAATGTGGATGATGAAAGAATAAAGCGAGAGATCGATAAGGAGGATTAACAGTATGGGAACATCAAGTTCGTATGGGGGCCACAAAGACTCCAATCCGCTTTTGCCGCCTGATTATGAGGGTAATGAGCCGTCATCCGATAATGATGTACCTGGTAATGAAGGTAGTGGGCCAGCTGACAATAATGATATGCCAAGTAATGATGAGCCAGCACCCAATAGTGATACACCGAGTACTGATGGTAATGTACAATCGGATGATACTAATAAGCCCGATAATGTTTCTCCAAGCGTCACTACTACAGATCCAAGGTCATCCAATCCACAACATTACACTCCTTGGCAGAATGTAAAGACATCTTTTTCACATTACATATCTGGAAGAACACCCGGTGGAAGTGCTGGTGTTCAACGGGTATTAAGGAATTATGGACAAGCCACAGGCAGAACCGCCGGTCTGATGCGGACATCCAGATCAGGTATAAATGTAGGTAATTCCTTTGCTCAATTTATCACTAATAATTATCCTGAACAAAACTCAATATTCACTAGCATTAATTCGATAATGGAATCTGAGACAGACATAAAAACAGCATTATCAAAAATCGCTGACATCCTTTCTCCTATACCTGAGTTTAAAGAACAGGCTGTAGCTCGTGACGCAATAATAAACACTCTCTGTAGCCTTTATGACTATTTAGAAAAAAACAATTTAGATATAACAAGTTTAAGGAACCTTGACAATGCGCTACAAGAGCAGCTTCTTACTAAATATATAAGCGAATATATATGGGGTAGAATGATGAATGATTTACAAACATGTTTTGAAAAGCATGCTGATAACACCAGTCGAGCTTCAGAAGTCGAGAAAGAATTTAAAGAATATATCTATGCAAAGGTATCTGTTGAGGTACACAAAGGCATGGAAGGTCTGGAAACCGGTGAAAATTTCAACATTGACAAATTGTTCCGCGATTGTTATGAGGGGGTTATGTAATGAATAATCAGATTTTATATTGTAGCCTGGACGGCTCAATACCTGAACAATATCGTGGATACCAGAAGATAGACTTTTCTGACTCTAATGATTTTCGCTTCACAATTAAGAATCAACTTAAAATCCTTCCTGGAGATATATCTCCTGCGGCGTCTGATTTGCTATATTTTTCTTTGTTCATATTTGCTGCTGATCGAAAGATACCTAGAGAATTGAGTAATGATGGATGGTCAAGGGACATTCATCTTATTATACCGGTTTTATGTAAAGAATTATGGGATATGCAGATCCCTCTCGCTACCAAAATTCTTAATTTCCTTAGTGGAGACAATTGGACGTTGGAGTTTTATCAGAGGACACCGGTGGAGTTTGAGAAACGTGCTAGAAATTACTTTACCCAGTTAAAAATCAAGGAGAGCCAAATTGATACCGTATGTATGTTTTCTGGTGGTTTAGATTCGTTTATTGGTGCCGTTGATTTATTAGCGGAAACGCAAAATGTTTACTTTGTAAGCCATGCAGGTGGTGGTAAGGGTGTAAAGGTTTATCAGGATATTTTAATTGAAAGCATATCTTCGAAATATAGAATCAACACTGATCATTTTTTTCGATTCTATGCTGCAAAAGTTGATGGCATAGAGGATACAACAAGAACTCGATCATTGATGTTCTTTAGTCACGCAATAGCAATTGCGTCCTGTCTGCAAGTTCCCACAAAGTTAATTATACCGGAAAACGGCCTTATCTCTCTAAACATCCCCCTTACTTATTCAAGGTTGGGTAGTAGTAGCACTCGCACTACGCATCCCCATTTTTTGACGTTGTTCCAAACCTTGGTTAAAAATCTTGGAATTGAAATCGCCATATGTAATCCTTATCAATTTAAAACAAAAGGAGAAATGCTAAGAGAGTGTAAAGATCAAGAATATTTACGTGCGGAACTGGAATTAACAATGTCATGCTCGCATCCAGATGAAGGCAGGCATAGAAAGGAGGCACCTTGCCATTGTGGGATATGTTTTCCTTGCCTTGTGCGAAGGGCTGCTGTGCTTCGAGCTGGTTATAAAGATAGGAGTGTATATAGAGATTCAGTTTTTTCAAAAACCCCAACGGCACAATTTAATCTCAACTGTTACAGAATTGCTATGAATAATCACAATCCAAAGTATTCTTTTCTTAAAATTCAAAACTCCGGTCCAATCGTTACTAATATCGACCAGTATGCAGCATTATATAATCGAGGAATGAAAGAACTGGAAGTATTGTTGGAGGCAATTCATGTATTATGATGTTCATGCCCACCTTGATCTTTATAAAGACCGCATTTCAGTATTTCAAAGAATTGAACACCAAAGAATAAACATCATATCAATGACGAATTTGCCAGAACTTTACGAAAGGTATAGCAATGAATATAAATCACTAAACTACATTCGTTTTGCTTTAGGATTGCATCCCGAGCTTGCATTCGAATATCATAATCAATTGCCTATCTTTTTGTCCTTACTTCCCAATGTGCATTATGTTGGGGAAGTTGGGCTTGATTATTCTCCAAAGAGAAGCGTTGAAGATAGAAATATTCAAAGGCAAGTGTTTGAAGAAATAATCGATTGCTGTAAAAAACAAGATAAACCGAAAGTGATAAGTATTCATAGCCGTGCAGCAGCAAATGACGTTATTGATATTGTAGGCAAATATCATGGCCAAATTATCTTGCACTGGTTGTCCGATAGAAATTCGAAAATTGATACAGCTATAGAGAATGGTTATTATTTTTCTATTAACGGTGAGATGACACATCATAAGAATGGACAGGCGTTAATTCGAAAAATGCCTATCAGTAGAGTTTTGATCGAAAGTGATGCGCCTTTTACGAAAGGTAATGAGACTGCGTATTCAATAGAGCAATTGGATAGGACTATTGTGCAGCTTGCTGAAATCTTTACAATGCCAATCGAACACATGCATGCAATCCTTAATGACAATTTCAAAAATTGCTTTTATGGTTTCAAATAATCACATCGTATCAATATATGATGTTGACCATTAACGACAATATTGGCGTTTTTGTTTACCTGTGCGGGGGAATTCCCTATAGCATTGTTTATTCACCCGTTGGGTGGCGTTAGCTGCGATGTTAGATTAGCGCTTTCTTAACAATTGAGCTTGCTTTCCACCCGTGATTGTGTAAGCTGACACTGCTCCAAGAAAGTATTAAGAGACGAAAGGTAGACGACAACATGGAAATGGGTAAGCTTACGGCGAAACTGAGGGACGCGGTTCCGGTATGCCTGCTGGTGGAGGGTAAGGAGATCAAGCGGTACAAGAATATTGAAATCCCGGACGAACTAAAGATGCTTGAGTATCAGGACTTCAAATTCGACGTACCGCTGAATGGTTCTATCACATTCAAGATTATGTTCGAGCCGGGTGTACTGCCCGAGGAATTCCCGCATACAAGGGAGCGGAGGACGCGTGCGCCCAAAAGCAAGCTGGAGCCTGTGGTAAGCGAAGCGCCCGCCATAGCGCAGACAGAGGAACTCATCGAGGCAACAGAGGAGACCGCGGCCATCATCGCCCTCCAGGGCGAGCCGGTGGAGAAAATATCAGAATCCCAGGCAGCCGGCGAAAAAGCAGGCAGCACGATAGAGGCACAGGTCAGCAAAGAAGCCAAGCATGAGGCCCAAGAGGAGCCCACAGCCAAGGTTGCCGCACCCGCCAAGACGCCAGCAGCAAAGCCCAAGAAGGCGCCCTCAAAGGGTAGCAAGAAGTAAACCCGATACAGTACAAAATCCCGGCCACGGTGTCGGGGTTTTACTGTTTCAGGCGACGCATTATAGGCCTGTACCCATGATAACCAAAGGGTCGCAACACTAAATATGCAAGATATAGTACTGTGTTCTTGCAAACCCACAACATTTTGTGCCATGCGATCTTTTCGCCCTTTTGAAAATGGTTGCAAAATAGTTGTAAAGAAAAGGTCCATTTTCGCCAGTCTTGTACAATATGCATAAAATAATCCTCCAGAATTGCCCGATTCCAGCTGGTTTTTGGTCGAGGTGACGGGATTTGAGCCTGCGACCTTTGGGCCCAGAATCGGAACAAGCGTTCTTATCCGTCCGGTTTTGTCCGACAGCACCTAGTTTTTCGGGCTTATGTCAGGCCATGTCTGGACATGGAAAGACGTATTCCGTTGCATTTTTGTTGCAGGGTTATGGGGAGCGTGAGTTCGCAACGGTGCAAGGTAGGTGGGGGCATGCAGAAATTTCGTTGGATTGCTCCATATCATAAACACAAGCCTCCTTTTCAATGGAAGACAGATGTTTAACGTGTGAACCCTTGACCAGTATTACCTGTTTTATAACAATGTGGTATCCGACAAGAGCCTGCTGCTGGATGTGTACCTTTATCAGGTCGGCCTTGGCATGATCCAATATTCCGAAAGCATTGTGTTGGGCATGACCAGGATTCTGATCAGCCATGACTTGAAAATCGTTAAAGCCCCGGCATTGCCGGGGTTATTAGTCATGATTTTATTATCGCTGAAAAGGGTTGTTTGTTTTCATGAAACTTTTAACCCTTGAGAGCTCCTTCAGCGATGCCCTTAACTATATACTTTTGCATCAGCATATAAAGAACCGTTACTGGAAGCATCGCCATCACCAGCGTGCATAAAAGGGAAGTCCAGTCATTATTGCTGTATTTTCCAAAAAGCATATTGGTAGATAACAGGATGGTGTAGGATTTTGAATCTGTCAGTATGAGCAGCGGCAATAAAAAGTCATTCCACATCCACAAAATGTTCAAAATGGCTATGGTGGCTGTGATTGGGCGCAGCAAAGGAAACACGATCACGAAAAAGAGTCTTGCTTCGCCGCATCCATCAATTTGTGCTGCTTCATCCAACTCCAGCGGAACCGATTTAACAAAACCATGATACAGGAACAAAGCCATTGGCACGCCCAAGCCGATATAAATAAAGCCCAAACCGATGGTAGATCCCTGTACTCGCAAATTTGTGGAGATTTTGATAAGCGTGATCATGATGGAATGAAATGGAATCAGCATAGACATGACAAAAAGGCCAAAGAGGAAAGTGCTAAGTTTCCCTTTTGTGCGTGACAGCTTGTACCCTGCCATTGAGGAAAACAGAATAATGCCACAAAGGCCCGTAGCAACGACAATAACAGTATTAAGGAGACCGCGAAAATAGTTGGTCTTTTGAAACGCTATCACATAATTCTCTAATTCAAGCTTCGCAGGGATGGAAAGAATGCTGTTCATCATATCCTGCTCGGTTTTCAATGAATTCAAAACGCACATATAGATGGGGAACAGCGTATACAATGCGCCAATCAAAAGAACGATGAAGATAAAGCTGGAGACGGCATGTCGCTTGCTAAAACGATACAATCTGGCTGCATGATTCATGCTTCGATCTCCTTCTTCTTCATAACGTACAGTTGAACCAACGTAATGATGAAAACAATCATAAACAGAATAATGGCTTTTGCGCTGGCATAACCGTATCGGTTATGCATCTTGTACGCTTCCTCGAAAATGTTCAAGGATATCGCTTGCGTATCCCAGCCCGGCCCGCCCCCGGTCAAAGAGAAAACGATATCAAACACTTTTATGGAACTGTTGAGGGTAAGGAATATGCCGATGGTAAGCGCGTGCGTGATCATGGGAAGAGTCACATAGCGAAATGCTTGAAAAGCCGTGGCTCCGTCGATCACGGCTGATTCTTTCAAATTCTGCGGTACGCTTTGTATCGCGGCGATATAGATCACCATTTGATAGCCGACACCGCCCCAAAGAGAAACGACCAGGATAGAAATGAACGAATAGTTAGTATCGCCTATCCAGGATTGGTTAAGAAAGCTGAATAAGGGTGTCAGATTTGCCAAGTAAGCCGTGACTTTGGTAAAAATAAACAGCCACATATACCCAGCAATGATCATGCTGAGGATATTGGGCATGAAGTAAACAGTCCGGAACAAAACCTTGCTTTTCCTTCTTGATTCAATGAGAACCGCCAAGAACAAAGCAATTGCATTTTGCAGTATAACGATGCAGACCACATATTTCAGCGTAAACAAAATGGAGTGTTTGAAGTTGGGATCTTCAAAAATCGCTTCGGCATAATTGGATAACCCAATAAATCTGTAGGTGCGGTTCAAACCGTTCCAGTTTGTAAAACTGTACCAGATGCCGCCGAAGGCGGGAGCAAGCATAAATGTAAGGTAGAATACGAGCGCAGGCAATACGAACAAAAGCAAGACCATATGCTTTTTGATTTTTTTATTTACCAACATATGATTCTCTCTTTCAAATAATAATGTAAGCCCTTGACCCAACAGGCGGCGGAGGATCGCTGGCAAAAAGGCGCCTGCTTTACGAAAGCGTTCATCCCCGCGGCCTTTGGGTCAAGGGCAAAGCTATTTCATATTCTGTATTAAGGGCTACTGCTGAAGCACTTCAACACCGTTTGCCCATGTCTTGTCCAAATCCTGGATAACCTCATCTTTGGTCATATCATGTAAGTAGTAGCTTTGCATCAATTTGGCTGTTTCATCTCCTATACCAGCAGCGTAGATTACCTCATGGTGAGCCTTGCCCTGTTCCACATAGGTCATGGCTTCGGCAATCCAGGGGAAGGTGTCATACGTCATAAACGATGCGACCTGATTGAATTTCAAGCTCTCAAACAGCGCCGAGGAATCCACTGGATCAAGCAGGTAATTAAGAAGGTCAAGTGCTACTTCCTTGTTTTTGGTCGTCGGGGAAACGGCGACTGATGTTCCTACCGCAAATACAACTTTGGACCCTTCGGGATCATTACTCACTGGCAGTGGCGCCACACCAAATTCCATATCAGGATTGGATTTTAGTATGCTATCCGCAGCCCAAGGGCCCTGAACCCACATGGCTGCCTTGCCATTGGCAAAATCCGCGCATCCGGTAGAATTGCCAACTTCAAAAGGTTTGTCCGTACCGTTCGCGTTGATAAGGTCGATGATGTCAAACACGCGCTCCACATCTTTGTAAGATGCCTGGCCGGCATTCATCTTCTCCACCCAATCCGGCTGAGTCGTATCGACGATCCCGGCCAAGGCCAAAACCATCATCAACTGCGGGACCCAAGCCTCCTGATAGGCCAGAAGGAAAGGTGTTACGTTGTTCGCTTTCAGTTTCTCCACAACCGCTTTCATCTCATCCAGCGTCTGCGGCGGGGTGATGGCATTCTCGGCGAATATCTTTTTGTTATACAAGTAACCCCAAACAAGGCTTTCCATCGGAAGCGCAACAACTTTTCCATCGTAGGTTACGCCTTCACGTACCTTGTCGAACACCGTAGGTACAAACGGTTGATCGGATAGATCCATTAAGTATCCAGCCTGATAGTAAAGAGGAATATCTGAGATGGCATGCAATGTGAAGAGATCAGGAGCGTCATTGGAAGCCAGGCGCGCCTTTAGAACAGGATAAACCTGATCCGAATTGGGCATTTCTGTTACGATCGTCACATCAATGTTCTTTTCGGCTAGCTCCTTTGCTTTAAACTGCTCAAAGTACTTGTCAAACTGTTCTTGGTATTGTGGCCACTCCATAAAAACCTTGAGTGTCACTTGCTTGGGGGCTTCTGCGCTTGCCGCATAGCCGGTGGCGCAGAACAACAGAATGCAAAGAACCAGGGTCAGGGACAACGCCTTTTTCATTGTATTTGCCTCCCGTCAAATTTTTGTATCTTCATTATACTAAGTCATAACAGCATCGTCATTGCATCACATTGTCTTTAATCTTTGCATTTTGTTAACGTATTCACTCTCATACATCTGCCTGGGAGTTATACCAAAGTATTTTTTAAAAACCCTATGAAAATAAGCGACATCTGAATATCCCATAAGCTCGGCCGTGCGCTTAATGGATATGCAGTGGTCCACGATCAGCCTTTTTGCTTCTTCCATCCTTTTGCGGGTCAGGTAATCCATCAGGCTTTCGCCGCTGAACCCTTTGAAAGCTCTGCACAGGTATTCCTTGCTGATAAAAAAGTTTTGGGCTACCAAATCAAGCGAGATCATATCCCGGAAATGCCGATCCAAATATGCCTGCACCTCCTGGAGGTCGAGACTGCTGCCTTTTCGCCTGTTTGCTTCCATAGCATCAATCGTTTTGGCAAAAAGCTCTCTCATTACACTCATTACGTCCTCAAGGCTGTCCCACCCCTGTTTCAAAGTGCAATCGTCATGTCCCGTATTCCAGATATCCTCAAAGCTAACACCTTCCCCAGAGCAGAATTCCTGAAGCATTAAGATAAAATCATGGCCGATCCTGTCCATGTGGTTTGCGGTGTCAGGTTCTGCAAGACAAGCTAAAAATCCGTTTATTTGACCCAGCAAACGGAGAACTGAAGCTTTGTTCAGCTCAAGGAGACTTTCATACACCTGCTGCCGGAAAGCCAAATAACGTTTCAAATCTGCTTGATCTGAAAAATAGATGGGCGCGCAAGCCTTTTTCTTTTGTTGATCCAACTCACAAACACAGCGTTCCAATGCCGCGTTGAGTTCATAGGGATCGATTGGCTTTACCAGGTACTCCACGGCCCTTGAGCGAATCGCCTGTTTCAAATAATGCAAATCAGTATGGCCGCTCATAACGATCACCTTGATATTTGTGTGCTGCGTTTCCGTTTTTCTTAGAAGCTCAATACCGTCAATACCGGGCATCCTCATATCGGTAATCACAATATCCGGAGAAAGGCCGTCCATCAGATTGATACCATTGCTTCCGTCATTGGCTTCGCCGACAACCTTCAACGACAGCCTTTCCCAGTCACCCAGTTCTTTTACAACTTTTCTTGCCCAAGGCTCGTCGTCAATGATCAGCACATTATACATTTGATGACTCTCCTTTCAATATGGGTAGAAGCAGAATAACTGTCGTTCCCACACCTTCTTTACTGTAAACCCGAATACGGTACCGCCCCCCAAAGCGTAGCTTGAGCCTGGCATTGACATTATTCAAACCGATCGCACTCCCTTGCTTCACACGGTCCGAGACATTCATTGTCTGCTCCGATACGGACTTTTCCATCAAAGCAGTACGTATTTGGTGAAGCCTATCACTGTTCATGCCAATACCGTTGTCATCAACGCGGACAACGACCGTGCCGCATATACGGCGCAGGCTTATGCCAACATGCCACTCTCCTTCTTTCACTTGCAATCCATGCTCAAACGCATTTTCTACAATGGGCTGCAAGGTAAGTTTTGGTATTTTTAAGTTTGAAGATTCTTTGTCCGACGTTATGTCCACATGAAAACGATCTGGAAATCTGCATTTTTGTATCAGCATGTATTTTTCCATATACTCAAGTTCTTCGGATATGGGCACCATTTCCTCATCCATATTGAGCGCATAACGCAGCAGATCACCGATGGCCTTGGTCACACTGTATATCTCCGGCGCTTTTCTGACAAGAGCCATTCCGCCAACCATATTAAGCGTGTTATTGAGAAAGTGGGGATTGATTTGCGCTTGCAACGCTAAAAGCTGGGCATCTTTGACTTCACATTCGCGCTGATACTTTACTTCAATCAATTGTTTGATGCGTAGCATCATATTGTTATAGCAGTTTTCCAGCAAACTTATCTCATTTTTGCCTTCAACTACTTTTTCCTCGAAATTGCCGATTTCCGCATGCTTCATGACATGAGCCAGATTCACTATCGGTTTGCTTATTTTGAGAGATAGCAGGATCGAAAAGAAAATAGAAGCAACCGCAAACAGGATGCCTGTCACAATACCTGTCGTCATGGTCGCTTGCGTCCTCTGTATGATTGCACGAAGGGGGATGGCCTTTATCAACTCCAACTGCCCGTCAGCTATTTTCTTAATAAAAAAATAGTGGCTATTAACCTTTTTTACATTTATTTGAGAGGCTGAAGCATTGTTGCTAAAAATCAAATGAATTTCATCATCTGAGATGTCTAAAAATTTAGATCTTGCCAGAATCTCTCCCAGATCATTTATAACATAGAAGGCGCTTTCCGATTCTGAAGTCAAAATATCATTGACCTTTTGCCATACACTGTTGTTGATTAATACAGATATTCCGCCAAGAAGCTTTTGATCCGTGAAGCGGTTGATGCTGTGCAGAACATGGACACCTTTCTCTGATTGCTTGAAATACATGCTGATAGGGCCATCCGCCATACGGCTCCAAATGCTGTTATTGATGATGACACCGGAAAAGGATCCGCTGCTGGCATAGTTTACCGTTATGCTTTTCATATGACCATGGTTGAGTAAAGCTAGTTCATCAATATACTTGGCGTTTGCATAAAACGCTTGCATCAGTATTTTTCGTATGTCACTAAATGTGCCAAGCTTAGTATTCTTATTTTCATAATCGAAGTTCTGGACATCGTTCATAAGCTGGTCATTGATCTGCAGCGAATAGAAAAGCGCATTAAGGTTTGTGATAATTTCGTTTAGATATTGATCGGCCCACATCATACATGCATAATTCGTATTAATGATTTCGTTTTCACTCATTTTTCGAACATTGTTCGTGGTAAGGATGGTAATGATGATAACCGGTATCGTTGTTATGCACAATGTGAACAGCATAAGACGATAACGAATGCTGGAACGCCGCATACGCGTTTCTCCCTTTCATTACCTACTGCAGAAAAATTAACGCATTATATGGCTAATCGATTTGGATTCGAATAACATTCCATGACGGTGCGGGCAATAGCGCTTTGAGTACACCGTTTTCTATAGCCGCGCCTTCTGATTTATGCGGGACGACGTTATATGGATCGGCTTCCGTATTCACGGCAAAAAGGTCCTGATTCACCAGAACAGAATGCTCGATTACGCTACAGTCGCCGAAGCTCCTCAAATCACATTCCAAAAGGAGGGGCTCCTCCAGACCCCTATTGACAGCAAATATCGTGATCTCTTTTTCCTTCTCATGATAGATAGCCACTGAATCCATATAGGGTATATCCGAAAAATCATGAGAATCATACTTCGGGCTCTGAATGATCGAATGCAGAACGGCGCCCCGGCCATAGAAAGAAGCATCTTTATATGGGTAATAGATGGTCTGTCTCCATGCGCCGCCGCTATCACTGGTCATAATCGGAGCAATCACATTGACCAGTTGTGCCAAACACGCGATTTTGACCCTGTCGGCATGCCGCAAAAGCGTTATGAGCATCAACCCAACAACGATAGCGTCTTCAAAATTATAAACATCTTCCGCCAGGTGTGGCGCAATGCTCCAACGCTCAATTTTGCGATCAGATTCACCGGTATGATAAGCTGCATTCCATTCATCAAAGGATAACATCATGGTTTTTGGCGACCGTTTCTTGGCCTTCACATAATCGCATACAGAAACGACGGAATTTATGAAACGATCCATATCAAGTGTGCGTGCAAAATAATTGCCCGTATCGTGCTCATTGTTGCCGTAATATGTATGAAGCGACAGATAATCAACGCTCTCATATGTGTGTTCGAGCACTGCAGCTTCCCAGTCCGGGAATGTAGGCATATCCTTGGAGGAGCTTCCGCAAGCGACCAACTCAATAGAAGGATCGATTCCCTTCATGACCTTTGCTGTCTCGCAGGCAAGCCTTCCATACTCATCGGCTGTTTTTCGCCCAATCTGCCAAGGGCCGTCCAATTCATTCCCAAGACACCAGACAGGTATGCGGTGCGGCGTTTCGAAACCATGCTGCCGCCTTAAGTCACTCCAATAGGTGCCTTGATCTAGGTTACAATACTCAACAAGATTTCGCGCCGCATCGATTCCACGGGTGCCGAGGTTGACAGCCATCATGACCTCAGATCCCGCACGTTTGGCCCATTGTGCAAATTCGTTTGTACCGAATTTGTTGATCTCAATTGTGCACCATGCAAGTTCTCTTCTTCGGGGTCGTACTTCAACTGGGCCTACACCATCCTCCCAGTTATATCCTGAGACAAAATTGCCGCCCGGATAACGGACGATAGGTACATCAAGCTCTTTAATTAATTGCAAAGTATCTCTACGGAATCCCATCTCATCTGACATCGGGTGTTTGGGATCAAAGATACCCCCATATACACATCTGCCCATATGCTCAATAAAAGAGCCAAAAATGCGTCTATCAGTGATTCCTATTTCCATGCCTTTGCTTGTTATTAGTCTTGCTGCTTTCATTTTTTGCTCCTTAAATACCAATTGATTAACTTATATTATGGAGTCAAAAATGAATATCGTCAATTGTACATTTTGCTACATATTATTGGACAATATTGACACAGTACTATGTCTTGTGATTGAGACTTTGAGGCCCTCTTCAAAACAGTTGTAAAGAAACGCGCCCTTTTCGCCGCTCTTGTACAATATGCATAAAATGCAACCCAAAAACCAAGCGATTTCAGGGCTCTTTCTGGTCAAGGTGACAGGATTTGAACATGCGACCTTTTGGTCCCGAAATAGAATTTCATAGAGGTGTGCAAAATTACACGGATGCCAGTTATAGATTAAAAACCGCAGCAAGGGTGTGCAAGGGTGTGCATCGATTTCTCGCAACGATACGGACCAAATATGTGAGTGAAAATGCCTTGTGAGCCTAACCGTGTATTCCTGCAAATTATCCCGTAAAAGCTCCATATCAAGCTGCATTTTGCAGGCATAGAAAAATGCCCGTCTCATTTGACGAGCATTTTTCCGTAACTAATGTCCCTTTTCATGTCTAATCCGACATTAGTTACGCGGGTGCGTTGGGTGCATGACGGGTGCATAATTACACGTACATGAAGAGCGTTGATTGGTGAAAGTACAGATAGCACATGGACAGCGGGACTTTTATCGATAGGGATGCCATGGTGTGGTTAGCCTGCCCATTCCGAAGAACATGACTTCGGACGGGTCCCCTTTCCACATGAATCAAAAGGGAACTGCAACTTCTGGTTCCGCCCATACAAAATCTCTACTATTTTACCAAGGCCAAGGTCCGTCTAGCAAGGTCTGTGATGGCCAAGCAACCATAACTCGACACACAGGTATGTACAATATTATTCAAAGGTATGAACCACTCCTGGGGAAGAGCCATTGCTCCTTTAGCTGCTCCGATTACGGATGCGATGGTGGCTGAATTGCAGTCTGTATCAAAGCCTGCCGTAGTTCCAAATGCCATGGAGGGAACAAAGGCCATACTATGGTACAAAAGACCAGCCGTCACAAGCAGGGCATTTGGAATAGTATGACACCAATGATGAGGGTTAGTTTCGTCGTATTCTTTGTAAAAGTCTGCAAGAAACATCTCTACTGTTATACCCATTTCCCAACCCGTTAATAGATCATTTACCTTTTCATAAAGTCGGCACTTTTGGGGAATCTGTCCCATGCCAGCCCGGATGATCAACGCAGGGTCATCTGTTAAAAATGCAGCAGCTATCATGGCAGCAGAATACATTTCACCGTAGATTCCATTTTTTACATGGGAAATACTTGCATCCCGGAAGGCCATATCCGCCGCTGTTTCTGGATCACCAGGGTTTACATATCCAAATAGATCACCCCTGATCTGTGCGCCGATCCATTCACGGTAGGGGTTATGCTTAATTGCTGATAGCGGTGGGAGAACCATATTGGCCATATTGATATATGCCATGCGTTCAGCTGTACAAGTTCGTAAAAGTGGTAGGGAGGCAAGCCATTCCTCCCCTACATTATAAGATGAAAAATCCCTTCCATGATGCTCTAAAAGCTTTAAGGCAAAGACAGTATAGCTCGTATCGTCATCCTCAGGCATGGCATCCACATGATTGATCCAGTTCTTGTATCTGGAGCCATAAGGTCCGCCATCATCCTGTACATCATATTTTTTCCTAAGAACTTCAGAAACGTATGAGGACATGTACCTTGTCACTGGGAGATTACCGGTATCATGTAAAAACCCCTGGATCCGTTGGCGGTGCCAACCCTCTACTGGCTGGCCAAAAAGGCAACCAGCACAACGGGCTAGCCATGCGCCAAGAATGCGATCATATAAAGCTTCCTCAGAAAGGGTTGTAAACGGCAGAGAAACGGCAGGCCCACGCTGCGCATGGATATCCGCGATGGTATTGGGCTCAACATAGTGATAACCTGTCTTAAGTGGCAAGGTCTGGATGATGTCATAAAGATCGTCTGCTCTTTTGTAAAGAAGGGGATTCCTTGTATCTTTGCAAAGGGCGTCTAGCTCTTTTTCCACTGAAGATAGGTCTCGCCCCTCCTCAGAAGCTTGTATTCGTTCGATGGCTAGATCATACAGGCCCTTCATCCAAGGCTGACTTGTAAGCATATCCGTATTCCTCTCATCTTCAGTTGTAATCCAATGCACATATCAACTGCAATAAACATTCTCTTTTCTCATACAATCGTGGCTTATCCTTTAACAGCGCCAATCATTATTCCTTTAACAAAATATTTTTGCACAAAAGGATACACGACAAGCATAGGGATGAGTGCAACAAACACTTTTGCTGCGTTTAATCCTTTGTTGGACATTTGTGAAGCACGAATAAGCTGTTCTGTGCTAAGCCCAGCATTCAAGTCCACTGTCACAGAGAATGAACGGATATAAGTCATTAAAGGATAAAAATCAGCCTTTTTGGATAGCACCATACCTTGAAAGTAATCATTCCAGTAGTTCACCCCAACAAATAACGCAATCGTAGCTATGGTAGGGACGGAACAAGGGATAATAATGGTGAATAGGATGCGCCAAGGGCCAGCACCATCGACAATAGCGGCCTCTTCTAGTTCTTTAGGGATACTTTTAAAAGCATTCATAATCAAAACACAATAATAGATTGGTAAACCACCACAAAGAATAAGCCCGATGAAACTGTTGGTCATTTGATAGCTTACCATAAACATATACCATGGTACCATTCCGCCTCCAAACACCATGCAAAAGACAACCAACCACATTAAAGGGTTTCTGGCCCTAAATTCTGCTCTGCCTTTAGAAAGTGGATATGCAATCATAATGCTTACAATTAAGGTAAACGGAGTTCCAACAGCTACACGAGCCACCGAACGAAAAAAGGAGACATAAAACACTGTATCCGATGTAATTGCTGAATAATTGAGCAAATTGAAACCCATTGGCCAGACCGTTACCAAACCCGCATCAACAGCGGTTTTAGCGGATAAAGAAACACATAAGGTGTACCATAGTGGAAAAAAACAAGAAAATGTTGCAATACCTAAAATAAAACCATTTAAGCCATACAGAGCACGACTGGCGGGTGATTTATTTTCAACCATTCTTTTCAACTCCCTTCCGAGTTGTGATTAGAAGATTTTATAATCAGCGTACTTATAAGCAAATACATAAGATACTAAAATGAATACCATCCCGATTAACGATTTAATTAACCCTGCGGCAGTGCTGATGGAAAAGTCCATTTTGATCAGACCCATGCGATAGACCCAAGTGTCTATAATATCACTAGTAGACATAACCATGGTGTTGTACATGCTGAATATCTGTTCAAAGCCCGCGTTCAAGATACCACCCAAGGAGAGCACCATGACCAAAATGATGGTTGAGGATATGCCAGGCAGGGTAACATGACGCAGCTGCTGAAAGCCGTTCGCTCCATCCAGGCTGGCGGCTTCATATAATTCTGGGCTGACTCCTGAAATTGCTGCAAGGAAGATAATAGCGCCGAATCCGGTTTCCTTCCAAATGTCACTATAAATGATCAAACCTCTAAAAAAATCTGCATTTCCCATCCATACTTGCGCTTCATGTCCAAACAATACTCGCAAACTATTGAAGATGCCGTCATAGGCAAAGATGCTTCCCATAATATTTCCCAAGATGACCCAGGAGATAAAGTGAGGGAGATAGGTTACTGTTTGTACGAGCTTTTTATACCGTAAATTCTTTAGTTGATTAATCATGAGAGCAAACGTTAAAGGGACAAGCAGGTTCAAAACAATTTTCGATAGCGCGATTATCAAAGTGTTGGCAGACACCCTCCACACTTCCGACAAGGAAAACAGATATTCAAAGTTTTCCAAACCAACAAAACTGGAGCCCCACATCCCTTTTTTGGGACGGAAATCCTGAAAGGCCATGACGATGCCGCTCATGGGGAAGAGTTGAAAAAAAACCAGCCATAAAAGGCCTGGCAAGCACATGAGCAAATAGATCAATTGGACGTTTTTTGTTCCTGGGATATTGCTTCTCAAGGAAATACGCTTACCTTTTGCCATTTCGTTTGGCCTCCTATTTAAAAAAGTGCCATGGAAAGAATATAGGTTATTGCTTTCCATGGCACTTCCTTAAAAAAATTACTTGATGCTGTCTAGGATCTTTTGGCCGCCTTCGCGATGCCATTGTTCTGCAAAGGCATCAAAAGCAGTAATGTCTTCCTGGCCGGTTATAATCTTCAGCCCCATTGCAATTTCAGAAGTCCACAAATTGTCCCAATAGCGCAGGGTGGTTTCGCTGTGGTTGTATTGAGCGGACTTCACAAGGATGTCGGGTTGTCGATTGGCGAAAATTGAATCAGACACCAGAATGGAGTACAACCGCTGCCATTCGCCTGTTTCTGCAGAGATATTGAAGTTTTTACGCCTGAGAGGTTCACCGGGAACATAATCTTTGATCACTTTTTCCAAAGCTTTAGCATCGCCATACATGAAGGGATAGTTGGGAGAGTCTGCATAATCTTCTACGGATGCTTTGCCATTGAGGATCTTCATCAATTCACGATTCTCATATTCGCAAGTATCGGGGATGTCACATACAAGGCGCAGTGGGAAGAAAGAGTTAATGTTTTCTGCGGTCTCAGTTCTCCACTGGGTTTCAGAAGCAGACATAACGTTCAAAGCTACGATAGCAGCGGCGGCAGCTTCGGGGGAAGCATCAGCACTCACACAAAGGTATCTTTGTCCATAGAGGAAGGGGTCTTTCATTACCCATTTCCCATCTGCATTGTTCAACATGCAAGGCTGCCAATCGACAGTTTCGCTATTGTAGAAAGAGCTTGGATTAGCATAGCCAACCGCCCACCAAGGTGCCACAAACATGCCGGCAAAGTTTGCGTTCATTATTTCGTTAGGGTCCATGCGTGAACCGAGCTCAGGGTCGATCAAGCCTTCTTTATACCATTTTGCGAGCATTTCTAAAGCATTCCGGGTGTTTTGGCTTAAAGAACCGTAAGTAACTTTACTATCTTCCTCCACAAAATAGCCAGGGAATGCGCCCATAGCAGCAAAGATGGGATCGAAGCCATACCAATGGTTGGTAGAGAAAGTGAAATCGGTATATAAGGATCCTGTGTTGCCTGCACCAAGGATCGGAACAGTTTTGTCGCCTGCGAGCTTTGCATCGCGGAACGCAACAGCAACATTATAAAGCTCTTCAACTGTCGTTGGCATTTTTAAACCCAGCTCATCCAACCAATCCTGACGAATCATGATGGTGTTAACACCATTACAAGAAACAACGGTGTCTGCAAGGCCGAGCATTTCGCCATCGTAAATACAAGCAGCCATGGCTTGTCCGCCGGCAGATTCATAAATGTACTTGCGTCCATCTGAGGCGTATTCGTTGTACACGTCGGTCAAGTCCATCAAAAGACCAGCATCTGCTGCTTCTTTCCAATAGACATAAGGTGCGACAAATGCATCAGGTATATCGTTAGAGGTGATGGAAAATGCTAATTTTTGGTTGTATTCTTCACCAAAGGGAGCATACCAATCTACTATCATTTCGATATTGTAGTTATCTTTCATGAACCTGGTGTAGTAGTTGTTTTCCACCGAGTCACCTTCTACAAGAGAAGTATCGGTAGGATCATAAGGTATTGCAACGTGGAGTTGCACGGGGTTTTCGAACTTTTGGAACGCCTTGGGTTTTTCCTGTTCAGCGGCTGCGAATGTTACAAGACCAGCTATCATACAAATTACTAAAACCAACGACAGCACTTTTTTCATTAGGAGAGCTCCTTTCATTATGCCAATTCTGCAGACAATTGAAACAATTGAAGTAATTGCATTTTCTCTCATGTGTGCATAAACACTATACCTCCTTCTCGGTGACGCTTTAAATAAAACGAACCATTTTCAATTCGAGTATAAGACTAATGAATTCCATTGGGAATGTAAGAACTTCTTTTTTCATGTATATTCTAACAAATCACATTTTTCCAGATAGCACCTAATCAAATGAAAGTGCCAACTTTTACATGTAAGAGTCACTTAACATCATCATCATCATCATCATCATCCAGGGGTGTAATGGCGTTTTCTAATATTTCATACCGTCCAACCACTTGACTAGGTGAAATGCCGAAGCGCTTTTTAAACAGGCGACTAAAGTGAAATTCATCATAGAAGCCATAGTTTGAAGCTATGCTGTATAAGGTTTGCTGGTTATCAATTTGTAATTGCTGAAATGCCATATCCAGTTTAGTTTGTAGTTGATACTGATGCAGGCTCATACCCGTCTCTTTTTTGAAAAAGTAACGAATGCTTCTAACGCTTACGTTAAGCTGATCAGCAAGCATTTCAGGTGGAATTTTCTGGCTAGGTTTCATACAGATGATTTTCTGTATTTCTCGCACCATTTCACTTGTTTTGGACTCACTTTTCATTGAAATGGATGAGACTTCAGCTAACAACAAATCAACAAGCGCTGAAAGGCGATATTCTTTTTCGTTTAGCGTAGACCAGTAGGTGCTGATAATTCTTTCAAAACTTTGAGGTACGCGCTTGTTGTTGTAACAGTTAGAATGGATTTGAATAGGCAAATGCGTTTTTGTGGCCTTCTCTTGCCCCCAAATATCCTCTTGATGCGTGTTGAAATGAATGAACATGGTGCGTGTACCACTTTTACATGGTGTGATGCCATAATGGTGATGCTTGGCGGAGAGGAATAATACATCCCCAGGGGTTAATAAATACTTTTGTCCATCTTGAATAACTTCCCACTCGCCTTCAATCATATAAAAAATGTCGTGCATATCCATAACGCGGTTGGGGTGCAAGTAGGGGGTGGGATAAGTCATAAAATTTGCATCGATGACTTGACGTCGTGTGTCGCGATAAAGATGATTCACAATATCCTCCTCATTGTTATAAAATACATGTTACTGCAACTTTTTCAATTCAATATTACCATGGAATGAATTACAATGCAAATATTCTTGTTATGCTATGAAAGCGAGGATATAGATTTATGAAAATCCGTGCTGTTGTATGTGGGCTGAAATTTGGCGGTGCATTTGTGCCAATATGGAGAGATCATCCCATGGTGGAGAGCGTTGGTGTGTTTGATACTGATGCGCGAGTTCTTAAGGAAACTGCAGATTTTTTTGGCATAGATAAAACGTACACTTCTTTTGATGATGTGATAAATGACAAAGATGTGGACGCAGTTCATTTGGTTAGTCCCATTCCTTGTCATGAAGAACAAAGTGTGCAAGTTTTGAAAAGTGGTAAACACTGTGCATGTACCGTGCCTATGGCGACTTCCTTAGAAGGGCTTAAACGCATTGTAGATGCTAAACGTGAAAGTGGAAAAACCTACATGATGATGGAAACGACCCTTTACACCAGGCAGTTTGCTTTCATCCAGATGATGATTGAAAGCGGAGAACTAGGACGCATTCAATTTTTGCGTGGCAGCCATTATCAAGATATGGAGAATTGGCCGCAATACTGGTTGGGTTTACCTCCAATGCACTACGGTACACATGCTATTTCACCTTTGGTTGCACTTGCTGGGGCAAGAGTAAAAACGGTTTACGCATTAGGTAGTGGCACTATGCGTCAGGAACTTACTAGTCGCTATAATAATCCATTCCCTGTGGAAGCTGCTTTGTTCACTTTTGAAAATGGCTTGAAGGCTGAAGCCACCCGTTCCTTGTTTGAAACGGCTCATGTATATCAAGAAGGTTTAAATGTTTACGGAAGCAAAGCTTCCTTTGAATGGGGCTTTCGTGATGAAGATAACCCCGTTATTACCAAACTCGTTGCTCGTGACAAAATCCGTGGGTTTGAGACTCCTACTGAAACAATAAATATGCCCCCTTTCTTTGGCGCATTGCCCAAAGAACTGTATCAATACACTTTGGATTCCGAAGACTATGATCCCACCAGCCCAGAAAAAGCACTTACAAAAGGCGCTGCAGCAGGGCATCATGGCTCACATCCTCATATGGTGCATGAATTTGTTAGTAGTATTATGGAAAACCGCAAACCTTGGACTAATGAAATCATGTCTGCAAATATCACGGCTGCTGGTATCTGTGCACACTTGTCTGCACTTGAGGGTGGCAAAATAATCGAAATACCAGAGTTCTGATTTTTAGTGTTATAATAATGCCCAAGGAATGCAAAAGAACTAAATTCGAAAAACGCAGTGCCGCAGGTTCCGAAATGGAGCCTGCGGCTAATATTTGGCCTTACCCCTCTACCTTAGCCCCATCCTTAAAAATGAAGCGCATGGTTCCATCTTTCAGTATCCGTACCTGCTCAATAGTGCCGCACCATAGCGTATCGTTGAACGTCCTGATTGGCCCCTGCTTACGCAGCAAATCAAGATACCCTATGAGCTTCCCGCGCTTGGCGGTTATGGTTTCCCGGAGTGTATCCACCTCGGTGATGCGCCTATGGGTTTCATGATATCGAGCTTCATATTCGTCGTACTGCCGCTGATACTCAGCCTGATCCATTGCCACATGCGTGTTGGCAGTGATGTGACGCTGCATAAGCTCTGTTATGATTTCCAATTCAGTGCACAGCCCGGCATGCTGCTCTACCAGCCCGGATATATCGTAGCGTTCGCCTATGGTATCTTCGCAGATTTGGATAATCTCGTCTTTGCGGTCAATAACCTGATTGAACGCCCTCACAAAGGCGTCTTGAATTGTTTCGTTGCGCAGAGCCGGTGTGGTACAAGCTGTAAGCCCCTTATGCCGTGCGTTGCATTGCCAAACGGTATGGGAATGCCATACTTTGCTCCCATACAGCTCACCGCATTCATCACAATAAATGCGGCCAGAGAAGCAATGTGGCGTGTAGTTCCTGCGGCCCGGTTGCTTTCGGCGTTTCAACTCGACCTGAACCGCGTCAAATAACTCAGGCTCGATAATTGCCGGATGACTCCGCTCCACATAGTATTGCGGTACTTCGCCCTCGTTTACCTTCATCTTCTTGGTCAAAAAATCTGTACAGAAGGTCTTTTGCAGAATGGCATCGCCTTTATATTTCTCATTCGTTAGGATGCTCATAACGGTATTGGGCCGCCAGTTGGGTTTTCCGCCCGGTGTTGGAATGCCGTGCTCCGACAAGTAACGCGCGATGTATGCAGGTGACTTGCCTTCAAGAAATATGCGGTAAATATCTTTCACGATGATCGCTTCCTCTGGCACGATCTCCGGTATCTCGTCAGCGCCTTTACGATAGCCAAGAAATTGCTTGTAGGGAAGGGCGACTTTACCGTCCGCAAATCTCTTCCGCATGCCCCAGGTCACATTCTCGGAAATGGAGCGGCTTTCTTCTTGAGCAAGGCTGGACATGATCGTAATAAGCAACTCGCCCTTTGAATCCAGCGTATAGATGTTTTCCTTTTCGAAGAAAACCTCAACGCCCCTATCCTTTAACATGCGAACTGTGGTCAGTGAATCTACAGTATTCCGTGCAAAGCGGGAGACAGATTTCGTGATTATAAGGTCGATCTTCCCATCCAGGGCATCCTTAACCATTTCATTGAAACCGTCGCGCTTCTTAGTGTTCGTGGCAGATATGCCCTCGTCGGTATATACTTTTACGAATTCCCAATCATCTTTGGAATGGATAAATTGCGTATAATAATCAACCTGCGCCTCATAGCTGGTTTGCTGTTCCTCATTATCAGTTGACACTCGGGCATAGGCGGCCACACGGCGCTTCCTTGTAGCGGAGATCGGCATCGCCGTAAAGCGATTCAGTGTGGCTGGTACAACCGTAACGCGCGGTATAGCATTTCGGGCTTCACTCATTTCGCCCACCTCCTGAATGTGTACTGAGCTGCTTGCCGCCGCATCTCCTCGTTCCAGCTATCACGGCGCGATTTATCTTGCCATGAACGCTCCATCACGGCACCGTCTTTGAAGATGTAACGGAGATGGTTGGGCTCAGGTACGAGAATTTGCTGGATGTCTTCAAATGACCGTTTGCCAAGTACATCATCGGTTAGCTCCAGCAACATATCTTCGGGTATCTGCTTTCCATGGCAATACGCCTTACCTTTACGCATAAACGTCCCGCAATTCCAGGCAGCACGTTCGTGCGCCACCTTGCGCTTGTAGGGCTTTCCGCATTTCGCGCAAATTAGCAACCCGCTGAGCATTTCATGAGCGCAGGTATTAACGGGTGTGAATCGCACAGTGTTCAATTCGGCGCGCTGGCGTGAGTATTCGAACACATCACGAGAAATGATAGCTGGATAAGTCTCAGATACATAATACTTTGGAAGCTCTCCCCGATTGATACGCTTCTTTTTGGAGAGGTGATCGCTTACGAATGTTTTTTGCAGAAGTAAATCCCCCACATAGCGTTCGTTTCGAAGAATGTACCGTATGGTAAGTGCTCCCCAGCGCTGCGCGTAAGGCGGCTTGATGCCAAGTGAATCAAGCATATTAGCAATTGACCATAACCCCATACCTTGATTGTGCTTTTCAAAGATCAGCTGAACCACTGCCGCCTCATCCGGGTTAATATCAGGTTTTCCCTCGATAATGGTGTATCCATAAGTGAGAATCGGTATGGCATTCCCCCGCTCGTAATTCTTACGGATGCGCCACTTGCAGTTTTCGGATACCGAGCGGCTTTCTTCTTGCGCATAGGAAGCGAGGATGGTAAGCATCAGCTCGCCATCCCCGCTCAAGGAGTGAATATTCTGTTCCTCGAAGTAGATGTCCACGCCCAATGTTTTCAACTCACGCACAGTTTCCAGCAGCGTCACCGTATTGCGCGCAAAACGGCTGATGCTTTTTGCGATAATCAAGTCGATCTTCCCAGCCCGGCAGTCAGCCAGAAGCCGCTGAAATTCCGGGCGCTCGGCCTTAGTGCCCGTGAGTGCTTTGTCCGCATACACACCTGCGTACCGCCAGCCGGGGTTCTTCTGAATGCGGTCGCTGTAATAGCTAACCTGTGCGGACAGCGAGTGCAGCATGGAGTCCTTGTCCACTGATACCCGCGCATATGCCGCGACATTTAAAAGACGTGGAAGCCGTGGCAGCGCCAGGTTCATTTTCCGTATAATTCGGGCCATGATAAACCCCTCCTTTCGTCTGTCTGTCTTATAGGAAGGGTCGCGCAAAGACAAGGCCTTTCATAGCGAAAGAAAGGCTGATATATCGCGGCAAACTTTGTCTCAAGCGCCGAGAAATCCGTATCGTCAATGAGACCGCTCTGGAACATATCGCTGGCCATTGAGATCGCTGCCAGGTATCGTTGATTCTGCTTATACTGCGCGTCCGTCATGACACCTCTCCTTGCCATAGCGGTCTGCCATATAACAGGTGCGGGAGCAGTATTTACGATGGCTGGATGCATAACTAAAAAAACGCTTACCGCAGCACACACATTTCTTCTCAACCGCATTGCGGACATTTAGGACACGGTGCTCATAGTTCCAGGCGTAGCGACAGCCATTTGTGCAAAACCGGCGTTTCCCTTGGATCACTATGGGAAGCCCACACTGGACACAACCAGTAGTAGCAGCGGCATCTTTGTTGATTTCTGTGCGGCGACAGAAGGATTTGAGGGTATTTTTCGATATACCGAGCTTGGCAGAAATCTGAGCAATACTAAAACCTGCATGCCGCATTTCGAGCAGACGGGCTTTTTCTTCGGAAGTCATAATCGCCTCCAGATTCGGCAATATGCCGGAATAAAGCTGGTGCTTTGCATTTTGACTTCTTATCTTCTTGTTTTCGTGTAATCATGAAAACCATGAAAAAGGGCCGCAGGCCGGGAAGCCTGCGGCAAAAGGATCATTCCTTTTTTAGTTCTGCGCGGGTAACTGGCCCTACGATCCCGTCAACCGTAATGTCTGTCCTGGTCTGAAAGGCCTTGACAGCAGCCTCGGTGACCGGGCCATAGACACCGTCAGCCTTGCCAGGCTGAAAGCCTAACTCAATGAGGCGGCTTTGCACCTGAGCGACGTCCTCCCCGCGCAACATTTTGACACCTTTTCGGTATTGGAGCAGACGGGCTGTATCCGTATTATGCTCTGAGGGCGGAGGGGTCTCGGATTCCTCCTGGGAGGGTAAAGGCTCAGTAGGAGCGGTAGTAATGTAATCGATATAGGGACATTGATACCAGTGGGTCCAGCTCCGCTGAGACACCTTGGTTTTCACCACGCCATAGTTGAAGCCTCGCGCCTCGATCGCATACCCTCCGCCAATATAGACCCCAACATGGCCAGGGCTGTAAAGAAGCAGGCCGGGAATCTCCGGCAGCGTACTGATTTTTCCCTTGACGTTAGCAGCGCTGAACATGCCCTCGGCCCCTTTATCCGGACGACCATCCAAGCCATACTGCTGGGTTCCATCTTCCCGTGTCCAATAATACCCCTTGATGAGCCCTACACAATCACAGCATTTCTTACCAGCTGCAATGTCAGCTTTGTACTGAGGCATACGGGAGTTTGTATAATGCGAAGGATATTGGTGGGCTTTCCTATTCAGAAGACTCGTTGTGCAGTCATAGCAAACAGTTCCGTACCAGTACCTTTGACCGACCCATTGGTGCGCCCAGGCAACCAGTCCAAGATTTGTTTTAACGGTCATACGTAAACCTCCAAATATAAAGGCGGCGGCTTACTCGCCGTCGCCCGCATCGTTCTCAGAATCTGTCACATTATTATTGTCTCGAAGCTTGGTCAAAGCACCGGCAATGAACGCAGGCAGCTTGACACCCATTTCGCCAACGTTCTCCAAGATGGAGAGGCCCTCATTGGAGATAAAGAAGAATGCGGTAGCTGTTCGGAATACCCCGGCTGTGTTGCCGGTGATCCGATCCAGTTGCGCCGCCAAGATAACTACCAGGAAGATCGTAGCCTTTTTCATCAGACCCTGAAACCCAATGCTGGACTTGAGGGTTTTTGTCTTCATGGCGGCTCCAAGGCCGGTCAAGTAGTCCAAGGCAATGAAAATGAGCAGAATTTCCAAAGCCCGGTCCCATCCGCCCAAAAGCGTAGTGGTGATAGCTGTCCCAATGGCTGTCAAAGTGGTAGTGACGGTTTCTTTCATGTACTTGCCTCCTGTTTTGCGATTTGGATATAAAAAACCACCCCGGAGGGCGGTCAAGAAAGGAAGTGGTGCTTTATAGCAAGAGCACCGCGTCACGAAGCTGCACCGTGACGGCAGCGGTCGGCTTATTCACTGGTATCGGAATCCATGCTGGCAGGGTGATGTTATGGGTATTGCTTCGGGTATCCCACCCATTGACCAGCGCGGCAATTTGCTCTATGGCAGTGCGGATCTCCACCACATGGCTTGTCCAGCTTGCTAGTGACGTCATACCCGCTGTCAAAGATTCCGCCCAAGGATACGTAGACAGTCCATAATAGGACAGTACCTGATCCACGGCATTACGCAACTCCTGTATGTGCACAGCCTTTATTGGAGTGGTGTTTGCCACAAGCGAAATATCCGTCCAGGAGGCCGCCGCATAAGAAAAGCTCCGGGAGGCTGCTCCCGAAGCTGCACCAAGAGAATCTGTAGCCGTAATGGAAATATTCTGCACGCCAGCATCAGTGAGTGCGGCAATCCGCCGCATCACAATCTTTCTGCCCGGTGCAAGGCTGTCAACACTGGAGGCAGAGTACCCTGACAGGGTCAATGTCTGGGCATGTCCATCCGCATCCGTACCAACCGTCACGAGGATTCGAGGCCTATTGTTGAAAGTGGTCTTGCCAGTCACTGGAGCAACAACGGTTGGAGCGGCTGGGCTGCTGTTGGTTTTCAAAGCGGCATATGTATTGGACAGCCCACTGTCAAAACCCGTTTTGGTTCCTATGGCTACTACCTTGTAATAGTAACTGCTGCCCTCGGTATTATGTGCCGTAACGGAATAACTGGAGGATGCGGTTGTTCCCAACAGGGAATAGGTGCCCCCGGAACTTGTGGCTCGATAGACCCCATACCCTGATACTGGATTGTTAGTACCAGCTCCCGCCCCGGACCAGGACAATGTGACAGCGGCTCCGGCATTGGCAAGCGTAGCCGACAGGGAGACCGTTGTGGGCGCGGAACAGGCCGTGTATACCTTGGCGGTAACACCTGCATAAACGCTGCTTATCGCACTGCTGCTTCGAGCCCCGATCGTGTAGACCTTATAGTAGTAGGCCGCTCCCATGGTAGGGGGAGCCGTTACCGTCATGCTGCTACTAGCACCAGTTGTATTTATGGAACCCAGCATGCTATAGGTCCCGCCAACAGAGTCACTTCGGTATACATTGTATCCTGTGATTTCGTTGTAGCTTCCCGCTCCTGCTCCGGACCAGGAAAGAGTCACGTTCGTTCCAGCATCGGGAGTGGCATCGGATACAGAAATAGAAGAGGGCGGAGATGGCGCGCCATAGGTATAGACAGTTCGGCCAACAGATGCGCCACTATTAGCATAGGTGCCAAGAGTATATACAGTATAGATATAGCTGCTACCGGCTGTACTATGGGCAGGGACGGAATAGCTGGTGCCAGTTGTGGCGGTATAATATGCTCCATCCCGGTAGATGTGATAACCAGTAATAGGGTTGTTTGTACCAGCACCTGCCCCGGACCATGCCAGTGATACATTCGAGCCAGATGCCGCATACGCGGAAGTGCCGCCGCCAATGGTCACTGTGCTTGGGGCGGAAGGAGCGGAATAGGAACAGGTCAACGCCGCATAAGCCGAAGACTGACCGGAATCATATCCCGCCACACTCCCCAAGGTGAGTATTTTATAGTAGTAGGAACTGCCGTTACCTGTTGGTGCCGTAACAGTAGTGGACCCGGAGCCTGCGGAGGTGTAGACCGTGGCGATATAACTGTAGCTGCCACCGGCACTGTCTGACCGATAGATTTGATATCCCGTAATCCCGTTGCTGATCCCGGCGGATGCGCCGGACCAAGACAGTGTTATAGCAGCGCCGGGAGCAACATTGGTAGCAGATACAGAAACAGCTGTTGGTGCCCCACAAGCCGTGTAGCTGTATTCCCAATTGATGGTGACGGTGATCAGGGCATTTACCCGCAGGGACATAACATTGCCATCACTGCTGGAGGAGCCCTTGCCTGCGCCACGGATACGGACATTGAGCGGGTTGGAGCCGTATAGGGAAAGGTCTGTATATAACCCGACATTCAGCTGTTCGTTCACATTGGAAGAGGCGCTATTACCGGACGTGGTGAAGGCTGCGCATAAATCTGCGC
This sequence comes from Bacillota bacterium, assembly GCA_023416585.1. Classification (GTDB taxonomy): domain Bacteria; phylum Bacillota; class Clostridia; order Christensenellales; family Aristaeellaceae; genus JAEWAH01. Next base: position 71,455 of record JAEZHM010000134.1, read on the forward strand.
CGGTATCTTCATTTCGTGCTATCGCCAAACGCATCTTCGAATACTGGTAAGTCTGGCTGATATTCATGGCCGCCGATGTGATATAGATATTGGAACTTGGAAGGCTACCACTAACCAAGGGAAGAGCAAAAACATACCCGCTGCTATTGCTGATAATCGTATAGTTGCCGGTTAATGCAGCTGATTGGAATACTGCTGAGGGCATGCATTCACCTCACTATATTAGAATTCATCTTATTAGGCATACACCGCACCAATGACCTTATCAGCGGTAACGGTTTTGAAGGTGGGGCTGCTTGTGGAGCTGACATCCTGATTGACACGGCTGCTTACTGTATCCAGATTCTTCTTGTCATTGGCCGACAT
>JAEZHM010000037.1 GCA_023416585.1 Bacillota bacterium
GAGTTACTACTGTGAGGTGAGGGCTATGCACTATAGCGAAATATTAACCTTCTTCGATGTAAAACAGAATAACGGAGATAGAGCTAAAGCCGTATGCCCTGCACACAAGGACAAGCAAGCATCTTTATCTATAGACTATAACCCTGAGAAGGGTGCAACAGGAGTATATTGCCATGCAGGGTGCCAAACAAAAGACATCCTGCAGGCAGCTGGGTTGGAAATGCGGGATCTGTTTGATAAACCCCTTGATGATAACACTGTAAAAAAGGATGGCATCGTAGCAGTGTACAAATACCTCAACGAGGATGGCTCCTTGCTATTTGAAAAGGTACGGTTTGAGCCTAAGAGGTTCAGCCAGCGAAGATATTCAGGCAATACAACCATATGGGGGCTTGATGCAGGCACTTACTATGAGACATATGTAGGCAGTAATCAATGGAGCAGGAAACAGAGGGACGGAGTAGCCACAAGGGAATTCCCTGGCATAGTACCAACTATATACAACCTGCCAGCTGTAATAAAAGCTAATACAGTATTTATCGTTGAGGGAGAGAAGGACTGCGACAACCTCATCAAACTGGGGCTTTGTGCTACAACATCATTTAGTGGTGCAAGCAAGGCCAAACAGAGCCAGAAGTGGAAGCATGAATACAACCACTACTTCCAAGGCAAGAAGGTTGTCCTCATACCCGACAATGATGAGCCTGGCAGGGCACATATGCAATACGTAGCAGGACAGCTGCAAGGCATAGCTGAGAGTGTTAAGCTGGTTGAGTTGAAAGGGCTAGACGAGAAGGGCGATGTATCGGACTGGATTGAGCAGGGTCACACCAAAGAGGAGTTGTTGAAGCTTGTAGACCTGACAGAGGAATATGACGCTGAGGCTGCTGAGGTGAAGATACTAGCCTATAACTTCTCAGACGTAGGCAATGCGGAAAGGTTGGTAGCTTTATACGGTAAGAATCTGAGGTTTAGTAGTAACCGTGGAAGGTGGCTTGTGTGGAACGGTAAGTACTGGCAAGTAGACGAGGATGGCCATGTGGAGAGACTGGCACAGGCTGTCGTAAGAAAGATACAGGATGCAGGGGAAGAGCTGCCACCAGAGCAGGAGGAGGCAAAGGCGAGCATACGAAAGTTTGTACTCCGTAGTGAGACCGACAGCAGGCTCAAGGCAATGGTGAATCAAGCAAGAATAATGCGAGGGATACCTGCAAGCATGGATGATATGGACAGGGATAAATTTCTGATGAACCTCGACAATGGCACATTGGACCTGCGAACAGGGAAACTTTATAAGCACTGCCGGGAGGATAACATCACTAGAATAGTGAGGATTGAGTATGATGAAAAGGCTGACTGCCCGAATTGGAGAAGCTTCATAAGGACTATTTTTGATAACGATACGGAGCTGATGAGCTATGTTCAGAAAGCTGTTGGGTACACGTTAACTGGAGCCACGACAGAGCAATGTTTCTTCATGTTGTACGGCAATGGAGCCAACGGAAAGAGTACCTTCCTCCATGCAATCTCCGAGATTATGGGGGACTACGAGGAGGCTATCCGAGGCAAAACCATCATGAAAAAACAGAACAACGATGGTGCTAGTGGTGACCTTGCCAAGCTTCAGGGAAAGAGGTTTGTTGTGTGCTCTGAGCTTAATGAGGGAGATTCATTTGATGAGGACCTTATTAAGCAATTGACCGGAGGAGAGGACGCCATAGCCGTTAGGTTTATGTATGCCGAGGAGTTCAAGATGAGGCCTCAGCTGAAATTGTGGATTGGAACCAACGAGAAGCCAAAGATAAAAGGCACGAACCATGGTGTATGGAGGAGGCCTAGGCTCATACCTTTTCTGCACACATTCAGCGATGAGGAGAAGAATGAAAACTTTTATGAGGAGTGCATCCGTCCTGAGCTCCCTGGCATATTGAAGTGGGCTGTAGACGGTTGCTTGTTATGGCAGAAGGAAGGCCTGGCAGCTCCTGAGAAGGTGAAACTGGCCAACGAGGAGTACAGGGGAGAGATGGACGTTATGGCCCAATTCTTTGACGATTGTTGCGTGTTGGGAAGTAAATATACCTGCAAGGTGTCCGAACTCTACGATGTATATTGCAAGTGGTGTGAGGACAACAGGGTACATGAGGTAAGCTCCATTATCCTAACTAAGAAGCTGAAGGACAGGGGTTACAGGCAAGGAAAGAATATGTCCTATAGATATTGGGACGGGATAGGCATTACACAGAGCACTAAGCAGGAAAGCTTTATGCCAGCGAGTGGCCCAACACCGTTTGATAGGGAAAGAAAAGCATGACAACTATGACAGGTTTATGACAACTTTATGACAACTTTTGGAATCTGCAAACCCTTGATATTACTATGTTTTCTCTACTTTATGACAACTATGACAAGAATTTATAGACTTTCGCATATGAGAGAAGGAAGTAATACATATATACACATACATACATATATAAGGGGAAAGTACCAAAAAAGTTGTCATAGTTGTCATGGAATCCTAAAACTGTTGAAGCTGTAAGGCTAGAGACATGACAGGTTTTTAAAATACTTGTCTTAGACTTGTCATTCTTGTCATAAAGCTGTCATGGAGATTGTGGAGGAGGAATAAATTGAGCAAAGCGACTGATGTTTTAAAGCTTGAGTATAACAGGGTGCTAGAGAGGGAGCGGAAAGCAGAAGAGTTTCTAGACCATGCTACACCTGAGCAGGCCAAGAAGTGGCTACCAGAGTTCCATAAGATAGTAATGCAGCTTAGTGCTCTGATGGAGAGGTTCAAGGTTGTGGCTGGCAGGGAAATGACACATGAGGAAATAGTGTACGGATTTGGAGGCGAGAAGAAGGATGGCAAAGTATAAAAGAAAATATCGTAGAGGCGGGCATATTCTTTCACTGGATGAGCTGGCAAGACAAGATTTTGTTTACTGGAACGACAAGATTACTCCAAGAGGTTGGTTTATGAGTTGGAAATTTCGTATGGCTGCAAATGCAATAGGAGAACATGGTGCAATCTACTATGCAATTAGGAACGAGGAGGCATCCAATGGCGAAGTATAACATGGCTGACATTATCCAGGGAAGACTGGAGGAGATAGACAAGCAGCTAGCGGTTGCAGTCAGAAAGCAGCAGTGGGCAAGGGCAGAGCACCTGAGAAAGGAAAAGAAAAGACTGGAGGGAACAGGGGATGAAACGTAAGCCAGTAGAGTATCTTGACAGTAATATATATGGCATGGATGAGGATGTCCGGTGTTTCAAAGAAAAGGTTGTAAAATGCCGTAAACCACATAAGTGTGTAGGTGGTTGTGACAGTGAAATAGAAGTAGGAGAATATGCCTTAATGCAAAGTGGGTTCATGGATTCGGAACCTGTA
>JAEZHM010000070.1 GCA_023416585.1 Bacillota bacterium
TCGCAAACCCGACGGCTCAATCATCGCATCACTTCGCTGTGCCCATCTGGCTCAATAGTCGCATTGCATCACTGCCGCTTGCACTGCTCCTTTTCGCCAGCCTCCTTCACCCCTCCCTTATCCGCCACTGGCGGGGGCGGGGTTCCGGAGCCCGCGCTGCTCGTTTCGCTCGTTTCCTCCGCTTCGCTTCATCCGCCACAGGCGGCGCTCAGCTACGGAACCCGTTTCGCCAGCCTCCTTCGCCCCTCCCTTATCCGCCACTGGCGGGGTCGGGTTGCGGAGCCACTGGCAGGGCGGTGTTCCAGAGCCTCCAGAGGGAGGCTTTAGGAGAGTCTCCCTCTTGGAGGTGGCTGCCGACGAAGGAGGCTGGAGGAGTGCACGAGGGAGGCTTTCCAAAAGGCTCCCTCCGCTAGGGGGCTGCCGACGAAGGAGGCTGGAGGAATCTGAGAGCAAGGCTATGCTCAACTGTTTTCATGGCAGCATGTAAAAAACAAGGCATTGCATCTAATCAGCAATGCCCTGTTGTTTTATCCTCTATTTCATCTTTCCCGCAATATCCTGCGCTACGGCGATGCCGGTTACGCTGGCCTGCATAAGGCCCCTGGTGATGCCGGCGCCGTCGCCTATGGCGTACAGCCCCGCAATGGGCGTTTCGAACTGGTTGTTCACCATCACCTTGCTGGAATAGAACTTCACTTCCACGCCGTACAGCAGCGTATTGCGGCTGTACAGGCCGGGAGCCAGGTGATCGAAAGCTCTCAGAGCCTCCACAATGCTTGTAAGATGCCTTGGCGGCAGTACAAAGCTCAAATCGCCCGGCACCGCCGTGGTCAGCGTAGGTACGGTGGTGGATTTGTTCAGGCGGCTCATATCGGTGCGCCGGCCCTGTAGCAGGTCTCCCAGCCTCTGCACCATGATGGGTCCGCCGGTGAGCATATTGGCCAATTGCGCGATATACCGACCATACTCGATGGGCTGGTTGAACGGCTCGGTAAACCGGGTGGATACAAGCATGGCAAAGTTAGTGTTGCCAGTCAGCATTTTTTCATCGGCATAGCTGTGCCCGTTCACCACAGCAATGCCGCCCTCATAATGCTCCTCGCTTACCACGCCGCCGGGGTTCATGCAGAAGGTGCGCACCTTGTTTTCATATGTATCACTGTAATACACCAGCTTCGCTTCATACAAGTGTTTGGTGAGGTGATCCATGATGGCGTTTGGCACTTCCACTCTAACGCCGATGTCTACCTCATTGTTTTGCGTGCGCAAGCCCAGGCGGCCCACCTCCGCAGCCAGCCAGGCTGCGCCGCCGCGGCCTGGAGCCGCGACCACATAGGGTGCCAGGGCGGTATAGGGCTCTCCCTTTTTCGGTACAAGCTTCACGCCTACAACCTTGTTGTTTTCCACCAGGATATCGCTGGCAGTGGTCAGTTCCGCAAAGGTGGTATTGGTTTGTCCCACCAAATAATCATGCATGGCCTCCAGCACCACACCCGCGTTTTCCGTGCCCAGGTGGCGAACCGGACAGGGGATGAGCTTGATGTTGTGGCGGCTGGCTTCGTAGGAGATTTCCTCCACCTTGCGGTCGTCCAGACCGTGTACCTCCTGAGGCGCGCCAAAGCGCAGGTATATATCGTCGGCATGGCGGATCATCTTCTGCGCCTTGGGATGTCCCATATAGTCGCTGATATGGCCGCCGACCTCATCGCTTAAGGAAAGCTTGCCGTCGGAAAAAGCGCCTGCCCCCGCCCAGCCGTGAACGATGGCGCAGGGATCGCAATGGACGCACTTGCCGGTTTTACGTGCCGGGCAGACCCTGCTCGCGATAGCGCGGCCCGTATCCACGATCAGAACACGGCTTTGGGGTTTTAAACTGAACAGCTCCAGCGCGGTGAAAATACCCGCCGGACCGGCACCGATGATAATCGCGTCATAACGAATATTTTCCATAGCAGCGCCTCCTAAAAAATCCTTGTGCTGCACGCACAAAAGAGGCCCCATGCAAATCTGCACAGGGCTTCTTGCGATTTATTGTAGCATGAAATATGCAAGAGCGCAAGCAGCTTCACTATTCTTAAAAGTATTATGAAATTTCCTGTACTCCGTCCTTCGTAACAACAGCGTGGATCAGCGGCTCTGGCATGAGAGACTCCGGACCAATTGCGATGTTTACAAGCATCGTTTCCTGCGCCATTTTAAAAGACGCTTCATCCCGTGCGTGGATGGTAACAAGCGCCTCGCCCTTTTCGATTCTGTCCCCAATGCGCTTGTGAAGCACAAAGCCCACAGAAGGATCGATTGTATCCTCCTTGCGTACGCGGCCGGCGCCCATGCGCTGAGCGCTTAAACCCAGCTGCGCCGTATCCATGCTTTGCACGAACCCTGATTCCTTCGAAAGAACTGGCTGGATGACAGGCGCTTTGGGCAGCAGGGATACATCATCGCATACCCTGCCGTCCCCCCCCTGAGCTGTCACCATTTCACGAAGCTTCATTAAGCCCGCGCCGCTAAACAGCGCTTTTTCAAGCAACGCCTCCGCTTCTGCAAGCGACGATGTACGCCCTGCCGCCATAAGCATATGGCTGCCCAAAACCATCGATACATACAGCAGCGGACCCTTGGCCCTGCCGGCCAGGATATCGATGGCCTCCTTCACTTCCAGGGCATTGCCCACATGGGAGCCTAAAGGCTCCGCCATACCGGTGACGATGGCTACCGTAGGCCTCTGGGTCATCCAGCCGATATCCACCATGGCTTTTGCCAAATCGATGCTTCCCTGTAAAGAGTGCATAATTGCGCCGGAACCTGTTTTCACATCCAGCACGATGGCGCCGGCCCCGCTGGCAATCTTCTTGCTCATGATGGAGGATGCGATCAGGGGCAGGCTGTCCACCGTTGCGGTCACATCCCGCAGCGCATACAGTGCCTTATCCGCCGGAACCATGTTCTTGCTCTGGCCGATCACCGCGCAGCCGATATGTTTCACCTGCTCAATAAACTCCGCTTGCGTTAGCTCCACATGCAATCCGGGGATGCTCTCCAGCTTATCCAGCGTTCCGCCGGTATGCCCTAAGCCCCGGCCGCTCATTTTGGCCACGGGCACGCCGCAGGCCGCCACCAGGGGGGCCAGAACCAGAGTTGTGGTGTCCCCCACGCCGCCGGTGGAATGCTTATCCACTGTGCGCCCTGGGATTTCGCTCAAATCCGCCATGTCGCCGGAATGGGCCATGGCAAGGGTCAATGTAGCTGTTTCCTCTGCCGTCATGCCGTTTAACCTGATCGCCATGAGCAGCGCCGCCAGCTGATAATCCGGTATCCGCGCTGAGGACGCGCCTTTTACAAAAAAGCCAATCTCGTTTTCACTTAGCGCCTTACCCTGCTTTTTGTTTTCAATGATCCCGATCATGTCCATATCCCGCTGCTTCCTTTCGGGGGAAAAGATAGTTCCATTATATCACAGCGTGCCCTTTGCGTCATCTTCTTTCCAAAGACTGTATTCTTCCATTTTCGCTTGTTTTCCCCCAAAGCATTGCCATGCCTTGCAAAACAGGCTATACTACCATAAGACAGGAGGATGCTTATGAAGACGGCAGACCTTGCGCAGCTCCGGGCAAAAAAGGGTTTTATCTGCGACATGGACGGTGTTTTATACCATGGGAACAGGCTGCTCCCGGGTGTACAATCATTTGTAGACTTTTTGCAGCGGGAGAACAAGAAATACCTGTTCCTCACCAACAGCTCGGAGCGGGCCCCCCGGGAACTGGCGCAGAAGCTGTCCAGGCTTGGGCTCACCGTATCGGAGGAGCATTTTTATACCAGCGCATTGTCTACCGCCGCTTTTTTAAAGGCCCAGTGCCCCGGTGGCAGCGCTTATGTGATCGGCGAGCCGGGCCTGGTGGGCGCGCTTTATGACGCGGGCTTTACCATGAATGACGTGAACCCTGATTATGTGGTGCTTGGCGAAACACGAACCTATAGCTTTGACAAGATTGAGAAAGCCGTTTCTCTTGTTTTAAAGGGCGCCAAGCTCATAGGCACCAATTCCGACCTGACCGGGCCCATTGAAAACGGCATCGTACCTGCTACCAGGGCGTTGATGGCACCCATCGCCATGTCCACCGGCCGCACCGCTTATTACCTGGGCAAACCTAACCCATTGATGATGAAGCACGGCCTGCAAATATTGGGCGTCACCCCCGAGGAATCCGCCATCATCGGCGACAGGATGGATACCGACATCATCTCCGGAATTGAAAGCGGAGTCGATACCGTACTTGTATTAAGCGGCGTCACCGATATAGAAGAAATGAAGTCCTTCCCCTATCAGCCGACATATGTATTGTCCGGCGTTGGCGATATTGTACCGTAACCAGGTGCTCTGCCCCTGGACCCCGCCAAAGGGATACAACCCCTTTGGAATCCCCAACTTAAGGATGCTATAGCTGCATTACGTGCCCTTCATAACATACAGCGTTTACGCCTTCAGTCACTGCGGCGACAGTTCCCTCCAAGAGGGAGCCTTTTGGAAAGCCTCCCTCTTGGAGGGAGGTGCCGCCCGCAGGCGGCGGAAGGAGGTAAAAAGCTGCAATTTTTATACTCTGGGATGATGTATGCATCCTTGACATTTACTGCATTATCTGAATTATATTAAATAATCGCTTTTCACTTCCATTCCTTCAGCGATCATAATCTATTATGGAGGCCAGGAAAATGGGACAATTCATATTCAAAAAATGTTTGGATATAGAAGGACTTTATTTGATAGAGCCCAAAGTCTTTTCAGATGAAAGAGGTTATAATTTAGAAACTTACAATTATAATGATTTTAGTGAAGCCGGCTTAATATGGAATTTGTTCAGGTAAATCGATCAATGTCTAAAAAAGGGACTCTTAGAGGTTTACATTTTCAAAAAACGTATCAGCAAGGAAAATTAGTAAGCGTCACAAGCGGTGAAGTTTTTGATGTGGCCGTCGATATTCGTGAGGGATCAAAAACATATGGTAAGTGGTTTAGTGTTATTTTATCATCTGAAAGGAACAATATACTATTTGTTCCGGAAGGGTTTGCACATGGATTCCTGGTCCTTTCTGATATAGCTGTATTTACTTATCATTTAACTGACTATTATCATCCAGAAGATGAAAGTGGTATTCCCTGGAATGATAAAACAATAGGGATTAATTGGCCGATTCCAGAAGGAATGACCATCATGACATCTGAAAGAGATAGTAATCATCCCGCTTTCAATGAAGGGATCTCTTTAAAGCCCAAAAGAAAATCGGTGTCAAACGCCAAATAGCTTCGTGACTGGAATTATTAAGTTTTGTAAGGGCTGAAAAGCATTGCACTAAACATGCACAATGTGTACCGAAAGGTGACCTATAAAAAGAAAGGCCGTCAATCGGTTGAACTCGCTTTCAAAGCTCTTGCCCATAGCTTGCTTGCATCGATCTGCATGAAAAAAGGCAAGGAGTTTTACCGCTCCTTGCCTTTTTCTTATGGATTGCACACATTTAAGAAGGCTTTGCGCAATGAAAAATATGATATAATGGGATCAGTTCACTTGTAAAAACTGGGAATCAAGCCGGTGTGCGGTCAGAGGAAAGGATTGCATAGACCATTTGGGGGAGGGCTATACAATGACGCTGTATGATATCATTCAGGCAAGAAGAACCATTCGTGATTTTTCTGATCGCGAGGTGCCGTTTGATGTGATTCACCAGGCGCTTACCGCCGGATTGAAAGCGCCCAGTCATAACCATCAAAAGGATTGGCACTTTTTGCTGCTGAAGGAACGCGAAGCAAAGCTGGCCTGTATCCATGCGGAAGACAGGAGCGCCACGGTAACTGAACAGACGATGAAAAACATCTCGGTCTACGAGCCCCTTGCGCAGCAAATGTACCTGGAGGCGATCCCCAAGCAGAATAAGATGGTCCTTGAGGCCCCGGCAGTGCTGGTCATGGTCTTTAAGCCCGGTACCCGGCTGCTGGACAGCAAGAACGTGGCGGATATGAACAGCCTGGCGGCTGTTTGGTGCTGCATAGAAAATATACTGCTGAGTTTTGCCCAGGATGATGTGTACGGCACAACCCTGGTCCCGCAAAACACGCCTGCCTTGAAAAAAGCCCTGGGCATACCTGAGGATATGGAGGTGGCTGCGATCATTCCCTTCGGCTATAAGGCATCGGATGCCACCATCATCCCGCAGAAAGAGGTCGTCACGGAAGAGAGAATCCACTTGAACGCATGGTAATGTAAAGGGCGGTCATGTATGGCCCGCGGCAGCTTATGCGCTACCCTAAGAATACGGGCCGGTTCAGCTTTGTGACAATGTGTTAATCGTAAAGGCATAAGCCCGCACCGGATATCCCGGTGGCAGCCTGGAAGCAGTTTATTTGTCCTGTTCGTACCTGGCCAGCCTGGCCGTCATGGTACCTGTGTGCAGTTCAAACAAGTGATTATCAAAATCGTAAAAGTAGACAGAGCTGCCTTCCCCTTCCACCCGGGGACGATCTGCTTTCATTTGCGCGCCAACTTCCTTAAGTTTTGCGGTATAGACTTCCAGATCCCGCTCTTCGACTTGGAAGGCGATATGATTATACGTGCGATCCGGTAAGGGTTCTCCTTCCATGAGGCAAATCCATAGCCCTCCTATCAAGAAAAATTTCTCCCTTGCCAAAGAAAAAGTTTTATCACCGCTTTCATATACCTCTTGCGCATCAAACACCAATTTAAGAAGCGCAGCCGTACGCTCCAAATCACTAACGATCAGGGTAATGTGGCTCAGTCCAAGGATCATGGTCATCTTCCTTCTGCCTATACTAAAAGAACACGATTATTCATCGTGTCCTTATATAGTCCATTTTCATATAATTCCATCAAAAGAATGCTTCCCGGTGCATCCAGGCCGCAATCTTTCGTACATACAAGGCCAACAGACCTGGTTACAACTCCGTCAATCCGCAAACAATTCCGTTTCCGCCTTGAGGACATGCATCTGGTCATCCACCAGGCGCTGGAAGCGCTCCTTGTAATCCTGGGCCGCTTTGCGCAGCGTTTCCACTTCCAGGGCAAGGGATTCCCGCTCGGAAGCAATATCCGCCACGGCAGCTTCTGCCTTATTTTGAGCCTCAGCCACAATGGCTTCCGCCCTGGCGTGGGCCTCCGCCACCGTCTCATCGCTTACACGCTGGGCGTTGACCAGCAGCTTGCGCAGCGTTTCCTCCTGCTCCCGGGCAATGGCGGGCACCTGAGGCCGCGTGGTAACAGGCTGCGTAACGGGCGCAGGCTCCTGCCTTGCCGGGCGGGCCGCCTGGGCACGTGACTGGGTCAGCTGCTCCTGCAAGGAGGCTACCTCATCCTGCAGCGCGATAAGCTCATCGCAAATCTCGTCCAAGAATTCATCCACCTCGACGGGATCATAGCCGCGTACTTTGGTTTTGAACTCTTTTTCTTCAATCATTGCTATGGTGATAGGCATGTGCGCGGTCTCCTTTCTAGCTGGGAAAATGGCCATTATGCTTTATGTATGCCATGGCTCTCAAATTGAATTGGGATCCGGCCCTTGCGGGTGGGCGCTCCTACCGCCTTTATATAAAGCCGACCGAACCCACGTATAGATAAAAGATCTCTCTCGTGAAGCTGCGCATCGGTGCGGATTTCTATTTTGTGGTTCACCTGTACCTGCCCGGATAATACATGGGCTGCAGCCCCAGACCGGCTCAAGTTAAGCCCTGCTGCAAGCACCGCATCCAGCCTTAAGGATGCTACCGTATCCCGGAAGATTTTGCCCTCAGGAGGCACAATGGGCGGAATGCTTTCCAGCACCTTTGCCTGAACGGGCGTCCGTCCCGCCTGGGCAAGGTTCTGGGCAATGAACTCCGCCATTTCCTCCACCGCCATCAAATAGGCTCCATCCTCGATTAGGCAGATATCCCCCACCATGCTGCGATCTATACCTAACCCCAGCACACTGCCCAGTAGAGCGCGGTGTTCCGCCTGATGATACCGCCCGTCCCAGGTGATGTGCAGGCACAGGATAGGGAAAACCGGCTCATCCCCCGCGGGATGAAAACAGGCCACTACTCTCTCCGCCGACGGGTAACCGCCGGACAGTGTGCATTCCATACGCTGTTCCCGGGCGATGCGCTTAGCCAGTTCGGCTTCCGGCGGTGTCAGAAAGCGGGTACAGACAGGTGTTTGAAGCTTAACGCATCGACAGCACAGCTCCTGAAGCCTTGCAGCCGCACCGTCTTCTAATGCGTATGTCATGGTCAGCCGAATAGCGAGCCGAGGATCCCCAGCAGTTCCCGCACCATCCATATAACAAGCCAGGCCGCCAGCGGCGACCAGTCCATCCGCTGCCAATTGGCGGGAAGGATATTGGCCAAAATACGGCGCAGGGGAATTAGAAGCGGTTCGACGATCCTATTTAAAAAATGCGTAAAGGGCGACTGGGCCGGATTGACGAACCCAATCGCGAAGTAGATCAGCACTGCTATCTGATAGAGGAATGCAGCCAGCGAAAGCAGCTCAAAAAACCATCTCAAGCGCTATTTCTCCTCTCGTTCATTGTATTATCAGCGCCCATACCCCGCAGCACGCCGCGTTTCAGGCGCATAATAGCCTGCCGTTCTGTATTCGCCTTCGTTATCGTAAGGGTTCTGATATCCCTGGGACTCCTCCTGGGGCACGTATCCCCCTTGGGGCGGATAAGCATTATAACCACTGTCCTGCGCATCGTAGCCATCCTGTTCCTGGACTCGGGATGCGGCATAGCTGTGGGCACGGCCAGGACGCTGACCCGCCTGCCTGACAGCGCCGTTCAGGCGCCTGGTAGCCTCGTCCTGCTGCACACGCACGGATTCCGGCGTAATCAGGTAGACTCCGCGGGAGGATATGCGGCTGATGTTACAGTTCAATGTATATGCGGCGCCGCTGAGCATATCCACACAACGCTGCTTTTCCGTATCGTTGGCGATATTGTCCATGTTCAGCGCCACCGTGCAATTGTTCTTCAAATGCTCAATGATAGCCCGGCACTCATTCCTGTCGCGAAGCTGAAGGATTTGCAGCTCGTGGACATAAGGGTTGCCGGCCGCGTCGCTCATAACGCCTGGAAAGGGAACCACCTTTTCCAACGGTGGAGCAGGCTGACGGGCAGGCTTTGGCGGCTGCTGGGCTTGCCTGGCAAAGCTGCCGGCGTAAGGGGACTGATAACCCTCCTGATTGGGATACCCCTCCTGCTGGTAGTTTTGATACGGCTGCTGCTGGGGGATTGGCTGCTGATAGGGCTGCTGCCGCTGGTATGCGCCGTCATAGGGGTTTAAATACGCCGAGTTATCCTGGCCATAGGCCGCCTGAGGCTGGTCATAATAACCTTCCTGCGGTCCGTAAGCCTGTTGGTCGTAGTATCCTTGATCCTCCCCATGCAGAAACCTGTGGGTCATTTGGGTTACATTATCCCGCACACGGTCGATCATATCGCGCAATGCCATGGGAACCCTCCTACTAGTTGGTAGCCTTGGGGCTCCGT
>JAEZHM010000132.1 GCA_023416585.1 Bacillota bacterium
GAAGAGGCATCAATATCTGATGAGAACTCATTGAGTGCGCTATTCCTTCCTTCCGCCCGGGCGGTTGAGATGATCCCCGATAGCAGCTTGTCCAGCCCATCCTTCGCCTGCTGAAACTTTTCACTCAATACGGAATAGACTTCCTTGGCGGAATCCAGCCCCTTCCTGGCAACCTCGACAAACTTCAAATACATGTCATGCTCTGCGTCGGTGAGCAGAAAACCGTTTTGCATATCCTCCTGCATGACGCTCAAATACTGTCCTGCCGCAGCGCCGTATTTCCCCTCCGACTCCGCGAGCTTTTGCTTGGCCGCTCCCATCTCTTTTTTGGCCTGATCCACGGCAGACGTATCCACATCAGCAAGAGCGCCGTTCACGAGCGTGTCAATGGTATTGGCTGCTGCATTGGCTTCAATGATTTTTTCTGCCGTTTTAGGGTTTTGAGCGGCTTCTGCAATTTTTGTATCAAGCCAATTCGTTGCCCAGTTTCGCATATTATCGGTGATTGTAACTTTGCCGTTCGCTGTCATTATATAGGTCTGACCGGAAAGAAAGGGAGAAAGGATGGCGGTCATCACGGCTTCCCTTGAGCCCTCGTCAATGATAGCCCCAAACTCTTTGTTCTGCGCGCCTACAATGTTTAGCCAAACATCCGTCAAAACGCTTTCTACAAACTCCTGGGAGCCTTGTTCGACCAAGTTTTCACCAAGCTTAGTGCCTATGGCAGCTGTTCCAAGGGCTATTGTTATGCCCAGCTTCCTGACATACCCGGCCCCACCCCTCATGGCGGATGACTTCAACATGTTCAGGCTTCCGCGCACATAAGCTGCGGAATTTTTCAGACCGGTAAGGGCCATCTTCTCCGTATAAATCGTAATGCCGGCGGCAACAAGACCCACGGGGTTTCTTGCCCACTGCGGAAATCCCGCCGCTCGCATCACCTCAGAGCCTTCATAGGCGGCACGTGGGCCGAAAGCAATAGCCGTTCCGACCATGGGGTTGCCGGTTAGTGCGGTTGCCGCGAGAGCCGTGCCTGTAGACAGGCCGTTGTCGACAAGGGATTCCGTAATCGCAAAAAAAGCGTATTCTCCCGGCGTGGCGTTTTCCACCATGTAATCGCGAATCAAGTTAATAGCTTTCTGGTTCTCGTACAGCGCGTTTAATACAGCTTCGTCCGCAAAGTCAAAAGGCAGGTCCAGTATGTCCTTGACGTTGGCTTTGTAGTTTTGCCAATATTCCCTGCGCTCCTGATTGGTAATTGCAGAAATGGCCCGGTCAAAATCCTTACGGGCTTTGGCGCGGCCCATGGGCCCGCTGTATTTTATACGGCTGCGGTTCCGCGCTTCTATCTCGTCCGTGTTTTCGGTTTCGGTAAAGTAATTGCGCCAAAAGCCCATGTAGCCCTGGGCGAATTTTCTCAAGCCGGATTCATCGCCCTTTATAAAGGCCTCCCAAGCACCTACACCCTTGTTGTCCTCCAGCTCGTCGCGGGATAAGCCAAACAGCCAACCAAACACACTGATGGGGTCATCGGTGGCCCATTTTTGTTCTACTGACTTTTTGGCATAATCCAACATTTCTTCCGGCGACTTGCGCAACTCCGGGAACATTTCGTACATTTCGGAAAGCGTCATGCCTGCGGACTTTGCAAGGCGAACGTCGATATCCAGCGATTCCAGGGCGGTACGTTTAAACTCCATGCTAACAGTAACATCCGTGTACTGTGCATACGTTTTATCCTTTGCCACCAGGTCTTCGTAAGTTAAGTTCATCAACGCTTCTTCTGTCTGTTTATAGGCGGGGTCGTTGTAATCGTCGTCGGTAACGGGTGCGTTTTTCATGTGGTCGATAAAGTCTTTTTGCCCGTCATTCAGTTCCGCGCCGCTGGCATAATCATACAGCGTGACAAGCGCCGCTTGAGCAACGGCTTTTTGCCTTTCCATGTGATCGGCTTTATCCTTGGCAGCCTTTGCTTCATCCCTGGCTTTTGCTTCGTTTACAAAAGCTTGTAGCTCTGCTGCGCGTACAGGGTTGGCGGCATAGTATTCCTCAAGCGTATCAAACCGTCCGAATATGTAGTCCATATCCTGCCCGATCGAAAGGATCAAGGCATTGCTTTCCTCTTTTGTGACCTCACCGGAATCAGCGGCAGATAAGGCGGCAAAGGCCGTAGCCCCCAACTGCCGGCGCATGTCAATGGGCATGCTGATGTCAGCAGCCCGAATCTGTTTCATGCCGGACAATAAATATGGGTGCGCCTTGTTATACTGCCAGATTAATTCGTATTCGGCTTCCGAAAGCTCGTTCCCGGCAAGGTAATCCGGCAGCACTTCTTCGATCGGGCGCAAGCGGGTAATCAGTTCGGGGTTTGTTTTGCGCTTCTTTGCGTAGTCGATTTTCTCCAGCCATTCAGGCTTGCCGCCGTAATAGTCGGTGAAAAACTGTTCCACAGTCACGCCTAAATCACTAGCCATGTTGCGGTAATCAGCAAGCTGCTCGATGCTGGGCATGCGGTGTTCAAAATCAGCGGCATAACCACTGTTGATTAGGCCCACGTACTTGGTAAACCATTCCTCGTTCTGGTCGCGGATAGACTTGCCGCCGGATACATCGCTTGCACCGCTGCTCGCTCTTGCACGGAAGGTGCTTTTGCCCGCAGTGTGGCTGTATTCGGGATAAAGCTCCATCCAGCGGTTAAGCTGTAAGGAAGAAAGGTCATTGCCGTTGATCAGCTTGTATTGCAGGTCGCTAAACTCTTTCTGTTCTTGCTGTTTCTTTTGCTCAGGGGTCAGTTCCTTTGGTTCAACAGCTACGTCTTCAAAACCAAAGGCAACTATACTTGGTTTGTCAGTCTCCTTTGGGGCATCCGGTGCAAACGCGGCAGCATTCAGTTCTGAGATTATTTTGCGTTCTTGTGCATCCCAATAGCTGTTCAGACCTGATGTTTTTCTTTCCTGCGCAAAAAGCCGTGCAGTTTGAGCCGCCCTTTGTGTATCCAGCATTGACTGCTTTGATTTATCAAGCAGTTCCTGGCGCTTTCGCTCCGCATCGGCCTTCCGTGCCGCTTCCTGCCTTGCCGCCTCTTCCGCGGCGCGCTGCCTGGCCAGCCTTTGCGCTTCCGCCGCCTTGCGCTCCATTTCACGCTTGGCATCTTCCTGCCGGGCTTTCATTTCTGCTGCCTTTCGTGTCTTTTCAGCCTCGTCTGCCCTCAAGCGCTGTGCTTGCTCGATTGCTTCCTGTCTTTTCTTTTCCTCTTCTTTATACTTCGCCAAAAGGTTCATGTCCTGGACAGTCAGAGGCATGACTGTTTCCTCCCTGCATCAATACGCTGTATAGTGGGGTGCATTCTTCCTTGCCAGTTCCGCCTGTGCCTTTTCTTTCGCCTGTTTCTGCTTGTACGCCCTGTCCGCTGCCAATGCTTTTGCGACATCTTCCTGGATGGTGGAATAATCACTGCGCAGCTTACTCCAGTCGACTGCCCCATAATCAGGGGGTGGCGGACTAGTTACTTCTTTTTTTTTTGCGGATGCAGCCTGTCAAACTGCCTTTGGTTCTCCTGAAGCTGGGCGTCAAACTGGCGGATCTCTTCCAGCAACTGCGCTTGCTGATGCGTAAGGGATGCTTCAAATTGACGCTTGCCTTCGGCTGTGCTCAAATCAAACTGCCGCTGCTGCTCGGTCAGGGTCGAATTGAACTGGCGGACGTTTTCAGTCTGCTGCACTTCAAACTGACGCTGGTTCTCGGCAAAGGTGGTATCATACTGCCGCCTGTTTTCCGCCAGCGATTCCCGGTTGTATGCCATTGAATCATTGTGCTGCCGCTGGTTTTCCGCAAAGGTGGTATCATACTGGCGCCTGTTTTCACCAAGTGAAGTGTCATATTGGCGCTGATTTTCTGCCAGGGTGGTATCGTATTGCCGCTGGTTCTCGGAAAAGCCCAGATCAAACTGACGCTTGTTTTCGCCAAAGTTGGTATCATACTGCCTGCGGCCTTCAGCAAGATTCTCGTTAAATTGCCGCTGGCCTTCCGTATGGGCTGTGTCATACTGCCGGATGTTTTCATTGAATTGCTTGGCCCACTGCTCATCCGCAGCCTGATCCCGGCTTTGCTGATACCCGTACTGGTAGAGCTGCTGCGAAAGGGCATTGCTCTTGTCCATGGCAGTCTGCCCCCGTTCGTATTCCCGGTTATTCAGTTCGTCCAGGTAGGCGTTGGTGTCGGTGATCTTCGAATCAGCATGCAGCCGCTGCTGCTCGGAAAGCTGCCGGGCCAGCAAGGTTTTCTGGTCCTCCAGGCCTAAACGGGTTGTAGATTCCTGATCGGATATTTCCTGCTGCGCCTTGTTCCCGGCAATGGCGATATTTGAAAGGTTGGCATTGTTAAAGCTTGAGCGCTGCATACCCCGGCTGGTGGCCTGACGGTTCGCCTGGGAGGAGGCCTGATGATATGCCGTCTGGCTTGCTTCGCGCTGCTTGCCATACACATTGCCCATCGCCTGGATCTGGCGGTCCAAGGCCAAGGCGGATGTATCATGCGCCTGTTTGGCAGCAAGGTCTTTTTGCGCATACACAGAGGAATACCGGTTGGCAGCTTCCTGCTGCAGCTGCTCCTCGGTTTTCTGCGTATAGGTGTTGCGTTTCAGGTCTGCCAACAAATGATCAAAGGTATAGCTTGCCATCTGTCACCACTCCTTAAAATTTCTCAGGGTCTGTAGGATTGTTCAGAACGCCAAAGGCCACAAAGGCCTGGAGAATCGCCGTGACCACACCATTGACCATCTCGGACTGGGTTGGCGTGATCACGCCCAGAATCACCAGGATGGAAAGCATCTGAGCAGCAAGGGAAGCCCATAGGATAAATGAATGAAAACGGTTTTGCATAAAGACCCTCCTTTTTTTGCATGACCTGTCCTTAATGTCTTGAGAGTACATACTGCTGCATGGTTTCATGTGTCCGCGATACCGCTCCGTTGCAGTGCAGTTGCTTGAGCCCGTCCAGTGTCGCAAACTGCGCCTGCAAAAGCATGGCGATGTCTTCACGCTCCTGCTTCTGCCGGTCTTCCACCACCTGCAGCCGGCGTAACAGGTCATGCGCCTTGATGGCAGTTGACGCTATGTAGGCTATGACTGCCAATGCCGTTGTAACAAGCCACCAGTAATTTTGTAATATCTCCATGATGCCACCTCACAAGTAATCCTTGATGACTGCATACACAGCCTGTGCCAATGCCCTGTCATCACCCGGTCCCAACTTGGCCAAAGCATGTTCCAACGCTTTTTGCGTGGGCTCGTCCATGATGCCCGTACTTAGCAACTGGGCGTATGTCTGCAATGCCTTCACTGCGTTTGCCGTCTTGGGACCAAAGATACCGTCCACCAAGCCGCAATCAAACCCGGCTTCATTCAGCCGCATTTGCAGATTCTCAACGTCCTGCCCCCTGGCTCCCACCGCCAGATAACACACCGCATCCACCACCTCATCATTCATTCCCTTGAGTATTCCAAAGTGATCCCAGGCGTAGCTTAACAGGCTGGTGCGCAGTACGCCCTTTGCGTGGCTCCTGGCATCCACAACCGTACCATCGCCCAGATAAATTCCCACATGGCCCATGGGATCCGCAGCATCCATCGCGTTGTACACAAAGCAAACCTTGTCCATGGGCATCCCGGCGGCCGGTCCTTTTAAGTCCCAGTAATCCCCCTTCCACTGGCTGCTGGCTCCATGGGGCATATTGATGCCGATCAGCCTTGCAGCCTCCTTGGTAAGCCCGGAGCAGTCGTAGGACTGCTTGTCCTTGTACTGGCAGCCATTGCAGTTTGATTGCTTTGCGCTGCGGACCGGGCAATACCGCTTGATATTTACTGCATAGGCCGGTTTGTTGGCTTCCTGCCGCTGCCGAAACGCCGGCATGCAAATCTGTCCATTGGAAGCAAAAATATATGGGCAACCAACTTTGCTGATTGCCCATTCACGGATCGTGTCTGCCATGCTCATGTTTTATCCTCCAACCGTCTGCCGGAGCACTTCCAGTTCAGCCGCCTGTGCATCCACCTGCTGGCGCAGGGATGCCAGGGCATTCGCCGCTGTGTTCAACTGCGCCAGAAGCCTGGTGGCATCGGATACTTTCAGAAAGGTTACCGTGTATTCTTTCACCTGATTGCAGCCTACATGAACCCCCAGCAGATCACCGCTATCGCTGTACAGGTTCCATGGATTGTTTAGCAGGGCAACGATCTGCTCTTCCGTGATATCGTTCTGCAGGGATATTTTCAGCGCATCCACCGCAATGTCGTTGACCCTGTCCGTGGTTCCGTACACGCCCAGTATTTCAACTTCCTTCTCGCCTGCAACAATTTTCATTGGCTCCCCTCCTTATGGCAATCCCTGTTTCATCACGCCGCCTACACTTACATACGCTGTACCCATCCTCATCGAGCCGCCTACGCTCACATAAGGCGCGCCCAGCTTCATCACGCCGCCTACACTGTAATACATGCTGCCGTCCGCATATTCCCCCTCAAATCGCGGTTCATTGGTGTCGTTGTACGGATACTCCCCATAGAAGGTCACGTACACAGAGCATGTCAGGACAAGATACCACTCGCCAGTGAACTGGGACAGGCTATCGAACATTGCGGACGGAACCGCCAATGTTTTCCACCCTGTGCCCGATCCGAAAACCGGCATCTCTCCAAGGTAGGTCATGCTTGCCATCTGACTAGGGAGCAACGCGGCGTTATTGGTTGCGTAAAACCTGAAAACGCCGCCACCGCCAGAATTGGTCTTGTGAAACTTGAAGGAAAGCGAAGTAATCTGCTGACCTATTGAAAGGCTGTTGAATTGTATTCGTCCCGGTCTTCCATGAGCCGTCGAAAGCTCCATGGTGGAGTGCTCGGCCCATGCTGCTGAAGGTTGAAAGGTATTGTTTGAATACCATGATTCCGTTGCTAGTTCGTTTATCGCTCCCATGCCATCACCTCACGAATGCTTGATGTAAATGTATCCGTCAGGCAATGACGGGACAGTTCCTGCTGTGCCGTGCTGGATCGTGTCTTCATCATGGAATCGCTTCCATCCAGTTGACCAACCACTTCCGTTTGCTTGCCGATGATACCATGCACCGCTGGCTTGTGTAGCCCATAGTTGGGAAATCTCACCGCCATTGCCGATAGAGAGAATATTACCGTAGGATGATGGTTGATTTGTGAGTGTACCAGGGCTATAAAATGCTGTCTTCAATCCACTATTCCAGTTGGTAAATGTGTCTGAAAGACCAGTTACTTGATGATGGTCCCTATTCCCCGACTGGATGCAATAGCTTGTCCAATTGCCTAGATGCAAAACAAGCTGGTCATAGTTGGTTCCAGCATACATATTCCCAGCAACGCGAACATCTTTGTTAAACCAATGACCATATGTCGCATCTGTATTGTGGTGCGCATAGCTGTTATTTTGGCAACCAATTTGATAGTATTTCCCGCTAGTATTGATTTGAAGGTTGCCTGTCATAGCACCACCAGACAAGGGCAGATAACTATGTGTATGCCCACTAGCAGCATACTTACTTGCCAAGCTTGTTCCCTGCTCCGAAATTGCTCCAACACTGACGAATCCACCAGCCCCAACTTGCACCAAACCACCATCGCCATTCAAATATAATGTAGATGGTGTAGTACTGTTGCTCTTTGCCATGATCTCGTTGTTATCCATGATGATGTGCGTTCCGGTATCGGACCCTATCATCAACGCAACATCATTATTGGATGCGCCTGCAGCGTCAGTGGTGGCAGTCAAACGTATACGGGGCAGTGTGAGTTTTCCGCCCATCGATTGATCCCCGGTGGTTGCGACTGCCCCAAGGGATGCCGGTGTATGCGTATGGCCTTCAACGGCGGCACCTATGTCAGCGGGAGCAGGCGGTTGTACGTTCGCTTTTGGTATGGCGGCATTGCTGTCCCATACTTGCGCCCACGCGCCCCATGTTCAGCTGTAATATCTGCGGATGAATACCTTGGCAGCCGAATCCGTGCTGTATTCCTTGACAGTCTGTACACATCCGGCAGTGCGTTCCACCAGCAAAGCCAGCGCATACCCTGTAGGGCAGTTGATAAACGTTGCCACCGTGGCATTGGCTGGGCAGTAGTACATTCCAGGTGTCTGTATGTCATTCAGGTTCGTGCCGCTGCCCAATAGAATGGGCGTTTGCAGAAATCTTGCATCCAGCGTCTGCCCTTTGTGCAGAATATCCCAATCATCCGGCAAGGCCAACACCTTGCCCGTGTCTTTGGGAGCCAATCTGCCCAAAGCAGCACGGTCATTGCGGAAATCAAACAAGCGAACAGATGCCGGCACGGACACCGGATACGGTGTGGCATCCTTGCCAACAGTGTCCTTCAGATTGATCTGCACATCGTAGCATTTATCCGTGTCAATGCCGTCTGCCAGCGTCGTTTCCACCCCGCTTATCATGGATACGCTGCCCAGCCAATTGCTTGTACCGGATTTCTTGTAACGCACCGTGGCCTCCGCCGCGCTGTTGTTCCCGTCCAGTGATGTTACATGGAATGTGGCCTTGACGCGGATGCGTGTGCCCTCGTTGCTTCGTTCATTGTTTGTATTGGCACGAAAGCAATCCACCATGGAGATCGCAGGCGGCGTGTAACTGGTTACCGTCAATGGATATTCATCCGTGCCTTGCCGTGGCCTGCTGTCTTTTGCCCGGCCATAAAATGTGTAGGAACCGGCAGAAAAAGGCCCGGCCACCAAAGTTTGAGAACTTACGTCATAGGATCCGCCACCCCAAATTCTGTACGCCTCTGTAGCATGCGGTGTGGTTCCGTCAGGGAACGTGGCAGTGAGATTCAGCGTGACGGTGGTATAGCCGCTTAATGCGTATGTCAGAAAAACGTTGTTCAGCGTGGGAGCAAGCGTAGCAGCAGGCTTCACCGACTCCGGGACCTCTGCGGTAAAGGGAACAACTTGTGTGCCAATGACCGTGCTGCCCCACTTGGTGGTCAGCTCCGCATAAGCAGAGGTGCTGGTGGCCGGTACGATGGCATTCCATTCCAATGGAAACACACAGGAATCGGATGTATCCCCCGCAGTCATTTCATGCGAAATGGTATGCGTAGCATCCATGTACCAGCGCAGCACATGGGTGTAAGTTGGGTCATTCACGTGAAGGGTTGCTGTGATGGCTGTGACCCCGTCCATTGGCACTCTGGTTCTGTCAAGGGTGAAGGTGGAATGGGGCTGGCGCACATACAGGTCCGCATACTGCAAAGACAAGCCGCTGTAATACCCCGCCACGCTGCCAATTGCCTGTACCTTGTGGTAATGGTGTCCGGTGCCATTAGGAGCCGTAAATGCCCATGCAGTGGTGGTGCTGGTTCCAACCTGCGCGTATGTTCCGCCAGGCGAGGCGGCCCGCCAGATGGCATAGCTTGCAATGGAAACGCCACCGGGAGCAGCCGCCCCGCTCCAGGTCAGCGTTGCACTGCCGCCGGGCGCGACTTCCAAAGGGGTTGCATGGACGGTATCAGGCGCGGTCGGCGCAGTGTAGGAATACAGCCTTGGGCTGTATGCATCCGCGCTGCCTCCGTATGCGCCAACAGCTACCACCTTGTATTTGTAGTAGCTGCCGCCGGCGGCATGGGCAATCACATTATGGCTTGTACCAGTCAAACCTGTTGCCAATTCGGTGTAATTTGTACCATCCGAACTGCGCGAAATCGTGTAGCTTTGGATGATATTATTGATGCCACTTGAGCCTGTCCAGCTCAAAGTAACGGCTGCCCCCGGCGCACGGTACTGATCCGAGGCGGAGCCAGCCAGTGTCACGCCGGATACGCCGGGATTGGTGAAAGTGTACAGCTTGGAACTTAAAACCGCACCGCTGCTGGAATATTGGCCGGCGGCGGTTATCTGGTACTGGTAATACTCAGAGGTTGAGCCGGGAGCAGTCACCGAAACCGAAGTCCCTGTCACCGTGGTCAGCGGGGAATATGCGCCTCCGTTTATGCTGTACTTGACGGTATAGCATTGAATGGCATTGTATGATCCGTTCGTTCCTGTCCAGCTCAACAACACGGATGCAGATGATGCCATGTACTGGTTGGATGTGCTGCCATTGAGTTTTACTGCGGAAACAGCCGGCGCCGTATAGGAGTACAGCTTCGGGCTGACCGCCAAAGCGCTGCTTCCATATTCGCCAACAGCAGCCACTTTATATACGTAATAGCTGCCGCCCGCGGTATGAGCGGTCACATCATAGCTGGTTCCGGTCACGCCTTGTGCCAACTGGGTATAATTCGTACCATCAGCACTGCGGGAGATGGTGTAACTCTGGATGCTGTTGTGAGCGCCGTTTACGCCTGTCCAGCTCAGGGGAACTGTTGTTCCCGGTGAACGGAACTGGTCAGAACCGGAGCCGGCGAGCTTCACATTGGTAACGGACGGTGCAGTGTAAGGCGGCGTGTAGGTGACGCTAACAGTTATGTCTGACCAATTTAAAGAGGATTCGTGTGGTGTACCGTCATATGATGATGATCCCGTTCCACCGTATGCCTTGAATTTGAACTCAAATGAAATGGTAGAATAGCTTCCACCTAATCCCTGCAGCTTTGAGGTAATGTCCTTACTCCCTGTAAAATTCGGGCTTCCTTCAATCGTTCTTATACTCGCGCCTGACAGCGGTGAATTGTATGATGCTGAAATGGACGCGGAACTGATGGTTGATCCTGCAGGTATGCTGCTGATGTCTACCGTCTTTGTATCCGTATCAGTAGAGGGAGTTGTATGAGTAACTACACCTGCAAGAAAGTAACTTGTCCACCGGCTGGATTGATTAAAATTGGGAATTGTAAACTGCATCTGTGCCATTACGAACTGCTCGCCTCCCTCCAGCTGCCGGTGATGCCGCCATTTTCAATCCTGATATCCACAAAGCCCTTTTCCCCGGCAACCGTGGAATAGTCATTGCCAATGGTCAAAGTATGGGCGATATGCGCATTTTTCATGGAAAACAGCTCGCCTGCCACATAGGCCACTTCCGTATTGCCATTCATGAAGGACAGCTTGGCATTGCTCAATACCGTTGACAGATTGCTGCCATCCTTGGTGATGTGCAACCCATCCGCCTGGAAGGTGAAATACGATTGGATCAGTGTGTAGTAGTTGACTTCCTCGCCATTGAGGTTCACCATTTTGATGTCCTGCTTTTTGCCGACAGACAGTTCAATCTCACCGGCGCGCTGGTCAATGAAGGTAAACTTGTCCTCTACGACAGACTTGGTGTAGTAATCATCCAGAGCACCTGTGCCAAGCTTACCGCTCAAATCGGCCTGATACTGTTCGTGGGACCGCACCGTGGATACAATCTGCTCCGCTGTCATCAACAGCCCGGCCGTGTACTGCACCGCGGCGAAGGCGTTGTCATAGGTGGGATTCCATTGCCCATTCTCGTACCGGTGGCATACGCCCTCCGCGTCATACCATAAATCGCCATACAACGGATTCTGATCGGGCGGTGCCGGTGCTGTTTCCTGATGCCAGATTTGGGAACCGCCCGATACAGCCAGAATCAGCGACTTTGCGGTCTGCTGCACTTGCGTAAGGTTCCCTTCCGCATCTTCCACCCGCTTTTGAAAATCCTTGCCCAGGTCCTCAAACCGCAGCCGGTTCAGGCGGCGGTACAGGTCATCAAACGTATCGGACAACTGACGCACCAAATTCCGTTCCGCACCCGTCCAGTTGGATGGGGTGCGCAGCGGCTCATATTGGTGGATGGTAATGTAATCGCTCGTCATGCGTGCCCTCCTTATTCGGGATCCATTTCGGCCTTGACCAAAACGCCGCCCACAATACGCCATGCCACAGATGTCTCGCTGCCGATGATCAGCCGAAAGCGCCTGCCTGATCCGCCGAAACGGATGCGCCTCTGCCTTGCCTTGTCCGGCTCAGACTTGTCAAAGGTGACCGTCTTCATTTTCAGGCTGCGCTCCGTTTCAATGCCAATGGTCAAGGGGACAGCATCCTGGGCTTCCACCGTCAGGTACACCTCAAAGCCGCCCTTGCGGATGGCCTTCTGCTGCAGGTCCTGCCATTGCCCATACCACCAGGCGGGGTGAGCGGCTGTGCCGGCGGTCCAGGAATCCTGCCCCCACTCGTACACCCGCCCCGGCGTGGAATGGCTGGTGAAGAACAACCGGTCAAAGGTGGGCAGAAACGCTTCCACGCTCAAATCATCCCGGTACAGCCATGTCCCATCCTTCAGGTTGAGCATCAGCACGGCATTGTTGCAGCTTTCGCCATTGACAGGGAAAGCGCAGTAATAAACGTTCTTGAACACGCAGCCGCAAGCCTGATCCAATGCAGCCTTGTGCATGGTGTCATAGATCGTTTTGCAGGCATCCGGCATGAGAAGGGATGTGCTGACCCCGTCATACTGCATCACGCCTTCATCAGTGAGCATCAGGATGCGCTCCCCGTCCAGGGCAATGGTATTCACATATTTCGTGCCGCTGCCGTACTGCTCCCGAAAGGCGTATTCGCCGGGGTCCGTGCCAAGAATGCGCCAGATGCGGTTCCGCTTGAAGGCGATGAGCTGCGTTCCCATCTGCACAAGGGCCAGGAAACCATCCCCGTCCCAACTGGGCTGCATCACGTCACCGGCGCCATCCTCCGGAATGTCAAGGTTGGCTTCCCACCCCCTAGGATCAAAGGGAGCGCTGAATACCAGCGTATCGGGATCGTCCTGTATCGCGCCGCCCCAGATGCGTTCGGCGTACCTGGCAATCACGCCAAAGGTTTTGGGCGTGGGAACCAGTTCAATGGTCATGGTATCGCCCCGAACGCAGATCATGCCATCCTGCGCATTGGACATGATCAGCACATCCACTGGCGCATAGCTGCCTTCGGGATTGATTTCGTAGGAAAGACAGCTCCATACGTTACAGGCGAACGCTTCCACACCTTCCGGCATGGGCAATGCCTGCCACGCTGTTCCGCCGATGGGCATGGCATAGAGCATGCCCCCGGCTGCGGCGATGAGGATGTCCCTGTCATCATCTTCGGAATACCAGCGGCGGTGAAGGCAGGCCAGCGTTTCAATCGGCGAGGGAACGGAGGGGTCCAGCAGCTTGCAGGCTCCGCAAGGCTGGAGTACCCCTCCCAAGGTTGCCATGTTGATGGCGCTGCGGGCCGTACCTGCATCGGCATTCAGCCCGTCACCCTGCTGGAAGATGCCTGAAAATCCCGGAATCAGCACATCCGCATCATAGGCGTTCAGCATGATCGGGGCCATGCGCATTCCTCCTTCATCTTGGAACATTCACAAAATGGGTTGCGTTTACGTCAGCCCGGATACCGGCAAGCGTTTCCTCCGCCGCCAACCTAAACTGGTGGCCCCGGCTTTGCTTGGCGGGATTGCCGTTGCGGTACACACACCAGGCGGCCCAGTTGGCGATTCCAAGGTGCGCAAAGGATGGCAGCTTCGGTTCATCCGTGTCATCCGCAAGCGGAGGGTATTCACTGTCTTTTTCCAGATGCCGTCTTGCATGGGCCCACACAAGGCGGTCGTACCCTTCATTGATGTAGTCCATCAGAAAGGGCTCAAACTCGCCCGCGTCCCCAGCGTCGTTGTTTGTCTGGAACATAACGAAATCTTTGATTTGAGAAACGTTCATATGTGACACCTCAAAAGGTTGATGTAGGTTTTGATGTAATCCAGGATGGGATGCCAATCCCCAAGGTTGGTGCCCGAAGGTTTCCAAAGGGCGACCGGAAAGCCCTTTGGTCGCGTCCGAAGACGCGATACCCCCTGCCGATTCACAAATTCGGATACTTCACCTTCAGGGCCAGGAAAACGGGCACCTTGACGCTCACATATTCACCCCGCTTGATGATGGTGGTTTCGCCATTGATGGTCACATGCTCGGTTTGATCCACCCTGGCGCCTGTCTCGTCCACCTCCAGAAGGGGCAGCGAGATCTGCACCATGGGCTCGGATTCAGGGATGGGGGTGGGGATACTCTCTGTCATGGGGTTTGTTTCCGTAGTTTTGACTGCCATATGTTTACCTCCAAAATTTTGATGTTCCGGGTTGCATCCGAAGGTTTCCAAAGGGCGACCGGCCCATCTGGCTCAATTGTCGCACTGCTCACATTCGTTCGCATTGCTCTGTTTCGCCAGCCTCCTCCGCCTCGCTTCATCCGCCACAGGCGGCGCTTCGGCTTCGGAGCCCTTTGGTCGCTCCCGCAGGAGCGAGATACAAATGAAATTGATACGAAGTACATTAAGAATGCTTAGAGTACGTCATATCTTGCTGACTATAACGCAGGAGGGAGTAGGGGGGATTTCGATTTCCCCCCTTAACT
>JAEZHM010000155.1 GCA_023416585.1 Bacillota bacterium
AAAAAGAACGGGCATAGATATTGGGGTCTGTGCCCGTTTCACAACGAAAAGTCAGCCTCTTTTACCGTGGACAGCCAACGTCAGCTGTATTACTGCTTTGGTTGCAAGGCAGGGGGCAGCGTGATCCAGTTCGTAATGGAAATGGAGCGCATGGATTTTCAAGAAGCGGTGCTTCACCTGGCCGAAAGGCTGCATATGACCCCGCCAGAGGTGAAGGAAGACGAAGCGTATAAGGCGGCAAGAACGCTGAAGGAGAGGCTGATAAGCGCCAACCGGGCTGCCGCCCAATTTTATCATCAACGGCTGCACGCCAGGGAAGGCGAAACCCTGCTTAACTACCTAAAAGGCCGCGGGCTGGACGACGGGGTGATCCGCAAATTCGGTCTGGGCGCCGCTACCGGAGGCCGTGCAGATCTGACAGATTACTTGCTCTCCCAAGGCTATACCCTGGACGAGACCCAAAAAGCGGGCTTAACAATCCTTCGGGAAGGCAAGACCATTGATATGTTCCGCAACAGGGCCATGTTTCCCATCATCGACCTGTACGGGCAGGTGCTGGGGTTCGGCGGCCGGGCCACAGGAGACGCAAAACCCAAGTATCTCAATACGCCGGATACCCCGGCCTTCAACAAACGGCTGGGGGTGTACGCCGCCAATCTTCTGCGCAAGGTGCGCAACCTTCAAAGGGTGATCCTGGTAGAAGGGTATATGGATGTGGTGGCGCTTTCCCAGTTCGGCGTGGAGGGCGTGGTAGCCACATTAGGCACTTCCCTCACCCAGGAACAGGCGCGGCTGCTTAAGCGCTTTGCGCCCCAGGTGTGGGTTGCTTATGACGGAGACAGCGCCGGCCAGCACGCGATACTCAGGGCACTGGATATCTTCGAGGCTGAGAGCATTCCCGCCAAGGTTTTGTCTTTCCCTGATAACCTGGACCCGGATGAGTATATCCGCCGGGATGGCTTGACCGCCTTTACGGAGCTTGACCCCATGAGCCCTGCAGAATACCGTATGGAACGCAAAGCGGAGGAATTTGATCTGTCCACCCAGGATGGGCGGACGGAATACGCCAAGGCTTGCGCCGAGATACTGCGCCGGGTGACCCAGCCTGTAGAGCTGGAAAACCATTTGCAAAAGCTTGTTTTGCAGACCGGCTTTCCCAAAGAAGTACTTCAGGCACAAATTGGTATTTTCTTGCCGCCTGTCAAGAATAGCGCTTCCCCCCAAAGGGAAAGATTATCCACAAGGGCGGAAGACTTGCCGGACAGGGCAGAGCAGTCTCTTTTGTCCCTGCTGGCTACTGGGAGGCTGCCAAGCGGCACCATAACCCACGAAGAATTCAAGGACCCGTTTATGAAGCAATTATGCCAGGAGCTGCAAAACGGCGCTACGCCTGCGGAGCTTATGGAATCGCAAACGGATGAAAAAAACCGCAGCCTGGCCGCCGAGATTTTTACAGCGCCCATCGAAGGCGAGCCGGATACGCTGATGCGTATGGCAGAGGACTGTCTGGACAAGCTGCGAAGGCAACGCATTGAGGCCAAACTTACCGAACTGAAGCTTCAGATTCCCACCCTCAAGGGAAAGGAAAAGGAAGCGGCCCTTAACGAAACGGTTGCGCTGATGCAGCGCCTGAACCAACTCAAACCAGGCAGATAATGAACCGGCAACCTTCTGTTTTCGTTCCGGTCCTGCCGCTTCCGGGCTTTCCACCGCAGGTGGAGAAAAGGAGTGATTTTGTTGAGCATGACGCCCGATGCACGTCAAGCCAAACTCAACGACCTGTATGAACAGGGAAAAACCAAAGGGACCATGACGTACAAGGACATCATGAACCAGTTGGTAGAGTTCGAGATTGAGCCTGACCAATTCGATAAAATATTGGAAACCTTTGAAGCTCTTGGCGTGGATGTGGTCAATGAACTGGATCCCACAGAGCCGGAGTTGATTGCCGAACCGCTGGAGAAAATTGATCTTTCCGTACCGGAAGGCATCTCTATCGATGACCCGGTGCGCATGTATTTAAAAGAAATCGGCAAGGTTCCCCTATTGACGGCCGATGAGGAAATTGAAATCGCCCAGCGCATGGAACTGGGTGATGAGGATGCCAAGCGCAAGCTGGCGGAAGCGAACCTCCGCCTGGTGGTATCCATTGCCAAGCGTTATGTTGGCCGCGGCATGCTGTTTCTGGACCTGATCCAGGAGGGCAACCTGGGTCTTATCAAGGCTGTGGAGAAATTCGATTACCGCAAGGGTTATAAGTTCTCCACCTATGCCACCTGGTGGATACGCCAAGCCATCACCCGCGCCATCGCAGACCAGGCGCGTACCATACGTATCCCCGTACATATGGTGGAGACCATCAATAAGCTCATCCGCGTTTCCCGGCAGCTTTTACAGGAGTATGGCCGGGAGCCCACACCGGAAGAGATTGCAAAATCCATGGCCATCAGCGAAGGCAAGGTAAGGGAAATTATCAAGATCGCCCAGGAGCCCGTTTCGCTGGAAACGCCCATCGGCGAAGAGGAAGACAGCCACCTGGGAGACTTTATCCCCGATGATGACGCCCCTGCCCCTGCGGAAGCCGCTTCCTTCTCTTTGATGAAGGAGCAGCTTTTGGACGTGCTGGATACATTAACCCCACGGGAAGAAAAGGTGCTCCGCCTGCGGTTTGGCCTGGACGACGGCCGCCAGCGTACCCTGGAGGAAGTAGGCCGTGAGTTTAGCGTGACCCGTGAGCGCATCCGCCAAATAGAAGCCAAGGCGCTTCGCAAACTCCGCCATCCCAGCCGCAGCAAAAAGCTGAAGGATTACCTGGACTAAACCTTTCATATAAACTATACTGCATTTCCATGGAGGGGAGGGGCGCGGCCCCTTCCCTCCTTGTATAAAGACAAATACGAAAGGGTACGCCTATGGCCTCGTTTGGATTGCTGCTGCTCATGGTTTTGCCCGCCTACTTTATATATGCCATATCTTCTTCCCTAAAGGCAGCAAGGCAGCGCAGGGATGATGCGTCATCCCGTTTCGGCACATTTTTTATGCATCCACAGGAGGATATGGAGAGCCTTCGAGCTCAATGGGAGCTTCAAATGACGAAGGCCGGCCATGAGGTGGACGACATCACCTGGAACGACCTGGATATGGACCGGGTGTTTCACAAGATCAATTCCTGCCTTACCACGCCTGGAGAAGAAGCGTTGTATAACAGGCTGCGCTCCCTTAAGGAGACAGAGGATGAATGGGAAACGGCGCTGTCCGCTCTTGACGCAAACCCGGACCTCCGCTTAAAAATCCAAGCATTGCTAGCAGGGTTTGGCAAAAACAGCGAAAGCGGAATGCCGGAACTTTTGCGCAATCCGGACAGCTACCGCTTGCCTTATGCCGGCCTTTTGCGTATAGCCGGTTTCCTGCCGCTGGCGGCGGTCCTTCTGTTTTTTCTACCGGTTCCCACAGGCACGGCCATTGTGGCACTGCTTCCCGCGCTTCTACTGAACGCCTACCTGTATTACTGGGGTGGCAAAAAGCTGCAGGGCAGGCTGCATACCATACGGTATACCAAGTCGCTTCTCTGGTGCATAAGAAAGCTTACCCGCCTGCCCATGCCTGAACCCCACGCTCTTAAGACAGCCATGCAGCAAGCATATAAGCCCTTTTCCCATCTGCGCGGCGCTTTCTCCGGAGCCGTACAGGAAGGTATGGCAGCTGGCGATATCGGCGGGCTCATGATGTTTGTACAAGTGTTTTTTCTCACCGAGCTGCGCGCCTACAACCGGGTCATGGCGCATATCGCGAAACATACCGGTGAGCTGGAAAGCCTGTATGAAGCTGTAGGCCGGCTCGATGTTATGATATCCACCCTTTCCCTGCGCAAAAGCCTGCCCAGGTTTTGCCTTCCCCATTTTCATGGGCAGATGGCCTTGCAAGTGGAAGACGCCGTGCATCCGCTGCTGGAAAAAGGCGTTGGCAACAGCGCAAACTTTCAGCACGGCGTGCTGATCACCGGCTCCAACGCTTCGGGCAAGTCCACGTTTATAAAGACCCTGGCGGTAAACGCCATCCTGGCCCAGTCCATACATACCTGCGCCGCGTCATCCTTTG
This sequence comes from Bacillota bacterium, assembly GCA_023416585.1. Classification (GTDB taxonomy): domain Bacteria; phylum Bacillota; class Clostridia; order Christensenellales; family Aristaeellaceae; genus JAEWAH01. The sequence continues at coordinate 4,099 of JAEZHM010000155.1, forward strand.
CACTGCCCCGGGCCAGGGTGATGTCCTCCATGGCATTAAGGGACAATCTGGCGGGCGGTGAAAGCTATTTCGTGGTGGAAGTGAAGTCCTTCCGCCGTATTCTGCAGGCGGTAAAAACATCCCCCTGCCTATGCTTTGTGGATGAGATATTAAGGGGGACCAATACCGTTGAGCGCATCGCCGCATCCGCGGCGGTTTTAAGAAGCCTTCAGCAGGAAAACAGCTTATGTGTTGCCGCCACCCACGATATCGAGCTGACTGAGATCCTGAACGGCCTGTATGACAACTATCACTTTCAGGAAGAGCTGAAAGACAAGAGCATCCATTTTGATTACAAGCTGCGCCCAGGTCCTTCCCACACACGAAACGCGCTGCTCCTTCTGCAGGCTTTTGATTTTCCAGGTCTCGTGGTCAAGGATGCAATGGAAATGGTGAATTCCTTTGAGCAGGAACACCGCTGGTCCGCTGCGGATGCATTGGAAGGAGGCGATTCCCCTGCGCCTGCCTACGCTGGATGAAAGGCTTTTGGCTGCCGCTGACCTGTTTCCACCTTGCCGGCTGGGAGCGGACATCGGCGCCGACCACGGCCGGCTGCCCCTATATTTGCTGGCTTCAGGCCGGTGTGAGCGCATGGTGGTATCGGATATCAGCGCACCGGCTCTTTCAAAAGCCAGGGAATTGATCACCCGCCATCACTTTGATCACAGGGCTGCGTTTATTCAGGCCGACGGGCTGAATGCCCTTGCAGAACCTGCGCAGGCGGCCAGCCTGCTGGGCATGGGCGGGGATACCATGTGCGCCATCCTGACCGCGGCGCCCCAAAGGCTTCATGGGGCCGCTTTGATCCTGTCGCCCCACACGGAGCTATATAAAGTGCGGGAGGTGCTGCATTTTATCGGCTACCGAATCGAAAAAGAGTCCATCGCCCGGTCAGGCGGACGGTTTTACGTGATCATGCAAGCGCTGCCGGGTAACGCATCCTACACGGAAAAGGAATTGTTTCTGGGCCCGTGCCTATTAAGGGAGCGGCCGCCGCAATTTCAGGATTACCTGCGTTGGCGGCAGCGTGTGGCAGGTACTGCACTTAAGGCATTAAAGGATGCCGGAGACGATGACATGCGCATGGCGGAATGTTCGCGGCTTGATGCTTACATACGGGAGGAGTTGATATGATGCTGACCGTAAAGGCCGTATACGACTGGATGGACGGTTTTGCCCCATTCCAAACAGCGGAGGAATATGACAATGTTGGCCTTTTGACAGGCCGGTTCGACGCGCCGGTCACCCGAATTTTAACGGCGCTGGACTGTACCCTTCAGGTGGTGGAGGAAGCCATGCGGCTAAAGGCTGAACTGATCCTCACCCACCATCCTCTTATGTTCCACGCAAGAAAGAACCTGCGTGAGGATGATTCGGAAGGGCAAGTGCTGTGCGCGCTGATCCGAAACCACATTGCACTGATCAGCGCCCATACGAATCTGGACAGGGCGCCGGGCGGCATCAATGATGTACTTGGGCAGATGTTTACCCTTACAGGCATGCGGGGCGAAGGCTTCTTGCGCTGCGGAGAGCTGCCAAACAAAATGACGGCGGAAGAATTGCGGGATTTGGCAGCCCGGCTTCTGAATGCTCCTGTGCGTTTGTATGGCAGCCCGGAGACAAGAATTCATACCATTGCCGTAGGCAGCGGCGCGTATGACGAAGGCTTCCTGGAAGCCGCAACCTTAGGCGCACAGGCATATCTCACCGGTGAAGTGCGCCATCACAACGCTATTGACGCTGTGGCACGGGGGATGGTTCTGCTGGAAGGCGGCCACTATGCCACGGAAGCGCCTGGCCTTACCGCCTTTGGCGGCTGTTTACAAAAGGGTTTGGATAGGTTACAATACTCAGTGGAAATTAACCATTTTTCGGGCGTTTCCTACCCTGGAGCGCTGAATCAGTAGTCTGTGTCAGGGACGGGCGGTCAAATTACGCCGCCTTTCCTTTAAATATGAGGAGGTCAAAGCATGGATCAGTTGGAAATGCTCTGGGAGTATCAGCAGGCGGACATGGAGGCGGACCGGCTGGAAAATGAAATCCGCCGCTCCCCCAACCGTATCAAGCTGGTCAAGAGCCGGGACTTTTTAATGGAGCAGCAGAATACCATCAAGCGCATCGAAAATGAAGTCATGATCATGAGCGACCGCATTGATGTGATCCGCGATGCCATTTTACGGGCTGAGGAGCAGTTGAAGGCGTTTACAGCCAGGCTGGAAAAAGAGCTGCCCCAAACCATGGAGGATGCCAGGCAGCAGACCAACGAGGCCCGCAAGCTGCTTGATACGCTCAACGGCTATGAGCAGGAAATGAAGCGCATCCGCAAGGACGCCGGGGACAGGGATCATCAGCAGCATGAAGTGCGCCTTCGCGCCGCCAAGGTAAAGGCGGAATTCGACCAGCTGAAGGCCACTTATGATGTGGAATACAAGGAGCGCATGGCCGCACTGGAAAAGCAGCGGGCGCTTGCAACCCAAAAGGCCAGGGGCATTCAGCCGGATTACTTGGAAAAGTATAAAAACATCAAGCTCCACAGCGTGCCTCCCATGGCACGGCTGCAAAATGACCAGTGCGGCGGCTGCAACATGTCACTGCCATCGGTAGTGCTCAGAGCCATCAAAGCCGGCGGCACGATTGTGGAGTGCGAAACCTGCGGCCGGATGATATTGCAATAACATAGCGATCCATGTGCAAAGTAAAACCCACGCTGCGAAGGCGTGGGTTTTTGAATAGACACTCATGATGCATACAACAATATCAGCCGTACTTTACCACCAGTTCATCCATTAAGGCATCCCATTCCATATCATAGCCCAGCCGTTCCGGGTGGCTTTCATACCAGGCGATCGTACGGCGGATGCCAGTTTCAAAGGGCACAGTGGCCACAAACCCCGGCACGAACGTTTTGATTTTCGTATTGTCAAAGATGGCTGTTTGAGACTTGTCGCCGGTGAGCGCGCCCCGCTCTTCCGGCAGCCGCTTCACAAGAGCATCGGTAGCGATATGCACTATTTCCGCCCTCTCACCCACGGCGCCGGCAATGATGTGAAGATACGCATCCCAGGTCATGGCCTCATCGCTGGTGATATGAAAGGAATGTCCCACCGCCTGCCTTTTCCCCATCAGGCCCACAAATGCCTTGGCAAAGTCGGTGTTGTGGGTCAGTGTCCAGAAGCTGGTACCGTCCCCCGGCACCACGATAGGCTTGTGGGCTTTTATCCTGTGGATGAGGGAATAGCGCATGGCACGGGAATTGAGCACCCAGGGAATGCATCTGTCGCCGTATGTATAGGAGGGCCGAACGATGGTCACCGGAAAGCCTTCCGCCCTGTACGCCTCATTGAAGCATAATTCGCAGGCGATCTTCTGCCTGGCGTATTCCGAAAAGGGGTTCCCAAGCGGCGTTCCCTCGGTGACCAGATAATGAACCGGCGGCTTCTGATATACCGTGGCACTGGAGATGAACAGGAACTGGTCCGTTCTTCCGCCAAACAGTTCTATGTTTTGCCTGGCCTGTTCCGGAGTGAAGGTCAAATAGTCGCAGACCACATCAAAGGTTTGTCCGGCCAGTGCTTTTTCCATGGCCACCCTTTCACGCACGTCGGCATGGATCTGCCTTACACCCTCCGGTACATCTTTTTGATTGCCCCGGTTTAAAATGGTCACGTCCAGTCCCGTTTCCAAAGCCCGGACGGTCACAGCCGTGCTGATGGTTCCCGTACCGCCGATGATCAGCGCTTTCACCGTTATCATCCTCTTTCTGATGGCTTTTCGTCTTGCACCGCTGGCAAATTTTTTAAGTTGTGTTATGATATATATAAAAGGCGCATATGGAAAACCAAGGAGGGTTCTTAAGTGGACAAAACGCGGGAAAACATATGGAATGTGCCGAATATACTGACCATGATACGCGCTGCGCTGATTCCCGTATTTCTTGTGCTTTATTACTCATCCCTGCGATATGCGGCGCTGACGGTATTTTTGCTGGCCAGCGCAACCGATCTGCTGGATGGATATATCGCCCGAAAGTATAACCTGATCACCAACTTCGGTAAGCTGATGGATCCCTTGGCCGACAAGCTGATGGTAATATCCGTACTGCTTGTTCAAACGGTCAGCGGAATCCTGCCCGCGGCGGCCGTCATCATCGTTGTTTTGAAGGAATTACTGATGGTGCTGGGCGGCATGTTTATGCTGAAAAAGGGAATTGTCGTTTATAGCGAGCCCGTTGGCAAAGCAGCCCAATTTCTCTTCATTGTAGCCTTGTCCCTTTCCTTCTTCCACCAGGATTTCCTTACAGCAGGAGCCTTGCAGTGGGATATGCTGACATTATGGGTTTCCGTTGGCCTGACGCTGCTCGCTTTGGCTTTCTATGCCCGCCGTGCGCTGGAAAAGCTGCGGGCAGTACGAAAATAAACACCTATTCGTTTGGATCAGAGGACCAGCCCTTGATGCTGTCCTCCATATGAAATATACGGTTCTGCCCCTTTACGTATACTGTCCCCTCATCGGGATATACGATGGTATCCCGTGTGACGCGGGTTCCGATATCCATTATTTGAAGAATATCCTCGCCGTCATTGATAAACTGGTGGGCCAGTCCCTTCCCGGCCGGCTTAGCAATCACATCTCCCGGGGATATGCGCATTTCCCGCCCGTCCATGCGAAGGATCCCCGTTCCCGCCATGATCATAAAGAACTCTTCCTGTAGATCATGGGCGTGATATTTGGTGCTAAACGCCCCAGGCGTAACATAATCCACATTCACATAGAATTGCTCGGTACCGATGGCGTCGCCCACCCGTACTGTTTTCAATTTAGACGAAAACTCGGGATCATCCATGAATTCCTTGGGGATACGCGCAAGATTGGAGACATGCTTCAACTGTGCCATGGTGCCCTCCGCTAGCTAAATATCGGGCGGTGATTTGTAAAGATCACGCTTTCTTTTCCGCTGCCCATTTTAAGACCGCCTCCGCCGCGGGGCGGGTCATGCCTTTCACCGCCAGCAGTTCCTCAAGCGTCGCCTGGCGAACGGCCTGCAGGGAATGAAATTGTTTTAACAGCGCTTTGCGCCTGGTCGGGCCGATGCCAGGTATATCTTCTATCTGACTGTGGACGCTTTCCTTGCCTCTTAAGTTTCTGTGATGGGTAATGGCAAAACGGTGCGCCTCGTCGCGGATACGCTGAATGAGGTGCAGCGCCGGGGACCGTTTGTCCAGCAAAATGGGCAGTTCCCTGTCCGGAAGATAAATTTCCTCCAGCCGCTTGGCCAGGCCGAACATGGGCACGTTCGCCCCTGCCTCCCGCATGGCGCGAAGCGCAAAGGCCAATTGCTCCGGGCCGCCATCGATAAGAACCAGGTCCGGCATATCGGAAAACTTGCCGCCCACCATGGGTTGGCCCGCTTCTTCCCTCTCCTTTTGTTCCTCTACCCCGTGGCGGAACCTGCGGCCCACCACCTCGTTCATGGAGGCAAAATCGTTGGGCCCCTCCACCGTTTTGATGCGGAAATGCCTGTATTCCTTCTTGGCAGGCTCCCCTTCGATGAAAACCACCATGGATGCCACGCTCAAAACGCCCTGGGTATTGGAGATATCGTATCCCTCAATGCGCCGGGGCGCTTTATCAAGCCCCAGCGCCTCCCCCAGTGCCGCCGCAGCCCCGGTGGTGCGCTCCTCCTTGATGGCACTGCGGGCATTGCGCTTTTCCAAAGCATCCTGCGCGTTCTTTTCCGCCAGCATTACAAGATCGTGCTTCTCGCCACGCTTGGGTGTGGTAAGCGTCACCGCGCTGCCCCGTATGTTCCGCAGCCAGGATTCCAGTTCCTCCAGGTTGTCCGGCAGTTCCTGGCACAAGACCTGACGCGGGATCAGGTTTCCGTCTTCATAGTACTGGGTCAGGAAGGCGGCAAGCACCTCGCCTTTTACATCGCTGCCAGCCTGGGGCAAAACAAACTGGTCGCCGCCGATCATGCGGCCGCCGCGTACATACAATACCTGCACCATGGCGTCCAGGCCGTCCTGTGCGATGGCCAATATATCCTGGTCTGCGCCGCTGACCTGTATGGCCCGCTGCCGCTCCATGAGGATCTCCACATCCCGGATCTTGTCCCGAAGATAAGCAGCGCGCTCAAAATGCAGCGCCTTGGACGCCGCCTCCATATCCGCTTTCATGCGGTTCACCACGTCCTGATACCGGCCGCCTAAGAAGGCAAGCACCTGCTCCATCATGGCGCCGTACTCTTCCTGGGTGCACTTATTGGCACAGGGCGCCAGGCACCGGCCGATCTCATACTGAACGCAGGGGCGGCGCGGCGTTTTGAGAGGCAGATCCAGCGTGCAGGAACGCAGCGGGAATATATTCTGCACCGCGTCCATCACCTGGCGTACCACCGTCGCACCGATATAGGGGCCGAAATATTTCGCTCCGTCCTTTTCGATGCGGCGAGCCACTTCCAGCCTGGGGAAAGGCTTTTGCATATCCACACGCACGTAGGGGTAATGCTTGTCATCCTTCAAAAGAATGTTGTAATAGGGTTTGTGGCGCTTGATCAGATTGCATTCCAGAATCAATGCCTCCAGGTTGGTAGAGCAAAGCATGATGTCAAAATCATCGATCTTGCCCACCATGGCTGCCACTTTGGGCGTATGGCCCCTGGAATTTTGAAAGTAGCTGCGCACCCTGTTTTTCAGGTTCACAGCCTTTCCCACATAAATAATCTCTCCGTGCTGCTTCATCAGGTAGCAGCCTGGGCTGTCAGGTAAATTCTCTATTTTCAGGCGCAGTTCGTCTGTCATGATTTTCCTGCCTTCGCTTACAAAGTAAATAACGTATTGTTCTTCTATCTATCGATGGGAATATCCTTTATGCCATATTGTTGCTACCCTTGGGGGACCGGGTAATCGCGACCCTAGGCATGGAAGCCAACAGGCAAATTTCACTGTAGGGGCGATTATCAATCGCCCGCATGCTGCGGTCAGGTTATGCCGCTTGGCAGGCGATTACTAATCGCCCCTACGGCTTTCAGGCGAAGATGAATGGGCTTCCCAAGCAATCACAATCCCTAATAGAACAGCCAGCACGCATACGGTGTCATAGCGTTTGTAAGCATCGGCTTTGCCAATGCATAAAACCGGGCAGTAGACACTGCCCGGCCGATCGAGACTATGAAGTTTTAGGGGACCGACCTAACGTTATTCCTCTTCCTCGTCTTCCAGATCTTCTTCATCATCGTCTTCTTCGCTGAAGTTGGTTTGAACCACTTGGATGAGTTTGTCCATCAGGTCTTCGTCCACGGGCACATATTCTTCCACTTCTTCGCCGTTTTCATCGGTGGAGGTGTTAACCTTCATGATATAAAGGTCTGTTTCATGTTCGTGGCCATCTTCATGCCCGCAGGCTTCACATTCACATGCTTCACAAGCTTCTTCTTCATTTTCCTCTGCAGCGCCAAGGACCACATATTCCTCACCATTGTAGAAGAAGTACTCCATGACCTGCAGAAGGATCTTATTTCCCTCGTCGTCCGTACCTTCGACGATATCCGGCTGATCATCCTCGTACAATGGAATCACCCCCACTTTCTACGCATCCCCACGGCCCCCCTGGCCGCGGCCCTGATGCAGTTTGTATAAGTACTTTCCCCTTGTTCCAGCTTCATTATACCAGAAGTACCCAAACCACGCAAGGTTTGGGCCAAACATTTTGCCTTTGACAGACAAAAGCGTCCAGGCTATACTATTAGTTAGGGCGCTTTTTGCGAAGCGGCGCCACGGAGCCGTCTTCCTCCTTGATAAGCACGCCCTCCAGCATTTGCACCATGTTTGCCTTAAAGGCCTGCAAATACTCGCTGCGAAGCTCCTGCTGCTCTATAAGTTCCCCCTCGGTCAGGCCCACTGTTTTCTTTTTCCGCGCCAGTTCGTTGATGCGCCGGATTTTATCCTCATTCATAAGCAATATCCTCCTGGAAAGCAGGTGTCGGTATGGTGGAAGGAAAATGGCTCCCTCCGGGAGCCGACATCGGTCCGGCGCTTTTTTTGCGCTGGGAAGTTTTTGGAGTAGACCGGGATACAAAAGATGATTATGCCTGGCAGGCTTTAGCCTTGCATGAAGGGCAGATCGTGGGGGCAGGGCGCATCTGGTGGGAAGACGGCGCGTTTCACATCGGCATGATCGGCGTTCTTTCCGGTTTCAGAGGCCTTGGTTTTGGCGATTTTCTGACGCGGCTTTTATTGTTCAAAGCCCAGCAGCATAACGCCGTCAAAGTGATCCTTCATGCAACACCGGAGGCTGCCCCGTACTTTAAGCGGTACGGCTTTGCTCCTTCGGATGAGACAGGCTGCGATGGCGCCATCCGCCTTGAACTAAATGGGCAGGACATCATGCTGGATGCGTGCACCGGATGCAAAAAGAACGCATCTGATTGACATCAGGCCTCCTCGATCAGCACGGAACCCGCTCCCTTAAACTGGGCCTTTGTAAGTACATCGTCAGCTCTGGTCATCCACTGGGCGGCCACCATATTGTCCCCGGGCAGTCCATATACAATGCCCGTGCTCAGGGAAAGAGGTTCATCCTGTGCATCAAACCAGGTTTGATGTTTCAGTTCATCCCGGATGCGTATGAGCAGCATATCCGTGTCCTGGCGGGATGGCCCGGAATACAGAATGATAAACTTGTCTTCCTCGTACCGGCCCAGGAAGTCGGACTGGCGGCGGACAAAGGGCTTGAGGGCCGCGGCAAACTGGGTCAGCCGTTCGGCGGCCACATCGGGCCCTTTTTCTTTGCGTGTTTTTCCGATCCCGTCCGGAGTGACCACCATCACAGCCACGGGGATGCGGTTGCGCACGCATAGGGGCCATACGGCTTCCAGCCAGGAACTCATGGCCCGGCGGTTGTTCATCTGCGTCTGCTCATCCCATGATGTCAGCCTCTCCAGCTTATGAAGCAGCTCCTGGTTAATCTGCTCCGTCTTCTTAGTCTTCACGTCTGAAACAAACTGGGATATCCGCTGCTTGTACCTTTCCCTGGATAACATATATGCAGTCAGTACCGAAAGCAGACCATATGCAAAAAGCGCAGGCTCCCCCACCATCAAAAGCATGCCAAGCGCATAACCGCCGAATACAGTAATGCTCAGGCCGCCTGTCATGGTCATCATGGTTCCCAGCAGAACAGCGGGAACCATTCGTACAAGGCCAGGCTGCAATTGATGGCCCATGAACAAAATGCACAGGTCCACCACCGTAAAATAGACCGCAAATGCAACCTGGCACGCCCACAGGGCAGACACTGGCATTTTTCCTTTCGCCTGGCGGAAAAAGAACAGGCCGAATACGAAAAGGCCTATCACCGCAAGAAGCGTGAACCAGCGCATAAGCAGATCATGCATAATGGGCATCTCCCGCAGGGAAATCAAAACGGCGGCCTGCAGGATGGCTCCAATCAGCCCCAATATTCCCAGCCGGATGCAGTTGTCGCGCACAAATTCCGAAACAAAGTCCTCTTCCCGCTCTTTATACGGGGGCGGCAGTTCCCCTAACACGAAACGGCGCAGCGCATCCTTGTTGGCTTTCATCAGCGTTCCCTCCCTCTATGCGGACGGGTCACGAGTTCTGCTTTTGTGCTTTATACCATTGAAAAACATTCATGCTTTGATGCCACGAGAGATTTTCTATGCAGTACAAGGAGACGGAGCGACGCGTAGCAGCGTACCTACGTGGAGCGGAAGTCGACGCTGTAATGCATGAAAAGATCCGTGGCAGCGGAGCGTTAAGGTTTTGAAATGGTAGTAGCGTTCCTCCAGAGAAGCAGCGCCACAGCCGCCAGCACCGCCATGGCCAGCGACATCAGCGCGTATTCCCGGGTCAAATTGTTGCTGGTATCGATATCAAATTCCTTGATGATGGCAAGGCCTATAGCCGCGCCGGCAATCAGCCAGGCCACCAAAGGCCGCCAGCTCATGCCATCCCGCCTTATAAGCCATACGCTGAAAACAACGATTGCCGCAGCGGGTAAAAGAATGCTGATAATTTGGGAAGCCCGAACAAAACCCCACAGCATATGCCCGTCATCCCGCAGGCTTTCCATAATCACCTGGGCGGAGCCGAACAGCGTGCCGAAAACCAAGGCAAGATCGCCCGGCTTTGCAGGCAAGCGTGTTTTTTTACCGAAAAACAGGCACAGCATCACACACAATACAAGGATGGCCGCCACCGCCTCATAACGGAACACGGCGTAGTAATTCCCCCATGCTTCCTGCGTGCCGAAAAAAGCGCTGTCCTTCATCCATTGCGCTTCGATAGTTTTGCCCCGGCCAAGGACCGTGTACGCTTCCCCCAGCCTTGCAATGGCAATGAACAAACCAGCCGGCACCGCCAGTACATCCGCAAGTACTCCGAAGCGTACTTTCCTGATCCTGGCCGCGATCAGGGCAGCCAGGCTGACCCCCAGCAGCGCGCCCATCATGGACAGGCCGCCGTCCCAAAAGTACAGCATGGCAACCGGCTGGCCGATGGTATCCAGAAAATAGCCGAGGCTGACAAGGCAGTACAAAAGCCTTGCAAAGATCAGCCCCATAGGAATCGCCAAAACACCCGTCAACAATACCGTGTTGGCGGGCAGTTTTTTCGTTTTTGCCAGCATTCCGGATACAAGCAGCCAAAAAGCCGCAGCTGCAGCCAAAAGCAGGCCGTACTTATACACCGTAAGGCCAAGAAAGGGAAAGGACTGCACATCTTCAAACATGATGCTTCTCCTTTGTACAAGGCGTTACTTCTGCCATACGGCAGGATCCACCGAGGAAGCAAAATAGATAATGTCGCTGACGGAACGCTCCGAATTGTCGGTTTTCCTGCTGTAGTACGCGTTGTTGAAGATCATGGTAGCGGAATTGCCGCCATCCAGATTGAACGCCTGGGTGCAGCCAAGCTCCGCCATGAAAGCGGCCAGATCCTCCATGGTAACGCCCGGGGAATCATCCCTGCGGCCGTCCACCACCACCATCACATATTCCAGCGGCCCCACTTGTCCGATGGCCGCCCGGGGTTCTTGCCTGCGGATGTTGAAGGGATACGATTCCGGCAGCGGCTGAAGGCTGCCGTCCACAATCAGCGCAGGGCCAAAGGTGAAGGCCTGTACGATGGGATTCACCTGATCTTTTACAAGTGCGGTCAGCTTTTCAGGGTCGCTTTGCACCAGTACATGAAAATCGCCCTTGCTGTCAATGACAAGCATATCCAGGTTCTTTGAGGGCTTTTTCCGGAATGTCTCGCCCTGCCTTGCGATGTAGCCGCCTTCGCGGTTGTTGTAGTAATCGCCGTTCATGGCCACCACGGCATTGTTGGCTATGGCCATAGCAGAAGTTTTGTTGGTTTTCTTGGTGCCGTAAGGACCTGCCAGCGCGGTGCGCAGCTGGGAGGGATGTGCGATCTTGACACGGGCCACATGGAACATGGAATCGCCAACCTCGCGGCTTTCCAGGTTCACGGAAATGCTCTCATCCTGATAGCTTGTTTCCGTAAAGCCGGCGGGATTGGGGATCATGCCGGGTGCCAAGTCTACAGGCAGCGCGGCAACCGCAGCCGGCGCGGACCCGCCGCTTGCGCTTACGCGAAGCAGACCGGATTCCGGCGCCTCGCCCTCCGGCTCCACCACGGGAACATCGTCCTTAAAGAACCCGTCTTCGCCCCCGTCTTCAAAGATCAAGGGCATGCTGTCCGTATAGGCCCTGTCCGCCGCAAGCGTTATAGCTCCCGACGGGATCAAAAACGGCATCGCCAAGAGCATTACGGCAATCAGCGCAGCGTATAAAGCCGATAGTTTACCATGCTTTTCATTCATACACAATCACTCCTGTTTCCCATTATCCGCATAGGCCGATTCCGGAATTGCCGAAGCAAAATAGATGATATCCGATATGTTGCGTTCCGCCTTGTCGGACGTGCTGTTGAAGCACACGCCGTTAAACGCCATGGTAGCGGAACCGCCGCCATCCAGATTGAATGCCTGCAGGCATCCAATCTCGCTCATGAATTCCCCAAGCATCTTGATGGTGATGCCCCGGGAATACCCTTCCTGGCGGCCGTCCACCACCACCAGCACATACTTAAGAGGGCCTATTTGCCCAATGCCGACCCTGGGCGCCCTGTCCTGGGGGGCAAAGCCGTAGCTGTTGTAAATTGTCTGCACTTTGCCGTCTTTTACCAATGCAGGTCCAAACGTAAAGGCGTTGACAGTTGTATGCTCCTGCAAAAAAGCCGTCAGCTCTTTTTTGTTAGATTTTTGGAAGATGTGGAAATCCCCCGCTTCGTCGACCACCAGCAAGTCCAGCTTGGAATTCGGCGTCTTGCGGAGCACTTCGCCCTGGCGCACCTCGTAACCTCCGCTGCGATACTGGAAATAATCCCCGTTGATGGCGACCACGGCATTGTTTTGCGCCGCTATATCCGTAGTCCTGGCTGTTTTTTTAGAACCGTATGGGCCGGCCAACGCCGTGCGGAGCTGGGAAGGATCAGAAATCCTCACCCAGGCGATGTGATACATGGAATCACCGATCTTCCGGCTTTCCAGGGTGACCGAAAGGCTATCATCCTCATAAGCCGTATCGGAGACGTACCCCGCAGGATTGGGAACCGGACCGGGAGAATTGTCCACAGGAAGGGTGAAGCTTTCCGCCACTGAAGCCTTCACAAGACACAGCATAAGAAATAACATCAATACAGCAGTGCATATCTTTTTCATCTTCATCAGATGTTTTCTCCCTGTTCGGCATAGTGCGGATGCTTGCGGAAGACCCAGCGCTGCTGAACGCGGTAATTGACAAAGAATAGCAGCGTATCTGTAAGGATCTTGGCAAGCTTATCGGAGATGCCCAGGTACTGATGGGCAGATGTAACCGTGCCCCAGGAGACAATCCACACGCAAACGCAAAGAACGGCATACCGCAAAAGCGCATCCGATTGCTTATGCCTTGCGGTGCGTGAATGGAATACGAAGTTTTTATTGACCAGGAAGTTAAAGCCCGAGGAAATCATTCTAGCCACGCCTGTGGCAATGGCTATGCGCCACTCGCTTCCGAGCGGGCCGGCGCGCAACGCATCCATGAGCAGAAAGCTGATGCCAAGGTCGATGGCGGTAGCCAAAAAGGAGGAGGACATGAACCGAAAAAAGTTCTTGAATATCACCCTGTATATGCGCAGGCTGTCCTTCAACGGATGAAAATGAGTGCCCTTGTTTTCGTTCTCATAAACCGTTTCGATGGGTACGGCCTTCATAGGCAGGTTGTCCCTGGCGCAGGCGATGAGCATGTTCATTTCATACTCAAAGCGGTGCCCTTCCACCTTCATCATAAAATCAAGATGCTGCGCGGAAAAAGCCCGCAATCCCGTTTGCGTATCGTTCAGCCAGTGGCCGTACAGCAACCAGAATATGAAGGATGTGATCCTGTTGCCCGCCCGGCTCTTCCCCGGCACATGAGCCATGGAAAAATCCCGGGTACCCAGCAGCAGTCCTTCTTCCCCTTCCGCCAGAAGCTTAGCCATCGCCCATACATCCTGTACGGTATGCTGCCCGTCGGAGTCGGCCGTGACCACGCCGGGGCAGCCTAAGCCTTCCTCCCTGATGAAGGCAAGGCCTGTTTTCAACGCATCGCCTTTGCCCAGGTTTTTTTCATGATGAAGAACACGGCACCCGTCAAAACCTGCAATCTCGTCAAAGATGGGCTGGTAAGACGGTCCGGAACCGTCGTCCACCACCACCACGCAGGAAAAACCCCTATCCAAAAGCTGCCGGATATAGGGAACAAGCCTTCCATCCGGTTCCAGGGAAGGAATCAGCACTGTCACCTTAAGGGGCTCCATGATCATATACGCACCTGCTTTTCATCCGTATTCAATTATTGATATGGGTATCCAGATAATCTACAATCAGAGCACTCCAGTTCTGGCCGGATACATCACTGAGCGTTTGTTCAAAGTCATTGCGGCTGGCCAGTCGGAAAGATTCACGCTGATAATAAGTCCTTAGAAATTCATGGAACTTATCGCCAAGAGACATCTCCAGCGCCACCATCAGCGCCGCGCCGCGGCGATACACCACAAGAGAATACTCCGACATATTCCCGAAGTAATCGATGGGGCTTCCCGGCGTTACACCTTCCGGTATGGTCACGCGCATGGCAGTTTCAAACCGGGAAAAGGCAAGGCTGTCCCTGGCATCCTTCCCATAATATTTCTTAGTATAGTCCAGTAAAGAATACTCGGCCAAAGCCTCATCCTGCCAAGGCTGATAGTACTGGTCTGAACCTACCACCGCATACCACCACTGGTGCGCCACCTCGTGGGCAACCAAGGTTTCCAGGCTCTGCTCGCTGTCAGCCTCGTACGCGGACTTTTGGATCAGTACAAGGCCGGGGTACTCCATGCCCCCATAGGGAAAATCCACCGTGGCAACGGCCAGATGGCGGTAGGGATACGCGCCATACTGTTCATTGTAGCACACAAGCGCCTGGGAGGCATACTTCATCGCTTTCCACGCAGTCTGGGTAGTAAGGCCGTAACTGGTGATAAGCACATCACCCACCGTTTCCTGGGCGGTAGCAAAACGGTTGCTGACGGACAGCGCAAACTCCCGCATCGCGGGCGCGTCGAAAGTGAACGTCCACTTTCCGTCATTCTCCGTTTTTTCGCCGTAGGCGCTTCCGGCGCACTGATAGCCGCGGGGCACGATAAGCGTCACGCTGTAATTGGAGCAGTTCGAGTAAAACGGATCCCCCAGCGGAAAATACTCATCTGTCCGCCAGGCGCCGTTGTCCCACACGGAAAGGATGGGAAAGGCATTCCCCAGCGAATAGATTCCCGAAGACAAACCAAAACGGTAGGCACAGTCGGGGATCTTTAACACATAGTCCATGGAAACATCGATCAACTCTCCCGGCTGCCAGGCGGAACGAAGTGCGATACGCAGCACAGTCTTGGCACCGTCCCCATAAACGAAGCTGGCAGGCTGCCCGCCAAGCAGAACCTCCGTCATGGCGATGCTGCCTTCGCTGAAGCCGTTAGGATAGCTCTTGTCGTACACTTCCTCGATGGCCGCTGGGCTGTAGTCTTCCGATGAAAAAGCGTTGGCGTATGTTCTAAGTACCAAATCCGGCAGGGCCTGTCCGCTTCTATTTTGTAGGCGCATCGTCTGCCTGGCATGAACCTGCCTTGCTTCCGGATAAAATTCAGCCGTAATGGATACCTCATCCAATCCCTGGGCTGCCGCGGTAAGCGCCGCACTTTGTTTGGGCAGAACCGGCGCCCCCGCAAACACATGCAGGGACATGAACACCGCAAGCAGTGCCACGGCGCCTAAAAGAACGGCAAACCGTAAAACCGCACGACGATGCTTTACCCCCTCCGTGGGGAAATTGGTCCGATTCTGCTTTTTTTTCATATCGTCTCCCGCCGCGGCCGGCCAGGGGCACAGCCGCTTATCCGATTATACTACATTTTGTGGTGGCTTTCCAGCATCTGCCCAATCATACGTGCAAAAATTCGCCTCATCCCGGCCTATTTCCGCCAAGAGCCGTGATTTTTCCCCCACATAGACAAGCGCCAGGCGGTGCAGGGGTCTTGTGCACAGCACATATAACAGGCGGCAGAAAAAGGGCTCGTCAGGGTACACATCCGCATTAGCGTCAGCCACCAGCACACAGTCGAATTCCAGCCCCTTGACCAACGCGGCGGGAATCACCAATACTCCGCCCTCAAAATGGCTGTCCCCGGCCCGCAAGAGCCTGGCGTTCAAATCCTGCGGCAAAGCACGGTGGAGTACCCGGCAGTCTTCCTCCGATTTTTCAATGAGGGCGATGCTATGGTATCCTTCCTTCACCCAGGCTTCGGCCTTTTCGGCGATGGCCTTTATCCGCTCCCTGCCGCTTTTGCAGGCGATGATGGACGGCTTTTCGCCGTGGCGCAAAACCGGCCTTGCAACTGGCTGCCCAGGCACGGGGTGGCGCAATGCTATGCGGCTGGCAACTGTCATGATCTCCACGGTGTTGCGGTAGCTGGTAGTCAGCTGCTTACGGGCGGCTTTGCCTAAAAACACTTCCTCCGCCACTTCATCCCAGTCCCTGATTCCCTCATCGCCATGGATGCCCTGCATCAGATCGCCTACCATAGTAAACGAATCATGCCCCACCATTTCTTTCAGGAGCTGGCAATGGAAGGGCGAAAAGTCCTGAGCCTCGTCCATCACCACATGGCTTACATTCAGCCGTGGTATGCCAAACACCCGCCGGCCAATGACTGTGATGGCGGGCAGATCCTCCGCGCCGGCCTCCTTGCGGGTAAGCGTACCCCGGGTGCGGAGAATAAGTTCCTCCCCTTCTTTGCCAAAGGTATTTTCCCGTTCCAAGTAGTCAAGGAACGCTTCATATACCTCCAGCACGTTCATGACCGGCCACACGCCAGGGTAAGCTTTGAGGAACTTCTTCTGCTCCTCCTTCAGTTCCGCCTGCCGCTTTTCCCGGCTTTCCAGAAGCTTTTTGGTGCGGGCGCGCCGCTCTTCATTATCCGGCAGGCGTGTAACAAGCGCGTCCAACCGTTCCCTGACCATGGCCTCCAGCCGGTCAGTCATATGCTCCACCGCCTTCTTAAGCCGGCCGTGCATGTACTTTTGCAGCTCTGTCACCCGCTGACTAAGAGGGAAAGGCTTCAATTGCGTGAGATAAATGGTCTTAAGCTCATCCTCAGTATAGAGCACCTCGTTTCCAAAGCACACATCCCCTGTTGGGATAACCTGGTGCTCGTAGAGATCCAAAAAGTCTTCCAGTGTTTTTTTGTAGCGCAGTGATCCTTTTATGCGAAGCACGGTGCCAAGTGCCGCCCGCTCCGCGCCCGTCATGCGCAGCTGGTCCTCCAGGCGGTTTTCCCAGCGCACCTTGACCATCTGCTTGCCTAAGCACATTCGGCAAAGATTTAAAAAAGTCGTCTGCTGGACCTGCTGCACGCCCAGGTCCGGCAATACGGCGGATATATAGTCCAGAAAAAGCGGGTTGGGGGCCACGATCATCATGGAGGCGGGAGATAGCGTTTCCTGGTAAGCATACAAAAGCCAGGCGATGCGGTGCAGAGCGATCGTTGTTTTTCCGCTTCCCGCTACCCCCTGGACAATTAAAGGTTTCCCTATGCCATGGCGTATCACAATGTTCTGTTCCGCCTGAATGGTGGTGACGATTTCCCGCAGCCTGTCCGTACTCACCGATCCCAATACGCCTTGCAGATATGCATCCTGGCTGACGACGCCGGAATCGAATATGCCGGTGAGATGGCCGTCTGTAACGGTGATCATCCTTTTCAGGGTGAGCTCGCCTTCCACCTTGCCGTCCGGGGCCTCGTAGGCCATTGGTCCCACCTGGCCCGAGTAGTAGAGGTTGGCCACGGGGCTTCGCCAGTCCACTACCTCCACGCTGTACTCCGGTGTCTTCAAAACACCCCAGCGGCCCAAATAATGAGTTTCCGGTGTTCCGCCCTTGGGGATGAAGTCCAGCCTGGAAAAGAAGGGCTGTCGCCTTGCTAACGCAAGCTGGTGCAGCGATTGCAGCTTCATTCGCAAAATGTTCAGCGTTACCAACTCATCCGCGTCAATGCCTTCCGGCACCTTGATGACCCGGTCCTCCTCCGCGCCGACCCCGGTTTCTGCCTCCAGTTTTCCGATCTCACCATAAATGACAGACAGCGTACGCGAAAGCCTTGCAGCCTCCGGCGCGGCATCCGGGTGGTCCGGCAGACGCCATTCCATGGGGAACACCTCCCATCATGATAGTTTTTTGAGCAAGAACAAGTATTATAATGCCTCTTCTGTATGTTGTCAACCATTTTTTCTTTCATCACTTGTTGACAAGGGAAGCGGAATGAACCACAATCTATATCATCTTGATATAGTCGAGGAGGAGCTATGTCCAAGGACAACACCACCAAATATATCCTGCTGGGTCCGTTAAGCCACGAACCCATGAGCGGTTACGATATGAAAAAGCGAATCGACTGTATGATCAGTAAGTTCTGGAGCGTTGGTTACGGCCAGATCTATCCCACACTGAACGATTTGGAAGAAGCGGGCCTGATTGAAAAAGTTATATCGGAAACGTCAAAAGGCCCCACGCGGAACGTGTACGCCATCACATCCGCCGGGATGGATCATTTGGAAAAATGGCTGCTGCTGCCGGAAGAGAGGGAGTATACAAGGTATGAAATATTACTCAAGCTGTTTTTTGGCGGAAAGCTGGACCCGGCAGTCAGCATGCAAAGGATCGAGGCATTCACAAGACAGCATGAACAGGATTTGAAAATGCTGGATTTGTTTGGAGAAAATCTGAAACAGGTCATGGACAAGGACCCGGACCATCTCTACTACTACATGACAGTGCGGTTCGGGCAATACGTTTACAAAGCATACCTGGACTGGGCGCAGGAAGCGCTTGAAATGCTCGGTGCAAACCAAGAAGAATCGGAGGAAAAATCCCGTGAGCAAAATGACTAAAACCAGAAAAATCATACAGCTGTTCTTCTTCATCACCTTTCCCATTACGCTCAACTATCTGTCCCCTTACCTGATCGTGCAGGGAAGCTTTGAAGGAGTTCTGACCGGCAGCGCCCTTACATTTTTCGGTCTCTTTCTCTCATCCCTCTTTTTTCGGGCGCAGCTTCTGTTCTTTTGTGTGCCCGGCAGGCGCGCTGCAGGATGCCTGCGCCGCCATTGTTTCAAAGCCTGTGGGCAAACGTCAGAATATCATCAAGTATGTCATTTGGGCCGTGTGGCTGGGCGCGATCGTGGAGGGCTTTGCCGCGGCTGGCGGCATTAAAGAGGTCAACATGCTCTACATGACCGACGGGGGCATATCGGTTAATGAGTCATCCAGATATTTTATCTATCTGCCGATCGTGTTTTTGCTGGCTGTACTTGCCCTGGTATTCGGCCGGCGCTCGCCCTGCCACAGCATATGCTGGATGGCCCCCTTCATGGTGCTGGGCACGCTTTTAAAGGAAGCGCAGCACCTTAATGCCAGGCGTCTTCAGGCGGAGCCTTCCCGCTGCATAGACTGCAAAGCCTGTGCTAAAGCCTGCCCCATGAGCCTTAAGGTAAATGAAATGGTGGCAAAGAATCACATATTCAACACCGAATGCATCCTCTGCGGGCAATGCCAGGACGCATGCCCCAAGCAGGTGCTGAAGGTAGGGTTTGCTTCTGCGGGGAAGACTGAAACGAAAGCGAATGCAGAGGCATAATGTAAGCAATAATGCAATATAAAATCATCCCAAGGAATGATTATGGCAACCCCTTTACACCTTCCGCCGCCTGCGGGCGGCACCTCCCTCGAGAGGGAGGCTTTCCAAACGGCTCCCTCCTGGAGGGTTTGGGTGTTGCCGACGAAGGAGGCTGGGGGAGGTTTTATGGTGAGTCAATAATCAGTTACTTCCAAGGAAATATTACAAATAAAAACACAAGGCCAAAGAAGAACCTTCTTAAGCCATGTGTCTTTTTTTAACCTAAATGAGGATTCCAAAGGGATTTCCATCTGGCTCAATCTTCGCGGTGCTGCGCTCCGCTTGCTCCGCTCGTTTCGCCAGCCTCCTCCGCCTCGCTTCATCCGCCCCAGGCGGCGCTTCGCCTACGGAGCCTTTGGCAGGGTCCAGGGGCGGAGCCCCTGGTTATTGCCCCACAACTGCCTTGATGCGGCGCACGCCGGCGGAGGAAGACTCCTCCTTGAGGATCTTGAAGGATTTCAGATCGCCGGTATTCTCTGCATGTGGGCCGCCGCAGATTTCCTTGCTGAATGTGCCCATGGTATAGACCTTGACGCGCTCGCCATACTTGCTTTCAAACAGGCCGATGGCTCCCTGCGCCTTGGCCTCATCCACAGTCATTTCCTCCATGGTAACGGGGGCTTTGGCCTGTATGGCCTCGTTGACCAGCTTCTCCACCTCTTGAACCTCTTCCGGCGTCATCTTCCTGCCGAAGGAGAAGTCAAAGCGGAGCCGCTCCGCCGTAATGTTGGAGCCCTTTTGCGCCACTTCCTCCCCCAGCACCTTCCGCAAGGCGGAATGCATCAAATGGGTGGCGGTGTGCAGCCTAGCCGTCTCGTCGGTATGGTCAGCCAGACCGCCCTTGAAGCGCTGCTCGGCGCCGGCCTGGGAGGTTGCCTGATGCTGCTTGAAGCACTCATGGAAGCCTTCCACATCTACCTTAAGGCCCTGTTCCTTGGCCAGTTCCATGGTCATTTCAATGGGGAAGCCGTAAGTGTCATACAGGTGGAAGGCGCTCAAACCGTCAATAACGCCGCCCTCCACTTTGGAGGCAACCTTTTCAAACTCCTTATTGCCCTGCCTGAGTGTGCGGGCAAACCTGGCTTCTTCCAGCTTCAGCTGCTCCAGCACGAAGATGGAATTCTTTTCCAGCTCGGGATAGACGGCTTTGTACTGGTCGATGATGACCTGCGCGATCTCGGCGGTGAAGTTGTCGGGCATGCCCAATTGCATTCCATACCGAACCGCCCGGCGGATGATGCGGCGCAGCACATAGCCCTGGTCCACATTGGAGGGGCTCACGCCGCGGTGGTCGCCCAGGATGAAGGTGGCGGTGCGGGTATGGTCGGCAATGATGCGGAACGCCTTGGTGGTTTCTGCATCGGAGCCGTAGGTCTTTCCGGACAGCTCGGCGATCTTCGCAAGGATTCCTGCAAACAGATCGGTCTCGTAAACGGTCTTTTTGCCGGTCAGCACGCAAATGGTGCGCTCCAGGCCCATTCCCGTGTCCACGTTCTTTTGGGCAAGGGGGATGAAGGTGCCGTCGGCCTGCTTGTTGTACTGCATGAACACATCATTCCAGATTTCCAGATACCGACCGCAGGAACAGGCGGGGGAGCAATCCGGGCCGCAGGGCGCCTTGTCGGTGATAATGAACATCTCGCTGTCCGGGCCGCAGGGACCGGTAAGCCCAGCAGGGCCCCACCAGTTGTTTTCCTTGGGCAGGAAGAAGATACGGTCTTCCTTCACACCGCAGTCACGCCACAATTGATAGCTTTCCATATCCCGGGGGGCGTTTTCGTCCCCAGCAAAAACGGAGAAGGCCAGCCTTTCGGGAGAAAGACCCAGGTATTCCGGGCTGGTCAAAAATTCCCAGCTCCAGGTGATGGCATCCTTCTTGAAATAATCGCCAAGGCTCCAGTTGCCCAGCATCTCAAAAAAGGTCAGGTGCGAAGCATCGCCAACGTCATCTATATCCCCGGTGCGCACGCACTTTTGCACGTCTGTAAGCCTGGTCCCGGCGGGGTGCTTGGCGCCCA
>JAEZHM010000062.1 GCA_023416585.1 Bacillota bacterium
TTTAAGGCTACATACGGTAAAAGCCTATTTAAGGTTGACTTCAACAAAGAGGACGAGGACGATATTGTCCCAGCATTCTTTTATGCAGCTCTGAAAAATGATGATAAAGACCTGACACTGGAAAGGACCATAGAGCTTATAGACCAGTACTTGGGGATTAAAGGCTCCGGAGAGCTTCTGAAAAAAATCATGAAAGACTCAGGGCTAGAGGTGGAAGGAGCAAATCACACAGAAGTTTCAGAAACTGAGGACGAAGGAAAAAACGAGTAGAGGGCAGTGAAACTATAGAAGATTACGAGACTTCTATGGTTAAAATTGCTGCCCAAGCGGGTATATCTTATTCAGACCTATGCGCGATGGATTTTAAAGAATTTAATGCGATCCTCGACGGATACGTAGAAAAATCAAAAAATGACCAGGAAGAGAGGCTTGCTTTAGCATATAAGACGGCTGAATGGGTACGGTGTAAACAGATGCCAGCACTCAAAAATGTGCTGGACGACATAAAGCAAACTGAGAAGCAGCCTAAGAAGGGCGAAAAAATGTCCGACAAGGCTATGTTGAATACTGTAAAGGCTTTGAACGCAGCCCTAGGCGGCACTATATATTAGGGGGAGGTGAGACATTGAGTGTTGTAAAGAATCTGCTTATTCGTGGTGGCGCAGATTTCAGCAATATATACAAACAAACAGGTAAATTACAGAGCACTTTGATAGGATTTCAAAGTGGCCTAAAAAATCTAGGGATAGCTGCTACTGTTACAGCTATAGGTGCAGCAGTTGTAAGCGCAATAAAGACCAGCACGAAGAACGCTATGGACGCTATAGAGGACCAATCCCTTATTAATACAGTGTTTGGAGAAAACTCTGCTGCGGTAAAAGAGTGGGCTGGTACTTTGCAAGGCAATCTAGGTATAAGCGGCAGATTATTGCAAAAGAATGCTGCGACAATCTACAACATAAGTAAATCTATGGGGATGGGCAGCGGGTCTGCGTTAGATATGTCCAAGGGTGTGGCAATGCTTGCAGAGGATATGGCGAGCTTCTATAACTTAGATAGTGACGAGGCATTCACGAAACTCCGTTCAGGCCTAACAGGAGAGACAGAGCCACTTAAGCAGCTTGGCATAATGGTAGACCAGAACACGCTTAAAATGTACGGCTTTAGCGAAAATATGAGCAATGCTGAAAAGGTTGCTATACGCTATAAGGCGATTCTCGCACAGACAGCTACAGCACAAGGCGACCTTGCAAGGACCATAAACAGTCCAGCGAACCAGTTGAGAATACTTAAGACAAACCTCCACGAACTGAGTATTGCCTTTGGTAACATCTTTATACCAATCCTACAGGCAATACTTCCCGTAATAAATAACTTTGTGTTGATACTTACTCAGGCATGCAACAAACTTACAGAGTTTATGTATCTGCTTATGGGCATTAAGAAGTCTGATAGTGGAGTTGATGCAGTAACAAGTACAGTAGGAGGCCTTGGAGACAATTTGGACTCTGCAACATCTAGTGCGAAAAAGCTTAAAGGTCAACTTGCTGGATTTGACGAAATAAACAAGCTAGGTGATTCTAGCGACGGTAGTGGTAGCGGAGCAGGATATAGCGGAGGCAATTATACTGTAACCAGTTCATCAGGGCTACTTGGGCAAGGCACAGAGAAGCTGGCAGAAGACAAACTGAAAGGTGTAAGAGACATTATCGGAAGTATTCTGGAAGCATTAGTAACAATAAAACTTGCAGGTGGCATATGGAAGATGATTGGGTTAAGCGGCACTGGAGCAGGTATGGCAACTGGTATAGGTGCCATATTTGCAGGATTGGGCTCTGTGTTTAGTATTCCTGGAGCTCTGAATTTTGCCGTTGTAGTTGGAGCAGAAATAGTAAATAGGATTGTCGACTGGCTCCAGAAACACATGCCCAAACGTCTATTTGAAGCACTTGACCAAGGTATAGCAGGAGCATTAATAGGTGCTGTAGGTGGTAGCTGGCTTCCTGCTGTTGGTACTTTAGTAGGTGCTGTAATAGGTGGTATTGTAGGAGCATTAAATGGAGCATTCCCACAGATAGGGCAATTCTTCAATACTGCATGGAAGAAGTTGTTTAACTTCGACTATGCAAATTCGTTGTTCGCGGATATGAAGGAAAACTTCCGCATAGCCTTTACTTCAAACAATTTTTGGGAAGTTGGTAAAAACCTAGTACTTGGAATATGCAACGGCATATGGGGAGCACTGTCATTCCTGCTAGAGCCGATTGCAGATCTTTTTACATGGATTGTGGACGGCATTTGCTCTGTATTCGGCATCCACTCTCCTGCAACAAAAATGATACCCATAGGGCAAAACATAGTAGCAGGAATAAAAGAGGGCTTATTGAGTGGATGGAACAGTTTAAAATCATGGTGGAGCAGTCTGAGCCTGACGAGCTTCAACATTAAAATACCACATTTAAGCTGGGGTTCGGGAGGAGCAGAAGCAACTGGATGGGTAGCTAAAGTATTGAGTGCCCTCAGCCTCCCAACAAGCTTACCAAAGCTTAATGTATCGTGGTATGGGAAAGGTGCAGTATTTAATAAGCCTAGCCTAATAGGTGTAGGAGAATCAGGAGAAGAAGCAGTAATGCCACTTGAAAATAACACTGAATGGATTGACAAGTTGGCAGGTAAGCTCAACGCAAGCGGAGGGGGTAGAACTGCTACCATAATTATAAATCTTGATGGCAAGCGCATAGCACGATATGTTAAGAGCTTAGGCAAAGACATGGAATTTGCAACGAATGGAGGGTTTTAAGTGGCTTATAGTGGAGATTTAATACAGTTTTACTATAATAACGCATGGACAACCCTCCCTAAGATTAAGAAGTATGCTCCCGGATATAAAAAACTGTGGTCTGATGATACGGGCAGGAGCATAACTGGAGAGAATAAAGGCACCTTGGTAGGTATATTCCCCAAGCTCACATTGACATTTGCACCCATGACAGAGGACGAAATGAGTATTGTGGAGAATATAACCTGCCAAGCCTCCTGCCTGGTAAAATATTATGACAGCCACACAAAAACATTGCTGCAAAACAGCTTTTATTTCGGGGATGTAGATACAGACCTGATGAGAAAAGACACAATGATGTTTGAGGAATGCACAATAACTGTTGTAGCTAACAAGAAAAGGAGCTGATGCCATGAAGAGTGTTACAAGTGGATTTAAGACGGCAATAACCTCTGCAGGCAAACAGCTTGATGCTAAGGTCATTGTAGGCAGTACCACCTATCAGGGATCTGATATAGTAAGCATCAACCCCCACTATGATGGGGCCCTTCTTCGCTCCGTCATGAAGTGCGTGGATATAGAGCTGGACAATGTCCCTTCTCTTGCCTCCACAACCATAGATAACGTGCAATTTGGTCTCCTTGTGGGCAGTGCCTATGAGTATGTCTCCTTTGGCAAGTGCAAATATAGGAAAGAGGATGCAGCCTATAGTGAGGAAACCAACAGCCTTTCCATTAAGGCATATGACCTTATGCTTGACAGTATGGTGCCTTACGACCTTACAGGCATAACGTACCCATGCACAGTGGCTGCATATCTGCAGGCTATATGCACAAGGTTAGGATGGCCACTAGGCACCACAGGAGCCTTTGTAAACAGCACCGTTCAGATAGAGGAAGAAAAGTATGATAATAGCTACACCTTCCGAGATGTACTGGACGATATAGCAGAGGTAGCAGCTGGCACAATAGCATTTAAGAGCGACAATAAACTGTATATCCTTTACCCAACGGAGACAGGTGAGACAATAGACTGTAACAACCTTTCCAGCCTCAAGATAGGCAAGAAGTTTGGGCCTGTGAACAGCATTGTTATAGCAAGAACTCCACAGGAGGATAACATATATGCTCAGGATGCTGCCAGTGTATTAGCTAATGGGCTGACAGAGATACGTATAGAAAACAATCAGATTATG
>JAEZHM010000002.1 GCA_023416585.1 Bacillota bacterium
GCATGCATCGACATGCCCTTTCTATTGAAAAGGAGTGTGCTTTCATGGACATCCGCCAGGAATCGCTGAAAAAGCATTATGAATGGCAGGGCAAGATCGAAGTGATCTCCCGCGCTCCCATCAATACACGGGAGGAACTGTCCCTGGCCTATACACCTGGCGTGGCGGAGCCATGCCTTGAGATTCAAAAGGATTACGAAAAATCCTTTTCCCTGACCCGGCGGCACAATCTGGTGGCTGTTATCACCGACGGTACGGCCGTTTTAGGCTTGGGCGATATTGGGCCGGAGGCGGGCATGCCGGTTATGGAAGGCAAATGCGCACTGTTCAAAGAGTTTGCGGGCGTGGATGCCTTTCCCCTATGCATCCGCTCCAAGGATGTGGATGAGCTGGTGCGCACCATTTACTTGATTTCCGGCAGTTTTGGCGGCATCAACCTGGAGGACATCGCCGCTCCACGCTGCTTTGAAGTAGAGCGCCGACTGAAGGAAGTATGCGATATTCCAGTCTTCCACGACGACCAGCACGGTACCGCGGTTGTTGTAGCTGCCGCCGTCATAAATGCACTGAAAGTAGTGGCAAAACCGTTAGGCAGCGTCCGCGTGGTGATCAACGGCGCCGGCTCCGCCGGTATTGCCATCGCCAGGCATCTTATAAATCTTGGACTCAAGCACCTTGTGATGGTGGACCGCTTCGGCATCATAGATGAAGGGATGTTAGAATTAAACCCCGCGCAGGCGGAAATGGCGCTCAAAACCAACCGCTCGCATCTTCGTGGCAGCTTAAAGGATGCCCTTCAAAACGCGGATGTGTTCATTGGCGTATCCGCCCCCAATGTCGTATCAGAAGAAATGGTCAAGTCCATGGCGTCTGATGCCATCGTATTTGCCATGGCAAACCCTGTGCCTGAAATCATGCCGGATCTGGCCAAAGCAGCCGGAGCGCGGGTAGTCGGCACGGGCCGCAGCGACTTCCCCAACCAAATCAATAACGTGCTGGCCTTCCCCGGCATCTTCCGCGGCGCGCTGGATTGTCGCGCCACCGCCATCAACGAAGAAATGAAGATAGCCGCCTCCCACGCCTTGGCCGGTTTGGTTAGCAGCCAGGAACTGAGCGAGGATTATATCCTGCCCAATCCCCTGGACAAGCGCGTAAGCCGCGCTGTTGCCGACGCCGTGATGCGCGCCGCACGGGAAACAGGCGCAGCGCGAAAATAAACGGAGGGCTCCGGAACCCCGCCCCCGCCGTTGGCGGCCCCGCCGGTGGCGGAGGAGGGAGGGGTGGAGGAGGCTGGCGAAAAGGAGCAGTGTGAGCGGCAGCGAAGCAATGCGACTATTGAGCCAGATGGGGAGAAAGCTGTCCAACCATGCATACAGGTACGTAATCCCTTTTTGAAAGGAATTTATGCTAACAAAGCAGCAGCAGGCCCTGGAAAAGATGAGTTCCTTCGGCGGGTTTCAATGCCCGTCCTGCGGCGCACCGCTTTTTGTGAAGGAGTCCAGCTTATGCTGCGAAAAAGGCCACACCTATGATGTGGCCCGCAAGGGATACGTTCACCTGCACTACAAGACGGTACAAAGCCCCTACGATAAGGATTTGTTTGATGCCCGGCGGGCCGTGTTCGACGCCGGATTTTACCGGCCTGTTGCCGATGCGGTCAAAACGCTGTTGGCTCCCTTAAACCCTGAAACACTGCTGGATGCAGGCTGCGGGGAGGGGTATTATTTGTCGTCCCTTTCCCCCGTTCTTCCCAAAACCTTAATGGTTGGCATCGAC
The DNA here is from genome assembly GCA_023416585.1 of Bacillota bacterium. Classification (GTDB taxonomy): domain Bacteria; phylum Bacillota; class Clostridia; order Christensenellales; family Aristaeellaceae; genus JAEWAH01. Next base: position 1,777 of record JAEZHM010000002.1, read on the forward strand.
TTATCCAAGGAAGCAATCCTGTCAGCTGCCGGCCGCGAAGGCACCGCCATGTATTGCGTAGGCGATCTGAACCGTCTTCCCTTTCGGGATAAGGTATTTGATGTTCTGTTAAACATACTGTCCCCCGCCAGCTATGCAAGCTTTACCCGCGTACTTAAAAAGGATGGCTGCTTGATCAAAATCATGCCGGGGCGGGATTATTTGCAGGAGATACGGTGTCAGCTTTCCCCTACAAAGACAGAATATGACGATACACGCGTGCCGGAATACCTGCAGCAGCATATGCATGTTCAGCACGTGGAGCGGCTGTATTACACGCTGCCCCTATCCCCTAAAGAGTACGCCTGCTTCATAGCCATGACGCCTCTTACCGAAAGCTTATCCATAGTCGAACGAGATGCACTGCTTCATCATCCGCCGGACAGGATCACCATTGATCTCCAGTTGGCAGTTTGCCGGACCATATAGCATTGTTTAACCTTATGAAACAGTATTCGTAATCGTCTTTCAATCGGCAAGTTTGGCTCGCAAGATTATTAAGTTACCGTTCGTTTCTTTTCACCCAGTTAATGGCCATTTGAATCCAATTCGCATAGTCGGGCTTAAGGTGTCCTTCATTCTGCGCCGTTGTCTCATCGCATAATGAAAGCCCATGGCAGCCCTTTTCATAAATGTGCAGTTCAAAAGGCACCTTTGCCTTTCGTAAAGCCGACGCAAACTGAAGTGAGTTTTCCACCGGCACAGCATTGTCCTCGTATGTGTGCCATAGGAACGCAGGGACCGTCCCAGCGCTTACGCGCGTTTCCAGCGAAAGCTTTCCTGCAAGCTCCTCTTTTGCGTCCGGACCAAGCAGGCTATCTCGTGATCCCTTATGGCAGTATTGCCCTAAGGTGATAACAGGATAGCACAAAATCATGCCATCCGGCCGCCAGTTCTTTTCCTTGCCACTTTTAAAGTCAAAAGCCTGCTCAAAAACAACATCATCCCACAACGTTCCCAGGGTGGCGCAAAGATGCCCACCGGCGGAAAAACCGGCAATGAATATCCGGTCAGGGTAAATCCCCCAGCTTTCGGCGTTCTCCCGAACCAGTTGAACAGATGCCGCAAGCTCCAGCACGGCGCTGGGATAGCGGGAAGGCGCAACGCTGTATTGAAGGACAAACGCGTGAATGCCGGCAGCCAAAAAACGCATAGCCACCGGTTCTGCCTCCCTGTCCGATTTGAAGGTATAGCCTCCGCCGGGGCAAATGATTACTGCGGGTCGTTTCTGCGAAAGCGATATCGCCTCGCTTCTTTCGAGTACATACGTATAGAGCAAGGGCTGATATCCATCCTGAATGGCTCCCGCTTTCTTGTAATCCACTTGAATCTTCCGGCATTCGTGCAGCATGGCGATTCATCCTTCTTAAGCATATTTTTCTGGTTTGCCATTTATCATTATTTTACCACGCTTCCAAACCATCTGCAAACCGAATCCAATCCCTATCTTCTGTATAAGATAATTGACAACAGAATTTGATGATGTAAAAAGGTGAGCTGAATTGGATGGTTGATGTTTGTTTACCGGGTACCGGAGGCATGATACCGCTTGTAAACAGGTGGCTTACCTGCTGCTGGATTACGCATCAGGGAAAAGCGCTGCTGATTGATTGCGGTGAAGGCACGCAGATTGCGCTGAAAGCTGCCGGAATAAAGGTGAGCCGCCTTGAAACATTGCTTATCACACATTATCACGCAGACCATATTGCGGGGCTGCCGGGTCTGCTTTTAACGCTGGGAAACAGCAATAAGGTAACCCCGCTTTCCGTCATCGGCCCTCCTGGGCTTCATGATGTAGTTTCAGGGTTGACAGTGATCGCGCCGGCCCTCCCCTATTCTCTTGAACTGTTTGAATTAATATCTGATGCGCGGGCTGAAATAAAGACCGAAGATATGCAAATATCTTCCCTGCCTCTTTTACACTCCATGCCCTGCCTTGGGTACCGGATCGCCTTTAAACGAAAGCCCATATTCAGCCCGGATAGGGCAAGGGCGCTGGGTATCCCGCAAAAACTGTATCACGTTCTTCACGAGGGACAAACCGTAGTGCTGGCTGATGGCCGGACGATTGAACCTCATATGGTTCTTGATGGTGAGAGAAGCCCGGTTCAAGTATGCTACTTAACCGATACCAGGCCTATGGATGACATGATTGATTTTGCCCGCAATGCGGATCTGCTCATCAGCGAAGGCATGTACGGCGATGAATCAATGCAATTGAAAATGGAAGAAAAAGGGCATATGTTGTTTACCGACAGCGCCAGAATCGCAAAGGAGGCTCATGCAAAGTTGCTCTGGCTTACCCATTACAGCCCCGCTCTTATGGATCCGGAAGCCTACATTGAAGGAGCAAGACTTATCTTTCCCGATACCATAGCAGCCAAAGATGGCATGCGCATCACGCTAGGCCAAAAAAGTCATGTGTAATACCTCATTGCAGCGCGATTTAGAATCAATCACCACCTAAGGAGATGAAAATGTGTGTGAAGGCGCGTTAAAAGCCTTCCCCTTTGAGTAAACAATAATTTATTCGAAGATATGTCATTTAAAGCGCCGCGAAGAATCTTGAACCCCTTGCTTTATAAAGATTCTTCGGTCGCTTTGCTCCCTCAGAATGACACGTACGCGCTTTAATCAGCGTTTAATGAGGGGAAGGCCATATTTGTACACTACATGAATTCTTTCCACATGGAAAACTTTGCATTCTCGCATAACTTGATTAAGCGGCCTGCGATTTTTCAAAATCAAAGCGACCTGCGGTTAGGCCTTCCCCTTGAGTAAGCGATGATTATTTCAAGGTTGAGAGCAGGACAACACATTCGGGGAGAGAAAAATGGGTTATATACCTCTGAAAAACTCGCCAACCACCCTGATTTATGGGATTCTGCGCCAT
>JAEZHM010000041.1 GCA_023416585.1 Bacillota bacterium
CTATTGGTAATCACTATATAACAGAGGTAGTGATTCCATTTACGCTTTCAACAGATAACAAAGATATTGAAGGTAAAATGCAAGGTAACAGATTTTTTCTTACAAGATCTGATGTGAAAGCTAATTGCCTGAAGGTTAATGGCGAAAGACGGGTATTATTACCATGTAAAGAAAACTGGCTATATTTTAAATTGTATGGATACAGTAAACGAAAAAATGAGCTTATAGCTGTCCTTTATGAACAATTGGAGCAATTAATAACTGATAATAAAGCATCAAATTACTTCTTTATTCGTTATGCTGATCCAGAGCCTCATTTGCGGGTACGAGTAAAGTCTGCAAATAATGAATTAGCTAATGTATTTGAAATCTTAATGGCCCTATTTGAAAAAGCACGGATGAGTGGATTGGTTTCTAAAGTGGAAATAGATACTTATGAAAGAGAAACTGGAAGATATGGTGGCACTGAATTAATAGAAAAGGCAGAAGAGTATTTCTATTTTGAAAGCCGTATGGTGATGAAGATAATTTCTACGCAGCATAAGGAAAGGTCATATTATAATTTTGACTATATTGGTGTATCATTTATTGTTATGGCTTTAAATGCGTTTAGACTGTCTTTTGTAAAAATAGAAGCTTTTCTGAGTTCTGTAAGTAACCAGAATGCATTTAGAAAAGAATTTAAAGAAGATAGAAAAATGTTTATTAATGCTGTAGATATTATGAATCAGTGGAAAGAAATTCGTACGTTGATCAATTATCCTGAAGTATATGATAATTTAATGGAGCTTTCCATAAAATTAACAGAATATGCAGATGCAGTATATAAGATTGATAAAGAAGGAATGCTTACTAATTCTATACAAGATATAGCAAGCAGCATTATACATATGTTTTGTAATCGGCTTATAGGTAATAATACATGGGAAAGAAAAGTGTATGCATTAGCAAGACATGGGACATATAGTTTGAAAGGAATTTTGATGCATAGAAAGTAAACCTATATTTATATTGAATATAAGAGTTAAGTTATAATTATTTTATTTAATTCTTTAAAACGCTCTTTCAGATAGGGTAAAGAGAAAATATAAATAAAAGGGGTGTTAAAATGAGTTCTTTTAATGATTTTGATCTTGATATCGTAAAAATCGCAAAATCAGAAGTAATAACTCCACAAGCCTGCGATGGCTGGGAAGCAGGTAGCACTGGTAGTAGTCAAATATCACCGATTACTCAAAGTGTGTCATGCTTTACTTTAGCTTCTTGTTATCAAACTATTGGTGATTGTACTTCTACTGGTCCCAGTCAATATGATACTTGTATGACAAATGTGTCAAGATGTGAGTAGTAAGCCCTTTTAGTATACATATTAAAATAACCATTATTTAATTGATTGAAATCCTGGAAAGAGAAAGCTCTACCCTATCTTCTGGGATTTCAATTTATAAGGTACAAAAGAGTAGAAGATAAATAAAGCAACTTTTACTGGAACATTATAAGGGGTCATAGTCCAATAACTCTTAAAAATATTGCAGATGTATAATTAGTTATCGTTGTATTTAGCTAATATCAATATATCGTAATCATATTCTTTAAGAAAGACGAAAATGCTTGACACGAGGTGTTTTACTTTTGGCTAATGATATTGTGAATTAATAGCCTTCTTACAATTATTTAGATAAGACGACTTTGTATCTTTTATCATATAATAGATACAAAGCTTCGTTATCCTTGAGATTACAATGGTTGACCCTTTTATGATGGAACGGTTTTTTTATCTTACCTGTTGGCAAAATAAGGCTATCCTTAGCTCTTGATTACAAAATCGTATTATCTTATGACTGATTGGATGGTAATATAGGTATGATTGTTAATTTGCGACAGTCTTTACCGGACTTTAATGTGTACGGATAGGTTCTCTCTATTTACGAAATACTACTCTAATTTTAATAAAGAGCATAGCATTACAAGGAATATTTTGTAATTAGTATAAAATTATCCAGAAGAATAGGCGATGTAGATACTAATTATGAATACAATGTAAATTATCGTTATGAAAAGAATGTTGTTAAGCTGATGGGTGAGAAAATAAAGGATAACTAATAAAATCAACAAGATACTTGGAATATTTAAATATATCAGTGATTTTGCATGTGTAATATGTTTTCTTATTTTTATTTTTTGAAACGTATGTTTATATCATAAAAGAGTTGGTGATATTGTATGTATAATAGATGTAAAAAATTTTTTCGGAAATTTAAATTGGCAATTAACTACCTAATGCGTGTTTTAAAATTATTAAAAAGAGCAGGAAGGATATATATTATACTAATTGTTTTTTTTGCTTTAATATTTAGTGTTACTCCTAGTATTTCTGTATTAATTATGAAAGAGATTATAAACACTTTACAAATCTCAATGAGTAGTTTTAGTTATATATTTAAATTATTAATTATTTATATATTTATTGATGTGGTACAAGCTTTTACATATTTATTTTCCCAATATTGTGAAAGTAAGTTTCAAATGAAGGGTTCATTAATAATAAATATGTCCATACTTGAAAAGGTGAAAGAATTTTCATTGCAAGATTTTGAGGATTCTGAGACATATGATTTACTAAAAAGAGCTATGAAGGTGGATTTTACACGTATATTTAGCTTTTTTAAATCATTTGTTCTTTTAATTCAATCATCTATTAATATTATATTATTTGCAACAATTGTAATATCATGGAAATGGTGGATTATCCCCATCATTTTAATCATTCCTTTAATTAATACAATATTTACTGCTTATTTTGGTAAAAAACAATTTTTAATAATTAAAAATAGAGCGGGAAAAGAACGAAAGTCCTGGTATTATCAATATCTATTAACTAATGATATTGCTTTTAAAGAAATAAAAATATTTAATCTTGGTGAATATTTGAGGAATAGATATAAAAAACTTTATAAGCAGTTTATTGATCAAGATATTAACATACTAAATAAAAGAACTAAGACTCAAACATTTTTACTTGTCCTAGAAGAAATTATAAACTCGTTAATTTTAATTTTTATTATTCTGAAAGCATTTATGGGAGAAATCTTACTGGGGGATTTAAATACTTATACACGTAGTATATCCAGTGTTAAGTCTTATACACAAAATTTTTTAGGTCAAATAAATTTAATATATGAAAATGTATTATATATTGGTCAATATTTTGAATTTATTAATAAAACATGTTCTTCGGAAATCCTAGAAGTAGAAGGAGAACAAACAGAAGAGAACTTTTGTACAATATCTTCAATAGAAATAAAAAATTTAGCTTATAAATATGAAGGGCAAAATCATTATGCATTGAAGGAACTAAACCTAAAAATCGAAGGAAATAGCCTTGTCGCTTTTATTGGTGTAAATGGATCCGGTAAATCTACATTAGTAAAGATATTATCTACACTTTATCAAGATTATCAAGGTGATATTTTCTTTGGAGAGCATGAATTAAAAACGCTGAAGCTTCATGATGTTAGGGAAAAAATAGGGATACTTTATCAAGATTTTGTTCGCTATGAACTTTCTGCAAGAGAAAATATTGTATTTGGTAGTTTGTCTAAGTTAGAAAACTCTTCAGAGATAGAAAAGATAATTAATAACGTAGGATTAAAAAAACGAATCAATGATTTAGATATGCAACTTGGATTTTGGTTTGATGATGGGGTGCAACTTTCAGGAGGGGAATGGTTAAAAGTTGCCTTAGGAAGGGCATTTATCAGAGATGCCGAATTATACATATTAGATGAACCAAATGCTTCACTAGATGCTATATCAGAGAAAACAATACTAAAAGCTTTCAAAGAATTAGTGAAAGGTAAGATTGGTATAGTTGTCTCGCATAGAATCGCAAGTATTAAAGATATTGTAGATAAGATGGTTGTATTCCACAATGGCTCTATTGAAGCTATTGGTTCTCATGAAGAACTTTTAATAAAATCTCGAACCTACAAAGAACTATTTTATGATGAAATTGCTGAAAATCAGAGCTCTAACATATCCTAAATCATATATATTACTAAAATAATATAAAAACTATATGATATGAGGTGATGATTTATGATTAATATGTCAAAAATATATGAAGATGTTGCTCAAAAGTCAAGTCTGAGTAATGATGTCTTAAACCAATTTGCTGAGCAAAATAATATTTTCTTTAAAAGTATAAATAACGATATAGAAGATATTACATCACACGAAGCTGTGGATATATTATCATTATTAATATATTCTAATAAGTATTTTAAGTCAGAATCAGAATGGGAAAGACTGGTATACTGTTGTTTGGACAAAATAAGGGATGGAATTTATAATAATGAGTTCAATTCTATTTCAGCTTTTTCAGGACTAACTTATGTAAATTTTATTGTAAGAGAATTAACATTAAAAGTCCTTGACTTAAAAAAATTCATGAAAAGTTTAGATTATTTATTAAATAATACTGTGTATTCTTACTTGCGTTTGCCAGAAGGGTCGAGATTTTATTCTGAAAACAGTTTTGAATTAATGACTGGATTATCAGGAGTACTAAGATATTGTTTGGACAATGACAATGATGAACAATATAGTTTATTGACCAATGACATAGTTAACACCTTTGTAAAAAACATACATCCTAAGATAGTTTTGGGATATACTGTGCCTGGATGTCATTATTATCCATCAAGAATAGAAAGTAAATATATGGACACACCTGCTATAAATGGATGCATAAACTATAGTTTATCACATGGTATGGGAGGACCATTATGTGCTCTATCCCTAGCACATAAAAAATGTGGATATTCAAAAGAAATAATTGAAATAATAGAAAAGCTGATTTTGGAATATTTAGATTCATACTATTATGTTAATAATATCGCATACTGGCCAGGAAGAATAACCTTTGAACAATACATAGGTCAAAAAAAAATTAATTTTCTTCCTAATCGAATGAGCTGGTGCTATGGATCCGTAGGTATTCTGTATGCATTATATGTGGCAGGCAAGGAGTTTTCTAACGAAAAAATAAATGAGTTTTCTCTTAATGAAATGGAAAAGATCGCGGGATTAGATACATCACAATATCTATTAAATTCTCCCATTGTATGTCATGGAATATCAGGTGTTGCTCTTATTATGAGAAAAATGTATAATGATACTCAAAATAATATATTTGCCCAAAAGGTAAGTGAACTCACTGATTATTTGATATATAATTTTACATATAAGGACATCGAAAACAGTTCTCTATCCGACTTGAATAAGATTCCAATGTATGATTATCTAGAAGGCTATACTGGAATTTTACAAACAATTTATTCTTTGGTGAATAACATGAATAATGTTAATGAGAAACGTCTTCTGATTTTGTAAAAAAACTATGTTCTATGATTATGGTGTGGTGAAATTGCTGTTCCGGAGGAATGAAAACTGCTTGTCGTAAAAGGAGAAACAGAAAATTAATAAGTTGCATTATGCAAGTTTTCTCGCTTTATAGAAAAGTTCTTAATATAGAGGAAAGGACAGAAAAATTGCCTGCACTTAGGCAGGCATAAGAAACAGACGACTGTAGTTTTAAAAGGTTTAAAAACCTTCTATACCAAACTCGCCAAAAACATTTTCTTCATTTAGAAAATAATCCATATCCAAAAGGTCATTATCGCTCATATCTCTGATATCAGCGGCGG
>JAEZHM010000116.1 GCA_023416585.1 Bacillota bacterium
AGGTCCCGGTAACGAACGACTCCAAGACCTACGACAACGGCGTAAAGGTCGTCCCGTCAATGCTGCTCGTTCCGATCCCCGTAGACAAAAGCAACTACAAGGAACTGCTGATCGACAGCAAGTACTACACCGAGGATCAACTGAAGTAAAGCAAAGCGCGCATGAATCGGCTTGCGGCGGGTCCGGCAGCAGTGCCAACCGCCGCAAGCCGAAATTTTAAGCGGCAGAAAGCCTCTGGGAGATGGGAGATAGTTTTTATGAGCGATTCCATATTGGAGATGAAGTCGATCACCAAGCTCTTTCCGGGCGTGAAGGCGCTGGACAACGTGAACCTGAGCGTCAAGCGCGGCGAGATACATGCCCTGATCGGTGAAAACGGCGCGGGCAAATCCACGCTGATGAACGTGCTGAGCGGCATACACCCGCACGGCACATATACGGGGGAGATCATATTTGAAGGCCAGCCAGTAACAATTCGCCACATCACTGACAGCGAAAAACTCGGCATCGCGATCATCCATCAGGAGCTGGCGCTGATTCCGACGCTGACAATCGGCGAAAACATATTCCTGAAAAACGAGCGCGCCAAAAACGCCGTCATCAACTGGGATGAGACGCACACAAAAGCCCGGAAACTCATGGAAAAAGTGGGCTTGCGGGAGAGCTCGTACTCGCTGGTGCAGGATATCAGCGTGGGGAAACAGCAACTGGTGGAAATCGCCAAGGCACTGTCCAAAAAAGTAAAGCTGCTGATACTGGACGAACCCACGGCTTCTCTCAACGAAGAAGAATCCAATAATCTCTTAAAACTGATGCTGGACCTGAAAGCCGAGGGCATCACGTGCATCCTCATATCCCATAAATTGAAGGAAGTCACAAAGGTCGCCGATACCATCACGGTAATCCGCGACGGCGCCACCATCATGACGCTGGATAAAAACACCGACGATATCAGCGAAGATACGATTATCCGCGGTATGGTCGGCCGCACGCTGACCGACCGATACCCCAAGCGCGTGCCACAGATCGGCCCGGTAGCCTTCAGCGTAAAGGACTGGAACGCGTTCGACCCGCTGATTGCCGGCAAAAAGATTGTGAAAAACGTCAGTTTCAACGTACGCAAGGGCGAGATACTGGGCTTTGCGGGGCTCATGGGCGCGGGGCGCACGGAGCTCATGATGAGCATCTTCGGCAGGTCCTACGGCAGGCACATCACAGGCCACGTCTTCAAGGGCGACACGGAAATCCCGTTGCACACGGTGGAGCAGGCAATCAAAAGCGGCATCTCCTACGCGACGGAGGACCGTAAAAACAGCGGCCTTATCCTGCAAAGCGACGTCCGGGAGAACATTACGCTGGCGGGCTTAAAGAAACTTGCCAGGCGCTACATCCTCGACGCGGACCGCGAAGTGAACGTCGCCAAAGAATACTGCAAAAAGCTGAATGTAAAAACGCCCAGCGTGTTCCAGAAATGCGTGAACCTGTCCGGCGGCAACCAGCAAAAGGTCGTACTGAGCAAGTGGATATTCACCGAACCGGAGCTTTTGATACTGGATGAGCCGACGCGCGGTATCGACGTGGGCGCAAAATATGAAATATACACGATTATGAACCAGCTCGTAAACGAAGGCAAGTCCGTGATCTTTATCTCCTCCGAGCTGCCTGAGTTACTCGGTATGTGCGACAGGGTGTATGTGATGAACGAGGGCAGTATCGTAGGCGAACTCCTCGGAAGCGACATCACGCAGGAGGCGATTATGCGCTCCATCATGCAAAGCAATAGGGAGGCCGTGTAATGGAAACGCTTTTCAACATTATCAAAAACAACATACGCCAGTACACCATGATTATCGCAACCGTTGTTGCGTGCATCATATTCGGCATCACGACAAACGGCATACTGCTGGTGCCGATGAACGTCACAAACCTGATATTGCAGAACGCCTATGTGTTTATTCTGGCCATCGGCATGATGGTGCTGCTGATCAACGGCGGCAACATCGACCTGTCGGTGGGTTCTGTCGTCGCATTCCTGGGCTGCGTCCTTGGCATCATGATCATACAGGATCACCTGCCGGTATGGCTGGCAATCGTGGCGGTGCTGATCATGGGCGGCCTCATCGGCCTGTGGAACGGATTCTGGGTCGCCTATATCAAGGTGCCGGGGTTCATCGTCACATTAACAGGCATGCTGCTGTTCAGGGGGCTGGCGCTCTATGTCTCGAAAGGCCTGACGATCTCGCCGTTCTCGCAGGACTTCGTCAACATCAGCGCGGGCTTCATACCGGATTTCATCGGCGGCGAGGGCAGCCCGCTCAATTATACGGCGCTGGCGGCGGGAGTTCTTTTCGCGGCATGCTACGTTATCTTTCAAATTCGCGGGAGGATCAAGAAGCGTAAGCTCTCGGCGGAACTCATGCAGTGGCAGCTGTTTCTGATTCAAACCGTGTTGATAACAGCTTTCATCCTGTTTATATTCTATTGGATGGCGGCTTACGAGGGCATCCCGATCATC
>JAEZHM010000054.1 GCA_023416585.1 Bacillota bacterium
GTTCTGATCTTAAGGCTATGATAGAATATAGTCACTCAGACAGTGCGGAAAATAACTTCAGAATTCTTATCTCTAATTATCTTGCAGGTTCTAACATTATAAAACTGACTTCCGTGAAAGGTTTCAGTGCTCATGACCGCAAGTTTATCAAGGACTCGGTACGTCAGAAATTGATAGGGCTTGAACTTATAGAAGAATCACGGACAGAGCTGGTCTTTCAATGCCTTCTTAATTACAGTGATCTATTCCTTAGACGAGTAATTAAAAACATGTATGGTCTTGTACGTTCCATGCTTGAAGATTCTATGAAAGCTCTTAGAGAGTACAATGTAGGAATTGCTGAAGATGTTATCCAGAGAGATGATGATGTAGACCGTTTCTATTTTCTTTCTGTCCGCCAACTTAACGCTGCAATTGAAGATATCGAACTCTCTGACACAATAGGAATCCGACATCCGCAAGAATGCCTGGAGTACAGACTGATTACGAAAATAATTGAGAGAATAGGAGATCATGCAGTCAAAATAGCTGTAAATACCCAGAGAATTGATTCTGCAGTTAACCCTGATAATTCGATTTTTAAGATGGCTGAACTTGCCATTAACGTGTTCAAGAGTTCGATCGATTCTATAGCGCAAGAAGACTTGCAGACGATTAATAAAACTGTTGAGGAAGCTAAAAACATTTCTCAGTTTGGAGTTTCTCTGGAGTCCCGGAAGTTGGGAAATACAGGTAACGTTGAAATTAGTATGATTCTGGAGAGTCTCCGGAGAATAGCCGAATATAGTGGCGATATCGCAGAAGCTTCAATGAATATGAATGTAAAGATCTAAATCTTAGGCGTTTAATTTGTAAAGAGAGATGTAAACTTTAATTCGTAAAATTCTTAATTTGTATTTTTAATTTGTTATTCTATTCTTTTTTCCGATTATTGCTCTGAAATATCCCTTTCCTCCTCCAGGAAGGTAATTCTTGTAGCTTGTATTTAATAGAACTAAACGGTTTAACTGAGAAACCAATAGCATTAACTGTCAACTGTCTAAACTCCCAAATTGTTCACAAAGCCAAGTGTGCTTGAGTTTGTATCTCAGGTGCGTGAATTCTTTATGGTAAGAAAAACTCACTTTAAAACTAACAAGTCTACGTTATTACTATATTGAATATATCCAAAAAATATATAATCAATCTATTCTATTTACGACTTAGGAGGTTTCCAGTACCTTCACCCAGATCTCTATGGGCTGTGGGAATCTCTTCCCCTGCAGCTCACAAATTTAATAAGGACAATAACTGAAGGAAATCCACTTCAGTAGCATATTTGAAAATACTATGATTTTGTAGTATTACCTGAATTATGAGGTTTCTACTGGTTCTTAAATCCCTTGTTTAGATTCTATTCAGATAAATATCAGTTTTCCATGGAGGTTTATTTATAAAAAGTCTAAAAGTTTGCCCAGAGTGTCATTCAATACTTAAAATGAGTCAAGACAGTGAAACTCAATACTGTCCTATATGTAGATACTGGACAAAGATAGGTACTGCAAGGCTTGATTCAATCATGATTTACGAATGAGAAGTCCGTATTGAGAGAGTCAGTTTTTCTACGTTTTGTAGTGAATATAAAACAAGTTTAAACGCAGGTTTACTATGTTTTGTAGTGCATATAAAATAAGTTTAAACAAGGTTTGATAGTGGTAAATTATGCTTTACAGTAGGCGTAAAAGAAAATAAGACAAAGTCAACCTGGATCTTGAGTTAAAAATTTAATGGTCATTGGTCAGTTACTGCAAATTCAAGTAGAAAGTCAACTCTCAAATCCAGGCAAAGAAGGTGAATTTACATATCTTTGATAGACTTAATCAACAATTTATGGACATAACCAATACAATTTCGTTTTAAAAATATGTCAGATTGACATTCACTTAAATCTTTTAAACCTTTCTTGCTTGTCTCAATTTTCGCTGAAATTTCAAACCTGGAACTTGCATAAAGTAAAATCGACGATTAGCTTCTTTATGAAACTCATAAACTCAAACAAAATCCAAAAGAAATTCCTTAACTTCGGTGAACACTTGAGAGACAAGCTCTGAATATCTGTATTTCATTATTGGGCTTTTTTATTGATCTGGTTTCACTATATAATAAAACCAGTAGAACAAATTAAATTCCTATCATTTCTACTTTTTAGGTTGCGAGTTAGCAAAAGTGTACTATATAGAAATAAAAAACTATATGTGAATAATTGTCCATAATAGAGGTATTTCCAAAATATCTATATGCTTAAAGGATAATATTATGATTACTCAAATGTACTATAGAAAACCAAAATTCACAATAAAGTCTAAACTAAAAGGAGAATCCCTATGCTCCAAAACGGAAAAATTAAAGGTTTAATCTTTGATTGTTATAAAACACTTATTGATATCAAGACTGATGAGGGGAGCCGGGAAACAAACGAAAGTGTTAGCAAATGGCTTCTCTATCATGGGGTGCGAATCGAACCTGAGA
>JAEZHM010000100.1 GCA_023416585.1 Bacillota bacterium
TCTGTAATGTTTGGGATGGGGGGGATTTATACAGAAATACTTAAGGATGTAACGTTCAGGGTTTGCCCCATTGATAAAAGAGAAGCATTGAAAATGATAGGGGAGATCAAGGGCTGTGACATATTAAAAGGCGCAAGGGGTCAGCAAAGTTTGGATATTGACAGCCTGGCCGAACTGATTTCAAAGGTTTCTATATTGGCAACAGAAAATGCAGGGATAAAAGAAATAGACCTTAACCCAGTACGAGTTTATAAGAATAAAGTACAAGTACTGGATGCAAGAATAATTTTGTTACAAAATTAAGCTTAAAACAAAGCTTTGTTACTACTAATAAATACAAAGTTTCCAATAACTTCACAGCTGTAATATGTATTAAATACAGGCCACTTCAGTGGTTTGCATATTATAAAAGGAGGAAATAATGATGAAAAGAAGGCTATGTTTACTAATGGTTATGGTTTCTGTACTTTCATTGCTTAGCTTTGGATGTGGGAAACAGAAGGTTTCTGATGGTGATTCATCAAACAAGGACACATTGGTTATCGCTTATCAGGATGAAGCCGAATCATTAGACTGTCATGCTACCAGCACAAATCAGGCAGAGAAAATGGCTGCCAATATTTACGCATCATTGCTTAAGTTCGATGATAACTATACTCCTCAGCCATATGTGGCGAAGTCCTGGGAAATCAGTGATGACAAACTTACATATACATTTGAGTTAAGGGATGATGTTGTTTTCCATGATGGTCACAAAATGACAGTAGCAGATGTAGAATACTCTTTTAAACGTGCCATGGATTCTCCGTTTACAGCATGTTACTGTGAAACCTTCAAGGAAGTAAAAGCCGTTGGAGATAATTCTTTCCAGATTACTTTAAAGGCTCCCTATGCACCTCTTTTAAATGTACTGTGTGAACCATTCCTTGGAATTGTATATGAGGATGCAGTAAAAGCTAAAGGAGATAAATTTGGACAAGAACCAATAGGATGTGGTCCGTACAAGGTAAAAGAGTGGATACCAGGTACTCATATACTACTAGAAGCACATGATAAATTCTTTGGTGGCGTTGCTCCTATAAAGTATATAAAGGTAGTAAGCATACCTGACCCGAGCACCAAGCTTATATCTCTTGAAAATGGACAAGTGGATGTTGCGGATAGTATAGCCTCAAACAACAGGCAGACAGTAATTGATAATGATGAATTGGTGCTCCTTGAAGCTCCATCTGCCAAATATGCATACTTCGGATTTAACAATGAAAAAGAACTATTTAAAAACTTAAAACTGAGACAAGCAATTAATTGTGCAATCAATAAAGAAGCTGTAATTCAAATTGCTATGGAAGGAATTGCAGAGCCGTCAACTTGTACTTTATGTGAAAAATGCTTTGGCTTCCCATCATCACTTAAGGGTTATGAATATAATGTAGAAAAAGCCAAGCAGCTGCTTGTTGAATCAGGGTTAAAAGATGTAAAATTTGAAGTTATATGCAAAGATGAAACGGGTAAGAAGATAGCAGAGGCTATACAATCAGATTTGAAGGCTATTGGAATCGAAATAAGCGTATTAACTCTTGAAGCAGGCGGTTATTACGATAGATTTGACAAATGTGATTTTGAGGCATTTTATGGAACATGGTCAGATTCACTAATGGACCCTGATCCTATAGTAGGCATGAGATATAAGAGCACTTATACTGGCTCTGCAGGTAATTTCATATGGCTCAAGAATGATAAGGTCGATCAATTAATCGATAGTGCAAGGACAGAAGGGGACACAGAGAAAAGAAAGGCAATGTATGAAGAAATGCTCCAATATGTAAGCGACCAGGCTTATGAAGTACCACTGTTCTACTTCTTATATAATTTAGGTGCAAACAAAAGTGTAAAGAATATAAAAGCATTACCAACTGGTATTTATTATTATAACACTTGGTCATTCTAGTATAGTTTTAGGATGAGCAAATAAAAGAATAGTACGTACAGTAATTGCTCTGAATCTAATTGATTACTTGCATGGAAGATTCAGAGTATTTACTGTATGAATTACATATGTCAAGGAGTGGATTTAAGTGATCAAATATATATTTAAAAGATTACTTCTAATGATACCGGTAGTAATTGGTATAAGTATTATTATCTTTTTTATTATGTCTTTATCTCCAGGAGATCCAGCAAGACTCATATTGGGGGAAAGAGCATCAGCAGAGGATTGTGCACAGCTGAGGCATGAAATGGGCTTGGATAAGCCACTTCCAGTACAGTATCTGAATTATATTAGCAATGTATTGAAAGGAGATTTCGGTATTTCATATAGGACAAAAAGACATGTAATGGATGAATTCTTAATTAAATTTCCTGTTACCATCAAGCTGTCGATTTATTCAATTTTAATTGCTGTAGTAGTTGGTATTCCTATTGGTATTATATCTGCGGTAAAACAGTACAGCGTCTTTGATAAAATAAGTACGTTGATTGCATTGATTGGAACTTCGATTCCACCATTTTGGCTTGGACTTATGCTCATACTTCTGTTCTCTCTCCATTTTAGGCTATTGCCGGCAAATGGAATAGAGGGCTTTAAAAGCTACATATTACCATCCATAACATTGTCTAGTGTAACATTGACATATCTTGTAAGAGTTACAAGGTCCTCCCTGCTTGAGGTAATAAGGGAAGACTATATTCGAACAGCACGTTCTAAAGGAGCCAAGGAAAACTCAATTATTATAAAGCATGCTTTAAATAATGCACTTATTCCGGTAATCACAACTGCAGGAGTACAATTTGGCTATATGCTTGGAGGCTCGGTCATAACAGAAACTGTTTTTGCTATACCAGGTCTAGGAAGATTCCTGATTACTGGTATCAGAAATGGGGAGACGGCAATAGTAATGGGCTCATGTTTGCTACTGGCAGTATCTTTTAGTGTTGTTAATTTGGTAGTTGATATACTCTATGCTTTTTTAGACCCGAGAATAAAGGCACAATATAGCAGAGGTTAGAAGGTGAAAGCATGAAACAAGAACAAAAATCGACAAATAACAAAACAGAGTTGTTCGCAAGAGTCAAGGCTGTTTGGCAAGGTCGAAGCAGTGCTGAGGTGTATAAATCCTATAAAAAACAAAGCCAGTTTGCTGATGTATGGAGAAGATTTAAAAAGAATAAACTAGCAGTTTTCGGATTGGTGCTATTAGTTGTATTGATTGCTATGGCTGTATTTGCGGATGTGATATGTGATTTTGACACTCAGGTAATAGCACAGAATTACAAGGACAGATTACTTCCACCTAGTATGAATCATTTTTTTGGTACTGATTCTTTTGGGCGTGATATATTTTACAGGATCGTACACGGTGCCAGGC
>JAEZHM010000129.1 GCA_023416585.1 Bacillota bacterium
AGCCGCGGGCGACCCGCGCCTAGAGGTAAAAAATGGCCAAAGACGATTTTACTCCCCGTATGCAGCAGAAGGTGCACAAGTGCAGCTTTTGCAATAAAACCCAGGAGCAGGTCCGCCGCCTGGTAGCAG
This sequence comes from Bacillota bacterium, assembly GCA_023416585.1. Classification (GTDB taxonomy): domain Bacteria; phylum Bacillota; class Clostridia; order Christensenellales; family Aristaeellaceae; genus JAEWAH01. The sequence goes on from JAEZHM010000129.1 coordinate 130, forward strand.
GCCCCAATGTGTATATCTGCAACGAGTGCATTCTGCTCTGCCAGGAGATCATAGCCGACGATCTGGCTGTGATTGGCGATTCTGCTTCCACAGCCATTCCCCGGCCCACTGAGATGAAGCAGGTTTTGGACGAGTATGTAGTGGGGCAGGAGAAAGCCAAGCGCTCGCTGGCGGTGGCGGTGTACAACCATTATAAGCGCATCAACGCGCCCCAAAAGCGCGGCGATGTGGAGCTGCAAAAATCCAACATCCTTATGCTGGGTCCTACCGGCTGCGGCAAGACGTTTCTGGCCCAGTCCCTGGCCCGCATATTGAACGTTCCCTTCGCCATCGCCGATGCTACAAGCTTAACCGAGGCCGGCTATGTGGGCGAGGATGTGGAGAACATCCTTTTGAGGCTGATTCAGAATGCCGATTATGACATTCAGGCGGCTCAGCGGGGCATTATCTATATCGACGAAATCGACAAGATCGCCAGGAAAAGCGAAAATCCCTCGATTACAAGGGATGTCAGCGGCGAAGGTGTGCAGCAGGCGCTTTTGAAGATTCTGGAGGGCACCGTTGCCAGCGTTCCGCCCCAGGGCGGGCGCAAGCACCCGCATCAGGAGTTTATCCAGATCGATACGACGAATATTCTGTTCATTTGCGGCGGCGCGTTTGACGGTATTGCCCCCATTATTGAAAACCGCATCGGCAAAAAGACGCTGGGTTTTGGTGCGGAACTGCATCAGAAGGACAATCCCGACATGAGCCGTGTTCTTCATCAAATACGCCCCGAAGACCTGATTAAATATGGGATGATTCCTGAATTTGTGGGCCGTTTGCCCATTGTGGTCACACTGGACCCGCTGGATGAGGAAGCGTTGGTGAAGATTCTCACCGAGCCCCGCAATGCCTTGGTGAAACAGTACGCCAAGTTGCTGGAGCTGGACGGAATCACCCTGGAGTTTGAGGAGGATGCGCTAAGGATTATTGCCCAGCAGGCCATTCAGCGCAAGAGCGGCGCCCGCGGGCTTCGCTCCATCATTGAAGATGTTATGTTGGATACCATGTTCGAGCTGCCTGTGCGCAACGATGTGAACAAATGCGTCATTACCGCAGATTCCATCAAGGAGGGCGGCAAGCCAAAGCTGGTGGAAGGGGAACCGAGAAAGCGCAAGCCACGCACCCAGCGCAGTATACCGGATACGGAGCCTAACGCTCAACCAGAACCGAGTGTATCGTGATTCGAACGAGGCCGCCATATGGCGGCCTCGTTCGAGTTTGCACATTTCGCCTGTAAACCTTCACCATCCTGCGCTGCGCTCGGCTGGCTCCAGTTTACGGGCGCCGAAACGTGTAAGGAATGTTTGCTTCGCAAACCCCGCTCCTCCAGCATAGACGGAGGAGACGATTTCAAACGAGCGGGCTGCGACCCCCTCGCTGCTCCCCCCCAACTGGGAATCGGCGATAGATATTTGTGGCAATCATCTAAAACAACATATCTGGGATATTTTAGCGCTATTTCCATGACATCATCCTGCCATTTTTGAGCGGAACTGGACGCTGCCCCAACCACTCCCACACATGGAGACCCTTCCTTTTTAGCATCCTAGACCTAGAAACAGGGACAAAGGGAGGGCTTTTTGTTGGTGAATTTTTTGCTCCTGGGCATACAATTGCTGGTATCGGTAGTGGTAGGACTTTTCTTTTTCTCGCAGCTTAGGCAGCAGAAAAAGGCACAGCCCGCCGTGCGCAAGGAGAGCAACCGCGAAATGGAAAATCTCCAGCGCATGCGCAGCATCCGCCTGTCCGAGCCGCTGGCGGAAAAAGTTCGCCCAGTGAAGTTTTCGGATATTATCGGGCAAGGTGAGGGTATCAAGTCACTGAAAGCCATCCTGTGCGGCGCGAATCCCCAGCATGTGATCATTTATGGACCTCCGGGCATAGGCAAAACATGCGCCGCGCGCCTAGTGTTGGAAGCAGCCAAACATACCCGTGGTACACCGTTTGCGTCCAATGCTCCCTTTATTGAGATGGATGCCACATGTGTGCGTTTTGACGAACGGGCCATTGCCGACCCGCTGATCGGTTCCGTACACGATCCTATTTACCAGGGCGCAGGGCCTTTGGGCGTTCAGGGCATTCCCCAGCCCAAACCCGGGGCCGTTTCTAAAGCACACGGCGGCGTTCTTTTCCTGGATGAGATCGGGGAGCTTCATCCCATTCAGATGAACAAACTATTAAAAGTACTGGAAGACCGCAAGGTGATGTTCGAGTCTGCCTATTACAACCCGGATGACACCAGCATACCCCGGCATATCCATGAAATATTCAAGCGGGGCATGCCCGCGGACTTTCGGCTTGTGGGCGCTACCACCAGAAGCCCTTCAGACATTTCCCCGGCGCTTAGGTCGCGGTGTATGGAGATTTATTTTCGTGCCCTGGAGCCGCAGGAAATTGCCGACATCGCTGCCAATGCAGCCAAACGGGCCGGCTATGAAATGGACAAGCGGGACGCGTCACTTATTGGCCGCTACGCTGCCTGCGGGCGCGATGCGGTGAACATTGTTCAAATGTGCGCGGGCCTTGCGCAATTGGAAGAGCGGACGGAGATATCGCGGCAGGACGTGGAATGGGTCATCCATTCCGGCCACTATGCAGCCAGGCCTGATCCATTGGCGATTAAGGAGAGCAGGGTGGGATGCATCCATGGCCTGGCAGTGTTTGACAGCCACCAGGGAGCTGTAATGGAAATTGAAGCCGCGGCGCAAAAAGGAAGCGGCAAGGTAACGGTTACAGGCATTGTGGAGGAGGAAGAACTGGGCATGGACGGCCACCGCATGCGGCGCAAGTCCACCGCCAGGGGCTCCGCGGAAAACGTGATGACGCTCTTACGATCCATGGGCTATCCTGTGGACAGTATGGACATACATATCAATTTCCCGGGTGGGGCGCCGGTGGATGGCCCTTCTGCCGGAGTGGCCATGGCGGTGGTGGCGTTAAGCGCCATGACGGGAAGGCCTGTGGACGGTGCAATGGCCGTGACCGGGGAAGTCTCCGTACGCGGCCGGGTGATGCCTGTGGGCGGTGTGCCGCAAAAGGTGGAAGCCGCCCGGCGTGCCGGTATCACAAAGGTACTTGTCCCCAGGGAAAACTATCTGGAGCGCTTTGATGCGATGGATATGGACATTGTGGCCCTGGATACGCTGGAGGAAGCACTGGAATTGATGCTGCTGCCGGGAGAATGGGCAGCTGCACGGCCGGCAAGGGAGTGGCCTTTGCCTGTCCTTACAGAAAAGGCAGCAGCCAGCGGCCGGTTGGAGAAAGGCGAAAAAACATCGGTGGGTCATGCATCCTGTCTGGATGAAAAAGCGTAAAACTGCAGGAATGTTTAAGTCAGCACCCCAGTTGCTTTTCTCCCTATGAATTGTTATAATAGGGAGCTCGAAAGGCATTGTCTTTGCCGGAAACGGTAACACATGGCTTCTCGTACATAAAGTATGGGAAAAAGCGCATAATAGCCGCCAGGGTGGATTATCATACATATATTTCTGGTATATATGTACATAGAGCTATGTCCAACGAGTTTCCATAGCGTTAAGGAGGAACCAGGATGCCCAGAACGAAGAAGACGCCACTGATCCGACTGCCGGTTTTACCGCTGCGGGGATTGATGGTTTTTCCACATATGGTGTTGCATTTTGATGTAGGCCGTGCCCGCAGCGTTGCGGCACTGGAACAGGCCATGCTGGAGGACCAGCAGATCTTTCTGGTAGCCCAGATGGATGCAGATATTGATGAACCGTCCCTTTCAGACTTGTGCCGGGTGGGCACCATTGCCTATGTAAAGCAGGTACTGAACCTGCCTGGCGACAGCATCCGCGTGCTGGTGGAAGGCAAGCAGCGGGCGGTATTGGAAGCGGTAGTAGAAGAAGATCCCTACATGGCCGCAGATGTGCGCCCCGTGGCGGAACCGGATAAGGAAGACAGCTTGGAACTTAAGGCGCTGGTGCGCACCACCCATGAATATTTTGAGGAATATGCCAAAGCCAGCATGCGCGTTTCGCCGGAAACGCTGCGTTCCGTAAACGAAGTGGATAAGCCTGACCAACTGGCTGATATCATTGCTGCCAACGTGCTGACCCATTTGGAGGACCGCCAGCAGATTCTTGAGGAAGTGAATGTGGCCAGGCGTTTGGAAACGCTATGCGGCATCCTGACCAGGGAAACAGAGCTGGCTGCCGTGGAAAAGCAGGTCCAGGCCCGCATCAAGAAGCAGATTGAAAAAAATCAAAAAGATTACTATTTGCGGGAACAGATCAAAGCCATCCAGACGGAGCTTGGCGATAAGGAAGCCACCGACGTGGAAGACCTGAAGGAACGGGCTGCACGCACGGATCTCAATCAGGAGGCCAGGGACAAGGTCAACAGGGAACTGGAGCGCTTGAGCCGCATGGCTCCCGGCACGCCGGAGATTGGCGTCAGCCGCACATATGTGGAATGGATTCTTGATTTGCCTTGGGGCAAGACCACCCCGGATAATCTTGACCTGAAACGCGCCCGCCGGATCCTGGCCGAAGACCATTACGGCCTGGAAAAGGTGAAGGAGCGCGTCATTGAATATCTGGCCGTCAGGCGCATGAAAGACGACATGCGCGGCCCTATCCTGTGCTTTGTAGGCCCGCCCGGTGTTGGCAAAACTTCCATCGTACGCTCCATCGCCAAGGCTGTGGGCCGTAAATTCGTACAGATGTCATTGGGCGGCGTGCGGGATGAGGCGGAGATCCGCGGCCACCGGCGTACCTACATCGGGGCCATTCCCGGCCGGATCATCTCCGGCATCAAACAGGCAGGCACTATGAATCCTGTATTCCTGTTTGACGAAATCGACAAGATGTCTTCGGATTTTCGGGGGGATCCCGCCTCTGCCATGCTGGAGGTTCTTGATGCCGAGCAGAACAATGCTTTCCGCGATCACTATCTGGAACTGCCCTTCGATTTGAGCAAGGTAATGTTCATTACCACCGCCAACACGACGGATACCATTCCAGCTCCGCTGCTGGACCGCATGGAATTGATCGAAGTGCCCAGCTATACGGAGGAGGAAAAGCTGCAAATCGCCAAGCGGCACCTGCTGCCCAAACAAATCAAGGAGCATGGGCTCCAGCCCAAATCCATCAGGATGGGGGATGCCCCCATGCGGCTGGTCATAGAAGGGTATACCCGGGAGGCGGGTGTACGCCGCTTGGAGCGGGTGCTGGCCCGTGTCGTTCGTAAAGCCGCTGTGCAGATGCTGGACATAGGTGTACAGGAAGTGCATATGACACCTTCTTTGGTGAAGGAATACCTGGGCGCCCAGCGATATCTGCGCGATTTGCCGGAGAAGGAACCACGCGTGGGCGTTGTCAATGGCCTGGCCTACACCACGGTGGGCGGCGAGCTGCTGGCGGTGGAATGCACCATTATGCAGGGCGCGGGCGGCATTCAGCTGACCGGTCAGCTTGGTGATGTGATGAAAGAAAGCGGCAAGGCTGCTTTGTCCTGGGTTCGCGCCCATACGCAGATGCTGGGTATTGCCCCGGACTTTTATAAGCTGGATGACATTCATATCCACGTACCGGAAGGAGCTGTACCCAAGGATGGACCTTCCGCAGGCGTCACTATGACCACTGCGCTGGTATCGGCGCTAACCGGGATCCCCGTGAGGCAGGATATTGCGATGACCGGGGAAATTACGCTTCGCGGCAGGGTTCTGCCCATCGGCGGCCTGAAGGAAAAGACACTGGCTGCCTACCGGGCCGGCATACGAACGCTGATTATCCCCAAAGAAAATGAAAAGGACCTGGAAGAAATTCCGGCCCATGTTTTGAAGCTGTTTCGGGTTGTGAAGGTATCCACTCTGGATGAGGTGCTGGCGGTAGCCCTGACACAAAAACCGGTTCCTTATCAGCCTGTCCCTGAAGCGGCAAGACCGGATGTTCCGGCTGAGCTTGGTATAACTGGCGCATCCGCAGCCCGGCCTGATATGCGGGCAGGGGTATAGCATGGAGATAAACCGTGCTGAATTTGTTGTAAGTTTGCCGGCATACGCTCCCTTTCCAGGGGAGGGGCTGGCCCAGATTGCTGTGGCCGGCCGCAGCAATGTTGGAAAGAGTTCTCTTATTAATTGCTTGTGCCGCAGGAACGGGTTGGCAAAAACCAGTTCCACCCCCGGTAAAACAAGGCTTATCAACGTGTTCCTGATCAACGAAGCCTTCCACCTCATCGACCTGCCGGGTTACGGCTTTGCTAAGGTGGACAAAGGGGAAAAGGTGCGCTGGGGCAAGATGATGGAAGGATATTTCGCCTCTGCTCCCACACTCAAACACGTTTTCCACCTGGTGGATATCCGCCATGAGCCAACCCAGGATGACCTGGACATGAACCGCTATCTTCGGGCGATGAACATCCCCTTTACGGTGGTTGCCACCAAGGCCGACAAGATCAGCCGCGGCGCACGCATGAAGTACATAGCGCCCATTTGCCGCACTCTTCTTGTTCAGCCCTGGGAGATCATCCCTTTCTCCAGCGAATCCAAAGCCGGGCGCGAGGAATTGCTCAAAGCGCTGGATGGCATATTGATGCCAAACACATCCAATACGCCTTTGACGGAAAATATATCTGTTGTAGAATAAAATATTTATTCCCTGGAAATGATTCCGGGGGAGCAGCGAGGGGGCCAAGGCCCCCTCGTTTGCAATCGTATCTACCGGCTTTGCCGGTCGGATGGGGCTCCGAAGCCGAGGCGCCGCCGGTGGCGGAGGAAGCGAGGCGGCGGAGGCTGGCGAAACGAGCGACGCAAGCGGCGGCGCAGCAGCGCGACGATTGAGCCGGATGGGGCTTGCGGAGCAAGCATTCCTTACACGCTTCACTGGCCGTAAAGCCGCAGGCTTTACAAGTGAAGCGTGCAAATAGTCAGAATGCCCCGGCATTCTGGCGAAGGCCGGCAAGCGCGCACGCACTTGCCGGCATAAACATAGCATGGAGTAGCCCCAGGAAGGCTTTTATGACAGGAGGAGTATTCCATGCGGCTTGCTGAAGCCATACGGCAGCCTGCGCTCTTGCGCAGTGAAGCGGTTTTATTGCCGGCCCTTCCAACGGAAAACGCCCGGGCGGCGCTTTCCCAGGTTATGTCCAAAGATAAGAACATCCGGATTGATGAGGAGTCTTTCCGATCTGTGGAACCGACAGTGTCTACAAACATCCGGGCGGGCAGGCAAGTGCAGATGATGAACGCCACAGGCTCCATGGCCGGCCGTGCCATTTTGCAGCAGGTAGGCGCTCCATACGGAAACGCCGTCCCCAACATCCGGCAGAATGTGCGCTTTC
>JAEZHM010000110.1 GCA_023416585.1 Bacillota bacterium
AGAGGAACCAGCTATTTCCAGTTTAGATTGGCCTTTCACCCCTATACGCAGGTCATCGGAAAGATTTGCACATCATTACCCGTTCGGTCCTCCACCCTCCTTTCGAAGGGCTTCAACCTGCCCACGCATAGATCAACTGGCTTCGGGTATCCCACCAGTGACTCCAGGCGAGCGCACCTCGCACCTCGCACCTTGCGGTGTTGCGTGCTTGTTGGTTTCCCTGTGACTCCGGTATTCTATACCTTAGTCTCGCCACTGATCAGAACTCGCTGGCCCGTTATTCAAAACGGATAACACAACGCTGCTCCACTCTTACGAGTTTCTTCGCTTTAACGCCATGTCTGGTTATAGTCGGATGGTTTCAGGCTCTTTTGACCTCCCGTCAAGGGTACTTTTCAGCTTTCGCTCGCGCTACTACTGCGCTATCGGTCTCGAGACGTATTTAGAGTTGGAGATGAATGTTCCCCAGCTTCACGCGCGATATCCAACGCACGTTACTCCGGAACTCCAAAACTCATCTTTCTGGCTTATCCCTAAAGGACTGTCACCCTCTTTGGTGTGCCTTTCCAGGCAACTTCGGGTTGACCAGCGAAGACGTATCTGGGTCCACTACACCACAACTCCCTCATATTTCTATAAGGGATTCGGTTTGCTCTGTGCCGCGTTCGATCGCCTTTACTGACGGCATCTCTGTGATTTCTTTTCCTGCGGGTACTAAGATGTTTCAATCCCCCGCGTTCCCGTTGATTACTCAACATTCCGAAGAATAGGAAGTCCCATTCGGCGGTCACCGGATCATAGTCTTCTTGCAACTACCCGGCGCATATCGCAGCTTGACACGACCTTCATCGGCGCTCGAGCCGAGCCATTCCCCATACGACGTAGCATGCCGCTACTTTGTGTCGGCTTAACACACGTCCGAATTGCATATGATTGGAATCATTAAACGCAGGAACCTCTACCAAATTCCTGTCCGTTCTCCCCCACTTCCCCGGAGAGGGTTACTTTCCGGGTGCATCAGAGTGAATCTGGTCGATTTTTATGCTTCGACCGCAGCTCCCCTTCATGCTCGAAGGGGTATATATAGGTTGCCTTTGCGACAGATCCTATTGCTCGGATTCGTTTCCGGACCCGAGCCTTCCCACCTAAGCGCTCATTGTATATAAGCGTTTGTGCGGGCGATCCCTCCCGTCCTGTCTCCCGAAAGAGACAGGCCAGGCACATAGGTCAATGCCTATGCCCGAAACATAGTCTCCGTTTCGGGCTTCCCCAGCTAAGCCGCTATACTATTTAAGCGTTTCCTTAGCTATGTCTCGCCATATATTTCCTGATTGCCCATAGGCAAGCAGGTCCCAGGCGGGATAGTGATAACGTCGATTGTCAAACAAATACCTTTGGAGACCGGTATCGGTCCTGTCGAAGGTCCCTGCTCTATATCATATAATATATAGAGAATCAGCGCCGCCTATAGCCAGTCGTACGATAATACCTGCGCAGGGAGGTGGCGGACCGGGCGATCGGGAGGGGCATTGGCCCCCGTGCCCAGGGTCAGCCCTCTCCGTTGGGACTGGCGGTTCACGATTTTCAATAGTTAAGAAAATCTAAATAGCTGCGTATTCTTCCCAAATCTGAATGCCTATCCATATGTTCCCAGGGGCGGGTTTTGATTGCAATATATACTTGGTCTCAGGGAACAGGCCCTTACTCATCGACGCCGGGACGGGAGCTAATTACAACCGTACTGCCGAGAAGGTGAGAAAATTGTTGGACGGCACGCCTCTGGCCGGCATCGTGCTGACCCACCGCCACTTCGACCATGTGGGAGGGGCAGCCCAGCTATCTCGGGAGTTCAACGCCCCCGTGCTGGGCTACGAGCTCGATGCCGGGCCGGTACGAGAAGGATCAGCCAGAGGAACAGAGGCCACCATGTTCATGCGGTCTCCCGAACCTGCAAAGGTCCAGTCATTGGAGGACGGGAAGATCCTGAGCACCGGAGACCACGACCTCGTCGTGATTCACACGCCCGGCCATACTATCGGCGGCATCTGCCTGTACGACCAAGCTAACGGGATACTGTTATCTGGGGATACCGTATTCGCAGGCGGTGTGGGGCGGTGGGACCTCGCCACCGGGGACCACAGCATGCTGGCATCATCGATTCGCAAGCTGATGTTGCTGGATGTCAAGGACCTCTATCCCGGTCATGGCCCCAGCGCTCTGGGTGACGGTGCCGAGCAAATTCGCGATGCGTTAAGATACCTTGGGGAATACTGATGGAGACCATCAAGTGCGTGGAGAAGAACGGGGTCCTGCGGATCCCAGATAAGAAGATGAAGCATATCGTGTCCGAGCTCACCGGCGGCCGCTTGGTCGTGTACCCGACCGAGACGGTGTACGGGTTAGGGTGCGACCCGTTCGACGAGACCGCTGTGAAGCGGATCTATATGTCAAAGCGCCGCCCCTTCGACATGGCCATGTCCCTGGCAGTAAAGGACCTCAAACAGATGGAGAGCCTGGCCACCATGGACGACCAAGCCCGCAAGCTGGTCCAGACTTTCATGCCTGGCCCTCTCACCCTCATCCTGCCAAAGCGGCCGGTGGTGCCAGACATCCTGACCGCTTCCACCAACGAGATCGGCCTCAGAATTCCAGACCATCCCATCGCTCTCAGGCTCATCGAGGAGTTCGGCCCCATCGTTACGACCTCGGCCAACATCC
>JAEZHM010000144.1 GCA_023416585.1 Bacillota bacterium
CGAAGGGAGATACAGGTCCAGAAGGTCCCCAAGGACCTAAGGGCGATACGGGTGAACAAGGTCCTGTCGGCGCAACTGGTCCGAAAGGCGACACTGGTGCGGCATTGACTTGGGCTGACCTAACCGAAGAACAGAAGGCTGAACTTAAAGGCGAGACGGGTGCTACGGGAGCTACTGGCGCTACGGGTGAAACTGGTGCGACGGGAGCCACGGGCGCAACAGGCCCTCAAGGCGAGACTGGTCCAGAAGGTGCAACTGGTCCGAAAGGCGATACAGGTGAAACTGGCGCTACGGGTGCCACAGGTGCTACGGGTGAAACGGGCCCAGTTGGTGCAACTGGTGCCACGGGTGCAACAGGTGAAAAAGGCGACCCAGGCGATTTCATTCCTGGCGACGGCTTGCAGTTTGTAGACAGCGACGGACAGGATGTTCTTGAAGTTGATTCTCTTCCTCTTGTTGCTGGAAATGGTATTAAGCTTACCGTCAATGCAAACAACGTAGTTGCTTCGCTTGATGAAACCGTGCTGTTTTCAAGTGATAGTTCAGTGCTATCATTCTCTACTTCTGAGGCAATCGAGAACTTTGAGTATCTTAAAGTTGTTGTAGAGGTAGGCAACGGTGTTAAGGCAGTTTCCAATGTTGTGATGACGGATGGGTTTTCAAATTACATGTCATTATCATATTTAAGCCCGCACACGTATGGCGAGGGAAAAGACTTCTACATGTGGTGCATTAACTATTCACGTTCTGGTAATACTTATACGTGGTATAATGGTGCATTTGTTGGATATGCAGGTAGCAACATGTCGTCTGGTGATGCCGTAAATACTCGTGGTAAAGTGTACAAAGTAATCGGTGTAAACCGAGTAGCAAGTAACTAGGGGTGATTATGGCGGTGTTTACTTTCATGGGACATTTCTTGAAGGCTCTTGGGCGTAGACAGCTCATCGGCCTTCCTTCCAGTAGTGAACCTACAAAGGATGAGGTATACGAGCTTGTCTACCCCGTCGGTTCCTATTACGTAAGCATGTCCGACTCGTTTGACCCCAATGTCGAATTTGTCGGAACATGGGTACAGGATACCCCTGGTCTCATGACGATGAACTCTTCTAACAGTTCCGACATCGGAACAACTGGAGGTGAAAAGGCGCATTCTCTTATAGAAGCAGAAGTTCCTTCACATAGGCATTCTGGCTCTGGCGTCACCTTGCAGACTTCCAAGAACGGCTCATTTGGAAACACAACTTGTACAAGCTACTGGAACATGTCATGGGGTAATTCATTCCACTATGACCGCATCTATGATGCAACAATGACACCTTCTAGTGCTGGTAACGGAACAGCGCACAACAACCTTCAACCTTACATCGTTTGTGTAAGATGGCACAGGATAGCATAATGACTCTTGAAGAACTATTTGATTTGCTTAGGCCTGTTGGCTCATATTACGAGACATCCGATACAACGTTCGACCCTGCTTCCGCTGGATGGTTCGGAACATGGGTTGAGGAAACCGAAGATAGGGTCCTTATAGCCAAATGGGGTAATCACACGCCTAACGAGACAGGTGGTGAAAACACACATACACTGACCACTGCGGAAACACCAGCGCATACACATACTGGAACAATGGTTCCAAGTAATAGTGGTGGAGGCGCCCCGTCTACACGTGGAAACACAAAGATTACACGCAAGTGGAACACGTACTCTAACTCGGACCGTTACATAAGTTCATTTTATGGACTAGGTGCATATAACACAACCTACTTTGGAGGAGGTGGAGCACACGAAAACAGGCAACCGTACATAATTGTACGTCGATTCAGGAGGACCGCATAATGGATTTCAATGCACTTGATTTTTTCCCAGTCGGTCACATAATCGAAACGATAGACACCGCCTTTGACCCTAACGTATCAATAGGAGGAACATGGGAACTAAACCATGACAGCGGAACTGGGCTTGGATATGTAATGGTCAGCAAGGATGAAAACGACGAAGACTTCGATACGGTAGGAAAGACTGGTGGTGCAGAAAGTGTATCCATTGCACTAACAAACTACCCGTCGCACACTCATACATGTCGTGGCGGTTTCATAATGCCAGGTAACAAAAGTGCTGGTGCAACGTATGGCTCATGTACGGTTAATGGTAACTGGGGTCTATGGAGCGGGCAAATCACCAATGGTGGTAGCTATGATGGATACGGAGAAGGTTCTATCACGTTCCCTAACCAGGCAAATGCCTCGGGAAGTGCCCACAACAACATGTGCGCATACCGAGTTATAAACAGATGGGTTAGAACTGCGTAGGAAATGGAATTTAAAACTTGGAGGAAAACATGGGAGCTCCGTTAACTTATCAAGAACTTCTTCTCACTATTGCAAAGGGCGATACGGGAGCAACAGGTGCAACTGGCGCAACAGGAGCCACAGGTGCTACTGGTGCCACAGGTGCTACTGGAGCAACGGGTGCAACTGGCGCTACGGGTGAAACTGGTCCGAAGGGTGATACTGGTGCATCACTCACGTTCGATGACCTTACGGAAGAACAGAAAGCTGAACTTAGAGGCGAGACAGGCGCAACAGGTGCAACTGGCGAAACGGGTGCCACAGGCGCTACGGGACCGCAGGGCGAGACTGGTGCTACTGGACCCAAGGGCGATACGGGCGAACAGGGACCTGTCGGTGCAACTGGAGAACAGGGTCCGAAAGGTGATACTGGCGCAACAGGTGCTACGGGAGCTACTGGTGCAACAG
>JAEZHM010000082.1 GCA_023416585.1 Bacillota bacterium
GGGTTCCGGCGTTACGGAGGGTTCCGGCGTTACGGAAGGTTCCGGCGTTACGTATGGCTCCGGCGTTACAGAAGGTTCCGGCGTTACGGAAGGCTCCGGCGTTACGGAAGGTTCCGGCGATACGGAAGGCTCTGGCGTTACGGAAGGTTCCGGAGTTACGGAAGGATCCGGCGTTACTGAAGGTTCCGGCGTTACGGAAGGCTCTGGCGTTACTGAAGATTCCGGAGGTATAGAAGATTCAAGCGCAACAGACAGCTCCGGCGTTGCAGACGGTTCCGGTGTCACGGAGGGTTCCGGCGTTACGGACGGTTCAGGAGTGGCAGACGGTATCTGCGCAGGCGGCTCGGTTTCGACTTCGGTCCGTTCTATGGATTCTACCAGAACAGGCGCGGGTGTCACGTCTCCACCGTTTGCATCCTGGGCAATAACGCGGCATGGATACACCAATAAAAGCATCAGGGTAAGCACCAAACTCATACCCCGGCCCGCATTGCGCATCCAAGCGCTTTTCCGACTGCCTCTTATTCTTTTCTTCATAACAGCAACCACTTTCTTTGTCCGTCCGCTTCGCTATTTCAATTGTGACATGGTTATTTTTGAACTGCTTTTGCCTGATTCAAAACATCGTTTGCCAGTTTTTTGATTTCCTCGTCGTCCCCGCTTTTTGCGGCAATCTCAAAGTCTTTCAGGGCAGATTCCAAATCGTTTTGTTTGACATAACACATCGCCCGGTTATAATAGCTTGCCTGTACCATTTCGCCCTTTTCTATGGATTGAGTAAGGCTTCTAATTGCTGCTGGATAGTCCTCTGTTTTCATACAGCATACGCCGTGATAAAAGTAAACATTTTCATCCTTGCTGCCATCGTTCACAAGAGCTGTCAAAAGCGGAAGCGCTTTTTCATACTCCCCCGCCTGATAGCGGCAAAGCGCCTGAAGATATACAGTATCGGTCTTGCCGTAAGATGCAGCGCTTTCAAAGTCCGTCGCGGCCTCCCGGTATTTTTCGGCCATCATGCGGCAGATTCCGCGGTAATAGTAAATGTCTTTGGTAGCGCCACCCAAGTCGATGCACTGTGTAAAATCCGCTTCCGCCAGAGAATAGACTTCGGTCTGAAAATATCCTGCCCCTCTTAATCCATATACCTGCGCATCTGCCAGACCCTTGTTTACAAGATAAGTGAGTTGCTCCTGGGCACCTGAAACATCGCCTTGGGTCATCATCAATTGAGCCAGCGTCATACGATAATCATCCGATTCGGGAGCCAGCTCGAAGTAATGCTTCATGCTTTCCAGCGCCTGCTGGTTTTTCTCCATTTCGACGTATACCTGGCTTTTCACCAGATATGCATCTGAAGATTGGGGGTAAAATGTAAGCGCCTGGTCAAGGCCATCAAGCGCGGCCTGGTGATCACCAAGGATAGCGCACAGGCACCCCTTTTTCAGCCATAAATCAGCAAGCGTTCCAGAATCTGTACCCTTGTACAGCTGAAGACATTTGTCCACATAGTTCAGCGCTTCCGGAAAATTCTCCCGCGCTATGCGGGCACTGGCCAAACGGTAATAGTCTTCCGCTGTAGTCGGGCCAAACAGGAAACTTTCTACCGTCTGTCCTGTTTGTTTCAAGCCGCTTTCGTGAATATATTCGGTTTGATCCACCAGATAATTGGCAGCCGCCGAGTTCTTCTCATCTGCCTGACGATACGTGATGGTAGCCCGGCTTATTTCCTGCAAGGGAAAGTAAGCCGTAAGCAATGCGATGACTGATGTGATGGCAACAATGCCTGCCCATTTTCGTTTTGATCTGCTCACGCAATGCCTCCGTAACAAGTGTTGAAAATTGGCAAGCATTTGCTAATTTATATTATATCTCCTTTTTTAGGCAATAACAACTAATTGTTGAAGGAAATTGAACATTTTCCACATCCAACTATAAAAGAACATCATCTTTAAATAGAATTTTACAAAAGAAATAGCCCTAATAAGATCGAAGCTCTCCTATTTCGCCTTTTTCAAAAATAATTGGATATTCTTTTCCTCATCTTCTCTATGATAGTTAAGCCTGCCAAGCCTGTCGCACAGGCCAAGCAAAGCGATTTCGTTAAGTTCACCAAAGGCTTTCATCCCTGATATGTCCGCAAATGGCAGGCCTTTTACAACGTACAGGATTTGCATGTGAAAAAGAATCAAAGAGTATACGTGGTCGATGAACTGTTTATCTTCCGAAAAAAGGGACAGGAATTCCCTTGCCAATTTGGCGCCTGCCTTGTCATGATCGTAGGATGTAATTTTGCCTTTCCGTTTTCTCGTTGTGGCCGGTTTGCCAATATCGTGAAGCAATGCGGCCCACATGAAGGCCCTTTCATCCTTGCTTTGATTTTTCCGGTCGGCAGCCTCATCCACCACCAGCATGGTGTGGTTCCAAACGTTGCCCTCCGGATGGTAGATTGGTGACTGCTCCGTACCTTTCAAATCAAGCAAAAAACTGAAGGGGTATTCCTGAAACTCCTGCTTTCCGGATAAACTGCTTAAAAAGCTGGACGGCTTTTCATCCTTAAGCAGATGGTATTCTATCAGTTCAAACACTTCCTGCAATGCGTGCATGGCGGCAATTTGTATTTAGGACGGGGGAGTTCAAATACATTCCTTTCTTATTGATTGGATTATGACCTATTTTTATCGTGAAGCATTTGTTTTATGAATGGAAAGAGTTTTTGATAGATCACTCATTGATCCATACAATGGAGGCCGACTTCGTCAGCAAAACGCTGTCCCCGGTAAAGCGGACCTGGATCTGCGCACCCGGCTTTAGTTCCGGCAGCAGCAAGGAAAATGCGCCATCCTGATTTGCGTTGCAAATGCCAAGTTCTTCAGCATATTTCGACTCCCATACGGGAAATGCGCGATAGTATAAGCTGCCGTCCCCGGCCGTGATGGAAACGGTGCATTCCCTGATCCTGTCAACCGTACCTAACGCGGCGCCCCACACACGTACGCAATCGCCTATAGGAGCAGCATACGCGTAAACGGCCGATGAGCCTCCCGTGTTCTCCCATGCACGGCTCGACTGTGCCATTATCATAGGCGCACCGGATAATAGCTCTGGAAGCCGACGCTCCACGATTTCCAGTACTACCGCATCGATGTTTTCAGTTTCCAGCAATGGCAGCGGCATTTGGCGTTTGTACTGTACATTGGAAAATGCATTGGAAAAATAGGGAATCAGCGCGTTACTGAAAGAATCCCGAAGCACCAATAGGTTGAAACCGGTTCTTCCACCCACGGTGGTGATACTCAGTTCCTCCGGGGAGCGCATCCGGCCCTTGAGGGTATAGACAGGTTCCGTGTCACTGAAATAGAATTGGTCATCCTTAGGCGTATTGGCCGGATAGAGCATTTGGCTCAAATCCCCGGTCCAATCACGGCGCATCGTACCTTCCCCTGCAAGATCGGGTAAGGCAGCACTTGTTTTCGTAATCTCTGCAAGCGCGGAAAGCAGTGCGAATGCCCCCAGGCGCGCGCCGTAGTTATTCCAGTGCGTATCAGTTTTGTGGTACAGCAAGCGCTCCTGCCGTGGCTGGTTTTTCAATATAGACGTAAGGTCTACATAATGCGCTGTCTGTAAAGCCTGCAGCCGCTCGGCGTTGCTTGGGCCGCTGCGTCTCGGGTAATCCGCCGGCATATATTCAGGGTACACTGTGTTTTTGTTGGGCGCAATCGCCACAAGGAAAGGGATGCCTTTGCGTTCAAGAGCATCATTCATCACGCGCATGACCGTGCTCAATCTGTACAGCTGGTTTTCGGTGAACGCACCGTCTCCTGTAAAATCGGGCACAGTCTCCTGAAAATACAGCCAGCCGTCTTCACCTAAGATCACCTGCTTATCAGACGAAGTCTGTAGGCCTGCAAGCGCCCTGCTTCGAAGGGTGACAAGCTCATCACGCCATGCGATATGGTCTTGCAGCCAATCTTCAAACTCCTTTGGGAAAGACAGATTCAGCTTGTTTTGCGCGATCAGCTTGGGAAATTCCGCCGGAGCACGCTTTTGTGAGGATCCATCGTTTTCGTAAAACGGCATGGCAAGCGCGCAGACTGCGCTGATCATAAGGAAAAGGATGCAGTAGGTTATTTTCAAAAGACGCGTCATTATGCTCGTCTCCTAAAATCTGAAATAGATGAACGGATTATGGGCTGATGCTGTAAGAGAAACAACGCAAACAAAAAGCAATGCCAGCGTCATGACATAAGCGGCTCCGCTGGCGGCAATATTCAGACGCGGACGATGCTTTAAATGCTCCTCCACCATTTTTATAAAGGGTGTGGATCCGATTATCACGGCAACAAATACGATCAGAGCGTGCGGTGTAAGCAGTTTTGCCATAAGTGTTTGCTGGGCGGCCGTGACATACCAGCCAACAAACATGCTCTTTAATATGTAAAGGGCCTGCGCAAAGGAACCGGCACGGAAAAATACAAACAAGCAAACCGCGGCCATCAGAACGTACAGGTTGCCAAGCCATTTAAAACGCGGCTTCAGTTTGTCAACCGGCAAGATTCCATATGTCTCCAACATAAGCAAAACTCCGTGCCCTAATCCCCATATCACAAATGTCCACTCCGCGCCGTGCCAAAGTCCCGTGAGAAAAAACACCAGCAGCCTGTTAAGCCCTGTGCGCCATCTGCCCTTCCGGTTGCCCCCCAAAGGGATGTATACGTACTCTCTGAACCATGTGGACAGGCTGATGTGCCACCTTTGCCAAAAAACACGGAGGGAGGATGCTGTATAGGGGTACTGGAAGTTCTCCAGAAAGGTGAAGCCCAGCATGTGGCCCATGCCGATGGCCATGTCGGAATAACCGGAAAAGTCAAAGTATATTTGTGCAGCATAAGCCAAAGCGCCCATCCAGGCCAAGGGAGCATTAAGCCCGCCCGCCGGCACATCATACACCTGATCCGCAATCACCGCCAGCACGTTGGCTATTAGCAGCTTTTTGGAAAGGCCTATGATGAACCGGCGGATACCTTTGGCAGCCTCTTCAAGATTCACCTTACGGTCATTAAGGGAGGCTTCGATGTCATGGTAATTGACGATAGGCCCTGCAATGAGCTGCGGAAACAGGGAGATATAGAGCAGCAGTTTCCCAAAGTTTCTTTGAGGCAGATTGACTCCCCGGTAAACATCAATGGAATAGCTCATGGCCTGGAACGTAAAAAAAGAGACTCCTATGGGCAGCGGAATGCCTGTAAGCGGGATGTTTGTCTTTAGCAAAGTGTTGACAGTGCCAATAAGTAAGTCGGCATACTTGTACATGCATAGTACGCCGATGTTTAAAATGACGGTGACGGTCAATAGCACTTTTCGGCTTTTAACCTTACAGAAGCCTAGCGACAAAAGATAATTCACTAAGGCACAGGCAATCAAAAGAAGAACATAGACGGGTTCGCCCCACGCGTATGCCAGAATGCTTACAATCAGCAAAAAATAATTGCTGACGCGGCAGGGCAGCCTCAGGTTGGCAAGGAATACCGCCGGCAGGAACAGAAAGACAAACAGAACCGAGCTGAAAACCATGCCGTCCAAGCACCTCCGCCTGTGCGCATACTTTTTTGTATCAGGGCGCTGCCTGTGCCGTAACGTTGGTGGGGTAGTAGATGTCAATGTAGACAATGACATCATCCACGATCTCGAACATGATGCAGGGGCTGGCATAATCGCCTTCAATACCGGAAACAGAATAGGTGAGGATGGTATCCCCTTCCCAGTAGCACCTGCCGCCATAGGCATTTTTCAGCATTTCCAGCGTGTCGCCAACGCGGATGCCGCGGGAGGTGGTGTATGTATTGTTGGTCAATTGCATCTCAAACCAGATATCCTGCTCACCCACGGGGTTTGTAAAAGCAGTCAGGCCTTCGTAAACATACTCCTTGTCTTCACCCACAAATACACAGCTTGGTGCAGCATTCAATGCGTTCGGTTCCCCCAGGGCAACATGCAGCGCATGAATGTCGTTCAATATGGGGTACCACGTGCCATTTAAAAGCAGCCCCATATCTTTTTCAAGAGACATGTTTTCACCAGGCAAAGGCGGGATGAAAGCGGCAGGTTTCTCTGCCAGAGCGCTTCCGGCGGTTGCAAACAACATCAAGAATGGCAGAATGAGAAGGAAATGTAACTTCATATATATCATTCCTTTGTTTTTTAATTTATGATCAGCATCTGTCTTATGATCCCTGACGTACTATAGGAAGATGACCAGGTAGACGCAACACTGCTTTAGGGCTTTAAGCTGGAATCTGGCGTTGGCACAGGCTCCGGCGTCGGGGTAGGTTCAGCCGTAGGTTCAGGCGTTGCTGTAGGTTCCGGCGTTGCTGTAGGTTCCGGCGTGGGCGCCAAAGTCGGTTCGGTGGATGGCGTCGGTTCCACGGAGGGAGACGGCTCCGGCGACGCTGACTCCGTCGGTGCGGGTGTAGGCGTTACAGGCTGTACAACAGTAACCGTAAGGATGCGGTAAATGCCGTTCACATCATTTGCCGCGACCTTGATCTTGACGGTACCTTCACTCTTTGCCGTAATGGTGCCGCTGGTACTGACAGTCGCAATATCGGCGTTTTCGGAGGTATACTTAAATCCTTCCGTCGTTTTGTCGCTGGGTTGAATGTTCGATACGGCGATTTTCAGCGTTTCACCTACAACCATATTAACTGTTGATTTTCCCAAAGAAAAACCTGTGATGGGGATTTCGGGAGAAGCGCCCGGATCGGTGGGATCATATGTCTGGGTGCTGTCTATTCTGTTGGGATGTGGCACCTCATACTTGGAATCATTGGCGATGATGATCTTTGTGCCTACCGGGCAGTTGTAATAGACCCATGCGGCAGCCGAGCAGGTGGTGCGCAGGCAGCCTGCAGAGCAGGATGTGCCTATTTCGTTATAACTGCCCGGCAGCATTTTATTGGAATCTTTTGCGCTGTACAACGGCCCGTGGATGTACAGCCCGCCGGAATGCTTGCTGGCGTAGGGAGAATATGCGTTGCCGTTCCAGGAATGCCAGCGTTCCTTGGATTCAATGGTATAGGTTCCGGCACGCGTTTGGCCGGCCTTGCCTATACCGGTAGAAAATTGACGGACAACCCTGGTATATTCATTGTTTGAGTCAAGACCCAGGATGGCGATGGTGTAGCTTGCCTTGGATATATAAATCAGATAGGGATTGGAAGGTGTCGGCTTGGGCGTGACTGTTGCACGTATTGGAGTAGAAGTGGCCGGACTGGGTGTTTGGGTGGGTGAACCCGGCCTATCCGTATTGTCTGGCGTCTTGGTGGGCTTCCTGGTCAGCCTGGGAGTCGAGGTTTCTTCCACATTAGCAGCCGAATCAGGTACAAGAGACAAAAATGTGCCTGTATCTGATTCCTCCAGCGTTACGGCCGTGCCAAACTTATCACTAACGAAAGAGGCAAGCTGTTCCAGCGCCTTTTGCGAATCGTCTTGCCCGCCAAATGCTGCGACGCAAGCATTTTTTAGTTGAAGCCAGGATTCGGCTGTGCCTTCCAGAAGCATCGCGTCCTTCATTGTATCAAGGAAAGGAACGGTGGCTTCCCGGCTTTGCGGCGCAAAGAGCTGGTATAAAAATGTGTTGGTCAGCGTATGCCGGGCATCTACTTCATCTACCAGAATTTCACCGCCAGGCGTGCTCACGATGGTAATGGCGAATGTATCATCAACAGGGAGGAATGTATCTTCCAGCTTCAGGTTAAAAACCTCAAGTGCGTTTCGCATTGCGGAGGGCAACGCGGAATTTTGTTCAAACACGGGCGCACTTTTCCCTTCCTGAACGGCTGACGAAAAGATACCGATGAGTTTCTCAGCCTGCTCCTCGCTTGAATCCATTTCATTCAGGCAGCGCAAGAAGGCATACTCATAAGCCGACAGTGATCTTAGGAACGTGGCTTCCTCAAGGCTCAGCGTTTCACCGATCTCCACTTTCGCAAGAAAAGTCTGCACGCCTGACCAGGTTTTCATAGACAAGGTGCTGTCGCGTGTAGATAAATAAGAAAAGAATGCGTCATAGATGCTGCTTTCTTTCCCTACAGACTTATTTTCTTCAGAGAAGAGTTCCTCTGCGGCAGAGTTTGAAGCTTTTTCAGCCTTTACTGGAACTTGTAGTTGACATATAGCAAGAACAAAGATCATCATAAAAGTTATAAACATACGTAATCTTTTCTTCATATTTTGACTCCTTTTCTTAATTTATACCATTATATCACACCGTTTCCCTTTATATAGTTGTAATATATGGGAATGTTAATATCTGTATATGCTTTATCACAAGATGAACCCTGCACACATTAATTCCATAGGCATGCAAAAAAACACCGATGCAAAACATCGGCGAAAGAGCAAATTATCATTTTACCTCAACAATGCATATATGCCGTATCCAAGTAAAATTACCTGTATTGCCAGCATCAATGGGAAGAAGACTCGAAAATACCAATGCTTCGTTTTATGCCGCAAAAGGTGCATACCTAATAAACCGCCTAAACCGCCAAAGCAGGCTGCTGCAAGGAACAGTTTTGATTCCGGCACGCGGCGCAATCCCCTTTGGGCACAGCGTTTATCGTGCCGCATCAATAAGAAGGATATCAGGTTAGCAACTGTAAATCCGCATAGTACGATCAATATATAAGTCGATTTGGGCATAACAACAATAAACTCCTCAAAGTATTTTTGCAGACAATAGGGAACATTTCATATTCTTATATACATCCACTTTTCCCTTCTTATCCGGCCCGAATAAAGAATATCACGTATGAACGCATCCAGCACGAATGCCAGCCATGGGCCGGTGATTGAAAACTGCAATACAGGAAAAAGTGTGTTCATAGGATAACAAAAGAAATATGTGAACAAGGGCCTCAGTATCGTCACGCTGAGCAGTGAGCAGCCAGCCACATAGCGGGCATCCCCCGCGCCGCGAAGGCATCCCGAATACACTACTCGTCCGTTCTGAGGCAATACTCCTATAAGAACAACAATAAGCGACAAAGAAACACCAGAGATAATTTCTTCTTCATTTGTAAATAGCGCTGGTATGGCATCACGCAGGAACAGAAGAACAATCATAAGCGCGATGGAGATTACCACAGCCAGCTTTCGGCTAATCCTTACATTGGCCATTGCCAGGTCCATGCGTTTTGCTCCCAGGCTGCGTCCAACCAGCGCAGCCCCTGCTGATGCAATGCCGTCACCTAATGTAAAGGACAAGTTGGTGACCTGAGATGTGATCTGATATGCCGCAAAAGCTGCCGTGCCGATATTCGCTATCATCTTTGTGGTAATTAGAAAACCAATACGCAAAAAGACCGATTCTGCCATTGATGATGAACCGACAAAGAAAAGCCCTTTCATCGTTTGACTGTCAAAGCGGAATTTTTCAAAAATGCGCAAGCGTAAATAGCCGTCTTTCTTTGCCACAAAGAAAAAAGCGATCACGCAAGCTACCCCGGTGCCTATGACTGTTGCAATGGCTGCGCCTTTCGCACCCAGTCTCGGAAAGCCGAAATTTCCGCCGATAAGCAGATAATTCAAAACGATATTGACAAGGTTGGCCGTTATATTGGTCACCATTGTTACCCGCGTCTTTCCAATGGCTCGCATGGCAGCGCATATGCACAGCAGCCAGCAATTTAAAACAAGGCCGGCGGAAATGATGCGGAAATAATCTACCGACATTTGAAGCGTATCTTCATTGGCGCCTGCAAGCTTCATAAATGGTTCCGCCCAGAAATATCCTGCAAGGGACATAATCACGCCAAGTATCGTCACCATAAATATGGATTGCTTGAGGACGGCGTTGGCTGCGTTCTGATCATCCTCACCCCTGCGCCTGGCCACCAGCGCTGTGGTGGCAACGCAAAGCGACTGGGCCAGGACCAGTAGGATCATGCGTGGCTGGCTTGTCAGGCCGACGGCAGCTATTGCTGCTGGACCTATTGTTCCAACCATCATGGTATCAGCAGAGCTGATCACACTGAGCAGCGCACCCTCAACTGTTGCGGGCCACGCGATCGTAATAAATTGTTGATAGAGTTCTTTTAAAGATGGACTGTCTGTTTGAAAACGTATGTTGTTCAAATAAAAGTATCTCTTCAATAGCATTAAGTTTTTCTGCATCTTTGCTCTTTCCATTAATAAATATATTCCGTTAGCCTCATGGCCCGTGAAATTTGGGTCCTTGATGCATCGTACCGCTTTGCATGCTTTGTTGTCAAGGGCAATAAAGCTATTTACATTATCAAAAATCAAATAAACATAAACGAGCACTTACGGTATTTCTATTACAGAAGCCATATAATTAAAGTGTTGTTTTGTGTACGGCTGCTAGAATAATTTGCACGGTCCTCGGATAAGATCAGTGAGTTTGCCAATCACAGCCTCCGGCAGAAAATCCAATAACAAACAATGCCGTAGATGCGCATGAATAACCTCCCCTACGGCTTTCAGGCAAAGATGAATGGATTTAGCAATCAATCATGTTCCTCACTGGGAAGACAATAATGTCAAAAACATCAAAAGTAGAGCATCTGCTTTAACAAATGCTCTATTTGGTATCCGGCGATGACATACTCTTGCGGTCACCATGCGTCATTAGTTATTGGTTGGTAAGCAATAGCCAAGTTTTTTACTTAAGAATCACATAAGCATCCGCAGTTTCATGGGTGGTTTTCTGTCTCATGGGTATCCGCGGATCCGTGGTCTGAATGGGCTTCCTCGCCCTCGGCATATTTGAAGAACATTACATAGGCTTCAATGTATTCACGGCCGGCTTCAATATCGTTTACATCAAAATCTTTTTTGAGCATTACATTCTTGTATCTTTCGCGGAGTTCGGGCAGCTCCTCATCTTCCATCATGCTTTCTAGGTTGGTGAGGTCCCCTGATTGGATCGCCTTGTCAGCGGCCAAAACCTTTTCATCGATGGGGGTACCTGAGGGCTTGACTCCGGTGAACGGCGCCCCCTCGCCGGCTCTGTGAATCCGTACAAGATTATCAAAAAGATACTTTTCTGCGAGCTCCTTGGCATCGGGGCTCTGTTCCCTTACCTTCATCGCAAGGTCAAAAATGCTGGTCAGTTCCTCGTCATATTCCGGCTGCACCCACTTGAGGATGTAGTTAACATTTTTGTTCTCAATCGCTTTATAGCCGTCAGCCACGGTAGGACCATCCATCGTGTCACAGTGTGCGCTCGCGGACAGCGGCAGCGACAACATCAGCATCATTAAGATCAGGAAAGCTGCAAATCCTCTCAGAGATTTAGGATAGACTGATATGGTTTTCATGGCTTCTCCTCCTGCTAATTTTTTCGTCGTCTGATTTTGTTGATTATGCCGGATGGTTGCTTGCTCGCCGGTTCATTGCCCATCCCATTGGTCCCCGATTTTCGTCATTGCTTATACCTCCTCTTTTTGATGAGGTCATTATATCCGGTATATTTTATGAGTACTTTGACGCAGGTCAAAATTCAGTTTTATCTTGCAAGAAAATGAAAATGAAAACGAGGCAATTGATTTCCCTGGCGAAGCACTATTCCGAAACCTTATTTCCGGTATATATAACGAGGTCTTCTACAGGGCAGAATGAATGCTCCATATAAAAAGCCGCTGCCCCATTTCTCAGGGTCAGCGGTGTTTATGTCTCATATAATTACTATTTATGTATTTCATTTTACTGAATCCGTAAAAAGCGTATGCGTCTTGAAATCTATTCGGCGGCTTCCCTTTGTTATATCGATAAAAACTCACCAAGCCCTTCCCTATCTATGATATGGATGGTCCGCTGCCCTTTCAGTTCAATGAGTCCGTTCTCCTGAAACGCGGCGAGCTGCCGGCTAAGGGTTTCCTGGCTCATACCAATCTGGGATGCCATATCTCCCTTTTTCATATTAAGCGTGATCTCTTTTTTACCATTCGATAACCGAATCAGTACATGTGCTAGCCTTTGCTCGACTGAATGCAGGTTAATGTCCTCGATTAATGTCTCCGCCGTCTCCAACCTCCGGCTTAATTCTTCCATGACCTTCATGGTGATCGACGGTGTTCTGCTCATCAGTTCCTTAAGCTTTCCACCCTCAATAATGCACATGGTGGAGGTTTCGAGTGCTTCTGCGTTATCTGTCATGGGCTTCGGGTTAAACACAGAGAGCTCTCCCATGAATTCACCGGGCCCTAGCACTCGTATGACCTGTTCCTTTCCGCTAAAGCTAATCCGGGAAATCTTTACCTTCCCTTTATGGATCACATACAGTCTCTCGCCTTTATCCCCTTCTGTGTAGATCATATCGCCCTTCTGATAGGTCTTGTTAGTAGTAATCGCTGCAATCTCAAGCATCTCCTGATAGGTAATGCTGCTAAAAATTGGTACTATCTCAATGCATTTTGCGGGGCTATGATCAGAGTTATGTTCATGGAGATGTTCGGGGTGGTGATCCATATTGTGTTCACGCATATGCATCCTCAACTTCAAATCAATATCTTTTGGACTCTCTTCGTTTATCGAACCAGGTCAAATACCAGAGCCGTACCAACTTCTTTTCAGAAACTATTGAAATTATACCATATATGGTTCACATTCCCAAGACAAACTATTGCATTGGTAACCGTACCAACACGTATAGGCCTCCGCGGCCGAAGCAATGCCTGTGGCGGATAAAGCGAGGCGGAGGAGGCTGGCGAAACAAGCAATGCGACCGGCAGTAAATAGTGCGACGATTGAGCCAGATGAGAAGCGAATGAGACGTAAAGCATAGCGCAGGCTGAAAGTAGATTTTACATGCTGCAAGGAACAAGGCTGTAATCGTAGCAGCGCTGCGGCGAAGTTTTATGATGCGGCAGCACGGAGAAGATACCGCAGCATGTGCTATGCGTTGCAACGAGTGAACGTTACGTCTGTGTTCGGAATGGGAACAGGGTGGGTTCATTCGCCATAGCTACCATAAGTTGCGACACCATCTGACTTATGGAAGCAAAGCCAATCAGGCCTACTGTCATCCTGTTCGAAGCGAAGGATCTGTTATAACACAATGCGTCAAGATCCTTCGTCTCTTCGTTCCTCAGGATGACTGCGTGCGGAGTTTGTTTTACTTATGGTAGCAAAGCCAATCAGGCCTACTGTCATCCTGAGCGAAGCGAAGGATCTTGTTTTAACACACTGCGCCAAGATCCTTCGTCTCTTCGTTCCTCAGGATGACTGCGTGCGGAGTTTGCTTTATTCCATACGATCGAATTCATAGACACCTCTATATATTGATTACTGTAATTAGTAAATCATACAATGAACAAAAAAAGAGCATCTGATTTCTCAGATGCTCTTTATGGAATCCGGCGACGTCCTACTCTCCCGGGCCGTGTCCAGCCAAGTACCATCGGCGCTGAAGGGCTTAACTTCTGTGTTCGGAATG